>DASUSS010000013.1:0-126780 GCA_036374995.1 Longimicrobiales bacterium | reverse complement strand
TGGAATCCCTGGCTGAGCCGAGATCGGCGCAGGAGATCGACCGTCCGGGCGGAGACCTACTCAGTCAGCGGCGCAATCTGAAACCGCCGCAAGAGCCGCTCGACGGCCGCATCTCGGCGCGATCGCGGCTGCCGACGAGCGGACGCTGCGCGCCGCGCTGCGCGATCCGGACCCGCAGGTCCGGCGCGAGGCCACGGCAGCGTTCCGGTCGGTCCGCGATAGTGCCCTCGCCCGTCGCCTGCTCGGCCCCGCGCTCGCCGATCCGCACGCCGCCGTACGGCACGCGGCGCTCGTCATGTACGCAGCGCGTCTGGCCGATGCACCCGATCGGGGCTGCACCGCCGTGGCCACGGCCGCACGCGACAGCAGCGTGCACGTAGCGAAGGCTGCGATCCTGCTGCTCGGAGCGCAGTGCCGCGCGGCGGCGCACGTGCCGCTCCTCGATTCGATCGCGGCGCGGACAGGGACGGGCGCGTACGACTGGCACCGCGGCGCACAGGCCACCGTCGCGCTCGCGGTCACGGATGCGGAGCGAGCGGGAGCACGGATCCACGCGCTCGCGCGGCATCCGAGCGCGTTCGCACGCGTGTACGCCGCCCACGCCGCGCGGCACGTCCGCGACGCGGCCCTGCTCCACCGACTCGTTCGCGACACGAGCGCGAACGTGCGCACGGCGGTCGTGGCCGGACTCGCGGCGACCATCGGGCACGCGGCGGATTCCGTGTATGTCGCGCAGCTCGCGACGACGGAGAGCGAGCTGCTGATGGCCGCTGCTGCCGCGCTGGAAGGCACGACCCATCCCGACGCACTGCCCCGACTGCTGGATGCACTGGACCGCGTCACCGCGTTGCAGCGCGAAACCTCGCGCGACGCCCGTGTCGCGCTGCTCGAGCGCATCGAGGAGCTCGGCAGTGCGAGTCACAGTAACCGGATCCGGCCGTATCTGTCCGACTTCGATCACCGGATCGTCGCGCGGGCGGCCCGCATCCTCGAGCAGTGGACCGGCAGCCGCGTGTCAGGCGTGGTGCGGCCGCTGCCGCGCCTCCCGCTGCCCACGTACCGGGAGGCCGCGCAACTGGCGCGCAGCACGTTCGTGCTCGTGATGCAGGATGGCGGCGAGATCGCGATTCGGCTGATGCCGTTCGACGCGCCGACGAACGCCGCCCGCTTCGCGAGGCTCGCGCGCGCCGGCTACTACGATGGCCTCACGATCCATCGCGCGGATTACAACTTCGTGGTGCAGGGCGGCAGTCCGGGCGCGAACGAGTACAGCGGTGATGGTCCATACACGCGTGACGAGCTGGGCGAACCGAACTGGCGCGGGACGGTGGGCCTGTCGACGCGCGGCCGCGACACGGGCGACGCGCAGTTCTACATCAACCTCGTCGACAACGTACGTCTCGACCACGAGTATACGGTGTTCGGCGTGGTGACGCGCGGCATGGACGTGGTCGACCGGCTGCGGGAAGGTGCGGTCATCCGGCGCATACGCGAGGCCGCGCGCTGATGGTCAGTTCACCACGCGTCCGATGTATAACCTGCGCACCGTATCCGCTGCGATGACGACATCGATGACGCGCAGGGTCGTGGGGTCGGCGTCATCGATCCAGGTCCAGCTCGGCGCATGACGCGCATCCGGCTCGCCGTAGAGCCGGATCGCGAGGCGGGCGGGATCGCCCACGCCGATGCCGCGTGCCGTCCGCTCCCCCGGCTCGCTCACCAGATATCCCGCCGGTGTGGACTCCCCGGCGAAGCGGATCTCGAAGCCGTCATAGTGCCACGTGGCGAGCGGCGCATCACTCGTGAACGGGTTGTCCGACAGGGTTACGGAGTCCGGCGCGCCGAACGTGAGCCTCAGCTCTGCGGAGTCGCTTTCGACGGGCACCCCCTGGAGCGTGAAGTCGTCGGGCATGAGCGGCGGTGCCGGCCGCGCCCCGCACGCGGTCAGCAGCGCGGCCAGCCACGGAGCCGCGGCGCGGCGCGCCGGCGGACGCAATAGGGCGCGCCTCACTCGATCGGCTTCAGCGCCGCGACGATCCGGTCGCGGTGGGGCTCGAGGAACGGCGGCAGTGCGATGTGCTCGCCGAGCGTCTGTGGATTCTCGTCCACGGCGAAGCCCGGTCCGTCGGTGGCGATCTCGAAGAGCACGCCGTTCGGCTCGCGGAAATAGAGGCTGCGGAAGTAGAAGCGATCGATCGGTCCGCTGTGCGGCACGCCCGCTCCTCCGACCCGTGCGATCCAGGCGTCGTATTCCTCGAACGTCGGTGTCCGGAACGCAACGTGATGGACCCCGCCGGCGCCCTGCCGCGCGATCGCCAGGTCCGGCTGAATCGCGACGTGCAGCTCCGCGCCCGGGCCGCCCGGTCCCATCTCGTAGACGTGCACCTGGTTCAGCGAGCTCTGCGGATGCGCGTAGTCGCGGACTCGCCGCATGTTCATGACGTGAACGAGGATCGCCTCCGTCGGACCGAGGTCGGGCACGCTCATGATGATCGGTCCCAGGCCGCGTACCTGATGCGCGGCCGGCACCGGGCTGCGCTCCCACGGGACGGGCTCATCACCGCTGCCGCCGTCGTCGACGAAGGACAGCCGCTGCCCCTCGGGATCCTCGAAGTCGATCGTGGCGCGACCGTCGCGCTCGATGATGCCGGTCGACGTCACGTTCTCGTCGGCGAGCCGGCGCGCCCACCACTCGAGTGACTCACCCTGCACACGCAGCTGCGTTCGCACCAGGCTGTGCGTGCCGCGTCGCTCGCGCGGCATGCTCCAGTCGAAGAACGTGATGTCGGTGCCCGGACTGCCCGCACCGTCAGCGTAGAACAGGTGATACGCGCTGACATCGTCCTGATTCACGCTGCGCTTCACGAGCCGCATGCCGAGCACACGCGTGTAGAAGTGGTAGTTCTCGCGAACGCTCGCCGTGATCGCCGTGAGGTGATGAAAGCCGCCCAGCTGCATCCGTCTCCCCCTCGTGATGGATCCCCGCCCCGCGCAGCTACGGCTCAGCGGCGTAGAGGTCATCCGGATCGCTCGCCGCCAGCTCGACGAGGAATTCCGCCACCCGCTCGACTGCTGCGCCCAGAAACGCCGCGCCCTTCGCTGCCGACGCTGCACGCGGATCGCCGACGCCGGTATCGTCGGTTACCCGCGTCCACTGGCGCGGTGCCCACGCCCAGCCCTCGCGCAGGGCGGCGATGCGGAACCGCCGCTCGTTTCCCGCACCCGCCTGATCGAGCGGTCGTACCAGCTGCGGCGACATGTGCAGCAGAACGCTCGTCTCGAGCTCGCCCGCGTGGTCGCCGGGGTCGTCGAAGTAGGCGCCGGCATCCACACTGGTCCACCAGTTGACCGTGCACAGGAAGAGCCGCGTGCGCGGCTGCAGCTCGCGAATCAGGGTCCTGAAATCGTTGCCGCCGTGCCCGTTCATGACCACCAGCGCCTTCGGTCCGTGCGGCTCGAGCGATGCGACGACATCGCCGAGGATCGCCGCCTGCGTGCTCGGGTTCATGTTGATGCAGAACGGAATGTCGAGCTGCCCGGTCTGGACGCCGAACGGGATCGGCGGGAGCACCAGGATGCGCGCACCGCGTTCCACGGCGTTGCGTGCGGCCAGCTCCGCGACGTGCACGGCATGCATCGTATCGGTGCCGTACGGCAGGTGGTAGTTGTGGGCCTCCGTCGAGCCCCAGGGCAGCACGGCGATGTCGAATGGTGCGCTGCGGACGGATTCCCAGTTGGTCTCGGCGAGGATCCAGCTTCGCGCGTCGGTCATCTCGAGCTCATCGGGCGGGTAGGCGTCCACACGTACGCGGGTCGCACGTCGCGACTCGCCGCATCCACCCCCGCTGCGGGATCGGCCCGGCCGCGGCAGAGGCTCCTCCTTCCCCTGATATACGCCCGGCGGACGCGGCCCGGTCAAGCGTTGATATCACGCGAAGAGGCGGGGCAGCTCGCGCGTGAGCGTCCAGGCGCCGAGCGCGCTCATGAGCAGCGCCGTCAGGGCGCCGGCGACCGTGAGCCCGCGCGGGTGACGATACTCGCCAACGACGACGCGACGGTGCGCAGCCACGAGCATCACGGTGAGGGAGAGCGGCAGGATCATGCCGTTCACCGCACCGGCGAGGATCAGCAGTCGAACGGGCCGCCCGACTGCGAGGAAGATGAGGGTCGACAAAAGAATGAACAGGACCGTCGCGACCTGCGGCCGCCGGTCGACGATGGGGACGGTCGATCGAAGAAACGATACGGAGGTGTACGACGCGCCGACGACGGACGTGATCGCGGCTGCCCACATCACGATGCCGAACATCCGCCGGCCGGCACTGCCGGCGGCCGCCTCGAACACGGCAGCGGGCGGGTTCGCGGCGGACAGGATGTCCGTGCCCGCGACCACGCCGAGCGCGGCGAGGAACAGGGTGACGCGGACGAGCGTGGCGACGCCGATGCCCGTGAGGGCGCTGCGCCGGACCTCGGGCAGGGCAGCGACGCCGTGCACTCCGGCATCGAGCAGGCGGTGTCCGCCGGCGAACGTGATGTATCCTCCGACGGTGCCGCCCACGAGCGTGACGATCTCGAGCGTGCCGATCTGCACGGGCCACACGGTGCGGGCGACGGCCTCGCCGAACGGCGGAGCGGACGTGATCATCACGTAGAGCATCAGCGCGATCATGACCAGGCCGAGCGTCTGCGTGAAGCGGTCCATGACACGGCCCGCCTCGCGCACGATGAAGATCGATACCGCGACCACGCAGCTTGCCGCGGCGCCGAGCCGGGGATCGACTTCGAGGAGTGCGTTGGCACCGAGACCGGTCCCCGCGATGTTGCCGACGTTGAACGCGAGCCCGCCGAACGCGATGAGCAGAGCGAGCAGGTGGCCGAGTCCGGGCAGCACGAGATTGGCAATGTCCTGAGCGCGGCGCTCGCCGACGGCGATGACACGCCAGATGTTCAGCTGCGCGGCGACATCGAGCAGCACGGACATCAGGATCGCGAAGCCGAAGCTCGCACCGAGTCGCGCCGTGAAGACCGTCGTCTGGGTGAGGAATCCCGGGCCGACGGCCGAGGTCGCCATGAGGAACGCGGCGCCGGTCAGCGCGGCGGACCGCGCGCGCAGCGCCGGCGCGCTGGTGCTCTGCATCATGCGGCTGGTGCAGCGAGCTGGATGCCCGCGGCACTCAGCACGCGCCTCACCTCGCGCGCGATCGCGACCGCGTTCGGGCCATCGCCGTGGATGCAGACGGTCTCCGCGCGGATCGTGATGTCGCTGCCGCCGCTGGACCGGAGCTTCCCGGTGGTGACGAGGCGCAGCACGCGGGCGGCCGCGGCCTCGGGATCATCGATGAGCGCACCCGAGAGAGCGCGGGGCATGAGCGTACCATCCGGCTGGTAGCCCCGGTCCGCGAACGCCTCGCTGATGCCGCGGAGCCCGACGCGCTCGGTCTCCGTGATGAGCGTGCTGCCCGCGAGGCCGTACACGAGCAGCGCGGGGTCTGTGTCGTGCACGGCGCGCACGACCGCGCGGGCGACATGCGAGTCCGCCGCCGCATCGTTGTAGAGCGCGCCGTGCGGCTTCACGTGCACGACGGGTACCCCGACCAGACGCGCGGTCTCCAGCAGCGCCGCGATCTGGCTCAGCACGCTGTCGTAGATCGCGCGCGGCGTCATGTCCATGCGGCGGCGGCCGAATCCCTCCCGATCCGGATATCCGGGATGCGCGCCGGCGGCCACACCGTGCTGCAGCGCGAGCAGCAGCGTATCACGCATCACGGTCTCATCACCGGCGTGGCCACCGCAGGCAATGTTCACGGACGTGACATGCGGCATCAGCTCCGCGTCGCTGCCGGCGCCCTCGCCCATGTCACAGTTCAGATCCAGAGTCAGCATGGCGTCGTTCACGAGTAATGGAACCGGAGCGCTTCGGCGAAGATGCGGAGGTCACGCTCCCGCTCCAGATACAGCGACTGCGCCTCGGGCATGTCCACTTCGCGGAACCGCAGCCGGCTGCCGGGCGCGGCCTGCGCGATGAGCGGCTGGTCGACCGTGATCACGCTGCCGATCCTCGGATAGCCGCCGACCGTCTGGTGATCTGCCATCAGGACGATCGGCTCACCCGATGGCGGCACCTGGATCGTGCCGGTCGAGACCGGCGACGAGACCAGGTCGTAGGCCCCCTCCAGTCGCAGTGCGGCGCCGGTCAGCCGGATCCCCATGCGATTCGACTGCGCGCTCACCTCGAACGGCTCCGCGCACAGCAGCCGCCGCGATTCCGCCGTGAACCGCTCGTGCTCGGGTCCGCGCAGAATACGGAGGACCGGCTCGCGACCATAGCGCGGGAGCAGGCTGCGGCCCGCGCTGCGCACGGCATCAGGCGCGGCGCGAATGCGATCACGGATGCCGCCCGCCGCCTGACTCGCCGCGCCGATCGGCAGCGTGTCACCGGCCGTGAGCGCGCGACCCTCGACCCCGCCGATGCCGGCGATCAGGTCGGTCGATCGGCTGCCGAGCACGGCCGGGACATCAATGCCGCCCGCGATCGCGACATACGCCCGACACCCGGCGCGCGCGCTGCTGAACGCGAGCACACTGCCCCGTGGCGCGACGACCGGGCACCACAGCGGCAGCGTTCGGTCGTCGAGGCTCGCGCCGAGATCGGCACCGGTGACCGCGAGCAGCACGTCCGCGTCGATCTCGAGCACGGGCCCGATCATCGTGGCCTCGAGCGTCGCCGCACCCGGGTCGTTGCCGACGAGCAGGTTCGCGATCCGGTGCGCCGCCGCATCCATCGGGCCCGCGCCAATGATCCCGTGCCGTTGCATCCCGGTCCGGCCGAGGTCCTGCACTGTCGTCAGCAGTCCGGCACGCGCGACGCGGATCACACGCCGCTCACCGGCACGAAACGAATCCGGTCGCCAATGCGCAGCAGCGCCGGCGGATCACGTTCCGGCAGAAACAGCCGCTGCGCGGTGCGTCCGATGAGGTTCCAGCCGCCGGGCGTCGCGAGCGGATAGACGCCCGTCTGCAGACCGGCGATCCCGACCGACCCGGCGGGCACCGAAGATCTCGGCGAGGCCCGGCGCGGCGTTGCGAGCCGCGGCGGCAGTCCGGCCAGGAACGGGAAGCCGGGTGCGAAGCCGATCACGTACACCGTGTACTCGGTGCCCGCATGCAGCGCGATGACCTCGTCCACGGACAGGCCGGTGTGGTGCGCGACGTGCTCGATGTCCGGACCATCGGCGCCGCCGTAGTGAACCGGAATCTCGACCGTGCGGCCGGAGGCCGCGTCCGCTGGCCGGATCCTGCCCAGCACGTCCAGAATGGTGCGCCTCGCGGCGTCGTACGGCAATGGACCCACGCCCGCAAAGGCGAGCGGGTCGTAGTGCACGGCGATGCCCGTGTACGCCGGGACGACATCGCGCACGCCCGGCAGCCCGGCGGCTGAGAGCGCGTCGAACGCTGCGCGCACGAGGGCGTGCGTGGCCGCGTCGATGCCATCACCGAGCTCGACGAGCAGCGCCGTATCGCCGAGCGGCACGACTCGCATGCGGCTCAGAGGCCCGCCCGCGGCGTGCACCGCGCCGCCGGAACGAGAAGCAGGATCGCGACGACGCACCGCGCCATGGAGTTCCGTTGTCGGGAGATTTGTGCCGGCCGCCGACACAAGATGCCGCGGTGCGCGCGGTAAAATCAACGAAGACGAGAGCGTTTGCTTGACAGTGCGCCGCGGCGGGCCATAATGCCGCGGTGGCTCCCACCTCTCAGACACCCACGGAGAACCCATGTCGAGGAACCTCGCGCTCATCCTGATCGCTTCAGCGATGGCGTCCGCGCCGGCGGAGGCACAGATGCAGGACGCGGTACCGGCCGAAGCGGAGCGCAACGACAGCTGGTATCATCTGCGTCCCGAGCGTCACGGTGTCAGCTACTTCAGGCGTCACGCGCACCCGCAGGTGCAGTACGAGGCGGACGAGGTGCTGACGTTCGACCGATACCACACGGTCGACGTGATGTATGCGTGGCTGCGGCGCTGGGCCGAGCAGCATCCGGAGATCGTCGAGCTGTACGAAGTCGGCCGCAGCTATGAGGGTCGACCCATCCTCCAGATGACGCTGACGAACCGGTCCACCGGTCGCAAGGAAGACAAGCCGGCGGCCTACTTCGAGGGCGGCAGGCACAGTGGCGAGATCACCTCATCGGAGTCCGTCCTCTGGCTGGCGAAGCACCTGATCGAGAACTACGGCCGCGACCCGCGCATCACGCGGCTGCTCGATACGAAGGCGATCACGCTGCGCCCGCAGAACAATCCCGACGGATCGAACTTCTACCTCCATACCGCCATGGCGAACCGCAGTACGGTCCGGCCCGTCGACAACGACGGCGACGGCCTGTTCGACGAGGACGAGGCGGACGATCTCGACGGGGATGGCGTCATCTACCAGATGCGGTGGAAGCCGACGATGACGGGCGCGGACACGGTGCAGCCGACGATGGTACCGGATGAGCGTGATCCGAGCGGTCGCCTGCTGCGGCGCGCCCGCGATGGCGAGACGGCCGTCTGGCGGGTGATGAGCGAGGGCATCGACAACGATGGCGACGGCCGCTTCAACGAGGACGGGATCGGCGGCCTCGACCTGCATCGAAACTACCCGGAGAACTGGCGGCCGAACAGCGGCGGTGACGCGACCGGGAGAGGCTACACGCAGTTCGGCGCGGGCGCGTTCCCGCTGAGCGAGCCGGAGACCCGGGCGGTCGTGCTCTGGCTGCTCGCCAATCCGAACATCTCGGTCGTGAACTCGATGGACACGCGGGTACCGATGCACCTGCGGCCACCATCGACGTCGATGCCCGGGGACCGGATGTATCCGGAGGATCTCCGCTACTACCAGCACTTCGATACCGTCGGCCTGCGCATCACCGGCTACCCCTGGGCGGGCGATGTGTACCACACCTATGCGACGCGCAACGACCCGGAGGGCAACCCGAATCCGCTGTTCGGTCACGGTCCCGACTTCGGCTACTTCTACTACGGCGCGATCTGGTACGGCGACGAGCTCTGGAACGGCGGCATCTTCCGCGACGAGAACGAGGATGGTGAGCGCGATCAGCTGGACGCCCTGATCTGGGATGACCGCGAGAATGGCGGTAGCGGCTTCAGGCCGTGGACGGCGGGCCGGCACCCCGTCTTCGGCGAAGTAGAGATCGGCGGGTTCCACCCGAAGTTCTTCTCGCAGAACGGTCCGCCGTCCGTGCTGGAGCACTGGGCGAGCCGCCAGGCGCTCTTCAATCTCGAGATGGCCTACGCGCTGCCCGAGCTGGCGTGGCAGGACGTGCGCGTGCGCCGGGTGCGGCAGCACGCTGCGGACAGCACGACGTGGGAGGTGCGCGTGCAGTGGCGCAACGAGGGCCGACTGCCGACCGCGCTACGACAGGCGCAGCTCGTGAAGATCGTGCCGGAGGATCGGCTCTTCCTGACGTTCGCGCGCGACACGGCCCAGCAGGGTCGCGCGCCGCGGATCGTCGAGCCGGAGCTGCGCGGTGGTGCGGTCTGGAGCGGCTGGACGGAGCCGGGTCGCACGAGCACCGTGACATACACGGTGCGCACCTACGGGACCGGGCCGGTGCGCGCGACTCTGCGACTCGATTCCACGCGCGGCGGAGTGCTGCGCCGCGAGATCGAGATCGGGTCGCGCTGAGACGAGGCGACCGGACCACGCCTCAGCGGTTGCCGGACTCCATGGGCGGGACCGTGCGCAGGAACAGCAGGATTGCACGCAGCTCATCGTCCGTCATGCCGCCGAGATAGCGCCACGGCATGAACTCGTCGATTGCGCTGCCGTCCGGCCGGATGCCCTGGCGCATGGCCCGGAAGAAATCCTCCTCGGTCCAGTCGCCGATACCGGCAGGCGTCAGGTTCGAGGCCTCGGGTGTGCCGGGCGGACCGGCGACGAATCCGCCCGACAGGTTGAGACCGTGGCAGCCGCGACAGCCGGAGACGTCGGCCAGATAGCGCCCGTATTCGGAGGTCGGCCCCGGCGCGATCGGAGTGCGCCGCGCGTCCGCCGCCGTCTTCGGTGCGACGAGCAGCGGCAGTTTCCCGGCCGCGAGCAGCGCACGGCCGACCAGGCGCAGGCGAGTGGGCGGCATGTGCCGATCGACGGGCGGCACCTGACGGATGTAGGCGATCACGGCCGCAATGTCCGCGTCCGTCAGATGCGTGTAGGTCTCGCTCGGCATGACGAGCAGCGATGTGCCATCCCGGCGCACACCGTGGCGCAGCGCCCGGACCCAGTCCGACACGGTGAACTCGACGGCGAGACCGCCATCGCCCGACGTCAGGTTCGGCGTGGACATGACGCCGATCGGACCCGCATCCACCCGCTCGCCACCCAGATCATCGCCGTGACACTCCGCGCAGCTGAGCACGGCACGCACGAGGTGTCGCCCGCGCTCGACCGACGCGCTGTCGGAGCGCACCTCGAATGTGGCGGTCGGCGGCAGTGGCCAGGTCCGGCGCATCTGTGCGCCGCTCATGCCATAGATCCCGCCAATGACCAGGAGGAGCACTCCGGCGAGCGACGCGAGGATGATGGCGGCAAGGCGTAGCGGGCGACGCATGAGCGGGTCTCCGTCTCGAACGTGGACGTGCGGGCAGGCGCACGAATGTATGCCGCTCCGTACGGCGGGGCCCCGGTCCGTGTTTCCGCGACCCGTCGGACTGGCCAGCGGAGGGGCACAGGGCTGATTATGTCTCCGGACCCCATGGAGGCTCACGACAGCCGCGCTGGCCGCGGCCGTTCCGCCCGGAGGAGGACGATGCTGGTAGTGACCACACCGGCCGTGGCCGGCCGCGAGATCGATGAAGTGCTGGGAATGGTGAGCGGCGAGGCGATCCTCGGCGCCAACATCTTCAAGGACCTGTTTGCGGGCATTCGCGACATCGTCGGCGGCCGGTCCGCGGCGTACGAGCGGGAGCTGCGGAAGGCGAAGGAGATCGCGATTCAGGAGATGGAGAACGAGTGTGCGGCACTCGGCGGGGACGCGGTGATCTCCGTGGACCTCGATTACGAGAGCCTGCAGATCGGCCAGGGCGGCAACATGCTGATGGTGAGTGCGAACGGCACTGCGGTACGCCTGCGGTGAAGGGCCGACCGGCGGGCGGCGGGGACCGCAGGGCGGCGCTGACGGTGCCATGCCACGTCAGCGATCGCTGGCTGCGGTTCGAGGAGCGCGAGCAGTACGAGGTCCTCGACGAGGACCTGATCCAGCTCGACGTGATGACGCGTGACGACGATGGCGAGCCGTACAAGCTGTGCGAGCTGGTCGTCGCCCGCGGCGACCTGCTGCGCGCGGTCGCGGCGTACGGCGACCCGCCGTTCCGGACCACGCCGGTCCGCAGGCAGGAGCCGGCCGAGGCGCGACCGGCACGCCCGCGGCGCAAGAACCCACCCGCCCCGCGTGACGCGCGGGACAGCTCCGAGCCGTGAAGCGGCCGCTGTGCACAGCGTCGGAGCGCCGGCTGCGATCGGCACTCAGGCAGTGCGGCCTGACGACGGCCGCCGTGCGCGCGGTCGTGCAGCAGCGACCGTTTGCCGATGACGGCGCGCTGTGCGCGGTGGTCGACGAGGTGCTCATCCGCCTCGACGACCGCGAGCTCGCCCGGGCCCTCTCGGCGGAGCCGGAGCCGGTCATCGATGAAGGCGCAGACGATGTCCGGAAGGCGGCGATGCTCGCGCTGCGGCTCTACCGTGACCGTTTCGGCTACGCGTACGTCTCTTCCATAGCGGCGCCGACGGCGGACGAGCTGCTGATGCGGGTACGCATCCGGCTCGGCAACGAGCCCGCGCCCGAGGGACGCGCCGCGCGCGAGCACCTGCGGCGCCTCGTGCGTGACCGCCTGCAGACACTCATGAACGCGGAGTAGCGCGGCCCGGGGTGTGCAGACGACGGCGCAGACAATCCTCCGGGGAAGGAGCTGGATGGCGCGACGTGTAGAGATCGATCCCCAGACGACGCTCGAGCAGCACGCGGAGTACGTTCACCTGGCGCCGGCCGTGGCGGAGCTGCGGTCGGAGTCGCGGCCGTTCGTGCAGGCCATGCGCGGCCGCACCATCTGGATGGTCAACTCCACGGCGCAGGGCGGCGGCGTCTCGGAGATGCTGCCGGGTCTGATCGCGCACCTGCGCGAGCTCGGCATTCGCGCGGAGTGGGTCGTCATCGAGACGGAGGAGGAGGCGTTCTTCCAGCTGACGAAACGCATCCACAACATGATCCACGGCGCGGGCTCGGCGGGCCTGACCATGGAGGACCGCCGTCTGCTGGAGCGGGTGAACCGTGCGAACGCGGAGTCACTGCGCGATGAGATCCGCCGCGATGACGTCGTCATCGTGCACGACCCGCAGCCGATGCCGATCGCGGGCATGCTGTCGGTGCCGGATGTCACGGCAGTCTGGCGCTGCCACATCGGCCTCGATTCCGGCAACGAGGCGACCGCGGATGCCTGGCGATTCCTCCAGCCGTATGCCGCTGCCTACGATCACGGCGTGTTCTCGGCGCCGGAATACGTGCCGTCGTTCTTCGAGGGGAAGAGCAGCATCATCTACCCGGCGCTCGATCCGCTCACGGCCAAGAACCGGCCGATGCACGTGCAGTCCGTCGTCGCGGTCCTCACCCGCGCCAGTCTGCTGCACGCGCCCGGTCCGAGCGCGGAGCCGCCGCTCGAGCCGGCGCGGCGGATCCAGCCGGACGGCAGCTGGCAGATCGCGCTGAGACCCGACGATCTCGGGCTGCTGACGCGGCCGATCATCACGCAGGTGTCGCGCTGGGACCGGCTGAAGGGATTCCTTCCGCTCATGCGCGGGTTCGCCGAGCTCAAGCAGCGCCTGCGCGAGGAGCGTGCGGATGATGACGCAGTGCACGAGCGGCTCATGCTCGCGCGGCTCGTCCTGGCGGGACCGGACCCGGAGTCGATCGCGGATGACCCGGAAGGCACCGAGGTGCTGGAGCAGCTGCGCGAGGCGTACCTCGGCTGTGATGCGGACGTCCGCCGCGATATCGCCATCCTCGCACTGCCCATGCGGAACCCGACCGTGAATGCCCTGATCGTCAACGCGCTCCAGCGCGTCTCGACGATCGTCGTTCAGAACTCGCTGCGCGAGGGGTTCGGCCTCACGATCGCCGAGGCGATGTGGAAGGGCGTGCCGGTGCTCTCGAACTCGAAAGCGTGCGGCCCGCGGCAGCAGGTCCGCGACGGCGTCGACGGCCGGCTCATCGCGGATCCCGAGGACGCCGAGGAGATCGGGACCGCGCTGCGCGAGATGCTGCGCGCCGAGCGGCTCGATGCGCTCGGGCGCAGCGCACAGCAGCGCGTCCACGCCCATTTCCTCATCTATTCCCAGCTGCGGCACTGGGTCCATCTGCTGGGTACACTCACAGGAGCGGTGAGAGCGGCGTGACGATCGAATACGAGGACTTCCAGAAGCTCGATGTGAGGGTGGGCCGGGTTCAGCGTGCCGAGCCGTTCCCGGGGGCGCGGCTGCCCGCGCTGAAGCTGTGGATCGACTTCGGCCCCGGCATCGGCGTGCGCAAGACGAGCGCGCAGATCACCCGGCACTACTCGCCCGAGGACCTGCCCGGTCGGCTCGTCATCGCCGTCACCAACTTCGCACCGAAGCAGATCGGCCGGTTCATGAGCGAAGTGCTCGTGCTCGGGGTACCGGATGAGGACGGCGCGGTGGTGCTGCTGCAGCCCGACCGCGCCGTACCGGTCGGCGGTCGAATGTTCTGAAGGGGGGCGAAGTGGCGTCGGTTCTGATCATCGATGATGACGATGCCGTGCGCGGCCTGTTGCGTGCGGCTCTCGAGCGGGCCGGCCATCGGGTGGCCGAGGGCCGCGATGGCGCCGAGGGCATGTCGCTCTACCGCCGCGCGCCGGCCGACCTCGTGATCACCGACGTGTTCATGCCCGGTCAGGATGGCATCGAGACGATCCAGCAGCTGCGCGAGGAGTTTCCGCAGAGCCGCATCCTCGCGATATCGGGTGGCACCATGACCGGAGCGACGGGGCCGCTGACCGATGCGAAGCTGCTCGGTGCGGATGCGACGCTGGCGAAGCCGTTCACGATCGACCGTCTCGCGGACGCGGTCCGCGAGCTGCTCGGCGGATGACGCTGCCGCAGGGAGACGAGCGGATCCCCGACGTCTCGCCGGATGTGCCCGGTCTGCACTGGCGAGCGACGCTCCGCCTGCTCGAGCGCCTGCCGCAGGCAGCGCTGTCCCGCGCGTTCGGTCGCATCGCGGACACACCGCTGCCGCGCGCGATCCGCGCGCCGGTCCTGGGCACGATCGCCCGCATGCTCGGCATCCGCGTCGACGAAGCCGAGCACCGTCTCGAGGAGTACCGCTCGATCAACGATCTCTTCGTGCGGCGCCTGCGCCCCGGTTCGCGGAGCTGGCCCGACGATGACACCGCGATCGCGGCGCCCGTGGATGGCGTCGTCGGGCGGCACGGCCGCATCGACGCCGGGGTCCTCACGCAGGCGAAGGGACGGCACTATACTGCGGCCGCCCTGCTCGCCAGCGAGACCGATGCCGAGCCGTTCGACGGCGGCATGTTCCTGACGCTCTACCTGAGTCCGCGCCACTACCATCGCATTCACGCACCGTGCAGCGGTGCCATTCCCTGGGCGCGCCACGTTCCCGGTGCGCTCCTCCCCGTGAATGCGCCGGCCGTGCTGCACGTACCGGATCTGTTCCCCCGCAACGAGCGCGTCGTCTGCGTCATCGACGGGCCGCTCGGTCGCGCGGCGATCGTCGCCATCGGTGCCTACAACGTGGGGCGGATCTCGACGGCGTTCGACGCCGAGTGGGCCGGACCGGGACGCTTCGTTTCCGGTCGGCGTGCGGCGACGCTCGAGACGCGCCGCTACGAGCCGCCGCGCCGCATCACGCAGGGCGACGAGATCATGGCGTTTCATCTCGGCTCGACGGTGGTCGCTCTGTTCGAGCGGGGCGCGCGCCTCGAGGCGCCGCCCGTCGGCTCGGAGGTGCGTGCAGGCGAGGTGGTGGCGCGTGGCGTACCGCGCGTCGTGTGAGCCGCCGGTCAGTCGCGATCCGGCTCGAGGTCATGCCAGTCGACGATGCGGATCCTGCGGATGCCGCCGGGCGCGACCACGGCCGCCCGGGCGTACGGGTAGGGCAGAAAGCGCGCAGCACTCCAGAGTGCGCCGTCCTCGCGCGAGATGATGCCCCGCACCGATGCGTCTGCCGGCTGCGCCGGATCGAACGGTAGCGCATCCGGCGTCTGGAAGAGTCCGCCACCGACCGCCTTCACGTGCGCCTCGCGCTGCGTCCAGGCGTCCAGAAACGCACGGTCGCGCTCCGTCGCCGGCAGCATCGAGAGTGCGGCCACGGTATCGGGATGGAGCACACGGCGCGCGATGGCCGCGGCGCGCGCGATCCGCCGTACGCGCTCGACATCGACGCCGACCGGGATGTCCGCGACCGCGATCACCGCCGTGCCCGCAGAGTGACTCAGGCTGAAGAACAGCCGTTCCGCACCCTCGATGAACGGGCGCCCGCCCGGCTCCCGCGCGAGCGGCAGCTCCACAGCGGGGACGCCGTGGTACGCCGCGAGGACATGGCGCTGCACGATGCGCGACGTGATGAAGCGCCGCTGCTCGAGCGGTGCCGTATAGAGCGTGGCGCGCGTCCGCTCGTCGGGAGACAGACAGGCGGAGCGCATCTCGATCGAGGGCGAGATCTCGTCGAGCGCCACTCGCCACACGTGCAGTTCACCGTCCTGGAGCGACCATTCCATCGGGCGAGCACAGCCATTCGTGCATGCTTCCGGCGGACCCGTCTCCCTCTGCCGTACGGGTCCCCGCGTGATCGATCTCACGATGACCGTAAGCGCACGCATCCCATCCACGCAAATTTTCTTGTTGCGTAGAGAGAGCGAGCGATTCATTTTGGTGCGCACCGGAAAGGTGGTTGTTGCACCTGGCCAGTAGATACCCTTTGACGGAGACCGTCTATGGCACGCACCAGGAAGTCCGGCAAGAAGGCGGCGGCGAGGAAGCCGGCCGCGAAGAGGGCGGCGCCGAAGAAGGCCGCGAAGAAGGCGTCGGCGAGAAAGTCGACGGCCCGGAAGAAGACGGCAGCGAGGAAGTCGCCGGCGAAGAAGACTGCACGGAAGGGAATGAAGAAGACGGCGGCGAAGAAGGGCGCGAAGAAGGCCGCGAAGAAGACGACCGCCCGCAAGGCCGCGAAGAAGGCGCCGCGCAAGGCGGCGAAGAAGGCTGCGAAGCGTACGGGCGCGAAGCGTGCACCGAACCCGGCGTTCATGAAGGCCATGCAGCCGGATGCGGACCTGGCGGCAGTCGTCGGCAGCACGCCGCAGCCACGCACCGAGGTCACCAAGAAGATCTGGGCATACATCAAGAAGAACAACCTGCAGGACAGCAAGGAGCGTCGGATGATCAACGCCGACGACAAGCTCCGTCGCGTGTTCGGCGGGAAGAGCCGTGTCTCGATGTTCGAGATGACCAAGCTGGTGAACAACCACCTGAAGTAGCAGTCCGTACAGGTGTGCCGGAAGGGGCGCGTCCGCTGGGCGCGCCCCTTTTTTGCTCCGTCACGGGCCCGGGCAGGAGACGTCGCCGAAGAGGGAGAGGGCGAGGGTGAAAGAGGAGTATCTCGCTGCACTGGGTCAGAGGATCGATCCGGCACGGCTGGAGCGGGACGTCGCGCTCGCACCGTATACGACGTTCCGCATTGGCGGCCCCGCCGACCTGCTGTACCGGGCGCGCACGCCGGACGAGCTGGCGGAGGCGGTGAGCGCGGCGCGCGCGCAGGGGGTGCCGTACTTCCTGCTGGGCCTCGGCGCGAACATCCTGGTAGCGGACAAGGGCGTCCGCGGCCTCGTGATCCGGAGCGAAGTCGACGGGGTCGAGTTCCTGGACGATGTCCGCGTCCGTGCCGGCGCGGGCGTCCCGACGTTCATGCGGCTGATCAACGAGACCGTCGCGCGCGGACTCGGCGGCCTGCATCACTACGTCGGGATTCCGAGTACGGTCGGCGGCGCGATCTGGCAGAACCTCCACTTCCTCTCTCCGCCGCCGGGGCGCGAGCGTACCTGTTTCATCGAGGAGGTCGTCGAGTCGGCGGACATCCTGACACAGGAAGGTGAGCGCAGGACCGTCGACCGCGACTATTTCCGTTTCGGCTACGATTACAGCATCCTGCACGACCGCGACGACATCGTTCTCACGGTGACGTTCCGGCTGGAACCGGGGCCGGAGCCGGAGTTGCGCCACGTCATGCGGGAGAACCTGAAATGGCGTGATGACCGGCATCCCGACCTGTGGCTGTACCCGTCGGCAGGATCGATCTTCAAGAAGATCGAGGGTGTGGGCGCCGGCCGGCTGATCGATCAGTGCGGCCTCAAGGGCCACATCATCGGCAACGCGCAGATCTTCCACAAGCACGCCAACATCATCGTGAACCTGGGCGGCGCGACCGCGGCCGACGTGCGGGCGCTCATCTCGCTCGCGCAGGAGACCGTCCGGCGCGAGCTCGGCTACGAGATCACGACCGAGATCGGGATGGTGGGCGAGTTCTGAGCGGTGCGCGGCCCGGCGCTAGTGGATCGACATCAGCTCGACTTCACAGACGATCGTCGTGATCGGCGGCACACCGAAATCCGACCGGCCGTTCGGCCACGCGAGCTCCGGCCTGATCACGAGCTTGCGCACGCCATCGCGACGCATGCCGAGCATGCCCTCCGCGAGACCGGGAATCAGCAGGAGCACGGGGTTGTCCTCCGGTGCACCGTTGCGCGTCGTGTACACACTGCGGCCATCGGGCAGCCAGATCGTGAGATGATACGACACGTCGTCTTCGACATCCACCGAGTCCGCGCCCGTGCCGACCGTCAGGTCCTGCCAGTACAGGCCGGACTCCGTCTTGTTCATCTGCGCCAGGTCGATGCCGAGCGACGCCGCGTACGTGATGTTCTCCGGCACCGCCCAGCGGTCGTCCGGCTCGGACGGGCTGTCGCAGGCGGCGAGAAAGAGTACGGCTGCTGTGAGAACAACTCGCATGTAGTACTCCGCGCGGCTGGTGCGGCGCCTTCGCGTCGGGCGGGGCTCTGCCGGTAATCTAACGAGTGGGAACGCCGCCGTGAGACACAGGCCCGGCGCGAACGGCGCCGGGCCTGTACCGCGGGCGGCTGTCAGGTGACGTCGGTCGTCCGTCGACCGACGATCATGCGGTAGATCCAGAGGAGCAGAATGGCTCCGAGAATCGCGCCGATGAGACCGATGAGCCCTCCGTCGCCGAGACCGATCAGTCCGAACAGGAACCCGCCGACGATGCCGCCGAGAATACCGAGGATAATGGTGACGATGATGCCGCCTGGATCACGGCCGGGCATGATCAGCTTTGCGATCGCGCCCACAATGCCGCCGACGATGATCATCCACAGGAATTCCATATCTCCCCCCCTTGGTGGTAACGCGGCGCCTCCGGGCCCCGCCTGTGCCATGGGCGTGCAAGGGGAGTGCCGGGCCATCCGGACGGCGCGACGCCGTCCGGAGATCCCGCCTACTCGTATGCCGGCTTGTCCGACTTCAGGTACTTGATCGCCTTGATCACCAGCCAGACGATCAGCACGATCGGCAGCACCGTGAAGAGCAGGAAGCTGAGCAGCGCCATGAACCCCGAGACGAGCGCCACCAGCACCTTCACCGTCACGAGGCCGATCACCGCGAGGACGCTGCCGGTCAGGACTCTGCCACCGAAACTCGACATGTCGACTCCTTGGAGTGGTTGTCCGCCTACTCTACGACCCGCGCCCCGTTCCGGTTTCGAGGCGTGCGGCGCCATCCGGCTTCATGTGTTCACGTCCGGTTCGCCGTTGCACGGCGGCGCCGCTGCACGATGCTGCGGATCCATTCCTCGAGCGGCTCCGCCTGCTCGTCGTCCAGCTGCCACGACTCTTCGGCCACGCCGTCCGGCGCGCGGCCGTCCGCCTCCCGGACGACACGGGCGGCCGTCTCCTTCCAGGTATGCGTCTGCGCGATGCTGCCGAACAGCGCCATGGAGAGCTGGTCCAGGCGGGACGCGGGTCTCTCGATGACGTCGATCGTGAAACGAATGACGCCGGGCGCGTGATCCTCGAAGCGAAAGCGGACGACGCCCGCGAGCGGGTGTCCCTCGAGCGTGGCGACGGTGATGACCTGCTGATCGAGCTGCTCGACGCGAACCTGGACGTGGCCGCGCGCAGGCAACTCGAGCGTGAGGGTCGCGTCCAGCTCGAGCAGCGAGGACGCGCCGGGTTCTGCGACCGCATCGAACGGCACGAGGCGGGCGAACCCCTTCCGGAATCGTTCCAGCAGCCGGGCCGCGGTGAGCGGGCTGTCGAGGATATCGGTGGTGAAGCGGCGGCATTTGAGCTTGCCGACGCCCTGCTCGGGCGTCTGCTCGGGCAGCGCGTCGACGAGCTGGACGAGCCGGCGCCGGAGCGGCGCGGGCTGGTGGCCGAGCAGCCCGGTGAGGTCGTTCTGCTGGTCGTCGCGCAGGTGATTGCCCTCAAGCAGCATCCGCACGGTGGCCGCGCTGACGGGCGCATCGATGCCGACCGCGGCGGCGAGCGTGCTGCCGATGCGGGCGAGGAATGCGGGCAGTGGCACGCGCAGCGGCGAACGATCCGTCACATCGCTGAACAGATCGATCACCTCACGCACGGTGATCACGTCGCTGCCGGCGATGCGCAGGATCCTTCCGCCGACATCGCTGCGGTCCACGCAGTCGGCGAGTGCACAGGCCAGGTCCCGGTGCCACACCGGCTGGAACGGCTGATCGCCATCGCCGATCACGGGCACGACGGGCAGTGTGCGAACCATGCGCAGCAGGACCGATACGGTTTCGTCGCCGGGACCGACCACGGCGCCGGGCCGCACGATCGTCCAGCTGCCGCGGAACGTGCGGACGATCTCCTCGCCCCGCAGCTTCGAGCGGTGGTATTCCGACTCACCCCGCTCGGCGCCGAGTGACGAGACGAAGATCAGGCGGCGTACTCCCGCGCGCATCGCCTCATCCACGATGTTCTGCGTACCGCCGACGTTGATCCGTTCGAATGTCAGCTCGGGCGGGGACTCTTTGACAATGCCGGTGATGTGGATCACCGCGCCGCAGCCCTCGGCAGCGCCGCGCACCCGGGCAGCATCGCCGATGTCGGCGGGGAACGCTTCCACCGTGCGCTCCCATTCCTCCGGCGCCTCGGCCGCGCGGCGCGACAGCAGCCGGACGTGATGCCCGCGCCGGAGCAGCTCCGTGACTGTCGCAGTGCCGACCACACCGGTACCGCCCGTGACCAGAACCTTCACCGCTCCTCCTCGGCCTGTCGGCGCAGTCAGCAGGGGGCCACTCGCCGGCCGGGAGTGCAGAAAGGATGCCGTGCGCGCGCGTTGCCTGGACGTACCGTCGCTGCCACCTTCCGCAGCGACGTGAACGCGTGTACCGGAGGAGGCGCGACGTGCGGCTGTCGAATCGTCACGGACTGCTGCTCATCATCCTGATCGGCGGCTGCACACCGTTGCGGGGTCTGGTGGGGGGCGGCGACCCGGTGGATCGTCTCGCCGCGGGCGTCACCATCGTGCGCGACGAGTGGGGCGTGCCGCACATTCACGGCGAGACGGATGCGCACGCCGCGTTCGGGGCCGGCTATGCCCAGGCGGAGGACGGGTTTGCCCGACTCGAGGACAGCTATCTGCACGCGCTCGGTCGCGCGTCGCACTGGTACGGCGAGGCGCACCTGGCATCCGACCTGGTGAGGGCGGCATTCGAGATCGAGCGCCTGGCCCGCGAGGAGTACGAGCGGGAGCCGGCGGAACGACGCGAGATCTGGGATGCGTTCGCCGCAGGGATCAACTACTACATCAGGACGTCCGGCGAACGTCCACGGCTGATCACGCGGTTCGAGCCGTGGATGCCCTTCGCGCTGGTGCGCCGCATCGATGACCGGACGGTCGTCGACGGCGTGCGGCTGGACACGATCCTCTCCGGCACGGGCGCGGGCGCCGTCCGGACGCGTGCGGAGGCGGATGTAGCCTACCCGGCGATGGCGCGTGCCGTCGCGCCGCAGCGCACGGCCGGCGGTCACGCGCTGCTGCTCCAGAGTGTCCGCGGTGAGTTCTTCGGCGCATTCCACGACTACGAGCTCGTGCTGAGCAGCGGGACGGGGTGGGGTGTGCGCGGCTTCGCCGTCCTGGGCACGCCGGTGCCGCGCGACGGTCACAACCGCCGCATCGCGTGGGCGCACGCCACGTCGGGCGCCGATGTCGCGGACATCTACGAGGTGACGCTGGACGGCGCGGGCGACTCGCTCACGTACCCGTTCGATGGCGAACGCCGGAGCGCGAGCGCCTGGCAGGACACGCTGCTCGTGAACTCCGGAACGGGGGTTCAGCCGCGTGTGTTCACGTTCCACCGCACCCATCACGGTCCGATCGTCGCCCGGGACGGTGCGCGCGCCCTTGCCGTCCGCATCGCGCGCATCGAGGAAGGCGGCTCACTTCAGCAGTGGTACGCAATGAGTCGTGCGCTCGGTCCGGCCGAGTTCCGCAGCGCTCTCGATGCACGGGCCGTGGCGGCGAGCACGGTGTACGCGGATGTCGACGGCAACATCCTGCACGTGCACGGCGGTGCGGTTCCGGTGCGGGATCCGGCGATCGACTGGAGTCGTCCGGTGGATGGCACCTCCTCCAGTGCCGAGTGGCGCGGTTATCACGCGCTCGACGAGCTGCCGCAGGCGTTGAACCCGGAGAGCGGCCGGGTCGATGCAGCAGAGCTGCCGCGATCGGACGCGGGCGTTTCCTTCCCGGATTACATGACGACCGCACCGACCCGCGCGGCGGCGCGGCCGGACACGACGTGGACAGCGGAGACATGGGCCGGCACCGCGTTCGATACCCGGATCCCGGATGCGCCGCGCGCGATCGATGATCTCGCGGCCGACTGGGAGCAGATCGGCGGAATGAACCCGGTCCGCGCGCGTCGGCTGGACGGCGTGGTCGAACGGCTGCGCTCGTGGGACGGCAGGGCGACGGTGGACTCGGAGGCGGCGACGCTGTACGTGCTGTGGCAGGAGCGGGTGCGTGCGGGTGGGATGTCGGGCGAGTACACCGGGTTCCGCGCGATGGAGGATGTGCTCACGCGCCTGGAGCGCGACTGGGGCTCGACGCGGGTCGCATGGGGCGAGCTGAACCGGCTGGCACGCAGCGGTGTCGGGGATGCGGAGCCCGTCGCGGACAGCGCGAGCCTGCCGGTTCCCGGCGCGCCATCGTGGACGGGTGTGATGTTCACGCTCGACGCGCGCGACGAGGCCGGTCGGCGCAGGCGGTACGGCGTCGGCGGTGTGACGGTGGTGAGCGCCGTGGAGCTCGCGCCGGACGTCCGGTCGCACACGATCGTGCCGTTCGGCCAGAGCGCGCACCCGGCATCGGCCCACTTCTTCGATCAGGCGGCGCTCTATGCGCGAGGCGAGCTGAAGCCCGCATGGCTCGCCACCGGTTCTGCAGTGCCGAATGCGCGGCGCGTCTACCGGCCGGGCGGGACAGCGGTGCGGGAGTTGCGCTGAAACGCGATGGGTGGCGGGGCGTAGGGAAGTGAGCGTTCCGTGATCGACGATCATCGACAGGAGAGGAGGCTCACGTGGACGAGACGACGGGCACGACGGGTGGGGGCGGTGGTCGCAGAGATCCGGTGAAGGACCTTCAGGCACGCCTCGAGGCGGCCATCGAGGAAGTGCGGCCGAAGATCAGGAAGGCGCTGGACGAGCTGGACGCGCGGGTCGATGAGGCTGTGGCGGAGATCCGGCCGCGGGCACAGAGTGCCATGGCCGAGGTGCGTCCGAAGGTCGACCAGTTCGTTGCGGACGTGCAGCCGAGACTGGACTCGCTGCTCGAGCGGCTCCAGCAGCGCATCGAGGAGCTGCGCCGCGACCTCGATACGCGCGCCGCACGCACGAGCCAGCCGCCGGCCGGAGAGATCACTGCCGGCAGCACCCAGGACAGCGGTCCGGGCGAGAACCCGCTGTGAGCGGCCGTGTGAGTGTGAGCGACGCGACGTGGCTCACACTCACACCGCCGGTCACAGCTCCGTCTGGATCGCGCGCGGCGGCGGTCCCGGCTCCTCTTCCTTCTCTACCAGACTGGCGAGCTCCGGCGCCTGAAGCGAGCGCGCCTGCTTTTCCACGCTCTCCAGCTGCGGTATCTCGTCCGTCGTCACCGCACCCAGATCCCTGAACTTGCGTGCCGAGGGCAGCACCCGCATTTCCAGCGAGCTCACCGCCTTGTTGTACGACGCGACCGTCCGGTCGAGTGCGCGTCGCATGTCGGAGAAATGGTGCGCCATGACGCGGACACGCGTGTACAGCTCCTTGCCCAGCGAGCTGATCTGCTGCGCCTCCCGCGTGATCGTCTCCTGCCGCCAGCCGTACGAGATCGCCCGCAGCAGCGCGATCAGCGTGGTCGGCGTGGCGAGCACCACCTGCTTCTCGACGCCGCCCTCGATCAGGGCGGGGTCCAGTTGCAGCGCCGCGCTGTAGAACGACTCGCCCGGCAGAAACAGCACGACGAATTCCGGTGTCGCCTCCAGCCGGTCCCAGTACGCCTTCTCGCTGAGTTTCCGGATGTGACCGCGGATCTGCTGCGCGTGCTGCCGCAGCCGCTCCGCACGCACGGTGTCGTCCGTCGCTTCGACCGCCTCGAGGTACGCCTGGAGCGGCGCCTTCGAGTCCACGACGATGCTCCGGCCGTTCGGCAGCCGCACGACCATGTCCGGCCGCATCCGGCCGTCCTCGTCCTCGAACGTCTCCTGCTGCACGAAGTCGCAGTACTCGATCATGCCGGCCATCTCGACCACGCGCTTCAGCTGGATCTCGCCCCACCGGCCGCGTACCTGCGGCGCGCGCAGCGCCCGCACCAGGTTCTGCGTCTCCAGCTGCAGCGCCTGCTGCGTCTGCGCCAGCGACCGGACCTGCTCCGTCAGCGTACCGTAGGCCTGCGCCCGCACCTGCTCCAGTGCGCCGATCCGGTTGTCCACCTTGTCCAGCGACTCGCGCAGCGGCTTCACGAGCGTGTCGATCTCCCGAGCGCGCGCTTCGAGCTCGCCCTTCGCGAGCTGGTGCTGCTGCCCCAGCGCACTCCGCGCCAGCTCCAGGAACGTCTGGTTGTTGCGGCTCAGCGCCTCCGCGGAGAGCGCGTTGAACGCATCGGCGAGCTTCGTCCTGGCCTCGTCGACGAGGGCGAGCTTGTCGGCGGCAATGCGTCGCTCCTGCTCGAGCCTTTCGGTGAGCGTGCCCGCTTCGATGCGCGCCTGGGTCAGCTCGCGATGCAGGGCGCCAATGCGGTCGTCCCGCTCGTGCAGCTCCTGCTGGATCTCGTCCAGGTGGGCGAGGTGCGCGCGCGCGGCGACCAGCTGGGCACGCAGCCAGAGGCCGATCACGACACCGCCGAGGGCGGCGCCGACGAATCCCCAGAGCAGCGGCATCGGCTTCGGGTCTCGGGTCAGGTCAAGACGTGGTCCTGCACGAATATAGCACATCGGTGCCGACGCGCCGAGCGGCGGGTGTGACGGATGGCCGCGGCGCGCGGGTCAGCAGACGCTCCGGTGCCGGTCGACGATGCCGTCGGCAATGAGGCTGGAGAGCGCCATGATCGTCGTCTGCGGGTTCACGCCGGGTGAGGTGGGGAAGAGGCTGCCATCGGCGACGTAGAGGCCGGGAACGCCGTGGCGCTCGCCCTCCGGCGTGCAGCCGGACTCGCGGGCGTCGGCGCCCATGCGGCACGTGCCGTTCACGTGAGCGGAGAACAGGGCGACGCGGTTCGGCCCGTAGGAGCGCGTGGCGAGCGCATCGACGTCGCGCTCCGAGCGGACTGCCCCGCCGCCCGCATGGAGTGTCACCACCTCGCGCGCTCCGGTCCGCAATGCGAGGCGTGCGCCCGCCTGCACGGCGCGCACGAGCGTGCTGCGATCGGCGTTGGCGAGCCGATAGCGAATCCGGACGCGCCCGTTGCGATCGACGCGTACGTTTCCTGCCGAGCGTCCGCGGTCTGCACCGTCGCGGACGAGGAGGATGAGCGGTCCGAGATGACCGAAGTCCTGCATGTACGTGCGGTGCTCCGCACCGAATCCCGGCAACGCTGCGGCGACGAGTCCGGGTCGCAGCGATGGCGCCTCGATCCAGAAGCCGTAGCCATCGTTGGACTCGAGGAACTCGGAGCACACGGCCGACTGCGGTATTCCGGCGGCGGGATACATCGGAGTCGAATATCTGCCGAATACGGCAGTCGTGGGGTGCAGCCGGAGCCATCGTCCGACGCCGCCGCCGCCGAGGCCGGAGCGCTCGAGCAGGACGGGCGTGCCGACCGCACCGCCGGCGAGCACCACGACCGGCGCTTCGATGGTGAGGCAGGCGCGGGGCTCACGGGATACGCGATCGAGGACCGTGGCGCGCACGCGTTTCAAGGGAGCGCGGCCGCCGCGCTCGACCTGCTCGATGTGGTCCGCACGGGCGTCGCAGAACACGCGCGCGCCCGCCTCGAGTGCGCGCGGAATGAAGACTTCGCCGGCACTCCGCTTGGCGCCCCAGCGGCAGCCGATGCCGCACGAGCCGGCGCGCACGCAGCCCTGTGCGTTGATGCGTGCCTCGAGCGTGCGCCAGCCGAGCGCGGCGCAGCCATCGAGGATACAACGGTTGATCGGGCTCTGGGCGGAGTAGGGTACGGGCCGCGCATGGATCGCGTGCTCGACGCCCGCGAGTGCGGGCGCGAGCCGGCGCTCCGACAGCAGCTCGACGCCGTGCTCGTGCTCCCACTCGCGCATGACCCACGGCTGCGGTCGCAGCGTCATCATCCAGTTGACGGTGGTGCCGCCGCCGACCGAGCGGCCCTGGAGCAGCACGATCGACAGATCGTCCGTCGCGCGCGCGGCACCGTCCGCGTACAGCAGCGGAGCGAGACGGGACTCATCATCATCGAAATCGGCTCCGGCGAAATACCCGCCCTCCTCGAGGACGATCACGGCGAAGCCGGCCTCGGCGAGGCGTGCAGCCATCACGGCGCCGCCGGCGCCGCTGCCCACGATGCAGACGTCGGCGTCGAACGTCGCGGTGCCGGCGAGCTCCGCACCGGCAATGATGCCGCACGGCGGTGCGGCCGATGAGTGGCTCACGCGGGTGCGCGGCGGCGCACGTCTGCCGGACGATGGAGCCGCCGTGCTGCTCTGCACCGGCCCGTCCTCGGGCACGTCCGGCGCCGGCCCCTCCCACGCGAACGCCGGCTCGCGGGAGTACAGCGGCGGCAGGTAGCCGATGCCGGGATGACTCTCCGGCATCGCGTAATACGTCGAGAGGATGAGCCTACGAAGCGCCTGGAAGACCGTGCGGCGCAGACCGAGCGAGCTGCGCTCCCACTCGCGCAGCATCGCATCCTGCTCCGATGGCGGCAGCGTGCTGAACCGGCGCGGCCGGCCGGAGAGCAGCATCCCCGTGATCGGGTGATCGAAGAAGTGAAGTGCGCCGATCACGTCGCGGCGCATCGCCGCGTCCAGCCCGCAGATGCGCTGCTCCACATGGACGCAGACATCGACCGGCGGCTCGGACTCGTAAGCGGCGGGCACGATGCGCCGGCAGAGCGCATCCAGCGCGGCCCGAGTGCGGCGAGTGGGGAATCTCATTCCGCGCTCAAGGTAGCCGGAACGAGCACGGCGACAAGTCGCAGCGGGCGGTACAGCGAAGCTCGCGGGTCGCGCGTTACGGCGCAGGCGTACCGCCGAAGACGGGAACGGCGCGACTCGACCGCCTGCGGAGCACGTACCACACGCGGAACAGGAGGAGGACGGCGAGAATGCCGATGAAGAGGAGCGGCTCGAAGACGTCCGCCTTCGCCGACTTCTTCCAGTAGAAGTGCAGCACGGCGAGCGCGGCACTGACGTAGATGAGCCGGTGCAGCCTGATCCAGTTGCGGCCGAGTCGGCGGATCGAGCCGCGGGTCGATGTCGCGGCGAGCGGGATCAGCAGCAGGAACGCTGTGAAGCCGACCGTGATGTACGGCCGCTTCGCGATGTCGGCCGCGACGGCACCGAAATCGAAGAACAGGTCCAGCACGACATACGTGAGGAAGTGCAGGGTCGCGTAGAAGAACGCGAAGAGTCCCACCAGGCGGCGGAACTGGATGACGCGGTTCCAGCCGGTGATACGGCGAAGCGGTGTGATGGCGAGGGTCACCATGAGCAGCACCAGCGTCCAGAAGCCCGTGCGGAGCGTGATGAACTCGATCGGGTTCGCGCCGAGCCCGCCGGTGAACGCACGCCAGACGAGCAGTCCGGCCGGCGCGAGGCAGAGCAGCCAGACCGCCGCCTTCGCGGCGAGCGTGCTCCGGCGGGTGCGCCGGCCGGCCGCCCGCGCCTGCGGCCGCGCGTCGGCTGTCAGAAGTGCCGCCTCAGGTCCATGCCGGCGTAGAGGCTCGCGACCTGATCGGCATAGCCATTGAACATCAGCGTCTCGCGGCGGCGGAACTCACCGATGCGCCGTTCCGACGCCTGACTCCAGCGCGGATGATCCACGCGCGGGTTCACGTTCGAGTAGAAGCCGTACTCGGAGGGATTCGACTTCATCCACGCCGACTCCGGCTGCTGCTCGACGAAGCGGACGCGCACGATCGACTTGATGCTCTTGAAACCGTACTTCCACGGCACGACGAGCCGCAGCGGCGCACCGTTCTGCGCCGGCAGATCGCGGCCGTACAGACCCGTCGCGAGCAGCGTCAGCGGATGCATCGCCTCATCCATCCGCAGCCCCTCCACGTATGGCCAGTCGAGCAGGCGCGTCTTCTGATACGGCATCTGCTCCGGATCGAGCAGCGTGTGGAACTCGACATACTTCGCGCGCGATGTCGGTTCCGCCCGGCGGATCACGTCGGCCAGAGGGAACCCGCGCCACGGGATCACCATGCTCCACGCCTCCACGCAGCGCAGCCGGTACGTCCGATCCTCGAGCGCGGACGGCCTGACGAAATCCTCCAGCGCGTATGTCGCCGGCTTCGCACAATGACCCTCGACCACGACGCTCCACGGTGTCGTGCGCAGCAGTCCCGGCGCGTGCTCCGATGGATCGCGCTTGTCCGTGCCGTACTCGTAGAAGTTGTTGTACGTCGTGATGTCCTCGTACTTCGTCGGCGCCTCCTGCGCGTCAGCGCCAGCGAGCGCGGCGGCCTCATCGGCGGGAGTGCATGCGCCGAGCGTGCCCGGCGCGAGCGCGGCACCGACGGCGCCCGCCGCACCGAGCCGCAGGAAGCGACGGCGGTCGAGGTACACGGATTCGGGTGTGATCTCGGACGATGGGATGTCGCTCGGCTTGCGGATGTACATGGCGCGCTCCGGGGTCGCGGTCGATGTATGAAACGCAGGAGAGAGGCGGTGGGTTCCCCGGCGGGTGGCCGGGGCGGCGTCCTCACGCCCCGGCCGGACCGGCTGCGATCCGCTAGTAGCGCCGGCCCAGAGGGATGGAGTACCCCGCCATGAGGTAGGCGGAGCGGTTCTTCACCTCGGACTCCGTTTCGACCTCCTGAATGTTCGTGAGGCCCCACGTGTAGCGACCCTCGACCAGCAGGGCACCCGGCCCGACTGCAAACGCCAGACCGCCGCCCGCACTCAGCCCGATGTCCAGACTCTTGCGCTGGAACTCGTCCACGCCCGCGTCGTCGCAATCCACCTCGACACCACCGACCTCCTGCTCACAGCCGATGTCAAACGCGAACTCGGGGCCCCCCATGATGTACGGCGCGAACGAGGCGCCATAGGTGAGCGGCAGATGCAGCAGGACCGGGATGGCGACGTACTCGATGCTGATCGATTCGTCGCCCGCCGGGTCATCGAGCTCCGCACCCTTCGTCACCGACAGGATCTCCGGCTGAATGCCCAGCCGGCCGAAGCCGAACCGGATGAAGCCGCCGCCAACGAAGCCCGTCCTGTAGTCCAGCCCCTCCGTCGAGCCGTCGATGCTGAGATTCGAGAGCGATGCGCCCGCCTTGAATCCTATCGTCTGGGCACTCGCCGCCGTCGCGCCGAACGCGAGGGCCGCGACGCCGGCGAGAATTGCCCCGTTGATCCGTTTCATGATGATTCCGGTCTGGTGAATGCCACGCGCCGCTGCACGGCGCCGAACATGCCGACGTGATATTCGCCCCGGTAGAGCGATGTTCCCGACTCCGCCAGGCGGGGCGTGGCGCCCGCAGCTGACCCGTCAACGAGGGCTGCGTCTGAACTTGCCGAAGAGCCAGGCGATCGCGGCGATGACGAGGACGACGATGATGATGCCGACGACGAAGCCGGCCTGGAAAATGTCGCCGATGAGCTCGCAGCCGGCGGCGGCGAGTGAGAGCGGGAGCAGCAGTGCGGTGCGGCGAAGCGCGGACGTGCTCATGATCATATGCCTCCGACGAGACTCCAGACGAAGCGCCACTCGCCGTCGCGGTCGAGCGGCCGGGCCGCGCCGATGCTGACGCTGCCGCCGAAGAAGCGCATGCGCAGATCGAGTGCCGCGCGGGCGCCGTCGGACGTGACCCAGCCGAAGCGCTGCATGATGGCGCGGGTCTGGTCGGTCGCATCGGTCCAGCCGACCTGGATGGCGACGGAGGGAGCGGGCGCCGGGGCGGGGAGCCACAGGGACCCCATGCGGATCGGCGCATTGAAGATGGGGAGCGTATACATGAGGCCGAGTCGTGCGAGCGCGGCGCGGTCGCCGGTGAAGGCCTTGTGCTCGAAGCCGGGCAGGTCGGCGAGCGTCCCGAGCTCGAACATGGACTGCGGCGGCAGCGAATCGGAGAACGCGATACCGGCGTCGCCGCGGCCGGATATGGTGAAGCGGCCGAGCATGCGGCGCAGAGATGCGCCGGCTTCGACGCGCTGCCAGTCGAGGTCGCCGACTGCGCCCTCCCAGGCGAGGCGCAGGCCGAGGCCCGGCTGGAGCGAGATACCGCCGGCGGCGGGGTTGCGGTGAATCGCGGCGCGGGCGAGCCAGAAGTCGCCCGCGAAGGCGGGGCGGTTGAGGCGCGAGGCGTTGATGGGCTCGATGATGGAGTCCGGGTTGTCGAGCGGGACGACGTTGCGGGTGACGTTGCGGTCGCCGGCGCGGGCGACCTCGAAGCGGAGCGTGATCCAGCCGGGCGCGGTGCGGGCGATGAGGCTGCCGATGCGGCGATCGACGTAATCGTACTGTTCGGCGCCGATCACGGGCGGCACGTTCGGCTCGAGCTCGGTGGTGCTCGTGAAGTCGTTCGTGTGAGCGAGCTGGCGCTCGGCGCGCGCGCCGAGCTCCCAGCGGTCGCCGCGGTGGAGCAGCTCGGCGCCGCCGCGCACCTCCTCCTCCTGCCAGGCGTAGCCACCGTGTACCCGCAGCACCATGCCGGGCGCGGTGTTGCCGAAGTCGTACGTCATGCCGAGGCCGGTGAAGACGGGCTCGACGAGGTTGATGCGGAATAGCTGCGAGAAGTGCCGCGTGCTGAACGTGAGGCGCGGCTCGCCCGTCGGGACCATCATCGACGGCGCGTAGGCGTCGAAGTCGCGCGCATTGGCATCGCCGCTGAGCGTGCCGATCTCGATCTGCCAGTCGGTGAAGCCGGAGAGCGCGCCGAGGTTCTCGCTGCCGCGGATCAGGCCGTAGGGGTACTCGCGCGGATCCGGGGCGCGGGCGATCGCGGGATCGTTCGGCCAGACATCGACGAAGCGGGATACGACGCGGAAGACGACGCGGCCCTCGCTGAGCCGGGAGACGGCCTGGGCCTCGAAGCGCTGCTCGCGGGGGAGCCAGTACGCCTGATCGTACTCGGCCGTCTCGAAGCGGACGAACAGCACGCCCTGTGCGATCGCGTCGAGGAACGTGCGGCTGCGGCCGGACGGGATCAGACGCCCCTGCATGCGCACGATGTGCAGGCGCTCCGCATCGAGGTCGATATCGCCCTCGAACAGCAGCGTCGGCCGGGCCGGCGTGCCGCGTGCCTCGACGCGCACACGCACGATGTGCAGCCGGCGATCCGGCAGGTTGATGATGTCGACCGTGTCGCCACCGGAGAAGCGGTAGACCTCGTCCCGGCGCGCGGAGAACGGATGCAGCGCGCGCCGGTGCAGCAGCGCACCGGACTCGCTGCGCGCGGGCCCGCTCGTGCGCACGAGATCGAGCCGCTCGCCGTACAGCGTCGGCACGAGCCAGGGCACATCGAAGAAGCTCAGGCCGGAAAACGTGGCACCGAGGGTCTGCGATCGGTAGCCGATCATCTCCTGGAGCATTCCGCCGTCACGTCGCCAGAAGAGATCGCTCGCGAGCTGCTCGAGCTGGAGCAGCGTCTCACGGCCGTCCGGCTCGAGCCGCACGAACGACAGCTCCGTCTCGATCCGGGCCCGGTAGCCCTCGAGTCCGGGCGGCGGTGCCGCATTCGCCGCCGCGGCGCGTCCCACGAGCGCCGCCAGTCCCGGAGTCTGATAAACGGAATCCTGCGCCTGCACCAGCGGCTGCTGCTGGAGCGCGAGCACGGCGGCGAGTCGGAGAATCAGCATGGGCTCCGGCCCTGCGCACGAGCGGTGCCAGTCGGAATGAGTGGAGCGAGCGCCATCGGTCCTCCTGTATGCAAGCCTGAGGTTGCGCGGCGGAACCTTATCGGTGAACTTTCAGTATCAGCGGTGATGCCGGCCCGGATCCTGCCAGCATTCTTCCGCACCCCTCTCCCAAGGAGCGCGCATGACGAAGCGCGGCCTCGTTCTCATCGCGGCACTGTCGCTCCCGGCAGCGACACCCCTCGCCGCACACGCGCAGGATGGGTTCCTGTTCGGTCAGCCGAAAGCGCAGCTGACGTTGCGGGCCGGGCCGATGCTGCATCGAGCCGGCGGCGACCTGTTCGACTTCTTCACGGACAGCCTGACGCTGGAGCGCAGTGATTTCCGCGCGCCGGCGATCGGCGGCGAAGTCGCGATCGTGCTGCATCGCCGGCTGGATGTGGCGCTGGGCGTATCCTACTCGAACGTGGAGTCGAGCTCGGAATTCCGCGAGTGGGTCGATGAGAACGACCAGCCGATCGAGCAGGTGACGAAGTTGCGGGTGATCCCCGTGACGGCCTCGATCCGGTACTACCCGTTCGAGCGCGGCCGCGGCATCAGCGAGCTCGCGTGGGTGCCGGTGCGGACGACGCCGTATGTCGGCGCGGGCGGTGGCATGTCGTGGTACCGCCTGGTGCAGGAAGGCGATTTCGTCGACAGCAGCGACCTGACCATCTTCACCGCGACGTTCGAGTCGCGGGGTCGGGCGACGACGGGGCACGTGTTCGCCGGGCTCGACCACTGGTTCACGCCGCGCCTCGGCCTCAACGCGGAGGGGCGCTACACGATCGGGTCGGCGAGGCCCGGTCTGGACTTTCAGAACTGGGACAGCATCGATCTGAGCGGGCTGCAGTTTGCGGTCGGGCTCGCGCTCCGCTGGTAAGGAGGTACCATGAGGACCCGTACATTGATCCCGATCGCGGCCGTACTGCTGGCCGTGCCGATGCACCTCGGCGCTGCCCCCGTCGCGGGTGACTGGACGGCGTGGTACGGCTGCTGGCGTGCCGAAGCGGTGGGCGAGGCGGCGGGGCCGCTCGTGTGCGTCCTGCCGGGTGACGCGCCGACGACCGTGCGGATCGCGACGATCGAGGACGGCAGCATCACCGACGAGACGGTGCTGCGCGCGGACGGCGTCGCCCGTCCGATCGAGGAGGGCGGCTGCAGCGGCACGGAGAGCGCGTTCTTCTCGGCCGACGGCCGGCGCGTGTTCACGCGGGCCGAGCTGGCATGCAGCGGCCTGGGCCGGACGTCGACCGGGGTGCTGGCGCTGGTCTCGGTGGACGAATGGGTGGACGTGCAGGCGCTGACGGTGAACGGGCAGCACGCCGCGCGCACGATCCGCTATCGCGCGGCTAGTGCGTCGGAGATCCCGGAATGGGCGGCGACCGAGCTGCCGCAGGACCAGCGTCTGGCGCAGGAGTCTGCCCGGATCGATGCGGCGACACCGCTCGATGAGGCAGCGGTCGTCGAGGCGTCGCGGAATGTGGCGGCGCCCGCGGTCGAGGCGTTGCTGGCGGCGCGCGCGGCCGGCTTCCAGCTGGATGCGCGGAAGCTCGTGCAGCTCCAGGATCAGGGCGTGGCGGCCTCCACGATCGATGTGATGGTGGCCCTGTCGCATCCGGAGCGCTTCGCGGTGACGCCGCGCGAGCCGTATGCCGAAGACGATGACGAGCTCCGCCGCGCCCGGGCAGCCCGGGCGGACCGGTGCTACGACCCGTTCTGGGCGCGCTACAGCATGGACTGCTACGGTTACGGGTACGGCTACGGTTACGGTTACGGCCGCTATGGTTACTCGCCCTACGGCTACGACCCCTACGGCTGGAGCTACAGCAACCGGCCGGTGATCGTCATCGTGCAGCCGAACGACGAGGACAGCCGCGGCGGGTCGGTGGTCAAGGGTCGCGGCTACACGCGCGGCGGTACATCGACCGGCACGGCGACGCCGCGGGCCGACCGTCCATCGGCGAGCCCGACCAGCTCGACGCGGTCGACGACGACGGCAGCGCCGAGCAAGAGCAGCGGCAGCAGCTCGTCGGAGCCGCGGAAGGCCAAGCCGCGCGGCGGTGGCGGCAACTGACCGCCACGCGGACGCGGCACCAGATTTCTGTTATGGCCGATCGGCGCAGCCTGGTGTCGCGGGGCGTGACCGGCTGAGCAGGCGGGTCCGGCGGCCGGCGCACGCGACCGGCAGCCGGGCAGCGCCCGAAACCGCACGAGGAGGGGCCGTCCAGTCGGACGGCCCCTCCTCGCTTCGTGGGGACCAGGGCATTCTCCCGCGCGCCAGAACAGAAATCTGGTGCCGCGTCCGCGTGGCTACCGGAAGAAGTAGATGCCTCCACTGAGGTTGCCGGAGACGAGCTCCGGCGCGCCGTCGCCGTCCAGATCGGCGAAGAACGGCGAGCCCAGCGGCGGCAGCGGTAGCAGCAGCGAAACGTCCTCGACGAAGCGCGGCTGCGTGCGGCCGCCATCGTTCCGATACACGACGCCGCCCCCCTCCTCGCGCCCGACGATCATGTCGAAGTCGCCATCGCGGTCGAGGTCCACGAACGCCGGATGGCTGCGGCGCCCGACATCGATCGCGTCGAACTCGTCGCTGACCAGCTCGAACTGCGGGTCGGCGGCCGTGCCGGTGTTGCGGTAGAAGTTCAGCGTGCCGGACGCTTCGCCTACGAACAGGTCGAGGTCGCCGTCGCCGTCGATGTCGACGAGCGCGGGCGTCGAGTTGCTGCCGCGCGTAAGCCGTATGGTACGCGTCGTATCCTGCACCCACTCGGGCTGCTGCGGAGTGCCGGCATTGGTGAAGAACAGGACGTGGTCGTTCCACGTGCCGAGCAGCAGGTCGGCGAGACCGTCGCCGTTCAGGTCCGCGACCGCAGGTGCGTAGTGGTACGAAGGTGACAGATCGAGCGTATCGGCGAGGCGGAAGCGGGGCGCGCGTGTCGAGCCCTCGTTCCGGAACACGTAGAGCCGCGACTGCTGCAGCGAGTGGCGGTCGATCTTGTTGCCGGCGAGCAGGTCGAGATCGCCGTCGCCATCGATGTCGGCGAGCGTGACCGTGCTCTCACTGCCAACGTCGATCGCGTCCAGGAAGCGGGTCGTCCGGAGCGCGAAGCCGTCGTCCGTCCGCTCGTAGAAGTGGAAGTTGTCGGGCGCGGTGCGGTTCGGGTTGAACGCGCCGCCGATGATACCGAGGAAGAGGTCGAAGTCGCCGTCACTGTCGATATCGACGAGCACGGGCACATTGTAGCCGCTGGTCAGGATCGTCTCGCCATCCGCGCGGCGCAGCGGCTCCGGCTCGCCGCGCAGGTTGGGGGCGGGACAGGTGCCCTGGTTGCGGATGAGAAGCACACCGGCCTCGAAGAAGTCGCCCCAGAACAGGTCGAGATCGTCATCACCGTCGACATCGGCGAAGTACATCGAGTTCGCGCCGTGCCGCATACTGCCGAACTGGGCGACGATCTCGATACCCTCGAACCGGTCGGTCACGAATCGGAACCGCGGCACGGTGCCATCCGTCTGCCGGGTCTCCTCGTAGCGCGTGATGGTGCCGTCGACGCGGCCGAGGAACAGATCCATGAGTCCGTTGCAGTCGATATCGGCGGCGTTCGCGATGTTCTGGCGGTCGGCGAAGATCGCCTTGCCATCGCTGTCGCGCAGCGTGTCGCCGGCGAGCACGAGCTCGGGAGCGCGGGCCGTGCCCTCGTTCCGGTAGAGCCGGATATAACTGTACGGCTGCTCGGCGATCATGTCGTAATCGCCGTCACTATCCATGTCGACGAAGCGGTACCACTCGCCGATGTCGAGGTCGCGGTAGCCGTCCGAGCGCCATTCCCAGGAGGGCGCCGTGGCGCTGCCGACGTTCTCGAAGAACATCAGGTCGTTGGAGCGCTCCTGGACGAAGAGGTCGAGATCGCCGTCGCCATCGATATCGATGAACTGCGGGCGCGGTACGTCGAACCCACCCAGAAACGGATGCGCGTATTCGCGCCCGTTCTCGTCGGCCACGCTGAACGGTGCGACGATGCGCCTCCACCCGCCGCTCGCTCCGCTCGAGGCACTGCGCACGTCCGGTGGCTCCGCCGGCGCGGACGCGCAGCCGGCGGCGGCAAGGCAGAGCAGTGCGGTGCGCCTCATGGACGCCAGGTGCGCGTGCCGATGCCGGACGCGTTGTGGCCGACCTCGATGACACTCACGATCTCGCGCGCGGCCGTGTCGATCACCACGACCGTGCCGTTACCGGCCGGCTGCGCAGGCGCGGCCGGCGCGGCGTGCGCAGCCATGTCGTGCGTCTGGCCGAGGTTGTTGTTCGAGACGTAGACGAAGCGGCCATCGCGCGACGTCGCAATGCCGTGAGGCTGCGCGAGCCCCTGCCCGCGGATCACATCCGCGACGCTCCGCGTCGTCATGTCGATGACGGTGACGGTGTTCGCGGCCTTGTTGCCGAGATATACCCAGCGACCGTCCGGCGTGAAGATGGGGTCGAACGGTTGCGGCCCGACGTCGATCTCGTCGGTCAGCCGCGGCTTCATGGGCTCGGCGATGTCGAACACGAAGACCTTGTGGCTGAGCTCCGCGGAGATGACCAGCGTGCGGCCGTCGGGCGACACGGCAAACTGCATGAGCGCGTGCGCCGGTCCCGCAACGTCGATCAGCTCCACGGTCTCACTCGCCGGATCGACCGCGGCCATCTGGTTGACGCCGAGGCTGGCCGTGTACACCGTACCGCTGCGCGGCTCGAGCGCCATCGCGTGCGGCCGCGGGAAGAACACGGGCAGCTCGTTCATCAGCATGTCCGAGCGGCGCAGAATGCCGATCCGCTGCGGCGGGTTGACGGCGGTCATGGAGCGGCCGACGAACAGCAGGTCCTCGGTCGGGTGCAGTGCGAGCATGCCCGGCGTCTCGAACGGCACCTGCGCGATGATCCGGTCGCTGCTGTCGAGCTTCACGATACGACCATCGCCGATCAGCGTGACGTACCAGTACGAGCCGTCCGGCTCGACCGCGACGTGGTGTGGCTTCGCGTTCGCCGAGAAGCCGAGCTGCTGGAGGTCTACCGTACGGATGACGCGATTCGTTGCCAGGTCGATGACGCTGACCGTCGCATCGTTCTGATTGCAGACGTAGAGCAGCACGCGATCCGCCGCCGGCGCAACGGCCTCCGACTGGAGCGCGGGTGCGGCACAGGCGGTCACCGCGGCGAGTGCGGCCACCAGCGCGAGTGAGGCGCGCTTCATTCCATGCATCATGATCTCGGCTCCTGCGGGAGCGGTGGCCGGCCGCCATGGCCAGCCGCGCTCCCGCCGTTTCGTTCGCGCCCCGGGCGCATGGACCATCTAGAAGACCGTCGTCGTGTCTCGCTTCTTCAGCACGAACAGACCCTCACCGATGCTCGACACGACGATGATTCCGCTCCTGAAGTACGGATAATTGCTCCACGAACCGGCGAACCCGGCCGCAGCGTCATCGCCCGGGAACGTCTTGAAGAACGCGACCTCGCGCGGATTCTCGCGGTCGGATATGTCGAGGATGCGAAGCCCGCTCTTGTAGTTCGACTGGTACATCAGGTCGTCGCGGATGTAAAGGTTGTGATCCGAGGATGCCTCGACGCCGGCGTGCTCCGTGACGAGCTGCGGGTCTTCCAGGTCCGCGAGGTCCCAGACCAGCGTGCGGGTCCTGGTGGTGAGCCCGTTGAGCTCATCCAGCTCGTCATTCATGTAGAAATACCTGTGACTCTCATCGAGCCAACCCTGGTGGGAGTATCCGACGTTCGGATAGCTCGCGCGTGACAGTGCGCGCGGGTTCTCCTTGTCGGTCACGTCGGCAATGCTGAGCGCGGTCTCGTTCGAGCCGAGGCAGATCTCGCGGCCGCGGTAGCGCTCGTCCGGGCCGTTGTAGATGACACACTGCGCATCGTGCGAGTAGCCGGTCGAGGCGCGGCCCGTCTGCGGGTCCGCGAAGCAGCCGGCGAACGCGGGCCTCGCGGGCTCGCGAATGTCGACCATGTGCAGACCGCCGCCGCATGTCTCGCCGCCCTGGCGCGCGCCCACGATGTAGGCGAAGCCGGACTCCTCGTTGATGACGATGTTGTGTGCGCTGTTGATGCTCGCGTACACCGTGTCCGGCTCGAGCTGGAGCGGCGAGCCGCTGAATGCGCGGAGTCGCGCGAGGTCCAGCACCTGCATGCCGTGCGAGCCGGCGCCGTCGGCGACGATGAATGCGTGGTCGCGATACACCTTGATGTCGCGCCACACGGCGGGATTCGCGCCGGTCGTGAGCGGGAGGTCGGCGACGAAGACGGGATTTGCCGGATCGGATACGTCGACCGCGGACATGCCGTCGATGCGGCCCACCAGTGCGTACTCCTTCCCCGTCTGCGGATCGGTCCAGCCCCAGATGTCGTTGAGGCGCACACCGCGCGCGCCGCCGAGGTCGGGAATGGACAGGAACGAGAGCATCTCGACATCGCGGCAGTCGAACTGGGCCGCCATGCCCTGCTCCGAGCAGCGAACCTCGCCACCGCGCACGGATGCGAGAGTCTCCGCTTCACCCTTCAGTACCGCGCTCTCGGTCCACGTCCCGTCCGTGTGCTCGAAGACGACGACCGTGCCGAGGCCATGATCGTCGCCGCTGATCGTCGCGACCGCGAGGTTGCCGCGGATCGCGACCGCACCACCGAACTGCTCGCCGCGTGCCGGTGCGTCGGAGGTCATGATACGCCGGGGCACGGAGAACATGCCGTCGGGGGTGCGCGTCGCGACGAACACGGCGCCCCGTCCCGTGTCGGCCGGCGGCGAACCGATGATCAGCCGAGAACCGTCGAACGACGTGACCATACCGAACGCGGTGTTCGGTGCGGCCGTTTCCGGCCGGACCTCACCTCGTCGCATCCATGCGCCGTCGGCGCGGGGAGCGTAGGTATAGATCGCGCCGACGGAGCCGTTGGCCATGGGCGCACTCACCAGGGCGATACCGTCTGCGGCGCGAATGGACCAGCCGAAGCGGTCGTTCGGCTCGAGTCCGGGCGCATCCAGGTCACCACTGGACATCCATGTCCCGGATGCAGCGCGCGAGAACACGCTCACCCGCCCGCGGTTCTCGCTCAGACCCGGCGACCCGATGAGCGCGACGTCCCCGGCGAGCGCGATTGCGGTACCGAATCCGGCGCGCGGCGTGATGGAGTCCGCCACGAGCTTCGCACTCTGTGTCCACACGCCGCCCGACCGGCTGAACACGTAGACCGCGCCGGCCGCGTTCTGCTGACCGGGAGCGGCGATCAGCGCCACATCGCCGTTCACTGCGATGGCGGCGCCGAACCGGCCGCGCGTATCGAGATCGCCAGGCGTCAGCTGCGCGACCTGTGTCCAGTCCGCTCCGCGGCGCTCGAAGACGTATGCGGTGCCGCGGTTCCCGTCCCTCGCGGGAACACCGACGAAGAGCGCATTTCCGTCGAGGACGATCTGCTGGCCGAAGCCATCCCCGGGTTCGCCACCCGTTGCGTGAAGCTCGGCCGCGCGCTCCCAGCCGCCGGACGTGCGACGATAGATGTGAACGAGTCCGGGCCTGGTCCTGTTGTTCGGCTCGCCGATGAACAGCTCGTTCTCGCCGAGCGCGAGGGACAGACCGAACCCGGCCCGCGCCGCGGGAACGGAGCCGCCCGTCAGCGTCTGCGCGCCTGCGCCCGCTGCGGTCGCGGCGGCAAAGGCGAGGGCTGCGGCAATGCCGCGAAGATGCTCCATGCACGACCTCCCATTCGAATCCGGATGCGCGAAAGCCTCGACCGAGGCCACGACGGGGGTACCTAACCTAGGGTGGCGCTGTTCCGCGCGCACCGGTGCGGGGCGGGTGGCGCGTGCCGAGGGCCGGGATGCAGCGCGGACGTGCCGGAGGTACGCCGCGGGGCGCGGCGCTCCGGCTCGCGAATCGGCTAATCGTCGAACGAGCCGGGCAGGATCGCGTACCCGATCGAGATCACGTACGAGCGGTTGCGTACCTCAACACCGGCGTCGGGGCCATCATAGATGTTGCGGAGACCCCAGGTGTAGCGACCCTCGAGGAGGATACGGCCGCTGCCGACCGGATACGATATCCCAGCGCCCCCGCTCACGCCGTAATCCAGGACCGGCCGCTCGAACGCATTGCCCGCACTTGGATCCTCGCAGCCGAAGTTCGTCTTCAATCCGTCTTCCTCGATGATCGACCTGCAGCGGGTCTCCAGGGAGAACACGGGTCCGCCGAACGCGTACGGCTCCAGTCGCCCGACCCGCACGGGGACCACGAGAGCGAGCGGGAACTCGATGTACTCGAGCCGGAGCCGCTCGTCGGTCGCGCCGCCCTCAATGGACCCGCCGCGTGACACGAGCTGCAGTTCCGGCTGGAGCGCGATCGGTCCGAAATGGAATCTCGCGTGGCCGCCATACGACGTCGACACGAAGCTGCCGTCGTACGGTACCGTACCGGTCGTCTGGAACCGGGAGATCGCGATCCCGCCTTTCAGAGCGATCTCCTGTGCCGACGCGGGCAGCGCGAGCAGGAGCAGGACGACGACGGCGAATGCTGTTCGACTCCAGAACCTCATGGGAGCTCCGATCGAGGGGGCACGCCGGCCGCAGGACCGACCGCCTCAATAGAAGGAGCCGAGGCGTCTTTCGGCAACGGGTCGTGCCCGGCCCGACCGACGCGCAGGGCGGAAATCCGACCCCGGAGCGTATTCCGCGCCATGCCCAGCGCGCGCGCCGTGTGGGTCAGATTGCCGTGATGTGCCCGGAGCGCCGCTTCGATGCGTCGGCGCTCCTCGGCCGGCGTCCCGAAGAACGAATAACGGGGCGCCGCCGTGTCGGGTCCGGGGCCGGCATGCAGGATCCGGGGCGGAACGTCACCCGCCCGGATGAGCGGCCCTCGCGCATGCAGCACGGCCGCCTCCATCGCATGGGCGAGCTGCCGGATGTTGCCCGGCCAGCCGTAGCGCTCCAGAAGCCGGATCATGTCCGCGTGCAGGTCGCCCACCCGCCGGTCGTGGCGCGCAGCGAACGTGCACACGAAGTGCCTCGCCAGCAGCAGCACGTCGGACCCGCGTTCCCGCAGCGGCGGCATCTGGAAGGTGAGGACCAGGAGCCGGTGGTAGAGGTCCAGCCTGAACGTGCGGTCGGTCACGGCCGCCGTCAGATCGGCGGCCGTTGCGGCGAGGATGCGGGCATCGACCCGTACCACGCTCTCGGCGCCGACACGGCGGATCTCGCCCTGGTCCATCGCCGTGAGCAGCTTGGCCTGGAGCGGCAGCGCCAGTTCGCCGACCTCATCGAGGAACAGCGTGCCGCCATGGGCCATCTCGAACAGGCCGCGACGCGACTGGTGGGCGCCCGTGAACGCGCCGCGCGCGTGACCGAAGAACTCGCTCTCGAACAGGGATTCCGGCACGCCGGCGCAGTTGACGGCGACGAGCCGGGCCGCCGCGCGCGCAGACGCACGGTGGATCGCGGCGGCGAGCACGCCCTTTCCCGTGCCGGTCTCGCCGGTGATCAGAACCGGCGCGCTCACGCCCGCAGCGAGACGCGCGAATTCCCTGATGGCCTGCGCCGCGCGACTGCTGCCGAGAATGGGGGCGAACAGATCGGACATGCGAAAAGGCTAACCACTGCGCCGGGGCACCTCCATGGCTGTAGCGGGCATCACGTGAGCAATTGGAGCAGCCATTGCTCCATATCGCCGCTGTCCGTGCCCGTGCGCGCTTCCAGATGCGCGGCCGTGCCGCTGAACACGTAACGCCCGTCGCGGATCACGACGTGATGATCACACAGTCCGACCAGGTCGGCAGCCGACTGGGACGAGAGCAGGAAGGATCCGCCGCGCGCGCGACGCTCGCGCAGCAGCTCGATCGCGCCGCTCCGGCGCCGGAAATCGAGTGCGGCGAAAGGCTCGTCCAGCAGCGTGACGTCGGCGCCGCGGGCGAGGGCGAGCGCGATGGCTAGCGCCTGCCGTTCACCCGCGGAAAGCGCTTCCGCGCGACGGGCCGCGATCCGTTCGAGGTGAAGCGCAGCGGTCTCCGCAATCAGTGCATCGGGATCGAATCCGTACATCCGGACCACATCGGCGACGCGCAGCCACGAGGGGAATGCGGGCTGCTGCGGCACCCAGGCGAGCGTCGCCGGGCGATCGCCCGACCGGATGGATGCGAGCGCGCCCGCGCGCAGTACGCCCGCGAGCTGGAGGTGGAGCGACGACTTTCCCGAGCCATTGACGCCGATCAACGCGATGGCCGCGGGTGCCGACGCCCGGATGCGGCCCGGCTCGAGTACCACGGTCCGGCCGCGCCGCACGGGGCCGTGCACGATCTCCAGCACGATCACCGGCCCGATACGGTGGCAGTGCGGCCGTGCTGATCCGGCATCACGTCCGCCTCGCCGCGAAGTGGTGCGAGATCCACGCGAGCAGCGCTGTCCCTGCGCCGACCTGGCCGAGCAGCGGCAACACGTCCGCCGCCGATGGCAGCGCGACCGGCGGCACGACGTGTGTGAGCGCGAGCAGCCACCACTCGATCCGATCGCCGCGCAGCAACGCGCGAGTCATCAGCGCATACGGTGCCACCACGATCGTTCCTGCCACGACGATGGCTGGAACCGACCGGCGGAGCAGCACGCCGATGCAGCCGGCGTGCACGGCGTACACCGCGAGCAGCAGAATGCCGCCCCCGATCGTGCGGAGGAGCGTGCGCAGCGGCTCGACGGACGCGCCGAACACGGGCAGCGCGAGCGCGAACGTAGCGGCGGCCGCCATGAACACGAGGGCCGAAGAGCACCAGACGGAAGCCGTGATCGCGAGCCCGTACCGGAGGCGCGAGCCGCCAGCGGCCACCACCGGCTCGACCCAGCCGCTCGCACGATCCGCCTCCGCGCGCGTCGCGATGCGCAGCACGAGCACGACCGTCACGAGCAGCAGCACGATCGAGTCGAACCGCAGCCGCATCGGTGGCGCCGCAGCATCGACCGCGGCCGCGTGCGCGGCGCGCCGCGCGTACCCGACCGCAGCGATGGCTGCGAGCGCCAGCGGCGCCGTCAGCGCGCGTCCGCTCTCGCGCGCGAGCAGTGCCCGCCAGAGCGCCGGATCGCGAGGACTCACGGGGCAGGCACCGCCGCGATCCTCCGCTCGATCTCCGCGCGGTCGAGCACGATCAGCTGCGGTGAGCGGCCCTCGTCCCGCAGCCACAGGCAGCCGTATGCCTTGCAGCCGAGCAGTCCATCCGCCGGTGCGACTGCAATGTCGCGCGGCACACTCCCGGCGAGCTGGAGCACCAGCGAGTCCGTGGTGAACGGCCGCAGCAGTAGTATGCCGCGACTCGTGATGAAACGGTCCAGGGAGACCGGCAGGTGCTCGGGCCAGCGCAGCACGAGACCCGGAATCCGGGTAGCCCGCATGCGTGCCTTCAGCTCGGGCGGTGGGTCGCCCGAATACAGACTCGCGACCACCGGACACTCGCGCGTGGCCGTCGGGCGCTCGCCCTCGTCGTGCACGCGCCAGATGCAGTTCGACTCGCCGCCGCCGAATGCGTGCACGCCGTCGATGCCGGGCGTCAGCAGGCTCCGCGCACCGAATACCGATCCGAACGTGCCATCACGCGTGTACCGCGGCGCGTCGATGATCACCTGCCATACGGCGGTATCGGCCGACCAGATGAGCACGGCCTTCATGGTATCCGATGCGGCGCCACGGCGAAGGCAGCTGCCGGACACGAACAGACCCGTGCGGGACTGCGCCACCGCCGGCAGCACGATCGGGCACGGCAGCGAGACCATCGTTGTCGACAGCGGATCACCGGACGCGCTGAAGAAGTGCAGGCGCGTACCATCCACGACCGCGACACCGCTACGTGTCGCCGTCATTCCCGTCGACTGAAGGAACTCGCCCGGACCGGGACCTCTGCGCGCGAATCGGGCGACCAGACGCGCGGACCCGCCGGTGCGCTCGACCACCGCCACGCCGCCCGCACGGTCGAGCAGGAAGACCGTGTCGCCGCGAATGTCGAAGTCGCCGACCAGACCGATGTCGTCTCCCTCCAGCACGGTGAAGCCGAGCCGGTCCAGCGCTGCAGCTGGCCGGTATTCCTCGATCCGCGGATCGCCATCCCGACCGGCGCACGCCGGCGCGACTACGGCGAGCGCAAGCGCGACGATGACCGGTCGCACCGACTCTACTCCAGGTATGCGCATAACGTCAGATCCAGGACGAAGCGTAGATCGCACATCCTGCGACCGAACTCCGAGCCCGCGCCGACCAGACACGAGTTGTAGTCCGCCCACGCCCCGTCCGTGCACGTCGGCACGATCTCGTGCTCCGCGTCGGCGGCCGGCGCCACGACCGCAGCCGCTGCCGTCATCAACGTGGCGAGTACGACACTGCGCGAAACGATGGACATCACCGCCTCCAGTGAAGGTTTGCTCCGGAATCCCGCCGCGGGATCGGGAACGCTTCACTCGCCGTTCCAGGCGTTGCGGATCTCGCCCACCGCCAGCGCCGTGCACAGCGTCACTTCGAACTCCCAGTCCAGATCGCACAGCTTCCGTTCGAACCAGCCACCTCCGTCCATCAGACAGTCGTTGTAGTCCAGGAACGCATCGTCGACGCACTCCTTCCAGTCGCCCGCGCGCGCGCCGCGCGGCAGCAGCAGGAGCAGCGCGACCACGACACCGATCGACGCGAGCAGCAGCCGGACACGCACGCTCCTCCGCCTCACTTCAACTCGTGCAGACATGTGACACCTCCCGTGAATGGGTCGGGCGCGCCTCGCGCACGCCCGCGCATCGCCACAGCATCCCGATCCTCGCGGCGCGGGACGCAGTGGCACCCGGAAGGCCACACCTGCAAACCGGCTAACTGACACCACGGCAACGGCGGACAGCGTGGAGTCCGATGGCGCGTGACCACTTCGGCGCATCAGCCACGACGACTGACCAGGAGTGAGCACCGGCCGAATCAACCATGTGCCCGTGGTGGCCTGACAGACATAGCTGGCCGGGACAACCTTCGAGGGCGCAGAAGAGGGGCGCGGGAACCGGAGGCGAGGGCCTCGCTGACCGAGGCAGCGGCAGGTGTATTTTCGGGGCTCTGATCGGCCGGGGAAGTGAGCGTCATCGGGATCGGAAGGGGAGTGGCAGCGGGATGACAGATCCGGCTGTCACTCCGTTCCCTCCGACCCGATCACGCCCCTGCCTGTCCTTCTCCTTCGATCAGCTTCCCTGCGCGGCGCGCGGCGAGGATGTCGCACCATCGCGGCAGGGCGGCCACGGGATCTGCCCCATGTTGCGCTTCTCGCGGGAGAGCTTCTCCGGATGCTCCGAGGCGAGGTAGACGAGCATGGCGGCGAGCGTCGCGTTCCCGCGGATGTCCTCCTCGACGACCTTGTCGTACGTGTCGCGGTTCGTGTGCCAGGTCGCGGTGCCGTAGTCCCACCCGAGAGCGCCGAGGTTGAACGCAGGCGCGCCGGCGCAGACGAACGACACGTGGTCGGTGCCGCCGGTGCCGGGCGTGCCGGGCAGCTGGAGGCTGATCTCGCGGGTGAGCTGGACGGGCACGCGGGCGAGCCACGAGCCGAACGCGGCGCCCGCATCGACGAAGCCCGACATCGAGATGTTTCGGATGCGGCCGGTGCCGTTGTCCTGGTTGAAGACGGCCTGAATGCCGTCGACGATCTCTGGGTGCATGGCGACGAAGCGGCGCGAGCCGTTGAGTCCCTGCTCCTCGCCGCCCCAGAGCGCGATGACGAGGGTGCGCTTCGGGTTGGGATAGGCCTGACGGAGGATACGGGTGGCCTCGAGCATCATGGAGGAGCCGGTGCCGTTGTCGGTAGCACCGGAGCCGCCGTCCCAGGAGTCGTAGTGGGCGGAGAGGAGGACGTACTCGTTCGGCAGCTCTGAGCCGCGGACCATGCCGACGACGTTGTATGCGGGCACCTCGCCCAGATTCTCGGAGTCTGCGGTGATGCGCACGACGGGTCCCTGGCCGTTGGCGGCGAGACGGTAGACGAGGCCGTAGTCCTCGCAGCTGATGTCGATCGTCGGCGTGCGGGCGGTGGCGGTGCTGAAGACCTTGTTCACGCCGAGGTCCTGCGACCAGTTGGACTCGAGGATGGCGGCGGCGCCGGCCTGCTCGAGGCGGAGCCGGAGCTGGGCGGCGTTCGGCTTGTTGGCGTTGAACGCCTGCTGCGCGGCACGCCGATCGGCGGCGAGCTTCTCGGCGGCGTTGCGCGGCCCGGCCGGCTGACCCTGCGGCGGACCGCCGCGGCCGCCGACCTGGAGGAGGTAGGTCGCGCCGTACTCCTCGTAATGCCGCATGGGCCGGCAGGTCGGTTGGGGGAACGATGCGGCGACGACGCGGCCGCGGACGGACGGCAGCCACGCCTCGAACGCGGCCTCGGAGTCGAAGCTCGGAACCGCGACGACAGGCGCCTCGACCGGGCGGCCGTTCGTGCCGGGGCTCCAGGCGAGCATCATGCCCTCGAGCGAGCGAACTCGGGGACTGATGAGGTCGACGTGGGTGATGCCGCGGCGCCAGCCGTTCCACGTGCCGTACTGTTCCTTGCGCGCGTCGACGCCCCAGCTGGAGAGCAGCTGGACGGCCCAGTCGACGGCGTTCTCGTGACCGGGCGTGCCGGTGAGCCGCGGACCGATCGAGTCCATGAGTGTCTGCGCGATGTCCATCACGCGGGACTGACTCTGCCCGATGTCCCAGATCTGGCGAAGGACCGGATCGTCGACGGCCCAGGTCTGGCCGAGCGCGGGAGCCGCGCCGGAGAAGACGAGGAGGGCCGCCGCGAGAGAGAGGGAGCGACGTCGCATGAGATTACCTCGGCGTGCGGGAGGAACGGGGTTCTTACCTGGAAGGACGCGCGCGCGTCCGCAAACGTTCAGAAACCTATCCCGGCCGGGCCGGTGCTGCTACGGCGGTCCCGCGCGCTCGTGCTCGGTCCGGCCGAGAGATGCGAGGTTCGCGAGCAGCCGGTACGCCCCGGGCACGGCCTCCGGCAGCTGCCGGAACAGAGCGAGTCCGGTGTAGACGTACCAGCCGCGGCCGAGCCGCGCCGCGACGAGTGCGCCGCGCTGCTCCGGCTCTCCCGGATCGGCCATGGAGAGCACTGCGTCGTACGCGTCAGCGAACGTATCGAGGAAATACAGTCCGCGCTCCTGCACCCACCCCTCGAAATCCGACGGCCCGATGCGATTCGGATACGACAGCAGCGGATGGTCGGGCGCGAGCAGCGTGACGCGCGCGCTCTCGTCCGTCACGCGCCCGTGCGGACGCGACATGGTCGCCGGAAACGGCATGAAGTCGCCATCGACCAGCTCGTACTTGTTGTACTGGACGACGAACGTGCCGCCGCTCCGCGCATACGCGAGCAGTCGCGCGTTGCTCGCGATGAGATCGGGTCGTACCTCGTACGCGCGGATGCCGGCAATGATGGCGTGATATCGGGAGAGGTCGCCGTTCGCGAGTGCAGCCGCGTCCAGCGGCTCTACCGTGGCGCCCAGCTGGCGCAGCGCCTCCGCACCGTCGTCTCCCGCACCCTCGATGTAGCCGATGCGCAGGTCCTCCGCGATGGCGACCGGGAACACGGCCGCGCGCACTTCGGCCGGTGCATACAGCGCGTGCGGCCGGATGTGCGGGTAGTCGATGACGGTGTACCCGTCATCGTACGTGCGGTCGCCGCTCCGGAACCGTGCGCGGATCACGAACTCGCCGGTCGCATTGGCGGCAGGTGTGACATCGAAGCGGACCGTGCGTGACTCGCCGGCGTGCGCGAGCGCGATGTGGACGGATGCGGGGTCGGCGCGCCAGCCCGCCGGTACGTCGAGCCGCAGCGAGCCGCTCACGTCGGCGCGTCCGGCGCGTACCGTCACGCTGACCGGACGCGGAGCGACATTCCCTGCCGGGATCGCGGCCACGCGCGGCTCGACGGCGACGGACGCAGCGGGCACGACGATCAGTGGACGTCGCACCTCGCCCAGTGCCTTGTCCACGGCGAGGAACTCCGCGGGTCGTGTGACGGCGAGTCGCACGCCCACGTCGAGCTCGACTGCGACGGACACCGCCGCAGGCTCGAACGGCGCACCGCGCAGAGAGTCTGCGACCGGCCGCCACGAGTACAGCGCGCGGCTGCGCTCCTCGCGCAGGAAATACGGCTCGGTGCGCGCGGCATCCCGCGGCACGCTCACGCGGAAGGTGCGCCGCACGACGCGATCCGGATCGAGCCCGACGCCGTGATCGTCCGGCCCGGTGTACGTCCAGCCGGGCGGGAGCAGCGGCGTGATGCGCTCGAGCGAGACCGGACGCGGCCCACCGTTCCACACGGTCACCGTGAGATCGAAGGATGTGCCCGGAACGGGGGTCGGCGTGTCCGCGACGACGTCGACGACGACGCCGGCATCCAGCCCGAGTGCGTCCGCGGCCTGCTCGCGCTCGGCGGTCACGCGTCGACGCAGCTCGCCGGATTGCGGCGCATCATCGAGCAGCGCAATCACGGTGTCGAGCGTTGCCACGGCCTGCGCGAGTGCGGGAGCGAGCGCGGCGCGGCGCAGCGGATTGAACGAGCCGCGCACAGCGGCGACACGCCGTTCGTACGATTCGAGTCGCCCGACGATGTCCACGCTCGCACCGGCCGTCGTCGCGTGCTGCGAGAGCGTCGTATCCAGCTGTGCGAACAAGGTCCGTGCATCCGCGGGGTAGCTGCCGCCCAGTACTGTCAGTGCCGTGGACTGCGGCCCGATCGGCTCGCTGCGTCCCATGTCCTGCGAGCGGTGGCGGCTGCGGCTCTGCATCGCGATCTGGAAGCGCGACCGGCCGAAGAGCGCGTCGAGCTCACCCGTCGCCAGACGCAGCGGCGGATCCTGCGGCGGGCGGTACATCGCATGGAAGAGGTAGGCGGGCGCGTGCGGCGTGAGCCCGCGCGCGAGCTGCGCGGGGTAGCGCGCGGGGTCGGCTGCCGCCTCGAACGCAGCACGGGCCATGATCCCGGCCGCCTGGTGCTGCCCGTGTCCGTCCGCGGACGTACCGCCGAAGACGGATACGATGATGTCGGGGCGGTAACGCCGCACGACCTCGACGACGTCCGCGAGCAGCGAGTCGCGCGGCCACTGCGTGAACGCCTCGTCGGCAGACTTCGAGAAGCCGTAGTCGTAGGCGCGCGTGAAGAACTGCCGGGCTCCATCCAGCCGGCGCGCGGCGAGCAGCTCCTCGCTCCGGATCAGGCCGAGTCCCTCCTGGAGCTCGGGACCGATCAGGTTCTGGCCGCCCTCGCCCCGCGTCAGCGACAGATAGGCGACGTCCGCGCCGTCACCGAGCGCGAGCTCAGCGATCAGCGCCGTGTTCTCGTCGTCCGGATGAGCGCCGATCATGAGCACGCGCTTCGTCGTACCGAGCCGGCGAAGGGCAACGCCGAGCGCTGCGGCCCCGTCGCTCTCGATCGCCTGCGCAGCGGCATCGAGCGGCAGCAGACACAGAACGGCCAGCGCGACGGCGCCGGGGCGTGACCACATGCGATCTCCTGGAGGTCGGGTGTGCACGTTACATAACCGGACGCCCCGCTCGCGGGCAAGCCGGCCTGCCGTGCCTTGGCGAGCGCGGGGCCGCCGCCGTACATTGACGGACCGCGTACCATCCCGTCCCCACGGAGGTTCCCCGATGCGTGCTGCCCTGCGCCGCTTCGTCCCGGCCGTTCTCCTCGCCGCCTCCGCCGCGCCGCTCGCGGCCCAGGCCGGCGATGACCCTGCGCTCATCGAGCGCGCGCGCCGCATCCACGATGCGGTGATCACGATCGATACGCACGACGACATCCCGGGCAACTACGCGACGGCGGAGATGAACCCGTGCACCGGTACGCGCATGCAGGTAGACATCCCGAAGATGACGGAGGGCGGGCTCGATGTCGCCTTCCTGATCGTCTACGTCGGCCAGACGCCGCGCACGGAGGAGAACTACGCGCGGGCGCAGCAGCAGGCGATGCAGAAGTTCGAGGCGATCCATCGCCTGACCTCGGAGCTGTGTCCCGACCGGATCGGCCTCGCGCTGAGTGCGGATGACGTGGAGCGGATCCACCGCAGCGGCAGACTGGTTGCGGCGATCGGGATCGAGAACGGCTACGTCATCGGTCGCGACCTGTCGCTACTGGAGAAGTACCACGCCCTCGGCGCGCGCTACATGACACTCGCGCACAACGGCAACAACGACATTGCCGACTCGTGGCAGCCGAGCGAGCGCAGTGGCGACACCGGCTTCGAGCACAACGGGCTGAGCCCGTTCGGCGAACAGGTGGTCGCGGAGATGAACCGGCTCGGCATCATGGTCGACGTGTCACACATCTCGAAGGCGGCGGCACTGCACGCGGCACGAATCAGCCGCGCACCGATCATCGCGTCGCACTCCAGCGCCCGTGCGCTCACCGGCATCGAGCGCAACATGGACGACGAGATGATGCGCGCGCTGGCAGCAACGGGTGGCGTCATGCAGGTCGTGGCGTTCCCGAGCTACGTGAGGGAAACGCCGCCGGAACGTCAGCGGGCGATCCAGGCACTGCGAGAGCAGCTCGGCATCGGCGGCGGACGGGGCGGCATGCAGAACGCCGACGAAGCCACGCGCGCCCGCTATCAGGAGGCGATGGCGGAGATCGAGGAGAAATGGCCGTCCGCCGGCATCAGCGACTTCGCCGATCACATCGATTATGCCGTGAAGCTGATCGGCATCGACCACGTCGGCATCAGCTCCGACTTCGACGGCGGCGGCGGTGTGCGGGGCTGGTCGAACGCGGCCGAAACGTTCAACATCACGCTCGAGCTGGTGCGCCGCGGCTACTCCGAGGAGGACATCCGGAAGCTCTGGGGTGGCAACCTGCTCCGCGTCTGGCGCGAGGTCGAGCGGGTGGCTGCCACCGGATCGTGACGTTCGGCCGCGATCGGGCGGCACGGACGACGGCGTTCACGCGGCGCTCGGGCAGTCCTCGGGGCTTCGCCCCTGCGGAACTCGCGGCGCATGAACGCCGCCGCCCATGCCGCCGTATCTGGCGCGAAGGCGGCACGGCACCCACATTCCCGCAGTACCCAGCTCCGGGAGGTCGCATTGATGGAGTCGATCCGGCAGTTCTTCGCCGAGCACATGGCGCCGGGACAGATGGATGAAAAAGCGCAGGCGAAGATGGATGCGGAAGACGAACGCCAGAAGCTGCACGTGGCAGCATGCGCGCTCCTGCTCGAGATCGCCTATGCCGACGATGCGTTCTCCGACGCGGAGCGGACGCACATCGAGGCGGTGATGCAGCGTCACTTCGATCTCGACGAGGAGACGGCCAATGCACTCATCGAGCTGGCGGAGGCGGAGCGCTCACGCGCGATCGATCTCTACCAGTTCACGTCGCTGATCCGCGACAACTACGACCTCGGCCAGAAGACACTGCTTGCCGAGATCATGTGGGGTCTGGTGCTCACGGATGGCGACGTGCAGCGGCACGAGAGCTACATGCTGCGCAAGATCGCGAACCTGCTCGACCTCGAGCCGGGCTACCTCTCGAGTGCGCGCAAGCGCGCGGCATCCCAGCTGGACTGACCGCCGCGCGTCTCACCCCTGCCGGACGTCAATCCATCCGCCCGAGGACGTCGTCGTGCGCAGCCGTGGTGCACGTCACTCCGCTCGGACATCCCCGGGCTTCGCCCGTGGTGCTGTGCGCTACGCGTCCATTCAGCGCAGTGCCGTCTCGCCGAGACGCGCGCGGACGCTGAAACGCTCGCCGTTCGCGCGCACACCGGAGATCTCGATGGTCTGGCCGGGGCTGCTGCCGCGGATGACGCGGGCCAGATCGCCTTCGTCCGTGACCTCGCTGCCGGCCATGCGCGTGATGATGTCGCCCTGACGCAGGCCGGCGCGGTCGGCGGGCGTGCCCGGCTGCACCTCCACGACGAGCACGCCCTCACGCGCCGGCAGCCGGAACTGCGCGACCAGCTCCGGATACACGCCGACGTGGCGGATGCCGAGGAAGGCGCGGGTCACGCGCCCGGTCGTCAGGAGCTGCTCGGCGATGTCGCGTCCGAGATTGATCGGAATCGCGAAACCGATACCGACGACGGGCTGCCCGACCGGAGTGCTGCGGAGCACGGCCGTGTTGATGCCGATCACGCGGCCGCGCGAGTCGAGCAGCGGGCCGCCGGAGTTGCCGGGGTTGATCGCGGCATCCGTCTGAATCAGCTCGTCGAGGTACATGCCACGCTCGCCGCGAAGCGTGCGGTTGAGTGCGGAGACGACGCCGGTCGTGACGGTGCGCTCGAAGCCGAGCGGGTTGCCGATCGCGATGGCCGCCTGGCCGACCTGCAGCCGATCGGAATCGCCGAGCGGCGCCGCCGGCAGGTTGCGCGCGTTCACGCGCACGACGGCGAGGTCGATGTCCGGCGCGCGACCCATGACTTCGCCGCGCAGCGAGTCGCCATTCGCCAGCCGCACCTCGACCGTCCTCGAGTTCCCGACGACGTGTGCATTCGTGAGGATCACTCCATCCTCACGGATCACGACACCCGAGCCGGAACCGCCGCGCGCGGCGATGCTGACGACGGCCGGCGAAATCCGCCGGGTCACGTCGATCACCGTCTGTTCCGGTGTCTGGAGATCGCCGGCCCAGGCGGGCGCGGCGCTGCCGAGAGCGGTATCGGTGCCGACCATCGCCTGGCCGGCACCGATGCCGAGACCGAGTACGCCCGCGAGCGCGAACGCCGTTGCAGTCCTGCGCATGTATGTCCTCCGAATCGCCGAGGTATGAAAGCCGCAGCTCAGACGCTGGTGCTCATCCCCAGTCAATACTCCGGAGGCGCCGTGAACGGTTCCACCGCGCCGGCTAGTCGGCGCGAAGGGCGGCGGATGGATCGGTGCGCGCCGCGCGCCGCGCCGGGACGAGACTCGCGAGCAGCGCGACGAGCAGCAGGACCGCGCTGACGAGCAGCAGGAGTCGCGGATCGCCGGGCCGCACCTCGAACAGCAGCGACTCGAGAGCACGCGTGGTGAGGAGCGCGGCCCCGACGCCGATCACGACGCCGATGCCTGCCAGCGTGACGGACTGCGCGATGACCATCCGCACGACCTGGCCGACGCGAGCGCCGAGCGCCATGCGCACACCGATCTCGCCGCGGCGGCGACCGACGAGATAAGCGATCACGCCGTACAGGCCGACTGCACTCAGGAACAGCGCCATCGTCGCGGCGATCCCGAGCAGCAGCATCATGAACGACGTGCGCGCCATCTGCTCGGACCGGTTCACGATGTCCCTCATGGTCCGCACACTCGCCAGCGGCACCTCCGGATCCATGCTGCGGATCAGATCGCGGATCGGCGACTCCAGGGATGCCGCATCCAAGCCCTCCACCTTTACGGTGAACTGGATCTCCGGGAACGGGTGGCTGGTGACGTACGCGCCGGCCATGGGGGTCGTCGGATAGTAGACCGCCTCGATCGGCGGCTTCTCGAGTCCATCGCTCCGCACGTCTTCCGCTACGCCGACCACGCGGTACCAGGGCGGGCCGTTCTGGTAGGAGATGACGCCCCTGCCGATCGGGTCCTGGTCCGGCCACAAACGCCCAGCCAGAGCGCGACTGACGATGGCGGCGCCGGTGCGCCGCTCCGTGTCGTCCCAGGTGAACGCGCGACCGCTCACGATCGGGATGCCCATCGCCTCGAAGTAGCCGGGCAGCACGTGGATCGTCGGCAGGCACGAGCGCTCCTGATCGGCACGGTAGACGCGACCTTCCACATCCGTGTGCGAGCAGTTGAGGCCGACCGGCGATAGGGGCACGCGCGTCGTCGCGCCGACCTGCGTCACGCCCGGCAGGCCGCGGATGCGGTCCGACAGCTCGCGGTGGAACCGCACGATGGCGTCGTCGTCGTAACGGGCGCGGGGAGTGTAGGTCTGGAACGTCAGCACGTTCTCCGGATCGATGCCGGAGCGGACGCCGCGCAGGTTGAGCAGGCTCTGGAACATGAGTGCGCCGGCCGCGAGCAGGACGAGCGCCATGCCGACCTGACCGACCACGAGACTGCCGCGGATGAGCTGGCGCTCGCGGGACGGAGTCGATCCGCGGCCGCCCTCGCGCAGCTCGGCGAAGTCGGCGCGCGCACGAAGCACGGGCACGAGCCCGAACACGACACCGGTGAGGAGTGCGACGCCGGCCGTGAATCCCAGTGAGCGCCAGCCGAGCGCGACCTCATCGAGCCGCGGCACGGTCACGGGCGCGAGCGCAACGAGCAGCTTCACGCCGGCGTACGCGAGCGCCGCACCGATCACGCTGGCGCCGAGCGCGAGGATCAGACTCTCCGCGAGGTAGTGCACGGCGAGGTGCGCGCGCTCGGCACCGAGCGCGGTGCGCAGCGCGAGCTCGCGACGCCGTGTCTCCGCGCGCACGAGCAGCAGGTTGCCGACGTTCGCACACGCGATCAGCAGCACGAGGCCGACCGCGCCGAACAGCATCCACAGCACCCGGTCGATGCTGCCCAGAATCTGTTCGCGCACGGGCGTCACGGATGCCCGGAACCCGGAACCCTCCATGAACCCGCCGCCGTATGCTCCGGGGAACTCCTCGGGCAGGCGCTCCGTCAGCCGCTGGATCTCCGACGACGCCGCCCCGACGGTGGTACCGGGGCGAAGACGGCCGTATGCCCCGACATAGTGCCAGTTCACCGGCTCGAGAGAGCGGTCCAGGCGGATGGCCGTCCAGACCCGCGTCTCATGAGCAGGCAGCCGGAAACGCGGCTCCAGCACACCCACGATCTCGTGCGCAACACCGTTCAGGCTCACCGTGCGGCCGACCACGTCCGGATCCCGGCCGTACCGGCTCGTCCACAGCTCGTGACTGAGCAAGGCTACCGGCGGCGCGCCCGGCGTGTCGTCCTCGTCCGTCAGCAGACGACCGTACGCGGGACGCGCGCCCAGCAGGCGCAGCAACGAGACACTGACGCGCGCGCCCTCCACCCGCTCCGCGTCCGTGTCCCCCGAGATCGTCACCGCCCACTGGGCGTACGCGCCCATCTCGTCCAGTGCGCGGTTGTTGTCCAGGTAGAAGAAATAGCTCGCGACCGAGTTGCCCCACTCCGCCTCGCCCACCTTCGGCGCAAGATGCGCTACCTGCACCAGCCGATCCTGCGACGGATACGGAAGCGGACGCAGCACGATCGAATCGATCAGCGTGAAGATCGCCGTCGTCGCGCCGATTCCGAGCGCCAGCGTGAGCACCGCTACCGTCGTGAACACCGGCGCATGCTTCAGCGAGCGAATCGCCTGCCGCACCTCGCGCCGCACCGCATCCGTGATCTCCATCCGACGTCGCTCCCGCTGAATCCCTCGATCGATCCCGTACGTCTCACGCTGTACCGCAGACACATCGCCAAAACGGCGAAGCGCCTCCTCGTGCGCCGCCGCTGCACTCAGCCCCGCCGCTTCCAGGTCCGCGATCCGCAGCGCCAGATGCAGCCGCAGCTCCTCGTCCACTTCATCCTCGATGCGATCCTGACGCAGCAGCGATCGCAGCTCCCGATAACGATCCGGAATCCACCCCATCGTCCACCCCCCCGATCCGTTACGCCGGAGTCGCGGCCAGCACTCGGCCGACGACCGCGGAAAACATCGCCCACGACTGCGTCTCCGCACGCAGCTGCCGCCGCCCCTCCGCCGTCAGCGTGTAGTACTTCGCCCGCCGGTTGTTCTCCGACACTCCCCACTCCGCCTTCACCAGACCCCGTCGCGCCAGCCGGTGCAGCGCCGGATACAGCGAGCCCTCTTCGATCCGGAGCGCAGCGCCCGACTGCTCCTCCAGCCAGCGCGTCACCTCGTAACCGTGCATCGACCCCCAGCTCAAAGCCTTCAGGATCAGCATGTCGAGCGTGCCCTGCAGCAGGTCGACCTTCATCGGCATTCTCCTTTGCCCGGCCGTTTCATGGCGGATAGGTAAGGTGTCTTCCATAGACTGTCAAGGGGAACGCGGGACTGTCCGGTTGCGGGATGGCGTGCGTCACGAATGGCGCATCGGGCGGTGGCGGTCGCGGTGCGGCGGTTCGACTCAAGCGCAACAGGTACAACGAGTTGAAGCGAGCGGGCGGTTTCGGCACGGAGCATTCATGCAACGGTCGGCGTGCGAACGGTGTCCAAAGAGCCAACAGGGAACGCGGAGAGGGGAGCATGGGACGGAGTTTTCTTTCGATCAAGCTGGCTGCGGTCTTCGGGCTGATGGTTGCGGCGGCCGTGAGCGTACAGCAGCGGGTGGTAGCGGAGTCGAGCGCGGAGCAGTCGGCGGTCGCATCGGGAGTGGTGGTGGTGGTGCGTCGTGCGGATCCGGAATGCGATGCCTCGGCTAAGGCGCTCGCCCATACAGCTCGAGCCAGGGCGCACGCCGCGCGGGCAGCGGTCGCAGGGCGGTCTTGAGGGCGCGCTGTTCGAGGCGGGCCCAGGTGCGGGTCCAGCGATCGGCGGTGGGCACGAGTGTGTCGCCGAAGACACGGTCGATACGGAATCCGGCGCGCTCGAGGAGCTGCGTGAGGGAGTGGAGCGAGAAGCCGTGCCGGTAGGGAAAGCCGAGCAGGTTGTTGTGCGCGAGGAGTGCGCGCGCGAGCGGCCGCATCGGTGAACGAAGGCGCGCGCGCCAGGCGGCGTAGAACGCCCCGCTCGGCACGCGGACCGCGATCCAGCCGCCTCGCCTGAGTCGGGTGCGGGCCACCAGGGCGGCAGCGCGCGGGTCGGGCAGCTGGTCGAAGCAGTTCCAGAACACCACCGCATCGAAACTTCCGTCATCAGCCGAATCCTCGATCGATCCCCGTTGCACGCGGAGTCCGCGCTCGCGTGCGAACCGGTTCGCCGTCTCGTTCACGTCGACACCACGGAAATCCCAGCCGCTGTCGCGGGCGGCATCGAGGAAGGCGCCGACGTAGCTGCCGACCTCGAGTCCGGCGCCGGTGCCGGCGAGCGCGACGAGCCGCCGCACCTGCGTGCGATAGCTCCGCCTCTGGTTCTCGAACAGCGCGCGCATGGCCGGCTCGGTCGGTGCGTCGTCGCGATAGGTCTCGATCAGCGCGGCCGGTCGCTCCCGCGGGTTGCGGTAGAGCAGCCCGCAGGCATCGCAGCGGACGAGCCGGAGCGGCGGGTCCTGGGAGAACGCGACGCGGTCGTACAGGCGGTCGGCCGGCGTGTTTCCGTGGAGGCGTCGGGTCTGGAAGCTCCACAGCTGCTCCAGCTCATCGCGGACCTCCTCGCGCGTGGCGATCACGGTCGCGCTCGTGGTCGAGCACGCGGGGCAGGGTGCCATCTCGTAGGGGACGGACATGCGTCCGTGCGTGGCACCTCGCGTGCCCGCGACCTGGCGGGCGCGACCTGGCGGACGCGGCCTGGCGGACGCGGCCTGGCGGACGCGGCACCAGATTTCTGTTATGGCTCATCCGGGCAGGGTCCCGCCCGCCGGCGGGATGGGCGGAACGGCTGTTGCGCCGGCGTGCGCGATCGGCTGAACGTACCGGGCGGCTGCCGACGGCCGCTGGCGGCGGGCGCCGATCATGCTCCCGCGCGCCATAACAGAAATCTGGTGCCGCGTCCGCGGAGGTTTCATGGCACACACTCCTTCCACAATGCTCGAGCTGGGCACGATCGCACCGCCGTTCTCGCTGCCGGAGGTCGATGGCGGCACGGTCTCGATCGAGGACTTCGCGGGCGCGCCGGCGCTGCTCGTCATGTTCCTCTGCAATCACTGTCCGTTCGTGAAGCATGTACGCGCCGAGCTGGCGCGGATCGGCCGCGAGTACACGGCGCGCGGAGTAGCGATCGTTGCGATCAGCTCGAACGATCCGGACGCATATCCGGCCGATGCGCCGGATCGGATGCGCGAGGAGAAGCACGAAGCGGGATACGTGTTTCCGTACGTGTTCGATGAGACGCAGGAGGTCGCGCAGGCGTACCGGGCGGCCTGCACGCCGGATCTCTACCTGTTCGATGCGGACCGCCGGCTCGTGTACCGCGGGCAGCTGGACGACAGCCGGCCGGGGAACGACGTGCCCGTGACCGGCGCAGACCTGCGGGCCGCGCTCGACGCGGTGCTGGAGGGTCGACCCGTGCCGCCGGACCAGCGGCCGAGCCTGGGCTGCAACATCAAGTGGAAGCCGGGGAACGTGCCGGCGTGGTGGGGACACTGAAACGCGCAGCGGCAGCGCCCATCGCCGGCTCGCGATCGCGGCATTCCTCGTGAGTTCGCGGCACCGCCCGTTTCTGTGATGCCACCCGCATCAGAAAGCAGGCGCTGCCGCGAACGAGCTGAATCGCCGCGACGGCGAGCCGGTGATGGACACTGGGGGTTCGGATGTGCGCGAGCGCCCTGTGGGCACCGCACCGGTCATGGCGAGGACGAGCATGACCGGGCCGGCGGAACGGCCGGGCGGACGGCGGACGGAGGCGAGTGCGCGCTGCGCCGGACTCGCCGCATCACCTCGGCGTCGCGGTTTCATGACCGTGATGCGTCTCCTTATCCGCCATGGCGGCCGCGTTGCCGCCGAACTCACAGCATCGTCGCTGTGCCACTCAGGACTTACATGCACCGTGCCACGGAGCTCGCATGCCGGCGGACACGCACTCCGCAGAGTGACGAACGAACCCGCCGGGCCGTTTCGACGTATAACGGATCGGTTGGGATTCTCGAACAAAGTGACACGCATGCGGAACAAAATTCGACTCGCCGTGGTGCTCGCCGGCGGCGCGCTGGTGCTCGGCGGGTGTACGGACATCCTCGGGGACCGGATCATCGATGGACGCGGGCCGGTCGTCTACGAGTCGCGACCGGTCGGGTCGTTCACGGCGATCTCGAACAGCACGAACGTGGATGTGGAGATCCTGTATGCGTCCAATGACCGCGTGTGGGTGAGGGCGGAAGAGAGCCTGATTCCATACATACGCACGCACGTGCGGAACGGAGTGCTGCGGATCTACACGGATGACGTGACGCTGCGGCCGCGCCAGGAGATGGTGGTGGAGGTCGACGTGCGGATGCTGCGGCGCATCGATTCATCGGGGAGCGGATTCATCTTCGGCGATCTGCTGAACGCGGACCGGCTCGAGGTGAACACGAGCGGCTCGGGCGACATCAATCTGCCCTCGCTGCTCGCGGACTCGCTCATCGTCTTCAGCTCGGGCGCCGGCGACGTGACGGCCTCCGGCGACGTGGAGCGGTTGAGGTTGAGCATGAGTGCGTCGGGCCGGGTGAATACGGAGGAGCTGAACGCGTTCGAGGCGGATGCGGCGATCAGCGGTAGCGGCAACGCGACGATCCGCGTGCGTGACTACTTGAGGGCGGTGCTGTCGGGGAGTGGCAATCTGCGCTACTACGGCTCGCCGGCAGTAGACGAGACGGTGACGGGGACCGGTCGGGTGGAGAGGCTCGGCAGCTAGCGGAATCCGGGAGGGTAGGGGAGCAGGCGCTCGTCGGGCGCATGGCCAAGGGGCGGGAGCGGCACTACTGCGGGGTGCGGTGCATGATTCACGTGGGGACGCAGGGGTGGAACTACGACTTCTGGGGCGGTGTGTTCTACCCGCGCGGGACGAAGACGGGTGACCGGCTGGAGCTGTACAGCCGTCTGTTCGACAGCGTCGAGATCGACTCCACGTTCTATGCGATGCCGCCGGAGGGCCGGTTCCGCTCGTGGTACGAGCGGACTCCGCCGGGCTTCACGTTCACGGCGAAGCTGCCGCGCGACATCACGCACGACGCGCGACTCGTCGGAGTGGATCACCTGCTGATCGAGTTCTGCGAGCGCGCGGCCGAGCTGGATGAGAAGCTCGGGCCGCTGCTGATCCAGCTGCCGCCGGACATGACGCCGCGCGAGCGCCCTGCGGTGGATGCGTTCGTCCGGTCGCTGCCGCGGGAACTGGAGTTCGCGATCGAGTTCCGGGATGCGGGCTGGTTCGACGACCGGACGATGGACCTGCTGCGCGACCTGGACGTCACGCTGGCGGTGAGCGTGGGGCCGTGGCTGAACAGCGCGGGGGCGCTGTCCGTTGCAGCGCGGGCACCGGGCCGCTTCCAGTACATCCGGTGGATGGGAGCGCCGCGACATCAGGAGTTGAGCACGGCGCTGGTCGCGGAGCGCGACGAGGATCTGGCACGGTGGGCGCAGCGGATCCTCGAGGTGCTTCCCGACAAGCCCACGGTCTACGCGTACTTCAACAACGACTACCAGGGCCACAGCCCGGAGAGTGCACGCCGGCTCCAGGCGCTGCTCGGGCTCGAGCCGGCCGATCCCGCGCTGCTTCAGGAGCAGCCGGATCTGTTCGGCTGACCGCCGGGTCACATGATGGCATCGAGGTGCAGGTCGAGCCGCCAGCCGCGCGGCGCGCGCAGTCCGTGCGCGAGGTCGATGCGCACGAGGCCGTCCAGCACCGACGCGCCCGCGCCGACGGACCAGCGCTGATTCGCATTCCGGATGTCGTCGCGGTCTCCCGCCCAGCCCCAGTCGCTGAACAACGTGAGCGCGCCGAAGGAAGATGTCCGACCGATCTCGAGCCGTGCCCGCGCCATGGATGTGCCGGCGACCGTACTCGGCTCGTAGCCGCGCAGCGTGCCGGCGCCGCCGAGATAGAACATCCGCTGGGGTGTGACATCGCCGGTGGCGGAGCCGACGGCGGCTTCCGCGCCGATCCGGATCCGGCGGGTGAGCGGCGCGGCACCGCGCAGGGTGACGCTGCCGCGGGCGAGGTCGTAGTCACCGGTCTCGCCCTGGAGCATCAGCTCGATGCCGAACTGCGCGCGCAGCGGATCGGTACCCCACCACGGCCGCAGCTGGAGCAGGCCGCCGTACTGCATGGCTTCGGCCGCGGTGATGTTCGGCCGGAACACGCTGTCGTTCCACAGTCGCGGCAGGGCGACGTGCGTGTGGCGGCGGACATCGTTCTGATACTCGGCGTACGCCGTGACATCCCAGCTTCGCCGGCGCATGCTCGGCGGTGCGACCGTGAACGCGGCGCCGCTGGCGCGATAGTACTCGCCAGCGTCGCGTCCCAGCACGAGAGCGGAGAGAGAGTTGCCGAGGCCGAGCGCCGCGCGCGACACGTCGACGGTCGCGAGCTCGTGGTACCCGCGCAGCTCGAGCGAGCGCCGCATGGTCTCGCGCCGCAGCAGCAGCTCGGCGTTCGGGTGCAGGTCCGCGGCGCCGATGCGGAACGTCCCGCTGAGCTCCGCCTCGCGCAGCCCGACGACGCCGCGCGCCCCGATCGAGAGCGACTCGATCCGGTTGTAGCGCACCATGTCCGCCTCGCCGAGACCCCAGCCGAGGCGAGCCGGTGACTCCCGCTGGATGGCACCGCCGAGCGACGCGAGTCGATCCGACATCGACTCCAGCTCCTCGCGCGTCGCGAAACCCGGCGCATCGGACCAGATCGGCGGCGGCAGCATCTCGCTCCTGAGCAGCCGCATCGAGTCGCGCGGCAGGATGACGATGAAGCTCTGGCCCGAGCTCCGGCGGTTGATCGTGCGGAGCGAGTCCTGCTGCGTCGTCCACTCCGCGGCGGCCGCACTGGCCGCGGCGACCTCCGATGCGGAATCGCCCTCGATCACGACATCCAGCATGTCGTAGCCGATGTCGAACGAGGCGGGGAACTTCAGGATTCCGGCGCGGGCCATGCCCTCGACGCGCATCGTGCGCGGCAGCCAGTGCTGCATCTCCCAGAGCGAATACTCGACCGTGACGAGCGACACATCGAACTCGAACGGCTTCAGGAAGCCGGGCACCTTGTCGACATCCTCGAGCTCGTCCGGGTCGGACCAGTGGAAGTCGCGCAGGATGTCCACCGTGCGCGCGAGCCGGAACGCGGCCTGAACGAGCGCGCCGCTCGCGGCATCGATCCAGAGCGTGCCGCGCACGGTGTGCGGGTCGTCGCGGCGCGGTGTCACGCGCAGCTCGATCACGCGCACGATGCTGCCGTCCTGGAGCCGGATCGTGAGTGTGTCGCCGCTCGCGAAGCGGTAATGCCGTTCTGCGGCATCGCCGAGCGGGTGCTCGATCCAGAACGAGACGTCATCGTCATCATCCACGGTGTCCGCCGGCTCACCACCTGCCAGCCGCACGCTGTCCCGCCGTGCGGCCCGGATGCTGTCCCGCCGTGCCGCACGCACGCTGTCCCGGCGCGAGCCGCCGAGCCCGAAATAGAGCCGGTCATCGGACGGGTCGAACAGCTCGTCGATACCGGGACCGCTCGGCCCATCGGGGACCTCGACACCGCCCGGATGCTGCTCCCGGCTGGCGAGCATCTCGACCACGTGCGGTGCGTAACGGCTCCAGCGTACGCGCGCCGCGGACTCCTGCCGGAACATCGTGCGGTCCTTCAGCGGCATCCGCATCCCTGCGGCGAGCCGGCTGCGCACGACCGCGGAATAGCTCAGGATCGATTCGTCCGTTCGCTTCCGGGCCGCGCGCGCGCGGCCGAAGAGCGCCGCGGCGCCCCCATCGGCGAAGGCAGCCGCCGAATCGGCGGCGGTCGGTGGCGCCGACATTCGCTGGGCGTTCAGCGGCGCGGCGACGGCGAGGGCCAGCGCCACGGTCAGAGCACGACTGCTGATCTGTCGCATGAGGTTCACAATCCGGGAAAGCAGGTCGGTGCATTCAATACGCGGCCGTGCGCCGGGGGGTTTCCCGCCCGCGCCGAGCGTGCCGGCCGACCGGTTTCGGCGCCGCCGCGGCAGGCTTAGAATCCCGGCCATGAGAACCGCCCTGCTCGCGCTGCTGTCTGTCGCCGCCTGCGGCGGGGATCCATGCGGATCCGCACCGCCACCCTCCGACCTGCCGGCCGATCACGCGCTCCTGAATCCGGACGCCCCGCTGATGAACCGCGCGCCGCCGGACTCCTTCGACGTCGTCATGGAGACTTCCGCCGGGAGCGTCCGGGTCCGGGTGTACCGGGAGTGGGCGCCGCTCGGCGCCGCCCGCTTCTACAACCTCGCCAGCCAGGGGTTCTATGACGGCGCCCGCTTCTTCCGGGTGCTGCCCGGCTTCGCCGCGCAGTTCGGGATGAGCGGCCGGCCGGCCGTCGACAGCGTCTGGGCGGAGCGGCCGCTGCCGGACGACCCTCCGCGCGTGCGGACGGACGCCGGGACACTGTCCTTCGCGATGGCGGGTCCGGACACACGGACCACGCAGCTGTTCTTCAGCTATCGCGGCAACGAAATGCTGGATGCCCAGGGGTTTGCGCCGATCGGCCGGGTGGTGGACGGGATGGAGGTCCTGTTCGGGCTGTATTCCGGCTACGGCGAGGTCGCGCCGGAAGGTAGCGGCCCCTCATTCGGATGCATCGCCTCTCACGGCAACCACTACCTCGCCGACCGGTTCCCGCGACTCGACTCGATCCGGCACGCGGAAGTCGTTCAGCCCGGCCCGTGAAACCGCGCGGTCGCGTCGTTCGTAAGGGGCTCCGGACGCACGATTGCAACTCTTTCTCCGGTGGCCGCGTCCAATGTGCAAGAGCGCCGGCGTGGACGGCGAGGACATAGAGGCGGTGGAGGGCACGATGATTCGCAGAGAGGTTCTGACGCAGCGGGACAACCGGTCGGTGAAGTGGTCTCTGATGGCAGCCGCGTTCGCGCTGTCACTCGGCTTCTACGCGGAGCACGTGCTCAGCGTTCAGGTCGAGGAGGAGACGGCGACGGTTGCAGAGGAGGCAGCCCCGGTCCCGGCTCCGGCCGTGATCGCGGGGTAGGCCCGGCGCGGGCGCCGCAGCAGCGGTGGCCCGCGCTGTCATGAACGAAACCGACTGGACCTTCCTTCCGCCGCCCCGTTACTGTTCAGCCCCACACATCAACGGAGACCGACCCATGCGTGCCCATCGCATCGCAGCGTTGCTCGTCCTCGCCCTCGTCACGCTCGTGCCCGGTGCGGCTGCGGCACAGCAGACGCACGATCATGCGAGCCACTCGCCGTATTCCGGGATGCAGTCGCGCGACATCAAGGCGCTGGATTCCGCTGCCGTGCAGGACTATCTGACGGGCGCCGGCATGGGGTTCGCCCTCGCGGCGGAGCTCAACGGTCATCCCGGCCCGCGCCATGTGCTCGAGCTGGCGGACCAGCTCCGGCTGACGGAGGCGCAGCGCGAGGCGACGTCGCGGATCTTCGACGGGATGCAACGCGAAGCGACCGCACTCGGCGAGCAGATCGTGGAACTGGAGCGGGAGCTGGACAGGCGTTTTGCGCACCGCCACATCGACGCACAGACGCTCGACGAGCTCACCGGTAAGGTTGCGCTGCTGAACGGGCGTCTGCGCGCCGTCCACCTGCGCGCGCACATCGAGCAGACTGCACTGCTGACCGGCGAACAGATCACGCTGTATCAGCGGCTGCGCGGCTACGAGTAGGGCGGATCGACGAGTGCGACCTGCACGTCCATGACGTTCGTGCCGGTCGCTCCGGTCCGGATGAGACCGCCCGCGTGCGCGAAGAACGTATGGCTGTCGTTGTGCTGAAGTGAGAGCTCGGCGTCGCGGCCTGCGTGGGCGCCGCGCGCGCACGTTCCGCCGTCCGCGACCGCTCCCGCCGCGTCCGTAGGTCCGTCGACGCCATCCGTCCCGATGGAGCCGACCGTGATGCGCGCGACGCCGCGCAGTGCGACCGCGGCCTTCAACGCCAGCTCCTGATTCCTGCCGCCAGTGCCCGCACCGCTCACCACCACAGTCGTTTCCCCGCCCCACAACAGGCACATCCGAGTGTCCGAAGATACCAGCGATTCCGCAGTGCCGATCGCCCGGGACACGATGTGCGCGGCCGCATCGCGTGAAGGGCCGGTCAGCGGCTGCTCGTCGACAAAGACGTCGTAGCCGAGCTGCGCCGCTGCACGTGCGGCACCGCCGATGGCAGTGCGGTTGTCGAGGATGACCCGGACCGTCACGTGTTCGTAGCCGATCGGCGACGCTTCGAGACCGGCTCTCAGTGCGCCGGGCGCGGCCGCCTCCAGGCCGTACTTCTCGAGCACGCCGAGAGCAGCGCTCGGAGTCGTCACGGGCGGAGAGAACGGGCCGGACGCGATGACATGGAGCGGGCTGTGTACCACGTCCGAGATCAGCAGCGCGAACACGCGTGCCGGCGCGGCGAGCCGGGCCATGCCCCCGCCCTTCAGCAGGTCGATGTGTGCGCGTACCGTATTGAGCTCCGTGATATCGGCTCCCGCCTGGAGCAGGGCCCGGACGAGTCCCGCATACTCATCGATGCCAATGCCATCGAGCGGCAGCGTGCACAGCGATGATGCGCCGCCCGATACGAGCGCGAGCACGAGGTCATCGCGGCCGGCGGCCGTGAGCAGCCCGACGGCCGCCTCACCCGCCGCGAGGCTCGTCGCGTCCGGAACCGGGTGGCCGGCGTGCAGGACGCGAACTCCCGGACCGAACGCGGCCTCGGTCCCGCGGGGAACGATGACGAGCGCGTCCTGCGGTGCACGGGGCAGCGCGTCGAGAGCCGTGCGCGTCATGACGGCGGCGGCCTTGCCGAGCGCGAGCAGGTGGAGCCGCGGGGCAGCGGCGAGAGCGGGAGCCGCGGCGAGGGCCGCGCGAACGTGCGGCGCGGGATCGGCGGCGGCGATGGCAGCGCGCAGGATCGCCTCGGCGTCGGCTGCGCGGCGTTCCGCACGTGCGTCGACCTCGCTCATGTGGCGGAGCCGCTCGAGCGCTGGATGTATCGGGGCGAGTCGTAGACCTCGGGATTCACGATGTTCGGCGCGCGCTGAAGGTTCAGGTGAGCGATGGCGTTCGTCGCGGCCATGGTTGCCATGCGGTTACGGGTGCCGTGCGTCGCACTGCCGATGTGCGGCACGAGCACGGCATTGTCACAGGCCGCGAGGCCCTCGGCCATGGCCGGTTCGCGCTCGTAGACATCGAGCGCGGCGCCCGCGATCCAGCGCTCGCGCAGCGCGCGCACGAGCATCGCCTCGTCGACCAACTCGCCGCGCGCGACGTTGATCAGATGCGCGGTGGTCTTCATCCGTCGGAGCTCGCGTTCGCCGATCAGATGGTGTGTCTCGGCGGTGAGCAGCGCGTGCAGTGTGACGAAATCGCTCCGCTCGAGCAGCGCATCGAGCTCAGACCAGCCGACGTCGGGTGATGCGTCGATGGTGTCGCGCATGTAGGGGTCGTATGCAACGACGCGCATGTCGAAGCCGCGCGCGCGTCGCGCGACGGCCTGTCCGATCCTGCCGAAGCCGACAATGCCGAGCGTGCGCGGCTCGCCGTCCGCACCGCGTCCCACATCGTCGCCCAGCCACAGCTCCGGTCCCCAGATCCGGTAGGAGCCGCCGACCGTGTAGTCGTGCGCCTGCGGTATGCGCCGCGCGGACGCGAGCAGCAGAGCCCACGTCAGGTCCGCCGTCGTCTCCGTCAGCACACCGGGCGTGTTCGTGACCGGTATCCCGAGCCGGGTCGCGGCCGCGACGTCGACGTTGTTGAAGCCGACGGCGTAGTTGGCAATGCCGCGCAGCCGTACCGCGCGCGCGAGGACAGTCCCGTCGATCGGCTCGGTGAGGAGCGCGACGAGCACGTCGGCGCGGGCAGCCGCGTCGAGCAGCGCGGCCCGATCCACGGCCGTGTCCGGCTCCGGCTGCACGATCTCGATCGCTGCGCCGGACTCGCGAAGCATGCGGAGTCCGGCCTCGGGGATCGGGCGGGTCACGACGATGCGCAGGCTCATTCGGGTCTCGCAGGAGATCGGTCCGAGCCGCAAGATCGGCAGCAGCGCTGCGCAGGGAAAGACGTCGGCCGATCCGATCATTCGCGTTGTCACCGGGTGCCGTTATACTGAGTGCGGCCCGCAATCGTCGCAGCATGGAGTCTTCGATCCCGAACACAACCTCTTCCGAATCGATGCCCCGGGCGCTCGCTGCGCTGGCGGCGGCCGCCGCCGCGCATCCGTACGAGCGCAAGCTGCTGGTCTGCCGGCGCGCGGGCATCGGCCGTGAGCTGCTGCGCGCGCTCGCTGCGCGCGGCTGCTCGTGGATCGGCTTCGAGGTGACCACGCCGGTGCGACTGGCGCAGGAGCTGGTGGAGGATGAGCTCGCGGCGGAGGGGCTGAAGGTCAGTGATGGTTTCGACGAGCTGAGCCTGCTCGATGCCGCGATCGACGCGGTGCTCGACCGGGCCGACGGCCGGCTGGCGGATCTCGCGGAGGGTGTGGGGCTCCGCCAGGCAGTCGCCCGGTCGGTTCAGGCGCTGCGCATGGGCGGCATCGATGCACCGGCGCTGGAGCGGGCGCGGTTCCGCGACGAGGACAAGCGTGCGCAGATCGCCCGGATCCTGGACGAGTACGAGCGCCGCCTGCGCGAGAGCGGGCGCGTGGACCGTGCGCGCATCTTCGCGCGTGCCGCTGCAAGGCTGGGCATTGGCGCCGCCGCCCCCTCGGGTTGCACGTATCTCGTCACGGGTCAGAGCACGCGCGGCCTGGAGGGTCGGTTCCTGGACGCGCTGATCGAGCGCGGCGCCGAAGTCCTCGATGCGGATCCGGTGTTCGGCCTGCGCCATCCCGAGGCGTGGCTCGCCGGGGCGATCGAACCGCCGGATGATGCGTTGCGCGCCGGTGCAACGCCGCTGTCGTGGCTGCACGACGTCGCCGGCTGGGCGCGCACCGCGAACGCGGATTCGGCGAGTGAACGGGCCGGCGCCGACGTCGTTCTCGATGTATTCGCGGCGACGTCGGTGTCGACGGAACTGCGGGAGGTGCTGCGGCGGATCATGGCCGCGGGTCTCCAGTGGGACGAAGTCGAGATCATCGCGACGGATGCGAACGTGTACGGCGTCGCGCTGGACGCACTGGCGCAGCGACTCGGCGTGCCGGTCAGCTATGCAGCAGGACTCCCGGTGACGCGCACGCGGCCGGGCCGCGCGGTCGCGAAATACCTGGAGTGGGTGGAGCAGGGCTTCCCGGCGGACGTGCTCCGCCAGATGCTCGAGCGTGGCGACATCGCGTCACCGGACCGCGACGTGACCGGCGTGGCGCTCGCGCGGCGGCTGCGGTCGCTGCGGATCGGCCGCGGTCGCGAGCGCTACGAGAGCGCGCTCGCGCGGCGCGAGCGGATCATCGAGGCGCCGCAGTCTGCGGAGGACGAGCGCACGCCGCAGGAGTATGCGGAGGACCGCGCGCGCGAGGCCGCGGAGATCGCTGCGTTGTCACGCGTCGTGCGACCGCTGCTGGACGCGACGCCGGCGGTGCCCGCGCGCACGGGCGTGCACGATGTGCTCGTCTCGCCGGCCGATCTGGCGCGCGGGCTGCTCGTGCTCGTCGAGCTCGTGCCCGGTTCCGCCGCAGTGGACGAGATGGCGCGTGCGGAGATGCGCATCCGGCTCGAGCGCATCGCGACATCGCTCACGCGCGCCACCACGCTGTCGGCGGCCATCGCGGTTCTCACCACGAAGCTCTCGGCCCGCGTGCCCGCGCCCGAGGCCGATGGCGGCTCGCCGTGGACATCGACCGGCGGCCACCTCCACCTGAGCGATCTCGAGCACGGCGGCTTCGCCGCGCGGCGCGCGACTTTCGTCGTCGGACTCGACGCCGCGCGCTTTCCCGGCGCAGGCGGCGGTGACGCCCTGCTCGTCGATGACGATCGACGGCGGCTCACCGCCGGGCAGCAGACGCCCGCGCTGCCGACGGCGGCGGAGCGGATCGAGGAAAGGCGGCATGCGTTCGGGGCAATGGTCGCGCGGCTGCGCGGCCGCGTGACGTTCAGCTATGCGACGTGGGATGCCGTCGAGGGTCGCGGCGTCGCGCCGGCCGCCGAACTGCTCCAGGCGTATCGCCTGCTCTCCGGCGATCCCGCAGCGGACTACGAGGCGTTGCACGCGGCCGCCGCGCCGGCCGCCTCGGCGGTACCGCGTGGCACGGCGCTGCTCGATGCGGACGATGTGTGGCTGAACGCGCTCGCGCACAATGGCGCACTCCGGCGCGGCGTCACGGCCGTGTGCGCCACGTATCCTCACCTCGAGGCCGGTGTGACGGCGTGGAAGACGCGGCTGCGGAGTGACAGCGCGACGCCCTTTCACGGCGCAATCACGCCGCGGCCGCAGCTCGATCCGCGGGACAACGCGCTCCGCGTCGTATCGCCGACGCAGCTCCAGGCGCTCGGCAGCTGCGCACACCGATACCTCCTGCGGTACGTGCTCCGCGTGAAGAAGCCGGATGACCCGCAGATCTCGCCGGAGCAGTGGCTGCCGCCCATCGAGAAGGGCGCGCTCATGCACGCGGTGTACGAGCGATCGCTGGGGGCCGTTCTGGAGCGCGGTATTCCCATCGACGACCCCGCGTTCGAGACGTTCGTCCTCGAGATCCTCGACGAGGAGATCGAGCGCTGGCGTGATCGGCTGCCGCCGCCGGGCGGTGCCGTCTTCACTGCCGAGTGTGCCGCACTGCGCGAGGACGCGCGGGCGTTCGTCGCCATGGTGCGCGATGATGGAGCGCGGTTCATCGCGCTCGAGCGGAAGTTCGGCCGTGATGCCGCGCCTCCCGTCCCGATCGCGCTGCCCGATGGACGCGTGATCCACCTCAACGGTGCGATCGACCGCGTGGATCGTCTCGATGACGGACGGCTCGTCGTCATCGACTACAAGACGGGAAGCAGTCTTCGCTACGGCGGGAAGAGCGGCACGTACGATGGCGGACGGCGGCTGCAGCACGTGCTGTACACGGAGGCGGCGAGGCGTCTGTTCGATGCGGAGGTCGCGCGGGCGGAATACCACTTTCCGACGCGTCGCGCCGAGAATCATCGCGCGAGCTACACGCGCGAGGAACTGCGCGATGGTCTCGCGCTGGTCGCGGACCTGCTCGAGCTCGTGGCGAACGGCTGGTTCATTCCGACGAACCAGTCGGATGACTGCCGGTTCTGCGATTTCGCCCAGGCTTGCCGCGTCAGCGTGGACGCGTACGGCAAGGTCGATTCGCCGCTCGCGGACTGGTCGCGCGAGGCGAGCGGAGACTCTGCGGACCTGCTGCGCAGGATCCGGCGATGACGGATCAGCTGAGCCTGTTCGGCATGCCCGAGCCGGAGCCGCATCCGGCTCCGCTCCTCCCGGATGCCGCGGCGCGCCACATCATCCAGACCGACCTGACGCGCAACCTGCTCGTCGAGGCGGGTGCGGGTGCGGGCAAGACCACGGAGATGGTGCGGCGCATGGTGGCCCTGGTGCGGACGGGGACCGCGGCGGCGCATCAGCTCGCGGCCGTGACGTTTACCCGGAAGGCCGCCGCCGAGCTGCGCGAACGCTTCCAGACCGCACTGGAGCGCGAGCTGCGCGCGGCGCTCGCGTCCGGCGACACGGAAACCGCGGTGCGGGTCGATGCGGCGCTGCGCGAGATCGACCGCGCATTCCTCGGTACCATCCACGCCTTCTGCGCGCGACTGCTGCGCGAACGGCCGCTCGACGCGGGGCTCGACCCCGCGTTCCGCGAGACGCTGGGTGCGGAAGAGACGCGGCTGCGTCGCGAGTTCTGGAACCTGCACCTGGAACGGCTCGCGGCGGAAGGCGACGCATCGCTCGCGCAGCTCGGTGATATCGGTCTCGCACCGCAGCAGCTGTTCGGCCTGTTCGAGGAGCTCGTCGGGCAGCCCGATGTGGAGTATCCCGCCGAGGGCGCCGAGCGGCCGAACGCCGGCTTCGTGCGCCGGCGCATCGAGGACATCATGGACCGGGCGGCTTCGTACCTGCCGCAGGAGGAGCCGCGCGACGGCTGGGACCGGCTCCAGAACTCGCTACGCATGCTCCGGTTCCACCGGTTCGTGCTCGGCTGGACGCGGGACGCGCGACTTCTCGACATCCTCGCCGAGCTGCGCCCGTCATCGTTCAAGGCGACGAAGAAGCGGTGGGCGAACGGCGATGTCGCGAAGGAGCTGGAGCGCGAGCTCGTGGAGCTGTTCGAGGACGGTGGCGCCGTGAACGCTCTGCTGCGGCAGTGGTGGGCGTTCCGCTACCCCATCGCGCTCTCGTTCGCGCGCCGCGCCGCACAGGCGTACGAGCGGGAGCGGATTCGCGCGGGCACGCTGAATTTCCAGGACCTGCTGATGTTCGCGGCGCGGCTGCTGCGCGACAGTCCGGCGGCACGGCGCGAGCTGAGCGACCGCTATCGATACCTGCTCGTCGACGAGTTCCAGGACACGGACCCGATCCAGGCGGAGGTGCTGTTCCTGCTCGCGAGCGACGAGGAGCTGGACATCTTCGAGCATACGCCGGGCGTCGAGACGCCGCGCGAGTGGCGGCCCCCGTTCGCGTCGTGGCGACATCTCACGCCGCGACCGGGTGCACTGTTCGTGGTCGGCGACCCGAAGCAGAGCATCTACCGGTTCCGGCGCGCGGACATGATGCTGTACCAGCAGGTGAAGCATCGCTTCGATCAGTTCGGTGCGGTGGTCGAGCTCACGGCGAACTTCCGATCGCGGAAGCCGATCGAGGTCTTCGTCAACTCGATCTTCGAGCAGCGGTTCCCGGCGGAGAGCACGGATGTCCAGGCGCGCTATGCGCCGATGCGCGTGCAGCCGCGCTCGACGATGGGCGGCGATCGGGAAGGGGTCTACTGGTACGAGCTGGATGACCCCGTGAACAGCCGTGTGCCGCAGCTGGCGCGACAGGACTCCGATCGCGTCGCGACGTACATCGCGGAGCGGATCGCGAGCGGCGAGCGCCGGCCCGGTGACTTCCTGCTGATCACTCCGAACACGAAGTGGCTGGCACGGTACGCGTCGGCGCTCGAGCAGCGGAACGTGCCGGTGCAGGTCACGGGCGCCGGCGTCGGTGGGCCGGACAGCATCGAGCTCGAGGAGCTGCGGCTGCTGCTGCGCGCACTCGCGGACCCGGGCGATCCGACGCTCACGATCGCGGCGCTCGTCGGGCTCTTCTCCGGCCTGGATTACGAGCGGCTCGTGCAGCATGCGGAGAAGTGGGCGCCGGATGGCGCGGCGCGCGTGCGCGTCCCGTTCTCATTCACGAATGCGTGGGACGATCCCGAAACCGATGTGGAGCGCGCACTCCATCGTCTGCACGAGTTCTGGCGCAGCACGCGCGAGCAGCCGGCCGACGTGGCGGTGGCCGGCATTGTCGAACGGCTGGGACTGCTGCCGTTCGCCGCGTCCGGCGATCTGGGCGAGACGCGTGCGGGTGCACTGCTCTTCGCTCTCGACGCCGTGCGCGCGGCCGCGCTGGCCGGCGACGCCTCGCTCGCGGGTGCGATCGCCACGCTGGATGCCGCGCTGGACGAGGATGAGAGCGAGGCGCCGCTCGAGCCGGGCAGGAGCGATGTGGTGCGGGTGATGAACCTCCACAAGGCGAAAGGGCTCGAGTCGCCCGTGGTGATCCTCGCGATGCCGTTCGGCGACTGGTCGCCGCCGCCATCCTCGCGGGTGGTACGCGACGAGCACGGCCGCGCGCTCGGCTACGCGACCGTGACCGAGCGCCGGGGCCAGAACCAGGTCATCACGCTGGCGCAGCCCGCCGACTGGGACGACCATGCCGCCGAGGAGATGCGGTTTGCCCGCGCGGAGGACGAGCGGCTGCTGTACGTCGCCGCGACGCGCGCGGCGCAGGAGCTGATCATCGGCTGTGCGGCCAACCCCAACAGCCCCTCGCCGTGGCGCATGTACTACGAATGGTTGCGCCAGAACGGGGCCGGGCTCGTCCTGCCGCAGCCGACCGTAGTGCGACGCGAGGAGCTCACCGCCACGGGTGCGGAGATGCGCGCGGCCTTCGACGAGGTCGCCGGGCGGCGTGCGGCACACGGACGGCCCACGTACCGGGCCGGCGCGGTCACGGATCGCAAGCGCGAGGTCATGATCGAGGGGGAGTCGCCGCGGTTGATTGCCGCGGAGGCGGGAGCTCCGGCGGCGGCGCGCGGGACGGAATGGGGCACGGCGGTGCACGACGCGCTCCAGGCCGCGGCGCGCGGACTGCGCGGCGAGGATCTGCGGCTGGCGTGCCGTAACGTGCTCCTGGCCCATGATTTCGTTGGCGCTGATGGCGAGCCTGATGAGCTGGAGGAGCTGGTCACGATCGTGCAGGCGGTGCTCGCCTCGGAGGTCTGGGCCCGGGCGCAGCAGGCACGCCGAATGCTGGTCGAGGTCCCGTTTGCCGCGCGGTTCAGCGCGGCCGAGTACGCCGGCATCACCGGGGCACCGCCGGAGGCCGACGGTCCCGCCCTGGAACTCGTGGACGGCCGCATCGACTTAGTATTCGAGGAGCCCGACGGCTGGGTGATCGTCGACTACAAGAGCGATGCGGCGGGCGAGCGGATTCCCGCTGACCTGATGCGCCGCTATCGCGGTCAGCTCGCGCTCTATGCTGCGGCATGGGAGCGGCTTACGGGCGGAGCCGTCAAGCAGGCGGCTCTTTTCTTCACGTCCACGGGTATATTGCTCTGACGACCCCGGCTACCACAGGCATCATCCAGGGAAAACGCATGCGCAGCATCCGGCCGGGCCGCAGCCTGCTGGCCGCCGTGTCCATTCTCGCCATCGTCTCGTGCGGCGATCCGACCGGACCGCGCACACCCACCAGCATTGCCATCGTCTCGGGCGGCGGCCAGATCGCGTCCGTGGGGTCGGCGCTGCCGGAGCCGATCGTCGTCGAGGTCAAGGACGTCGATGGCAAACCGGTCCGGGGACTGACGGTATCGTGGACGATCGCGAACGGCGGCGGCTCGATCAGTCAGCAGACCACGAAGACGGATCGCACCGGCCGAGCACAGGTGCAGTGGACGCTCGGAACGACCTCCGGGCAGAACCGGCTGAATGCAAGCGTGGAGGGCGTCTCGCCGGCGGTCGCGACGGCCACGGCGCGGCCCGGCCCGCCGGAGCAGATGGTGATCGTGTCCGGTGAGGCGCAGATCGGCCTGCCCACGCTCCAGCTCGCAGACCGCCTGCGCGTCCGCGTGAACGACGGCTACGGCAATGCGGTCAGCGCGACGACGGTGACGTTCAACCCGAGCTCCGGTACCGTCTCGTCGCCGACCGCGCTCACGAACGTGAACGGCGTCGCACAGGCCGACTGGACGCTCGGCACGGGTACGGGCGTACAGACACTCGACGCGACCGTCGCCGGTACGCCCGCCACCGCCCGGTTCACCGCGACAGCCGTGTCGCCCGGTGACATCACGCAGCTCGACAACGACACGCCCGTGAGCGGCCTCGCGGCTAACGAGGGCGAGAACCGGTTCTTCCGGATCCCCGTGCCGCCGAACACGACGAAGCTCACGGTCACGGCCAGCGGTCCGACGAGCAACGATGTCGATCTCTACATTGCGGCCGGTGCCCTGCCGTCCACGCGGTCGTACGAGTGCCGCTCGATAACGCCCCAGTCGAGCGAGAGCTGCACCGTCCAGACACCCGTGGCGGGTGACTGGTACGTGCTGCTGGATGCGTTCACCGCTTACACCAGCGTCACGCTGCGCGCGTCGTACATCATCGGCGGGAGTGTGCGCGTGGCGGTGACCGGCCTGCCGCAGGGCGTGGCCGCAGGCATCACACTCTCGAACGACGGCAGCTACAGCCGCGCGATCACCGCGTCCGACAGCATCCCCGGCCTCATGCCCGGCCGCTACACGGTCACCGCGTACCACGTGCTCGACAATGCGAGCATCTACAGTGCATCGCCCGGAACGCAGCAGGTCGATGTGGCGTCGAACGGGCTCGCCGACGTGACCGTCGCCTACGCGCCGCCGAGTGGCTTCAATCTAGACATTGCCGGTGCATACATCACGCAGAGCGTGCAGCGGCCGACCGGCTCCGTCCCGCTCGTCGCCGGGCGCGACGGTCTCGTGAGGGTGCTCGCCCGTGCGAACGCGCTGAACACGGAGACGCCCGATGTCCGCGTGCGCGTCTATCAGAACGGTACGCTCGTCGACACGCGCACGATCACCGCGCCGGCCGCGGAAGTCCCGATCGTCAACGACGAGGGCGAGCTCACGGCGACATGGAACGTGCTGCTGCCGGCGAGCCTGATCCAGCCCGGAGTGTCGCTGCTCGTGGATATCGATCCTGCGAACGCAGTCGCGGAGACGAACGAGTCCGACAACAGCTTCCCGGTGTCAGGCACGCCCCTGCCGCTCGATGTCCGCAATGCGTCGGTGCTGCGCGCGCGCCTGGTGCCCGTGCGCCAGGTGGCGAACGACTCGCTCGGCGATGTGAGCGAGGCCAACAAGCACACGTACATCACGCTGGCCGACGCGATCTACCCGTTCCCGGGCATCGATGTCGATGTTCGCGCGCCCTACTCGTTCGACAAAGCACTGCCGTCGCAGTACGACACAGTGTGGAGCCGGCTGCTGAACGAGGTCCTCGCGCTGCGGGCATCGGACGGGAGCGACCGGTACTACTACGGCGTCATCAAGCCGGCCTACTCGAACGGCGGTACGGGACTCGGCTACATCGGCTTTCCGGCCGCGCTCGGTGTCGAGTGGCCGAACTGGCGCGCGGAGACCGTCGCGCACGAGTGGGGTCACAACTTCGGCCGGCGCCACGTCGCGTGCGGCGGTCCCAGCGGCACGGACCCCGACTACCCGCACTCCGAGAGGCCCGGAGCGCTCGGGTACCACGGCTGGGACAAGCGCTACAACACGCTCGCCTCGGCGGACACGCACCAGGACATCATGTCGTACTGCCAGCCGTACTGGGCGAGCGACTACACGTACGAGGCCGTGCTCGCGTTCCACGCTGCACAGCCCGGCCTCGCCGGGGCGCCGGAGCCGTCGCTGATCATCTGGGGCCGCATCTCGCCGGACGGCGTCGTGCTGGAGCCGGCATTCGAGGCCATTGCCCCGCCATCCGTGCCGCGCGGCCGCGGGAAGTATCGGTTGACCGGAACGGATGCGGGCGGTGCAACGGTGCTGGACATCTCGTTCGATGCGCTCGAGCTCGATCACATGGAAGACGTGCAGCACTTCGCGTGGGCAGTACCACTGCGATCACTGCGCGGCGTACCGCGCGAGCTGCGGCTGCGCGGTGGTGGTGTGGAGGGAGTGCGTCGCGAGACCGCGACCGCCGGTGCGCGCGACGACGTGCGCGCGACACGCGAGGGCGCGAGCAGCGTGCGCATCGAATGGGACGCTGCGGCCAGTCCGATCGCGGTCGTGCGCGATGCGCGCAGCGGCGACATCATCTCGCTCGCGCGCGGCGGCGATGTCCGGGTCGGCACGACCGCGCAGGAGCTCGAGGTCACACTGTCGAACGGCGTGAGGACCACGGCGCGACGGTCCGTGGTGGCGCGATGAGGCGCGTCACGGCCGCGGCCGCGGTGCTCGCCGCACTCGCCGCCGGCGCGTGCACGCCCGCACAGAACGGCACGGGAAACGATCTGCCTCGATCCGATGTCGTGAGCGGCGACTCGCAGGTGACGCTCGAGCGCCGACCGTGCTTCGGCACGTGTCCCGTCTACACCGTCGTGATCGCCGCCGACGGCACCGTGACGTTCACCGGTGTCCAGCACGTCGATACCGTGGGCACGGCGACGGCAACGATCGGTGATGCGGCCGCGGCCGCACTCATGAACGAGCTCGTCGACGCCGGCTTCCTCGAGCTGGACGACGACTACACGATGGACGCGAAGGGGTGCGGTCCCTATCACACCGATGCGCCCACCGTGATCACGACGCTGCGCGTCGATGGCCGCACGAAGCGGATCGAGCACGACCATGGGTGTGGCGGTGCGCCCGCGACTCTGCGGGCATTGGAGGAGCGGGTGGACAGCGTGGCGAGTGTTTCCCGCTGGGTTGGCGGACCAGGCACCAGATTTCAGTTCTGACCGCGATCGCCATGGAGAACGCCCCGCTGCGAGCCGGCAGCGGGGCGTTTCCGTGTGCATGTGCGCCAGAACTGAAATCTGGTGCCTGGTCCGCGTCAGTCGTTCGTGATCGGCTTCGTGACCAGCTCGAGGCCGAGATTGCGCCCCTTCTCCGTGGCCGGGACACCCTCCTCGAGCCAGACCGGCGGCGGCGCGTCCATCAGGTAGTGGTCGAAGAACTGCTGCATGCGCACCGCCCAGTCCTTCCGATTCGCTTCCTTGCGCAGTCCGTGCGCCTCGCCGTTGTAGTTCAGCATCCAGACGGGCTTGCCGAGCCGGCGCAGCGCGACGAAGTACTCGATCCCCTGCTCCCATGGGACGGCGCCGTCCTCGTCATTGTGCATCATGAGGAGTGGCGTGTTGACCTTGTCGGCCCAGAAGATCGGTGAGTTCTCGATGAACCGCATCGGCGCTTCCCAGAGCGATCCGCCGAGGCGGGACTGCGTCTTCTCGTACTGGAACATGCGGCTCATGCCGGACTCCCAGCGGATGCCGCCGTACGCGCTCACCATGTTCGCCACCGGTGCGCCCGCCTCGGCCGCGCGGAAGATATCGGTCTTGGTGACGAGGTAGGCGATCTGGTAGCCGCCCCAGGAATGGCCCTGGACGCCGATGCGGTCCTCGTCGACGAAACCGCGCGCGACCAGGCTCAGCACGCCGGGCACCACGGCCTTGAATGCGCTCTCGCCGGGGTAGCCGACGCGATAGGGGATGTCGGGAGTGAACACGAGGTAGCCGCGGCTCACATAGAAGCTGATGTTGATGCTGGAGCTGCCGGCGGCGGGCACGACGTGGCCGTGCAGGTTGTCGGACAGGCGCTCGTAGAAATAGACCATCATCGGGTACTTCCGTGACGGGTCGAAGCCGTCCGGCCGGTACAGCACGCCCTGCAGCACCTCGCCATCCGCGGAGCGCCAGTCGACGAGCTCGGCGGTGCCCCAACGGTACTCCGCCTGCTGCGGATTCGCGTCGCTGATCTTCCGCGCGTTGCCGAAGTCCAGATCGGAGACCCAGAGGTCGGGGAACTCGCGGAAATCGCTGCGTGTGAACAGCACGGTGTTCGCGTCCTCCGCCTTGCGCGGCGTGCCGAAGCGCTTGTCGGCCATGATCACGGGCTCAGGTGGCCGTGTGCCGTTCACGCGGTCGCGATAGAAGCCGCCCTCCTTCGTCCACAGGTCGAACGCGGACAGCAGCATGTCGCGCGACGGATCGATCGCCTGCTCGTCCGGGTCGAGGCGCACGTAGCGCAGCCGCAGGTTCTCACGGCGACCTGCACCTTCCGTGATGCTGCGCGGCTCCGCACGCCCGGTCGGGTCGACGGCCCAGATGTCGTGGCGGTCGTAGACCAGGAAGCGTGCATCGTCCTCCGTCCAGCCCGCGCTGCCGTAGGAACGCGGCAGCGATGGCGCGTCGTGCTCCTCGTCGTGCACTGCATGAGGAATGCGCTCGGAGATGTTCACCGTGCTCCGCGAGCGGACATCCATCGCGAACCACGCCTGCCGTTCGCCGTCGAACCAGGTCAGGTACCTGCCCTCCGGCGAGAGCGACGCGTTGCCGCGGTTGTATTCGATGATCCGCGTGGCATCGCCGTCCCCGAGGTCGACGACATAGACATCGTTGCCACTCTCTCCCCAGGAGATCTCCTGTCGGTAGGGCAGGTTCGATGTGCCGATGCCGAAGGCGCCGTCACCACGCAGCGCGACGTTCACATTGGGGACTTCCGGCCGCTCGAGCTGGACGACGCGGCCGTCGCGCACGTGCAGGACCGCGTCATACGTGCGACGTCGCTCCTCGTCGAGCTGACGCAGCTGCATCGGCTGGATGAGCGGGTCCTTCCAGTTCCATATGTCGAGGGTGACCTTCTCGTCCGTGTCCACACTGTCTTCCGGCTCCGGCGCCGGCCGCGGCGCGGTCCCGAAGAACAGCCGCTGGCCGTTCGGTGAGAAGCGGAGCGCGCCGTTGTCCGAGATCCACCAGCCGTCCGCGACGCCGTTCGTCGCGGGCGTGGCGGCGACGCGCGCGGCCGCGGCGCGGCCGTCCCAGTAGTACAGCACCCAGCTCGGGTGCTCCTGTGTGAACTCGTCGACATTGGACAGGAACGCGACCTGGCGGCCTGCATCGTCGACCGCGAGCTGCTTGTACTCGCCCTTCCCGGCACGGAGCGTGGTCACGGTGCCGGTTCGCGTATCCATGACGTACACACCATCGGCATCGCCCACCTCGTTCGAGCGCGAGTACAGGAGACGCGAGCCATCCTTCGCGAACAGGTACGTCACGACATCCTCGATGCGACGCTCCTCGCCCGTGCCGAGATTGCGCAGCACGACCGCGTAACCCTCCTCGCGCTTGCGTTCCGGCGGCGCCTTCGCCGTGTCCGTCCTCGGCTGGCCGATCGGCGGCTCGGGCATCCGCCCGGGCTCCACCGGCTGCGGCTGCACGGCGCCGGGAGCGGCACGGGTGCTGTCCGCCGCCGAGTCACCCCGCTCCTCCGGCGCGCGCCCGAGCTGATACGCGATCCAGCCGCCCGCCTCTTCGGGCATGCGGAAGCTGCGCGTGCGCGGCACGCGCGTGACCTGTCCGCTGCGCAGATCGAGCATGCCGAGCGTGTCGGCCGGCATGCGTGCGGGTGGCGTCTTCTTCTTCCTCGCCTCCTCCAGCGCGGCTTTCGTCGGCTTGATGGTGAACGCGACGAACCGGCTGTCGTCGGAGAAGACCGGATCCACGGCACGCTCCACGACGTGGCGCGCGCCGCCCGCGAGGTCGACGACCGTCAACGTGCCGTCATTCGCCTCGGACGTGAGCGCGAACAGCGCCCAGCGGCCGTCATCGGACAGCGCCTGCGCGCCGATCCGGTTCCAGGTGTCGTAATCGTCGTGCTCCAGCTGCCGGAGTGCGCCCGGTTCCATCTGAGCGGCGAGCGGAGCGCCAGCGAGGAGGAGTGTCGTCGCGAGCGGCAACGAGGTGCGGAGACGAAGCATCGGGGCCGTCCTGAGGTGGATTCCACTGAGGTGTCGGGGGCGAAGTTCCGAATATGGGGGGCAGGCCGCGGACGGTAAACCCCGGCGGACGGGTAAACCCCGGCGGACGCGGCACCAGATTTCAGAAATGACCGCCGGCGCCATGGGAACGCCCCCGGTACGCCCCGTCACGGGGTGCTGGCAGGGCGTTTCCGCGCCGCGGAGCGGCGCCCGGCCCCGGCGGTCGGTGCCGGTGGCGGGGCGCCGGCATGCTCGGGCAGGCCAATTCTGAAATCTGGTGCCGCGTCCGCCGCCGCGCCGCGTCCGCGACTACGTACTTCCGGCAGCCCGCCTACGTCAATCACCCGATCGAGCACACAGGTGCACTGCGCGAGATTCCTCGGACACGGCGCCGTTGTGGCGGCCGTGGCGAAGGGAGTCGAACGCGAAGGATGATCACACGGCTGGGTACCGTCAGCGGCGGTCCGGGGCGACGCCTGGGTGGAGTACGCATTGTGGCGATCGATTACGCGCTTCCGGCGGCGACCGCTACGGTGCAGGAGCTGTCGCGGCGCGGTCAGTTGTCGAGTGACCCGGCGGTTCTGGAGCGGTTCGGCTTCGACCGGGTCCACACTGCGCTCGCGGAGACACCCTACGAGCTGGCGGTGCGGGCGGGTCAGCAGGTGATCGAGCGGGCGGGGATCGACCCATTGGAGGTCGGGCTGCTCGTTCACGGCGGACCCCAGGGGCCGACGGCCTTCGAGCAGGCGCCCAGCACGGCGACGAGCAGTGCGGCGCACCGCACCACGGCGCGGTTTCTCTTTCCGGGTGCGAGGCTGCAGCACGATCTGGCACTCGAGCGCGCGATGGTGATCGGCGTGGACCAGCTCGCGTGCACCACGCTGATCGGGGCGCTGCGCGTCGCACGCGCGCTGTGCCTCGCCGAGGACGTCGAGACGGCGCTCTGCACGTGTGCCGAGTTCTTTCCGGCAGACGCCGGCCGCGAGGCGATATGGAACTGCACGTCGGACGCCGCGGCCGCCGTACTGCTCCGCAGGGACGACGGTCCGCTGCAGATCGTCGCGGCGCAGCACGTCACGAAGGGCTACTACTGGGACGCCGACGCGCGGCGCAACGAGATGATCGCGGCGTACTTCCCGACGGCGCGTCACGTGATCGAGTGCACGCTCGCGCAGGCAGGGTGGTCCGCCGGCGACGTCGACTGGATCATCCCGCACAACGTGAACCGGCGCAGCTGGGACGTGCTCCGTCCGCTGTGCGGTCTCGCCGCCGTGCCGATCTGGGACCACAACATCGCGCGGATCGGGCACACGCTCGCGGGCGACAACCTCATCAACCTGGCCGACGCTCTCGAGCGAGGCGACATCGCGTCGGGTCAGAAGCTGCTGCTGTTCTCCTACGGCTACGGCGCGCACTGGACTGCGCTCGCGGTGGAGGCGTGACCATGACCCCCGGAACCAGGCTGCCGCGCGCAGTGCTCGTCACGGGCGCGACCGGACTCGTCGGTGGCGGAGTCGTGAGGCGGCTGCTGGAGAGCGACCGCGACGTGCACGTCCACGCGCTAGTGCGCAGTCCCGGAAGTGCCGGAGTGCTGCTCGCCCGATCCGGAGCCGAGGCCACACGCATCACGCCCGTAATCGGCGATGTGACACTGCCGGACCTCGGCATCGACAGCGCAACTCGCGGCCGTCTGTCGCGCAGCGTACGGGCCGTGGTGCACGCGGCGGCCGATACCACGTTCTCTCGCGCGCTCGCGGATGCGCGGGCCGTGAACACCGCGGGTACCGGCAACCTGCTGGCCCTCGTGGCCGGCTGGAACCTCGAGCGATTCGTGCACGTCAGCACCGCGTTCGTCGCCGGTGGACACGTCGGCGCGATTCCGGAATCGATGCTGAGCGGCACGGCCGGCTTCGTGAACGGCTACGAGCAGTCGAAGTACGAGGCGGAGCTGCTCGTCCGCGCGAGCGGGCTGCCGTACGTGATCGTCCGGCCGAGCGTCATCATCTGTGATGACGTCCATGGTGCCGTAACCCAGTTCAACGCAGCCCATCGCGCGCTGCGCGTGATCCATGCGGGCCTCGGTGCGCTGATGCCCGGCAGCGCTGACACGCCGCTGGATCTGGTGACTGCGGCGCACGTCATCAAGGGAACCGTCGCGCTCGGGTTCGCGAGCGGTTCCATAGGGGGCAGTTACCACCTGTGCGCCGGATCCGGCGCGATAGCGCTCGGCGACCTGCTCGACATTGCATACGACATCTGGTCGCGCGATCCCTGCTGGCGCCGTCGCGGAATTCTGCGGCCCGCCCTCACCGACCTCGGGACCTATCGACTCTTCGAGCGCTCCGTCGAGGAGACGGGTGACATTCGTCTCACCACCATCACACGCTCGATGTCGCACTTCGTGCCGCAGCTGGCCCTGCCGAAGCGGTTCGACTCCACTCTCGCGGATGCCATGCTCGGTGCTGCCGCGGTGCCGGTGCAGTCGTACTGGGGTCGGGTCGTCGAGTACCTCATCGCGACGCGCTGGGGCTCGGATCGGAGCGCAGCATGACCCGGGAGGCGTTCGTGCGCGAGACCACCGCATGGATCAACCGGCGCATCGCGCCGCCCGGTGTCACGATCCGGTCGGACACGCCGCTGTTCGAGGGCGGGCTGATCGACTCGCTGCGGGTCCTGCGTCTGATCGCGTGGACGGAGAAGGCGATCGGTCGGCGCATCCCCGACGAGCAGATCCGCATGGACCATTTCCGCGATGTCGAGTGCATCGCGCGTACGTTCCTGGAGGCATGATGCACACTGCGGCAACGGTCACGCACGAGCTGATGCGGCGGGGTGAGCTGTGGCAGCCCGCGCCGGGTCTGACGGCGTTCCGCGGCAGCGCGGCGGGGCTGCGGGATGCCGTCGCGGCGGCGCTGCGCGAGCTGTGCTCGGCCGACGGCGGCGAGGAGTGGCACGTGCCGCCAGCCCTGCCGTTCGGCACGCTCGCGCGAGCGGAATATTTCTCTTCGTTTCCGCAGTGGCTGACCGCGGCTGCGCACGTGGGCGATGCAGCAGAGCTGGAGGGCATCGCGGAAGCGCGGGATCCAGAGACGCGCGCGCTGGATGCGCTGCGTCCGGCGCCGATCGCGCTCCAACCGGCCGTGTGCTACCACGTCTACGCCGCACTGTCGGGGCGCGTGCTGAGCGGAACGGAATGCATCTCCGTTGGCGGCACCTGCTGGCGCTACGAGTCGGGCCGGTTCGAGCCGTTGGAGCGCGGCTGGTCGTTCACGATGCAGGAGGCGGTGCGCGCGGGTGTCGGATCGGACATTCAGGAGTTCCGTGTGGCGTACATGGCAGCCGCACGGCAATTCGCGGAGCGGCTCGGGCTGCGGGCCCGCATCGCCGCCGCAAGCGACCCGTTCTTCGCTGCAGGCGCGCGCGGCCGCGCACTGATGCAGCGGCTCGGGTCGCTGAAGCACGAGCTGCTGCTTCCGCTCGGCGACGGCCGCACGATCGCGGCTGCGTCATTCAATGACCACGCGCAGTTCTTCGGCGACGCATTCGACATCCGCCTGGCGGACGGCTCGGCGGCATCGACGGGCTGTGCCGCGTTCGGCGTGGAGCGCTGGGTGCTCGCGGTCCTGGTCGAGCACGGCCCCGACGCGTGTGACTGGCCGCTCGCAGTGGCTGCACCGCGTGCGCGGATCCCGGCTCCCGCAGACGGGAGGTGCGCGTGCCCGGCCTGACCCGTCCGCATTCGCTATACGCGCGCCACGCCGCGGCCGCCGAGCGAGCGGCGTGGAGCGTGGCGGACGTCATCGCATGGGACCGGATCGACGGATCCCTGGCCCGGCGTACGCCGGACGTGCTCTCGGCCGTGCGGCAGGCGGCACTCATCGAGTCGTTCCACCCGGTCAACCTCGCGCGCCTGATGCATGCCACGTGGGATGACATCGACGCGGGCGTGTGCTTCTCGCTCGAGGCCTACGAGGGGTTCAAGCACTTCCACGCACTGCGCCTGTACCTCGAGGCGATCGACTACGAGCCGGCCATCACCGAGGCCGAGCTCGTCGCACTCCGCGAGCCCGCGGCCGTCGTCCGGATCGCAGGAAACGAGCTGATCGGCCGACTCGTCGAGTTCATGCTGTCCGAGCACCTCGCCGCGTATTTCTTCCGGCGGCTGAGCGAGCAGTCGCTCGAGCCGCAGTTGGAACGGCTGCTGCGCGTGATCGCCGATGACGAGGTGAGGCACGCGCAGAGCGCGTCGGACCTGATCGCAAAACGAATCCGTGCGGACCGCGCGCTGATCCCGCGCGTGCTCGACGCGGCCGCCGCCTTCCGCCACTTCGGCGAGGAGCCGCTCCAGGGGCCCGTGCCGGTCGCCATGCACGGCGATCCTCTGGCGCTCCGCACGTTCCTGCGCCGCATCGAGCGACTGTGCGGCGTCCGTCTGATCGATCACCTCAAGGCCGGGCTGGACCACTAACGGGAGGGTACGAGCATGCAGATCGATTCCACGGAGCTGAGCCGGCTCAACTTCTACCGTGCATCCGAGCTGCACGGCGGGCTCGTGCTCGGGCAGCTGGTGCAGCGCGTGCGCGATCCCGAGCTGACACTGAATCTGACGCGACACAGTGCGGAGGAGGTTCGGCACGCCCAGCTCTGGACGGAAACGATCCTCGAGGTGGGTGGCGAGCCGCATCCGCTGCGCGATACCTATCAGCGTCGGCTCGCCCACATCGTGGGTGCGCCCGCGAGCGTCTTCCAGGTGCTGGCATTGACGCAGGTCTTCGAGCGGCGAGTCTTCCGTCACTTCATCCAGCATGCGCGCATCCCGGGCACGCATGCGGCGGTGCGTGGCGCACTCGAGCAGATGATCGAGGACGAGAAGGGTCACCTCTCATGGGTCGCGGACTGGCTCCAGGTCGAAGCCGAGCGCCGCCGTGTCGACCTGCGCTCGGTCATGGATCAGTTCGCGGTCGCCGATGCACGTGTGTACGGCGAGCTGCTGTACGAGTACGGGTTCCGGATCGCGGCCTGATGGACGCGGCAGCGCTGTTGCTGTGCCTGTGTGCATTCGCGCTGCTCGGCGCGCTGCCGGTCGCGTTCTTCAGGCCGGGGCGCCTGTCGTGGGAGTGGTGGCTGACCGCCGCACCGTTCTTCGCCGACGCGGGGCTCGTGCTCGGCGCACTGACGGGTGCTGCATCACCGGCACCACTCCCGCCGCGCGTCGCCTCCGTGCTCACGCTCGCGGCCGTTCCTCTGCTCGCGATCGCGATCGGACTCGTCGGTTGCACGGTCGGCGTGCATCGCGCGCCGGTCTCACTGTGGCACCAGAAGGAGGACACGCCGCCACGGCTCATCACGTGCGGGCCGTACTCGCGAATCCGGCACCCATTCTACACCGCGTTCATCCTGATGCTCGCCGGCGCGGCCGCGGCGCTGCCGCATGCCGGGACGCTCGCGCTGCTGGCGATCGGCACCCTACAGCTGTTCCGCACCGCACGGCGTGAGGAGCGACGCCTGCTCACATCGCGCCTCGGCGCGCAGTATGCCCGCTACACCCGTCGCACGGGACGATTCGTGCCCCGGCTGCGCCCGCGCAGCGACGGGAGTGCAGCCGCTATCGGACCAGCAGACTGGACAGCTGAATCGAGTTCTCCAGCTGCCACTGGACCTGCTGCCCCAGCCTGAGCAACAGCGGCGACGACAGGTACGCCCGATTCGAGCCGATCGGATCCGCGAGGAGCTGGACCCGGCCGGCTGTCGCCAGCGCATGCGCAGGGACCTTGAACGTCTGCCGATTCTGGCTCATCACGGTCCCGAGCCGCTGACGCATGCCGTCGACAACGAGATAGATGTTCATGTCCGACCAGTTGTGATTCGTCACCTCGATCGTGGCCGGGCCCTCCTCCCGCATCTCGCTCCGCGCCGTCTCGTAACCAGTGGCGCATCCGCCCGCCGTGAGCGCTGCGGCCGCGAGGGCCAGCGCGCTCCGCCTGAGAACGAACATAAGGAACCACCCTTTCCCTAAGACGCGACGGGCGCTCCCGGCCTGCGAGCCAGGGCGCCCGGCGGTTCAGTCATCACTCCGTCGTCAGCACCGCACGGAAGGAAAGGGCAAGCCGCATGCCGTGGCGGAGATTAAATGTTTGCAGTGATGAAACTTAGGCCGTCAGCTCGAGGGCCGGGCCAGTCTGGAAAAAACGCGTCACTCGACGCCGTGACGGCGCACGTAATCGGCCAGCTCGCCACGCGAGCCGACCTCGAGCTTGCGGAAGATGTTGCTCAGGTGAGTGCTCACGGTGCGCGGTGAGATGTCGAGCGCCTTTCCGATGGCCTTGTTCGATTTGCGATCGGCGACCATCCGTGCAATCTCGATCTCGCGGGAGGTGAGGCCCTCGGTGCCGGCGGCGACGGACCGCGCGGGGGGCTTCGCGCCGATCTCGCGGAACATACCGCGTGCCTTGCTGAGCTCCGACTCGGCGCCGAGTCGCGCGAAGATGTCATGCACACGGCGCAGCTCGGCGAGAGCGCCGTCGCGGTCGCCGGTTTCGGCGAGGCGCCCGGCGAGCTGGCGGCGGAGTCGAGCGGCGTCGGGGAGCATGGGAATCGCCTCGAGTGCAGCGCAGGCGTCGCGAATGAGCCGGATCGCACCGGCGGGATCGCCGCCGAGCCACACGGCGAGTGCCCGGCAGCTGTCCGCCCATGCGAGTCCGACGCGATGGCCGAGGCGCTGGGCATCGCTGCGAATGCGCTGCTCGATGCGGAGCGCACCCTCGACATCCCAGAGGTGGCAGTGCGCCTCCGCGAGGATCGGCAGCAGGCGATGCATTGCCCAGAACGCGTATCCGGTGCGGTCCGCGATGGCGAGCCCGCGCTCACAAACGCGGATCGCCTCGGCGAACTCGCGGGCGACGAGGTGGTGTGCGGCTCGTCCGATGTGCGCCGGGACCACGGAATGCACGTCGAATGCGCCGTCCCCGACGGCGTCGGCGCCGCTGACGCTCCACGCCTCATCGATGTAGGCCTTCGCGCGCTCGGAATCACCGCGACCGAGGTAGATCAGTGACGTCCAGACGAGCAGGCGCGGGAGGAGCGTGCGCTGGTTGAGCGAGCGGGCGAGACCGATCGCGCGCTCACCTATGGCGATACCGCGATCCCATTCGCCGAGTGCAGCAGCCAGCTCGATCGACAGCTCGTCCGTCCACAGCCGCAGGAGCGGCGAGCGGCGCTGATCCGCGATGCGTTCGGTGACGGCGAGGTGGCGGGCCATTGCATCGACATGGCCCGTCAGGCCCTCGAGCACGGCGAGGCCCCACTCGGAGAAGAACTCGGTCGAGACATCGCCCGCTTCCCGTGCGAGCTGAGCCGCGCGCGCGCCGTGCGACCGCGCTTCATCGGGGGGACCGATCCAGATGTGCAGCAGGAGGAGCGCGCGGTGTGCTCGCGCGAGCAGTGCAATATCGCCCGTCTCTCCGGCGATGCGGCGAGCTTCCTCGATCTCCTGCTTCGCCTCGTCCGCGCGGCCGAGCTCCTGCAGGCACACGCCGGCCGAGAGTCGCAGCACGGCCTCCGGCTGGCCGGTGCGGGCGCCGGCAATGATGCGGATTCCGGTGCTGTAATGCTCGAGCGCTTCGGTATAGCGACCGCTCCAGTAGAACGCCTGGCCGAGCCTGCGGTGCAGCGCGGCGGCGGCAGGTGCGGATTCGGGCGTGATCTGCGCGGGCAGCGCCTCGCGCCACAGTGCAATGGCGGCGTCCGACTCGCCCAGCCGGAGGTGAGCGCGTGCGAGATCGGACAGCAGCGCGGTCAGCGGCACTCCCGACTCGGCCGTCCAGCCGTCGCGCGCGAGCCGCAGGTACTCGACTGCCTCGCGGTCGGCGAACCGCTCGAGCGCCTGTCGTCCCGCGATGTGCAGGTACTGCACGGCCTTCGGCTGGAGCGGCCCGGCGGCGGCACGCGCGAAGTGGAGCGCGAGCTCGGCCGCGTGTGCGGCGGCATCGACGCCGTAGCGCTGCTCGAGCACCTGGGAGATCGTCGCATGCACGGACCGGCAGCGGGCAGCGCCGAGCTCGGCGTAGAGCACCTGGCGCAACAGCGGGTGCGCGAAGTCGTAGCGCAGCTCCGCGCCAGGCGTCGACTCGAGGAGAATGTGCAACCGGCGCAGCTCGTCGATCGCATTCAGCAGCTGGTTCCCCAGGAGCGGCACCACCTCGCCGAGCAGCTCGTGCTCGACGCGCGTGCCGATCACGGCGGCGGCTTCCGCTACGATCCGTGCGGACTCGCTCAGCCGGTCCAGCCGCGAGACGATCGCATCGCGAATGGTTCCGGGCAGCTCCAGCTCTGCGAGCTCCCAGCCCAGCCACTGACCATCCGCGCGCCGGTGCAGCCGGCCCGACTCGACGAGCGACTGGAGCGTCTCGCGCAGGAAGAATACGTTGCCGCGCGTCCAGCCGTAGAGCAGGCCGGCGAAGTCCCGCGTGACGGTCTCGTCCGTGGCGAATGCGCGCCGCACCAGCTCGTCGGTCTCCTCGCGCGTCAGCGGCCGCACCGTGTGTACGTGCGCCACACCGAGCGACAGGAGCGACTGCTCGATCGAGCGGAGCTCCGGGCGCCGGCCGCGTTCCGTCTCGTTCCACGTACATACGATGAGAACGCGCGCGTCGGTGCTGTGGCGCGCGAGGAAATGGAGCAGCTCGAGCGAGGACAGGTCTGCCCAGTGCAGGTCATCGAGCAGCAGCAGTAGCGGCTGTCGCTGCGACAGCGCGCGGACGAACTCGGCGACCGTCCAGAGCAGGCGGCTGCGCAACTCCGAGGGATCATCGGATTGCGGTCGTGATGCCGCGCCGAGCGCAGGCAGCACGACGGACAGTTCGGCGTCCGCGCCGCGCGTGAGTGTCGCCAGCGCGGTGGGCTCCAGCTCACGGATGACGGGCATGAACGCATCTGCGAACAGCGCGTAGGGCACGCCGCTCTCGACGGGGAACGCGCGGCCGGCGGCGACGCGGAATCCGCGGCGGTGCGCTTCATCGGCAAACACTTCCGCGAGGCGCGTCTTGCCGACACCACCCTCACCGGCGAGGACGATGGTCCCGCCGGCGCCACGTGCGGCAGCGGCGAGTCGGGGCAGCAGTGCGGCGAGATCGTCGTCGCGGCCGATCAGCGGCGGCTGCGCCAGCGCCGATTCCGCCTCCGGCGGTCTCATCCCGATGCGTGCCAGGCGCGCAGCACTTCCGCCTCCCTGTCCGGCGTCAGCCCCGCGCGCAGCGCCGCCTGTCGTTCGGCGGGCCGCGAGTAGTGATACTCGAGCGTCGCGCTCGCGGTATCGGCGAGCGTGCGATACGTCAGTCCCGCGTCGACCTCGCGAGTGAGATCGAAGCGCGCAAATCCCTCGAACCCGGGCGTCGGTGGACGCCACACCGGCATCTCCGCGTACGGCCGCACGCGATGCTGCTGCAGGAACTCGTAGGGCACCCACGTCCAGGACAGCGGCGTCGCCGTGACTGCGGCAATGCCGTACAGCATCTCGGCCATCGAGCGACCGTTCAGTGGGCCGAGGCCCATGAACGTGCCGAACGTGCGCTGCTCGGCGAGGCGTATGCACCAGTCGCACAGATCACGCACGTCGATCACCTGGACCCGATCCGAACCGTCGCCCGGGGCGAGGATCTCGCCACCGCGATCGATGCGCGCCGGCCAGTACGTGAAGCGGTCGGTGTTGTCGCCCGGACCCACGATCAGCCCGGGTCGCACGATCGTGAGCCGGTCGCCGAACGCGCGGCGGGCCTCACCTTCGGCCAGCGCCTTCGCCAGCCCGTAGGGATACGGCCGCCCTTCGCTCCAGTTCGGGTACGTCTCGGGCGTCCACAGCGGAGCGTCGACCGTTGCGGGTATTCCGCTCAGGTCGCGGAAGACGGATCGCGTCGAGATGAAGAGGTACTGTGCCGTGGCATCGCGCAGCACCGCGCCCGCTTCCCGTACCCATTGCGGCGCCGTGGCGGAGGAGGCCGAGTTGTCGATCACGGCGTCCCAGGTCCGGCCCCGCAGCGCGGAGTAGTCGGCCGCGGCGCGGTCGCCGATCAGCTCCTCGACGCCCGGGAACATCCCCGGCGCGCTGCGGCCGCGGTTGAAGATCGTGACTTCGTGGCCACGCTCGAGTGCGTAGCGGACCTGGTGCGGGCCGATGAAGCCGGTGCCGCCCAGGATGAGGAGACGGATCTTCCTCCGGTGCGCGTCGCGGGGCTGGAGCCCGACGGTCCCGGGCTCCGTGCGACGGGCGGACAGGGGATCGAAGCCGATGCCGACAGCGGTCCCGGCAATGACCGCGGTGCGGACGAAGCCTCTGCGCGAGGTCGTCATGGGTTGCGCCTCTCACGGCAGGAATTGATGGATATGACGGGGCGAGGAGATTTCAGATTAGGGCCCGGAGGCCGCGTGACGCAAGGCCGTCAATCGGCACGCGCGACCTTCGCGAGGTACTCGTCGCGCCCGGCGACCAGCAGCGTATCGGAGTCCTTGAGCGGCGCGTCCGGATCGGGCACGGGGCTGATCTCGTCGGTCAGCACGTCGTGCACCGCGATGACGGAGATGCGGAAGTTGCGAGGAAGCTGGAGCTCTCTCAGCGATCGGCCGACCCACGCATCGGGGACCGCCATCTCCTGGATGCTGAAGTCGGGGCCGAGCTGGACGTAGTTGAGGAGCGTGTGGCTGACGATCCGATGCGCGAGCCGGATTGCGGACTCGCGTTCCGGGAACACCGTCTCGGTGACGCCGAGCTTGTCCATGACCCGACCGTGATCCCGTGAGACCACCTTCACGTAGATCTCGCGCACGCCGAGATCGCGCAGGGCGAGCGTGGCGAGGACGCTCGCGGTGATGTCGTCCCCGGTGCTCACGATGGCGGCGTTCGCCTCGCGCGCGCCGAGCCGCTCCAGAGTGCGGGCGTCGCGGCCATCGCCGACGGCAGCGCGGCCGACGTAGGGTGCGATGCGGTCGATGGCCGCCTCGTTGCTGTCCAGGGCGATGACGTCGTGCCCGCTGCGGTGCAGCGTCTCGGCCACACCCGAGCCGAAGTTGCCGAGACCGACGATGATGTAGCGCTTCATCCCGTGTATTCCTCGCTAGCCGATGACAACGTCCTCGTGCGCATAGCGCAGCGGCCCGCTCCGCCGTGTGCGCAGTGCGATCGCCGCCACGAACGTGAGCACGCCCACGCGGCCCACGTACATCAGTACGATCGTGAGGATACGGCCTGCCTTGCTGAGCTCGGGCGTCACGCCCATGCTCAGGCCCACGGTGCCGAATGCACTCACCGCTTCGAACATGTAGCTCAGGATGCCCGCATCCGCCACGAGATGCCGGTCGAGGCCGGTCTCGGTGGTCGTGAACAGGAAGATGGCCAGCGTGATGACGCCGAACGCAAGCACGAAGAGTCCGATCGCACGCTGGATCGTCTCCTCCGGGATCGTACGTCCCGCGACGTGGGCCGCAGTGCCGCCCCGGTAGCGCGACCAGGCCAGCAGCCCGATAACCGCGAACGTCGTGACCTTGACACCTCCGGCGGTCGATCCCGGCGAGCCGCCAATGAACATCAGCAGGATCGTCAGGAAATTCGACCCTTCGGCGGCGGCGGCGTAATCGATCGTATTGAAGCCGGCCGTGCGGGCGGTCACGCTCATGAACATGCCGTTCATGATGCGGGCCCAGATCGGCAACCCGTCGAAGCTCAGGCGCCACTCGTAGAACGTGAAGAACAGACAGCCACCGATCAGCAGGACTGCTGTTGTCGCGATCACGAGCCTGGAATGGAGTGTAAGCCGTGGTACCAGCTCGTCCGTCTGGCGCCGCGACCTTCTGCGGCGGTGGGCGCGCCGCAGCCAGAGCTCCTCCATCGTCAGAAAGCCGATGCCGCCCACGACCACGAGCGTCATCACCGTGAGCAGGATGAGCGGCTGGGTGCGTGCGCCGACCAGGGAGTCGGAGAAGATGGAGAAGCCCGCATTGCAGAATGCGCTGACCGCGTGGAACAGCGCGGGCCACACGGCGTCGGCACCCATCTGCGGGGCCCAGCCGAGGAAAAGCAGAGTGGCGCCTGCGAACTCGAGGGAAAACGTGAAGAGGAGAATGTCGCGGGTGAGGCGTCGCACATTAATGTGCGGCGCGATGTCGCTGACGTTGGGAGCGGCGGACTCCTGGCGCAGCGAGATGCGCCGGCCGAGCATGAGGATGATGACGGTCGTGAACGTGATCATCCCGAGCCCGCCGATCTGGATCAGCAGCAACAGGAAGCCCTGGCCGAGCGGCGTGAAGTACGTCGCCGTGTCAACGACGATGAGCCCGGTGACGCAGACGGCACTCGTTGCGGTGAACAGCGCATCGACCCAGCCGAGCGCGTCGCCCGTGTAGAGGCCGGGAAGTACCCTGAGTCCAACGGTGCCGACGAGGATCAGGACCAGGAACGAGCCGACGAACAACTGCGGCGCGGTCCGTCGGCGCCACCAGGTCGCCCGCCGGCCGCGCCCGCCTGTCCATCGATCTGTCAGTCTGCGCAGGACGGGGCTGTACATTGAAGCTCACGATAACGCTGCCGGTCGCTCGCGGACAGGCAGTCGGTCGGGGCGGGAGGCAGTGTCGCGCGGCGCGTGCCGTCCCGGCTGTCAGCAGCGTGCGCGGGCGCGCCGGGCGTGCCGGTCCCGTAACGGTTGACGGCCGCCGGCCATCCGGTGATTCTCCCGTTCCGACCCAGGCGCCATCAGCGACCGGAGGAGTGCCATGCGCAGAGCGGTGAACGCGTTCGTGGTGAGTGCGGCAGTGATGTTGTCCGGCTCGTCCGTGCGGGCGCAGGTCCCCGAGCGAGGCGACTATGCGTTCACGAACGTGAACGTCATCCCAATGGATGAGGAACGCGTGCTCGCGGATCAGACGGTCGTCGTGAGCAGCGGTCGGATCATCGCGATCGGGCCCGCCGCGGCCACGGCGGTGCCGGCGGGCGCAGTGCGGATCGATGGGCGCGGCCGATATCTGATTCCGGGGCTCGCGGAGATGCACGGCCACATCCCGGGCGGCAATACCGAGATGGCGGAGCGCGTGCTGTTCCTGTACGTCGCGGCCGGGGTCACGACCGTGCGCGGGATGCAGGGGCACCCCGCGCAACTCGAGCTGAAGCGGCGTGCGGAGGCGGGCGAGATCATCGCGCCCCGTCTGTGGCTCGCCGCACCGCCGCTGTCCGGCAACAACGCGACGGATCCCGCGGCGGCGGAGCGGCTCGTGCGGCAGGCGAAGCAGGCCGGTTTCGATCTGCTGAAGGTGCACGAGGGCATTCCGGCGGACGCGTACGAGGCGATCGTGCGGACTGCGACCGAGGTGGGCCTGCCATGGGGCGGTCACGTGTCGCAGCACGTGGGTGTCGAGGGAGCGCTGCGCGCGAAGCAGAGCACGATCGATCACATCGACGACTACATCGAGGCGTTGAACCCGCCGAGCTCGCCCGCATGGGACTCGACGGGCGGGGCGCGCGTACGGCTGATGGCGCTGCACGCCGAAGAGTCGCGCATACCCGCGCTCGCGCGCGCCACACGCGAGGCGGGCGTCGCGATCGTTCCGACCCAGATCCTCTGGGAGGTGCTGCGCGGCGCACGCGACCCGCAGACGATGCTCGGCCGTCCGGAGAACCGGTACATGCCGGAGTCGACGATCCGGAACTGGACGAACGCCGTGAACCAGATCCGCGCGAGTGCAGACCCTGCCGCGGCCGCGCGCGAGGTCCAGCTGAGAAACCGCCTGCTCGCCGCCATGCACGATGAGGGCGTTCTCATCCTGATGGGCACCGACGCACCGCAGCTGTTCAGCGTGCCCGGATTCTCGCTCTATCGCGAGCTGCCGGTGATGGTGGAGGCGGGAATGACGCCGTACGAGGTGCTGCGGACCGGAACGGTGAACGTCGCGCGGTTCTTCGGGATCGAGGAAGACGCGGGCACGATCGAGGTCGGGAAGCGGGCCGATCTGCTGCTGCTCGAGGCGAACCCGCTGGAGGACATCCGCAGCATCGAGCGCAACGCGGGCGTAATGGTGGACGGCCGGTGGGTGTCGGCCGAGGTGATCCGGCAGCGGCTGGACGCGATGTAGCGGCTATCGGCTTCGCTGGCGCAGCTTCGACTCGAGGATGCGATCGGCTGCCCGGCCGGACAGCGACAGCTCCTGCTGCACCCTCCCGAGGAAGGCGCGCTCCCCGGCGTCGATGACGCCATCCTCGAGGACCTCAGCGACGGAGCGGCTGTAGACGGCGCGCGCGACGTACTCGTGGATCGCGGAAGCCGTCTCGGGTGAAATGCGGAGCACGTTCTGCAGGTGGGTCAGGTCCGCCAGCTCGTCGCCGCTCAGGTGCCGATCCTCCAGGCAGTAGGTCAGGTAGTCGCGGTACAGCCGCTCGAACCGGCCGGCGAGCGGACCGTTCAGGCTGGTGCGATGACGCGCACAGATCCGCTCGACGTCCTCGCGCGAGACGGCGCGCACACCGGTCGAACGCGCGAGCAGGTTGTTCACCTCTACCGCAGCGTTCTCGCGGGGCCTGCGACCGAGCAGGCGTTGTGTGAGGGTGCGCGGCACGGGCCGGAGCTCGTTGAACGGCTGGCGCTCTGACATGTTTCAGGCCTCCCGCGAGCTGCGCTCGGACGATGCCCGCACACGCGCGGCCGCGGCCGCGGCGAGCGGTGCGTCTGCACTGATGTTGAGGAGTCCGCCGCGCGAGTCGTAGTTGTGACCGACGAAGAACAGGTCGGGATGGTCCGCGCTCCTGACACGGTCCGAGCGCAGCGCGAAGCCGCGCGCGTCGCGCCGAACCGCATTGCCCAGGATGCCGAGTGCCGGCTGGAACCCCGTCGCAAGGATCACGTCGTCGAACGACTCTTCCGCCCCGTCCGTGAACCGGACACCGCCGGCAGTGAACGCATCGATCCCCGGTCGCACGCGCACGCGGCCGGCACGGATCTCGTCGACCAGGCCGAACCCGATGAGGGGTATGGAATCGAGCGGACTGTGCACCGGCACGGGCAGCACCGGCGGTCCGCGCCGCCGCTCCGATACACCGCGCACCATCGCGACGACCCGCTCCTGCGCGGAGCGCGGCAGCCTGCGCACCACGGTGGCCACGTACTGGATCGGGATTCCGGCCAGCGTCAGCGGCACGACGTGCGCACCCGAGCGGACGGCGACGGTGACATCGATGCCGGTGCGCGCGAGCTCACCGCCAATCTCTCCGCCCGAGTTCCCGACGCCGACCACGAGCACGCGCCGGCCGACGAACGGGTCGGGTCGGCGATACGCGGCAGAGTGCAGAACGCGACCTCCGCCACGTTCGAAATCCTCACGTCCGGCAAAGTGCGGGATCAGCGGATTCGCCACGATTCCGGTCGCCATGACGACGGCGCGCGCGGCAATCTGCTCACGGCCACTCTCGACGATCCAGTAACGGTCGGCACGCCGCACCGCAGCTACCGCGCGCCCCGTCTCGACCACAATGTCATACGCGTGCGCATAGGCACGCAGATAGTGGTGATAGTGCACGCGTGTCGGGAACAGCGGCGTGCCGCGCGGCATGCGCATGCCGCGAAGTGCCGACAGATGCCGGCCGGTGTGCAGACGGAGACTGTCATACAGATCCGCCCACGTCTGACCCGGCGCAGCACCACGCTCCAGCACCCGGTACGGTACGCGCCGCAACGCCAGCTCCCGCGCCGTCGCCAGACCGGCGGCGCCACCCCCGATGATCACGACCGGGTCACGCATTGTAGATCGGTCCTCCGCGGTCACCGTATAGCTCCAGCACAGAACGGCCCTCATCGCGGAGCACTCCGCCGGTGAACGCGATGCCGCGCGCCCGCAGGTAGTCGTAGGATGCGGCGAACACGGGCCCCTCATCGAAGCTGATGCTGTCGGCATCCTCGCGCAGTGCGCTCCATACCACCCGCCGCACGCCACTCCACAGCACGGCGCCGAGACACATCGCGCACGGCTCGCAGGACGTGTACAGCTCGTGCGCCGGGAGGTCACCGCGCTGGAGTGTGTACGTGCGCAACTTCGCCTGCGCCATCATGAACGCCACGATCTCCGCGTGCAGTGTCGAGTTCTGGAGTGGCACGACCAGATTCACACCGACCGATACCAGGCGTCCGCTCGCCTGCTCGACGATGGCGGCACCGAACGGCCCGCCCGTGTTCCGCAGCACGTTCTCGCGCGCGCACGTGATTGCAACGCGCATGCGATCCTCATCGTGCGGGTACTCCGCGTCCCAGTCGAGGATGTCGTCGACCCAGGCGGGGCAGGCGATGCGGATCTCCGGCAACTGGTTCATGCGGTACCAAGCTAAGGCGCACTGAGTTGGAGGGGCAGGGGGCGCGAGCGCGGTGTGGTGCGGAAATCCGGTGGGGCGTTGCGTGCCGCCCGGGGGCCCCCCATCGTGGGGACGGGCATCGGCGGGCACAGCAGCAGGGAGCAGGCATGATCAGCGACCGACCGGCGGTGCAGGTAAGGGACCCGTTTGTGGCGAGTCTCGTCGAGCAGCTGGACGCGGTGCTGCTCGACGCGGAGGCGCTCACGGACTCGCTGAATCGGGAGCAGATCAACTGGCAGCCGGGACCCGGCCGATGGTCGATCGCCCAGTGCCTCGACCATCTGACCCGCACGGTTCTACTCTACCCGGCGGAGATCGAGCGGATGCTGGGCGAGTCGCGCGCGCGGTCCGGTGCGGGCGAGCGGCCGTACCGGGAGGGCTGGCTGTCGCGGCGTATCGTCGCGGGGCTGGAGCCACCGCCGCGGATGCGCGTGCGCACGATCCGTCCGGTCGACCCGCCGGAGCTGCACGATGGGCAGGCGGTCGTGCGGGAATTCAACGCTGCGCACAGGCGTTTGCGCGAGTTGATCGTCGCAGCGGATGGTGTGTCGCTGCGACACGCGCGCATGCGCTCGCCGTTCCTGCGCCTGGTCCGCTTCACGCTGGGCCAGGTGCTCGCGATGATCCTGGCACATGCACGGCGCCACCTGTGGCAGGCGCGGCAGGTCCGGCAGCACGCCGCATTCCCGCAGTCGTCTAGTCCCGTCCCGACAGCACAACACCTGCACTGATCCGGAGGCCGTGCGCGGGTGCGGCCTCGTCGGTCAGGCCGTGGACGTAACGCACGCGCAGCCACCGAGCCGAGCCGATGTCGAAGCCGGCGCGTAGCTCGCGCAGGTCTTCGTTGCCGCGGATGACGTACGAGTGACCATCCTGTCGGCCGACCAGGTCGGCGGCGACGCGCATTCCCGCCAGGCCGTACGACGCACCGAAAGCGTACGTCCACACGTCCGACTGCGGCAGGTCGTGACGGAGCGTGCCGTTGATGCCGACGCCGTTCTCCGCGGTCAGTGCGATCGGCCCGTGGCGATAGCGCAGTCCGAGCAACGCGAAGAAATCGGTGCGGTCGCGGTCCAGGCCGCTCTCATCGGATGTGGTGGGTATCGTGGCGCCGAAGCGGAGCACGAGGTCGAGCGGCCAGGGATCCGGTGACAGGCGTACGGCGGTGGAGGCGAAGGCGACGCCGGCGTCCTGCCGGATGCCGTCGTCCGGTGCGACTTCCGGCGCGGCCACAGCCACGGTGTCGTGCTCCGCGAGCCGCCACAGCGCCGTGCCGCCGAGCTCGACGGCAATGCGGGCGGAGCGGAACGCGAGAGACCAGCGCCCGAGCTCGAGCAGTCGGCCGCGGGTGCCCGCGAGTGGCGCGGGCTGCTCCCACAGAACGCCGCCGCCGGCTCCCGCGACGAGCCATGCCTGACGGTCGAAGATGCGCCACTCGAGCGGATCGATGGGGCGCAGCTGCGCGTCGAGGCGACTGCCGGCCGCGAGCAGCACGAGCGCGATGAGTGCCGGTGAGGCGGCGCGTGGCGCGGACCGCGAGCGGAGCACGAGCGCGAACCAGCCGACCACGCCGATCACGGCGAATGCGAACCACTGGAGTGCGTAGCCGAGGTGCGGTCCTTCATCGAGCGGCGGCGGTCCGAGGCGAACGGGATAACGCGCGGTGTCGGCGCTCGAGCGGAGCTGCTGGATCATCACGTTCAGGAGCGGATACGGGAATTGCGCGCGCAGGGCGCGCTCATCGATCGCGAACCACACGTGGCGGAACGCGGTGTCGCGCGCGACCGCGTCGCGCTGCGCGAGCGACTGCGCACGGCCGGGGAACGGCAGCACCAGTCCGCGCACGGCCGCGGAGTCGCGCACGGCGAAATCCGTTGCATCGATGGTGGCCGCATCCGGCGACGGCAGCCAGCCGCGGTTGACGAGCAGAGCGTCGCGACGGTTCGCGAGCCGCAGCGGCATGATCAGGTACACGCCGGGAACACCCTGATGGCTGCGGCCGGGCAGGACGATGTAGCGGTCGTTGTCGAAGAGACCGCGTGCGGTGGCGACGCGGTAGGCGAGGCCGGCAGTGTCCGTGAGCCGTGCGATGTCGCCGATCGGCTCCCGCTCCAGGCGCGCGGCGATGCCGGCATTCAGCTCGCGCCGCTGCTCGAGTCGCGAGAGCTGCCAGAAGCCGAGGCGGACACAGGTCGCGACGACGACTGCGACGAGGAGGGTGCCGATGATTCCCGCCGGCGTGACCGCCACCGGACGCGTGTTGGGAGAATCCGTTCCGCGGGAGCCAGTCTGATTCCTCACGCGCTGAGGCTACCGCGGACGATGGCCCGCTGCAACCCGCTCAGTACGGCGGCCTTCCATCCGTCAGCCGCTCCCACGCGGCAGCGGCGCCGCGCCGCGCAATCAGTCGACCGAGGCCGATTACCACGCCGGACGCTACCGTCCAGAGGATTGCTTCCCGCCATGACACATCACGCGAGCTCGGATCCAGCGGCGGATCATCCTGCATGGCCAGCTTCCATGCGCGGTTCAGCCCCTGCCGCACGAGCACTCCTCCCAGCGCCGCCGCACTCGCGGCGACGGCCGCCCACGCCGTGTCCCTCTCGATCTCCAAGTCCGCCTCCCTCGAATGACGCAGGTGATCCCGCGCAAGCCGAGTGCCGCGGCCGGCTGGCCCGCTCGATGCAACGGCCGTCCGCAACGAAGGAGACGATCGTGTCGATACAGGTTCTGGTACCGCTGCTGATCACGCTGTGCACGGCCGGATGCGATGAGCCGCCCCGTCGGGAAGACTCCGCGGGCGGGGAAATCTGTCGCATCGCCGAGCCCTTTCGCGCGCTTCCGCCCGAAGCCCGCGAGACGAGCGGCCTCGTCGTCAGCTCTCACGATGCGGCGGTCCTGTGGACTCACAACGATCGCGGAAACGAGCCGGTCCTCTTCTCGGTCGGCACGGATGGACGGCTGCGCTCCCGAACGGCGGTCGCGGGCGCACGACTCATCGACTGGGAGGACGTGGAACGAAGCGCATGCGCCGGCGGGCAGTGCATCTACATCGGCGACATCGGTGACAACGACGCTGCGCGCGGCGGCATCACGATCTACGAGGTGCCCGAGCCCCGGCCGGGCGCCTCCGTCACCGCACCGGCTCGCGCGCTGCACGCGCGCTACCCCGATGGGTCGCACAATGCGGAAGCGCTGTTCGCGGTGCCGGGACGCGGCCTGTACATCGTGACGAAGGGGGACCGTGGCCGGATATCGCTGTATCGCCATCCGGGAGCCGCGAGCGGAGATTCCGTCGTGACGCTCGAGCTCGTGCGATACCTGAGGCTGCCCGGCGGCCAGAGCGAGCGCGTCACGGCCGCGACCGCGAGTGATGACGGCGCGTGGGTCGCCATCCGCACCTACACGCTGCTGCACTTCTTCCCCGCCCGTGCGCTGCTGGGCGGCGGCGAGGCGGTCGCGCTGACGTTCGACCTGCGGCCGCTGGGCGAGCCGCAGGGCGAAGGTCTCGCGCTCGGCGCCGACGGCTCCGTCTGGCTGAGCAGCGAGGCCGGGGACGACGGGCCGCCCCGGCTCACCCGGCTCATCTGTACGCTGCCGCCCGGATGACCCCGGCCCGATGCCACCGGACGGATCCGGCCCGTCCCGCAGAGCGCCAGTGCTGCGGGTCTCGTACTCGCCGGGATCGATGTCCTACGAGATGACGGCGCGGTGAGCCGGACCGATGCGCCGCATCACTTCGTCCGCGAGCACACGCGGCTCGATCGGCTTCGCGAAGTATTCGTCGCAGCCGACGGCGAACGCCATCTCCCGATCCTGATCCATGGCGAGCGCCGTGATCGCGATGATCGGGATCCTCGCCGTCGCCGCATCCTGCTTCAGGCGTTCCGTCGCCTGGAACCCGTTCGTACCCGGCATCTGGAGGTCCATCAGGATGATGTCCGGCTTTTCGGCCCGTGCGACCGTCACGGCCTCTTCCCCGTTCCGCGCCTCGAGCACGCGATATCCGAGGTGATCGAGCATCATGACATAGACCGCCCGGTTGTCGGTGTTGTCATCGGCGACGAGGACGCTTCTGTCCGGCATGGCTCCTCCATGTGGTTGCCCGCGAGCGGGGCAAGGCGCGTGCCGGGTACGGGTCGCGAGGATCAGGTGAAGCGGCCGCGCCGCAGCAAGCCCATCGTCACATCGGGTCGCCGACACACGCCGCGACATCGTCCGTCGCGGCGCGGGGCAGCCGCAGCGTGAACGTGGAGCCGCGGCCGGGCGTACTGCGGACGGAGATGTCGCCGCCCATCGTGCGGGCGATGTTGCGGCTGATGGCCAGACCCAGACCGACGCCGCCGTAGCTCCTGGTGTAGCCCTGTTCGCCCTGAACGAACGGCTCGAAGATCTGCTCGAGCTTCGCCTCGTCGATGCCGACGCCGGTGTCCCGGACGTGGAACCGGACCCACTCCGAGCCATCCACCGCGCGCTCGGTATCCACGGACACGTCGATCGCGCCGCCGGCCGGCGTGAACTTCACGGCATTCGACAGCAGGTTGGAGATGATCTGCTCGACGCGGTGCGCGTCGCCGGCGAAGCGGATGTCGCCCGGTCCGACGGACGTACGCAGGCTGAGATTGCGTTCGGCGGCCGTTGGCTCGACCACGGTCACGGCCTGGGCGACGGCTGCATGCGCATCGCCGCCGTGCGCACTGATGCTGAGTTGTCCCGCCTCGATGCGTGCGAGATCGAGCACATCGTCGATCAGCCGGATGAGGTAGCGGCCGCTGTCGCGCACGCGCTCGAGCTGTGCACGCTGCCTGTCGGAGATCGGATCCGAGATCCCGAGCAGGAGCAGGTCGGTGTAACCCACGATCGCGTTCACCGGCGTTCGGATCTCGTGGCTCATCGTAGCGAGAAATTCCGATTTCGCCCGGTTCGCTGTTTCCGCGTCCCGTCGCGCCGCGCGCGCCTCCGCGATCTGGGCGCGCAGCGCGTCTTCGGAGTCGCGGATGCCAATGGCCATGCGGTTGAACGTATCCGCGAGCGTGCCGAGCTCATCGGCACGCTCCGTCGGCACGTGCGCCGGCTGCCGTCCGGCGCGCAGCTCGTGCGCGGCGAGCGACAACGCGCGGATCGGCCGGGTGATGCTGCGACTGACGAACCACGCACCGGCGACACCGATGAGCGTGAGGAGGAGTGCGCCGATCGCGAGCTGTCGCAGGAACGTGCGGGGCCCCGCGAGCACGCCTTCGAGCGGTGCCTCCGCCACGACTGCAATCGGCGCGACGGCGAGGCGCGCGGCGTGCGCGGCAGCGGACTCGCCGTTCTGCGGGCGCCGGTGCCGGCGCGGCGCCTCGAGCGGGTTCGCGAACGGCGCCGGCACGGCACTGCCGTCGAGGGCGAACCAGAGACCGCCCCGCAGATTCGCGTAGTAGATCGCCCAGCCGGGCCCCATCAGACCGGCGACCGCAGCGCCCGCATCCGGGTCGCCGATCTGACGCAGCTGTGCCAGCTCGCCGACCGTATCACCGTCCGCAATCACCGGCGCAACGAGCCAGCCCCACGTCCCGCCGCCGATCCTGCGGAACTCGCTGAAGCCGGCAGCCCCGCGGTGAGCGGAGCGCGCGCTGTCGATCTGTGGCTGGCCCCACCCGACGGGATACGAGGCCGCGCTCGCGACGACGATCCCGTCGCGGAGCCGCAGCTCGACGCGAAGCGTGTCATCGCCCTCCGCCGACTGCGTCACCCTGGCCAGGGCACCGGCCGCGGCCGCGGCATCGCCACCGCGCAGCGCAGCGCGAACGGCCGGGTCATCGCCGAAGGAATGGAGCCACTGCACCTGCTGCGTCACGCTCGCATCCGCCAGGCGCGCGAGCTGCTGGGCGGCGCTCTCCAGACGGTTCGCGTTCGCTTCCAGAGCGGACGCGCGAACCTCACGGTACGCCGCCCACGAACCACCGACCACCAGGCAGAGCAGGAGACCGGTGATGAGCAGCGGAAGGCGATGCTCGAGTGACATCCGTCGCGCGAAGTCAGGTCATGTGATCGGGAACGTGCGGCGTCCGTGCAGATTCCGGACCACCACGACCCGAAACGATGGGTCCCGGGGCATCGTACGCACGGGTATCCTCGTATGAACGGTCGCGGCCGGATAGATTCCGGCGCGACCGCGATACCCGACACCACCTTTCCGGAGTGCTCCCATGCGCAAACACGTGATCGGCGCGACCTTCGCCTGCCTGCTGCTCGCGACGTACGCCGCACCCGCGTCCGCCCAGGCGACGCGCGACACGGCGGCCCTGCCGGCCGAGCTGCGGGCCGGCATCGCCGCGCTGTCCGCGGCGTACGACAAGCTCGATGCGGCCGCTGCGACGTCCTGGTTCGCACCGGACGGAGCCGTCGAGTTCCAGGGACAGCTGCTCTCCGGTCGCGACGCGATTGCCGGGTGGTTCGGCGAGGCGTTCAGCGGCCTCACGGCACTGCGCGGGGGCACGCCCAGCTACGTCATCGGGGAGGGCGAGGTGTCCGAGCGGTCGAGCTACATCGCGGTGTTGATGGGGGGCGAGGAACAGGCCGGCGCGACGGAGACGGTATGGCGGCGCCAGCCGGATGGCGCATGGAAGGTCGCGCGGCTGATCATCCAGTAGCCGCCGCGGCCGGATCGCGGCTGCCGGGCGACGGAGCCTGGCGGCTGCACCGGTGTAGACCTGACCACCATGATTTCAGTATCGAATCTCGCGATGCAGTTCGGCGACCGCGTCCTGTTCTCGGGCGCGTCGTTCCAGCTCAATCCCGGCGAGCGCCATGGCCTGGTCGGCGCGAACGGCTCCGGCAAGACGACGCTGCTCAACATCCTGAGCGGCATTCAGGAGCCGACGGGCGGCACGGTGTCGATCCCGAAATCGGCGCGCCTGGGAGTCCTTCGTCAGGACCAGTTCCTGTACGAGGACGAAGAGATTCTCGGCGTCGCGCTGATGGGGCACCCGGAGCTGTGGCGGGTGATCGTCGAGAAGGATGCGCTGCTCGCGCGGGCGCACGAGGAATTCGACGTCGACCGGTTCTCGGAGCTCGAGGACGCGATGCACCGGCTGGACGGATACACGGCCGAGACGCGCGCCGCGACGATCCTGGAAGGTCTCGGCATCCCGACCGAAGTGCACCGCCAGCCGCTGTCGACGCTGTCCGGCGGCTTCAGGCTGCGTGTGCTGCTCGCGCAGGTGCTCGCCGGATCCCCCGACGTGCTGCTGCTCGACGAGCCGACGAACCACCTCGACATCCTGTCGATCCGCTGGCTGGAGAAGTTCCTCCAGAGCTTCGCGGGACCTGCGGTCATCATCTCTCACGACCACCGTTTCCTCGACAACGTGGCCACCAGGATCCTGGATGTCGACTACGAGACCGTGACGCTGTATCACGGCAATTACACGAAGTTCCTCGAGGACAAGCAGTCGGAGCGGGAGCGGCGCGAGAAGGAGATCGAGTCGCGCCAGAAGGAGATCGCGCATCACCAGAAGTTCGTGGACCGCTTTCGCGCGAAGAACAGCAAGGCGCGGCAGGCACAGAGCAAGCTGCGCATGATCGAGCGGATCGCGGAAGACCTCGAGGAGCTGCCGGGCAGCTCCCGGCGGTACCCGAAGTTCCGCTTCAGGCAGGGTGCGCCGAGCGGCAGAGACGTTCTCAGAGTGCGCGGAATCCGCAAGGCGTTCGGCGAGAACGAGGTGCTGCACGGCGTCGATCTCGACGTTCAGCGCGGCGACCGCCTGGTGATCATGGGGCCGAACGGCATCGGCAAATCGACTCTGCTCAGGATCGTCATGAGCGAGCTCGATGCGGACGGCGGGACGGTGGAATGGGGATACGGCACGCGGCCCGGCTACTTCGCGCAGGACCACCACGAGCAGCTCGAGGACAGCGACTGTACGGCGGAACGCTGGCTCTGGGACTGCTGCCCCGACAAGGATCGCGGATACGTGCGCGGCGAGCTCGGCCTCATGCTGTTCTCGGGCGACGCGGCGGAGAAGCCGCTCAGCGCGCTGTCCGGCGGTGAGGCGGCGCGGCTGGTGTTCGCGCGGCTGCAGGTCGAGCAGCCGAACGTCATCGTGCTCGACGAGCCGACGAACCATCTGGATCTCGAGTCGATCGAGGCGCTCGTGGTCGGACTGCGCAACTACGAGGGCACGCTGATCCTCGTATCGCACGACCGGTGGTTCGTCAATCAGCTCGCGACGCGTATCGTCGAGATCCGGCGTGACGGGATCCGCGACTACCACGGCACCTACGAGGAGTACGTGCACGCGTGCGGTGACGACCACCTCGACGCGGACAGCGTCGTGCTCAAGGCGCGGCGGGCGGAGAAGAAGACGCGCGGGAAGGCGCAGGCTCCCGCGCGCGTCAGCGGCCGCGCACCGGCGGACGCGGGCGCCCGGGAGCGCGCGGCGCGCGAGACACGGATCGCGGAGATCGCAGCCGAGATCGAACGAATAGAGAGCGCGATCGCGACCATCGACGGCGACTGGTCCGAAGCGGGCTATTACGAGAACACGCCGCCCGAGCGCATCCGTTCGTCGCGCGCCGAGCGTGACCGCCTCCAGGCGACGGCGGACCGGCTGCTGGAGGAGTGGGACCGCCTGGAGCGCGACAGCGGCATCGCAGTGTAATCCGCGAGCGGCAGCTCGACGCGGAATCCCGCCGCGGCGCCCAACCGCATTCTCCGCCCGGACCCGGCTGCCGTACGGCTCGGGTCAGGGCCGCAACCATGCGAGGATGAGACCGTCGCGGATCGGCACGAGCGAGACGATCCAGTCCGCGTCGCTCGTGATCCGGCGCGTGAACTCGCGCACGCCCTCGGTCGCCGGGGAGATGTCGCCGTCATCGAAGATGCGACCGCTCCACAGCATGTTGTCGATGATGAGTACGCCGCCCGGTCGCAGCATGCGCTTCACGACCGGCAGCGAATCCGGGTAGGCCTGCTTGTCGATGTCGTTGAAGATGATGTCGAATCCGCCGGCCGTGCGCGCCAGCGAATCGACGGCTTCGCCGACGGTGTACTCGATGGTGCCATCGAACCCGAGGCGCGTGAGATGCTCCCGCGCGCGCCGCGACAGATCCGCGTCCCACACCACGTGATGGACGGTGCCGCCACCGTTCTCCACGACGCCGCGCGCGAACCACGCCGTCGAGTAGCCGAAGCCGCTGCCCATCTCGAACACGGCGCGCGCGCCCAGAAGTCGCGTGAGCTGATAGCAGAAGTGTCCGGCCGCGGGTCCGATGATCGGGAAGTCCGTGTCGCGGGCCCAGGCTTCCATTGCCTGAAGCTCGGGCGGGCGAGGCGGCACGAGTGAGTCGAGGTACGGGAGGATCCGTTCGGGGTCGAGCATGGTGTCAGAGTGTGCGAAGCAGGTCGGAGTGCACGGCCTTCGTCTGAGGCGAGGGTCCGACACCGAGCTCTTCGGCGATCAGTGAGCGGCAGCGCTCGTAGGCGCGCAGTGCCTCGGCGGTATTGCCGCCGGCCGCGTGCGCCCGCATGAGCAGCTGCCATGCGGTCTCACGGAACGGCTCGAGATCCACGGCATCGCGCGCAGCTTCGACCGCGAGCGGGAACTCGCCGTTCCAGAGATAGATGGCAGCGCGGCACTCGAGTGCGCGCACCAGGATGCTCGCGAGCTTGACGCGCCGCTGCTCGATCCAGGGACTCGTCTCGCCCGGCAGGAACGGGCGTCGTGCGATGTGCTGCGCGATGGCCGACGGGCCGTACGCGGCCGCGGGATCACCTGCCTTGAGCGCCGCCTCGGCCTCGTGGATGCTGTCCGCCGCGACCTCGTGATCGATCCAGGCGCCGGCGGGCAGATTCAGCTCGTGACAGCCGTCGCGCGTGGTCAGCGCGCCGCCGTCCAGTCCGCCGCGGACGAGCAGGGAGCGGAGCTTGCTGATGATCGAGCTGAGTGCGCCTTCCCATGCCGCGGGCTGCCGTTCGGGCCAGAGCACATCCGCCAGGGTCCCGCGGGAGACCGGCGAGCCTCGTTCGCCGGCGAGCAGCGCGAACGCGATGCGCCCCTGCTGGCCGGGAAAGTCACCCGGGCCGAGCACGAGGCCGTCGTTCTCGAGCGTCATTCGGCCGGACAGATAGATACGCAGCATGCAGCTCCAGGTTTTTTCCACGCGCATCACCAGCTCGTGCCAACCACCCCGCGCTATACTGTCGGTGTCCCCGTCACGCCCATGGCGACCCACCGGAACGCAGAGGAGTACACAATGGCCGAGAAACAGGTTTCATGCGACTGCGGCAAGGTCATCCGCGAGGATACGGACGAGCGACTGGTCGCGAACGTGCAACGGCACGCGAAGGAGGTCCACGACATGGATCTCTCTCGCGAGCAGGTGCTGGCCATGGCCGAGCCGGTCTGAGGTCCGGGAGCGCCGGCGCGTCCGGTCGTTCAACTCGACCACGCGGTGGGCACGCGGTCCCAGCGATGCGCCCGCAGCGTCTCGATGAGAGCATCCGGGAGTGCGCCGGCGTCACTCGCCGCCAGGTTGCTCCTCACGTGCGCGGCCCTGCGCATGCCGGGGATCGTGACGGCGACGTCCGGGCTCGAGAGGATGAAGCGCAGCGCGAGCTCGGGCATGGACATGCCGTCCGGCACGTCCTGCCGCAGCATCTCCACGCGGTCCACGGTCGGCTCGAGGTTCTCGGGCACGAAGTAGATGTTGCGCCAGTCGCCGTCCGGCCATCGGCTCTGTTTCGTCAGCGTGCCCGTCAGCGAGCCTTCGTCGAACGGTACGCGCGCGATCACGGCGATGTCCAGCCCGCGGCACACCGGGAACAGCTCGTCTTCCGGCGCCTGATCGAAGACATTGTAGATCACCTGGACGGCATCGATGAGGCCGGTATGCAGGGCACGGATGGCGTTCGCCGGCTCCCACCGGTTGATGCTGATGCCGGCCGCGCGGATGACGCCTTCGCGCCGCAGGTCGTCGATCGCACGCTGCCACCGCTCGTTCTCAGCCCACGCATCGGTCCAGACGTGGAACTGGAGCAGATCGATCGCGGCCGCGCCGAGGTTCTCCAGGCTCCGCTCCGCATACTCGCGGATGTGGTCTGCCGGATACACGTCTTCGAGCGGATAGCCGGAACGTGCCGGCCACGCGCGGTTCTTCGGTGGTACCTTCGTCGCCACGAACAGTCGCCGGTCCGGATTCGCCCGGACGAGCTCGCCGAGCAACAGCTCGCTGCGGCCTGCGCCGTAGGCCCATGCGGTGTCGAAGAAGTTGCAGCCGAGGTCTGCGGCCAGCTGGAGCGCGTCGAGCGATTCCTCGTCATCGGAGCCGGTCCACGAGCCCATGCCCCACATGCCGTAGCCAATGTCGCTGACCTGCCAGCCGGTGCGACCGAAGCGGCGGTAGTTCATTGATGATGCAGAAAAGGGGAGCGAGCCGCCGCGCCGGGTCGACGCGGCGGCTGCCAATCTACGCGGACTGGCCCGCGTGCACACCCTCGGCGATCTCCTCGACCATCTTACGGTTGAACTGCGGCAGATCGTCCGGCTTGCGGCTGGTCACGAGACCGGCGTCCACGACGACCGGCTCGTCGACCCACTCCGCACCGGCGTTCCGCAGGTCGGTGCGCAGCGATGGCCACGACGTGACGCGACGGCCGCGCACCACGTCCGCTTCCACCAGCAGCCACGGACCGTGGCAGATCGCCGCGACGGGCTTGCCGGCCTCGAAGAACGCACGCGCGAACGAGACGGCACGCTCGTTCAGGCGCAGATTGTCGGGATTCATCTGGCCGCCGGGCAGGACCAGTGCATCGAAGTCGTTCGGGTCGGCACTGTCGAGATTCACATCGACATCGAACTCGTCGCCCCAATCCGTGTGTCGCCAGCCCTTCACCTTCGGCGTCCGGGGCGACACGATGACCGCCTCCGCTCCCGCAGCGCGCAGCGCCTCGATCGGCTTCTCGAGCTCCACCTGCTCGAAGCCGTCGTCGACCAGCACCGCGACCCGCCTGCCCGTGATGTCCTTCACCATTGCTGCACCTCCTGCTGCTTGATCTGCAAAGTCCCGCACATGGGTGACGTGCAAGTCGCGTGCGGAGCGGGCGGCGGATAGGTTGTGCGGGCAATTCAGTGGAGGAGCGGCAGATCCGATGGACGAGCTGGATGTCTACGGTGCGATCGGCGAGGAGGGGTTCGAGCAGCTGGTCGCTGCGTTCTACCGTCAGGTGCCCGGCGACGAGGTCCTGGGCCCGATGTATCCCGAGGCGGACATGGCGGGAGCGGAGCGGCGGCTGCGTGACTTTCTCGTGGGTCGATTCGGCGGGCCGCAGCGGTACATCGCGGAGCGCGGGCATCCGCGGCTGCGCGCGCGGCACGCCCCGTTCCCGATCGACGTGCGCGCGCGGGACCGCTGGCTCCGGCTGATGGACCGTGCCCTGGCCGAGACGGCGCTGCCGGCCGAGGTGGACGCGACGCTGCGCGGGTTCTTCCAGGCGGTCGCGACCATGATGGTGAACCGGTAGCCGGCCGCTCGTGACAGAGTCTCGCGCGCCGGGAGCGTCTACGCCGGTTTCATCGCGGTCACCATCACGGCCTTCACGCCGTACGCCTCGGCGGAGTCCTGTGTCGATGCCTTCCTGAACCGGAACCCCGGCACGACCGCCGACCGCACGCGCTTGAACCCGGTGCGCTCGAGCAGATCGAACATCTCTCCCTCCGGGAGAGCGCCACCGATTCAGCTCGCCCAGAGCTTCGGATCGTTGACGATCGACTGCGAGAGCTGCTTCGCACTGACGATGTCCGTTATGGAGATGCGGCCGCCGGGCCTGAGGACGCGGTGGATCTCCTCGAACACGCGCCGCTTGCGGAACGAGAGGTTGATCACGCCGTTGGAGATGACGACGTCGACGCTCTGATCGTCGAGCGGAATTTCCTCCATGCGGCCGCTGCGGCACAGCATGCTCGTGTTCGCGGCCGCAGCGTTCACTTCCGCCTTGCGGCACATCGCGGGGTTCACGTCGATCCCGATGACGCTGCCGGAAGCACCGACCCGCCAGCCCGCGATGATGCTGTCGAGACCTGCACCACTGCCCAGATCGAGCACCGTCGCGCCCGGCTGAAGGTCGGCCCGCTCGTGCGGATTGCCGACTCCGGCGAACGATGCCACCGCCCCTTCCGGTGCGCGGTCCAGCCACTCGGCCGGATATCCGAACATCTCCGCCGCCATCCGGCCGTGGAAGAAATGGAACTCCGCGTCCGGCTGTTCCGCGACTTCCTGGTACATCCGCAGGACTTCGCCCGTGATGACGGACTCGATGTCCTGCGTGTCGGACGTGGTGACCGCATCGGCGTGCATGGCTCCTCCTGTAGAGACAGGACCGGGTGTGAGCGGAGTGTGCAGGCCGGCCGCCCGCGCGCGAACCGCCTGCAAGTTGCCGGCGTAAGAGGTCGGGGTCAATGCGGCGCCCGTCCGGTCCGGCCTGCGGGTCAGCCCGGCGCCGGACCTCGCCGGAAGCGCAGCTGCACGACTGCGTACCCGAGCAGTGCGATCACGGCGAACGCGGCGCCCGCGACAAACGTGGCGCGCGGGCCGCTCACATCCCAGAGGGCGCCCGCTATGACACTCGCGGCGAGCATCGCGGCACCGGTGGAGAGGTTGAAGAGTCCGAACGCGCTGCCGCGCAGGTCGGCGGGTGCGTGATCGGCGACGAGCGTGGCGAAGAGGCCCTGCGTGAATCCCATGTGCATCCCCCAGAACACGACACCGAGCAGGATGAGCGGTATCGCAGTGCCGAGCGCGAGGATGAGATCGGCCACCACGAGGAACGCGATCCCGGCGAGGAGCACGCCCGCCCGTCCCGTGCGATCCGCGAGGATGCCGGCGGGAAATGCGGCGAGTGCATACACGACGTTCATGACGACCATAACGAGCGGCACGAGCGTCAGCGTGAGTCCCACATCCAGGGCGCGCAGGACGAGAAATGCCTCACTGAAGCGGGCGAGCGTCAGGACGGCGGCAACGGCGACGACCGCCCAGTATGCCGAGCCGAGCCGGCGAACATCGGCCAGACGGGGCGGCGGCGTCACGGTCGAGTCGCCGGGCCGCTCCGGCTCGTGCACGCCCAGGATGAGTACGGCCATGGCCGCGGCGGCGGGGATGGCCGCGATCCAGAAAACCGTGCGGAACGCGTCGCTCGTGAGCGCCATCAGACCCATGGCGGCGAGTGGCCCGATGAACGCCCCCACGGTGTCGAGCGACTGGCGCAGGCCGAAGCTCGCACCGCGAGCTTCCGGCGGGGCGATGTCCGCGATCAGCGCGTCGCGCGGCGCGCCGCGGATCCCCTTTCCGAGCCGATCGAGGAAACGTGCGCCGACGACCCACATCACGGAGTCGGCGAGCGCGAACAGTGGCTTCGTCGCTGCGGCCAGACCGTAGCCGACGACCGCGAGCAGCTTGCGCCGCCGGATCCAGTCGGACAGAACGCCGGAGAAGACCTTCGTGATATTCGCGATCGCTTCCGCCGCGCCCTCGATGAGTCCGACGGTGAGCGTCGAAGCGCCGAGGGCCGTCACGAGGAAGACCGGCAGCAGTGCATGGATCATCTCGGAGGAGATGTCCATGAACATGCTCACCACTCCGAGTGCCCAGACACTGCGCGGTATGCGCCGGGCGCTCGTACGCGTCGTTCGGCCGGAGGCAGGACGCCCCGACGGTTGAATGCCGCTCATCTCCGAGGTGGTCCCATGAGGCTCGCCGATCGGTCCGCAGGATGCAGGACAATGGAACGGTGCGGCAAGCCAGCCGTACTACGTCGTTGCCGGCGGCTCGGGCGCGGGCGGTCGCCGGCCACGGCTGGATCCGCGCCCCGCCGCGGCTGGACGCACGGCAGCGCCGTGTTTATGCTAACCGGACCACCTCCGCCGGCTGTGGTGAATGCTCGCATTCCGATTGTCGCTCCTCTGTGGACTCACGTTCGCCTCGACGTCCGTCGATGTTCCGGGGAGCGCACGTCCGGCCGATCCGACGGGCCCGGTGCGGCATGCCGACGGCACGGCACTGCGCCGCCCGCTGCCGTTCTTCTATGACCTCTACACGTTCCGGGGTCGCAACGGCCGGACGACGATCGTGACCTCGTACGCCGTCGAGGCGCGTCATCTCGAGACGGAGACGGTGGACAGGCGGGTCCGCTACCGCTTCAGCGTGACGCTCGTGCTCGCCGATGCCGCGCGCCGCTCCGTGTCGGGCGCGCACGACACCGTCTACGTCGATGTTCCGCGCGCACTCTCATCGGACCACCTGCTGTACACGCACGTCGAGGTGCTCGCACCGCCGTCCGTGACCACGCAGCAACGCGTCATCATGACCGATGCGACCACACCCGGCATCGGTCAGATGTACAGCGAGTACTATCCGATTCCCGACTACAGTGGACCGGAGCTGATGCTGAGCGACATCGCGCTGGGCAAGCCGGAGGAAAAGGAAGAGAACGGTTGGCGGCGCGGCGACGTCACACTCGCTCTCCTCCCGACCTCGCAGCTGCCGTCGAGCGCATTTGACGTCTTCTACGAGATCTACAATCTGCCGGCGGGTCACACGTACACGACGGAGATCGCGATCGAGGATGTCGGCCGGCCGGGTCGTGCGTCCGAGCCCGTCCGGCTCCGTTTCGCAGGCGAGTCCGGCGCCGGCCCGGACGCAGTACTGCCGGAGCTGCGTCGCGTCGAGACGTCACTGCCGAGGGGCAGCTACCGGCTCACCGTCACGATCACCGACCTGACGAGCGGGGCGACCGCGAGCCGGTCGCGAACGTTCGATGTGCGCGGGCGGGATCGCCGCACGACCATGGTCGCGGCACTGCCGGATAGACGCTGATCGCCGATTGCGACCGGCCGGTGCACACGCGCGTGCTCGATCCCGGCCTTGCGGATGGACGCACGTTGGTTGCCGGTGGCGCAACGTCCCCCCATCTTCGGCCCACAGAACGATGGCGATGGAGTTCGCCCGAACCGCGGCCTGCGGCCGCTGATGACTCCTCCCTCCGGCAGTCGCCGGCCGGGAGGTTTTTTCTGGAGGTGCCATGGTCTGGTTGTACATCGCCGTGGGAGGAAGTGTCGGTGCCATCGCGCGCTACGGACTCGCCGGCTGGATCCAGGATCGGACCGCGTTCGGCTTTCCGTGGGGCACGCTCGTCGTCAATGTGACGGGATCCGTGCTGATCGGATTCGCCGTCCGCTACCTGGACGCGGTGAGTGTAGCACCGGACGTGCGCGCGCTCATGACGATCGGGTTGCTGGGTGCGTTCACGACATTCAGTACGTTCAGCTACGAGACCGTGGCGCTGCTCGAGGACGGTGCGTGGTCGCGCGCCGCACTCTACGTCCTCGGGAGCGTCCTGCTCGGGCTGGCCGCGGTCTACATCGGCATGGGCGCAGCCAACGCCGTCCTGCACGCGAAGGGGTGACATGACGCATCGATTCGAGGGAGAGCGTACGTTGATGCGGATCTTCATCGGCGAGAGCGACCGCTGCCTCGACGGCCCGCACAGGGGCAAGCCGCTGTACGAGGGTCTGCTGAATCTGTTCCGCGCACGCGGCTTCGCCGGCGCAACCGTCCTGCGAGGCATTGCCGGCTTCGGCGCGAGCGCGAAGGTCCATACCGACAGGATCCTGCGCCTGTCGCTCGACCTGCCCATCATCATCGAGGTGGTCGACACCGAGGAGCGCATCCGCGAGCTGCTGCCGGAGCTGGACGTAATGATCGGCGGCGGACTCATCACGCTCGAGCGTGCCCACGTCATCCTCTACCGTCCCGCGGACGCGGGTGAGAACGACCAACGGGTCGAAGGGCTGCACCCGGAGGAATGAGCCAATCAGTCGGCCGATGCCACGTCGGCGAGGCGCTTTGCGCCGTCAGCGCACTGCCTCGATCGGTGCACTCCAGCGGAACGTTCCCCACTCCATCACGAGCCGTGAGCCCGCCGTGTCCACGCGGATAGTGAACTGCTCGATGGGCGAGTCGAGCGTGTCCACGTGCATCGCGACGCGCGCAATGTCCTGGCTGGATTGATAGCCCGTGCCCCACTGCCCCGTCTGCCGGTTGATGATGAGCTGCACGTGATCATGGGCGGGCAGGGTCCAGAGCGTGTAGGTTCCGCTGTCCAGAGGCATGCCCCCCAGCCGGAGCGGTGAGGCGATGGTGAGGTGCGTGGCGGCGTTGGCGCCGGTGCGCCACACACGATCGTAGGGGATGAGCCCGCCGAGCAGCGTCCTGCCGCGCGCGAGCGGTCGGCCATAATCGATGGCGATGGCTGTCGTGCCGATCGTGGCGTGCATGTTGTCGCGTGCACTGAGCAACGGGGAGACACCCTGCGCTCGCTCCTCGGCCGCGAACCGCTCGAAGATGGCGTCGATGTCCGGCACATCCGTGATGCGCCGCACGTCCTGCTTGTACGTCGTGCCCTCGCCCGAGTAGGACAGCATGCGCCCCTGCTCATCGATGCGTGCGAGGCCCGATCCCGACAGGCCCGTGCTGGTGATGGCGACGAGACCGTCCTCGAGTCGCCGGACGCGCGCGAAGCCGAGGTTCCCCTCCGACCAGCCCTCGAAGAAGTACTGCCCGATGCGCGTGGAGTCTGGAAGTCCGAGCGCGGCCTGGAAGAGCAGCTCGAACGTGCCGTACACGAAAGCGTTCCAGGGGACCGTACGCACGTATGCGTCGACGTAGGTGCGGTCCGTGGTGTCGCTTCCGGCCTGCCGCACCAGACGGATCGTGCCGTTCCTCAGGTCCACTTCGTGGTGCAGGTCGGATTCACCCGGGGGCGCATTCGGGATGTGCGTGTCCATGGACCAGCGGCGCAGCGATCCGTCGGGAGCGAGCGTCGCCTCCCAGCGCCGTCGCACCACGAGCGGTGAGCGACCGACCGCCTCGCTCGTGATGCGATCTCCCTCGCGCGTGATGCGCTCCACGGATGTGGTGTCGGTTCCGAGCGTCGCCACGAACCCCCAGCTCTCGGCACTCTCCCGCGCGCAGGAGGCAGTGACCAGAACGGCAACGAGAGGTAGCACGGTGCGGAAGTGTGAAGACCTCATGATGGACCCCGTCGGCGGGTGAGAACCTCGGCGTTCCGGTCATGCATGAAGCGCGGCGGCGCCCGCTCCCGCAAGGCTCCGGGGCGCGGCCGGCGCTGGTGCGGGGCGAACGGCACCACGGCGATGTCCGGCCGAACACTTCATACGGGAACGTCTCGGCGTGACGGTGGGGACGAACCGCGCGCGCATCAATGTGCGAGGTTGATGCGCGGGGTCCAGCGCCGGGTTCACATGCCAGGTTTCGTCGGCTTTTCTGCTGTCATCACGAACGCGATTGCACCGAAGCTGCCCGCGACCTTCCTCGTCTCCTCGCTGCTGCTGTGGGCGAAGTAGTCGTGATGGCGCAGTGCCTCGACACCGGTGAGGCCCGCAACCCCGAACAGCCCGAGGTACTCGTCCTCGCGCGTCGCGCCGACGATGCACTCGGCCCAGAGCTGCGGCTGCGAGCGGCAGGCTTCCGACGGGCTGGTCGCGACGATGATGTCGGCGATCTGCACGCGGCCGCCCGGACGCAGCACGCGCGCGATCTCGCGCACGGCCGCGGCTTTGTCCGGCACGAGGTTGAGCACGCCGTTGCTGGTGACGACGTCGACCGACTCGTCCGGCAGCGGGATGCTCTCGGCGTTGCCGTCGAGTACGAGGACATTGCGCGCGCCGGCGAGCGCGGCGTTCGCCTGCAGCTTGGCGCGCATGGCGTCCGTCATGTCGAGCGCGACGACGTGCCCCTGCGATCCGACGAGTGCGCTCGCGATGAGCGCATCGGTGCCGGAGCCGGAGCCGATATCGAGCACGGTGTCGCCCGGCCGGATGACGCTCGCCGCGAACGGATAGCCGACACCGGCAAAGGACTCCACGGCGGTGGCGGGCAGCGGCGCGAGCACCTCGTCGGGATAGCCGACGAGGCGGCAGGCACTGCGGCCGGTCGGGAAGTGGAAGCCGCGGTGCGGCTCCGTAGCGACCTGCGTGTACATGGCGCGCACGGCCTCGAAGATGATGTCGCGCTGGTTCGTGGTAATGACAACCACTGGATTTCTCCTGCGTCCAGGTCGATGGGTGTCGGCGCGGCGTTCAGTCGACGGCGCCCGCGGGCGGCGTGTCATCGAAGCGGCTGATGAGCGAGCGGATGCGACCTTCGAAGGCGGCGTCGACATCGCGACGACCGATCTGCGCGAGCCGCTGCTTGAAGCGCCGCTCGAATTCGGCGCGGGAGTAGCAGCTGCGGCAGGCCTCCAGGTGATGCTCGACGGCCTGTCGCTGGTCGGCGCCCAGTTCGGCGTCGATCAGCTCGGCCAGCAGCGCGAGCGCTTCCTCACACGTCATCGATGCGGGTGTGGTCATGTCCTGGTCACCGGTTCAATGCGATCCAGCGGGCGCACGCCGGCATCCTGCGCGTGCAGCCAGAGCGACTTCTGGAGCAGCGCACGGCCGCGGGCGAGCCGCGAGCGCACGGTGCCAATCGGCAGCTCGAGCGCGTCGGCCGCCTCCTGATACGAAAAGCTCTGCAGATCGACCAGCACGACGACCACACGGAAGCACTCCGGCAATGCATCGACGGCGCGCTCCAGGTCTTCACGCAGCAGCCGGTCGAGGAACTGCTCCTCCGGCGAGCTCCACCACAGCAACATCGGCTGATGCAGCCGCAGAAAGAGCGAGAAGTCCTCGCCCTCCATGACTTCCTCCTCCACCGACAGCTCGCGGTAGGACGCGCGCGCGCGGCACTGGCTGATGAAGCGATTGCTCAGGATGCGGAACATCCAGCCGCGGAACGCGGCCGGATCCCGCAGCGTCGGGAGGCGCTGCCACGCGGCGGCGACACACTCCGCCACGAGGTCCTCGGCGTCGGCACGGTTCTTCTCCAGTCGCAGCGCTGCGCCCAGCAGATCGGGGAGCAGCGCGACGACCTCGCGCTCGAACAGCTCGCTGTGGCGGCCTCCCGGACGCTGCGCCATCAGCGCGCTTTCGGCCGGTCCGCGGGATCGACGTACGTCAGACTCCACGGACCGACGCCGTGCAGCTGGATCACGACGACCTCCTTCGTCAGCGCGTAATGCCGCATGCCGGCGGGAATCGCGCCGAACGTGCCCGTCGGCAGTGCGCTCACCTGCGACTCATCGAACCTGTCGCCCATGCCAACATAGAACGTGCCCTGGACCACGGTCACGTGTTCCGTCGCGGGATGAAAGTGCGGCGGCAGCCTGTAGCCCGCGGGCATCCACAGCCGCATCGTGAACTCGCCGGGCTGCGATGGATCGCCCTCGATCACGGCGAGCCGGGCACCGGCCGGCAGGATCGCCGGCGCCGGCCCCCACTCGAGTGCGTCGGGGAATGCGACGACGGCGCTCGTCGCGCGCGCCTGCGTCTGAGCCTGTACCGCGTCCGCGGCAAGTGCGACGCCAGCTGCGAACAGCAGCGTCAATCCGGGGTGCTTCATGGGCGGTCCTCCTTCGGGTGGCGTTTGGGAGACTCGGGGGAGCTGGCCAGCTCTGATGGCAAGGACGCGGGAGGGCAGGAAAGAGTTCCCGGACCTGGCCGGCTGGGAGTTGTAAGAAGGATCGGCTGCGGGCGGTGAGCGCATGGCGCTCGGAACGGTTCGGCTCGTTGCGTGGGCGCCGGAGGGATCTCCGGGTCGCGAACATCTGTCGGAGTCGTGTGCTCGATGGCTTCTCCTTGACAATTTAGGAGAGCCTCGGCACATTTCTCCTAAGCAATCTAGGACAAGGATTATGGCTGACCACGCGGAACTCCTGCCCGGCACGCTCGACCTGCTCATCCTGAAGGCGGTGTCGCTGGGTACGCTGCACGGCTACGGCGTGTTGCTCCGCATCGAGCAGATCTCGGGCGGCGCGCTGGCGATCCAGCAGGGCGCGCTGTACCCGGCGCTGTATCGGCTGGAGCACCAGGGGCTGATCGAGAGTGAGTGGGGCACATCGGAGAACAACCGGCGCGCGAAGTTTTACCGCCTGACGAGGGCGGGGCGGCGGAGGCTGGGCGAGGAGGAGGCGGGCTGGAAGCGGCTTGTGGCGGCGATGACGGCGGCGCTCGCCGCGCAGACGCAGGAGATCTGATGTTGCTGCTCGATATGATCTCCAGCCTTGTCGCACGACTCCGCTCGTTGTGGGGTCTACGCCGGCGCGCAGACTTCGAGGCCGCGGTGGTGGAAGAGTTCGACCACCACATCGAGCTGCGCACGGAGGACCTGATCCGGCGGGGGCTCGGGCCGAAGGAGGCACGCCGTCGTGCGCGGATCGAGTTCGGCCATATCGAGACACACCGGGAACGGGCGCGTGCCTCGCGCGGCCTACATGTGCTGGACCGGATCGGCTTCTCGTGGCTCGACGTGAAGCTGGGCGTCCGTATGCTAGGCAAGTATCCGGGGCTGTCGCTGGTATCCGTGCTGGGGATGTCGGTCGCGATCGCGATCGGCGCGGGTGGCTTCGGGTTCATCCACGCGCTCATGGATACGGAGCTGCCGCTCGACGAGGGGGAGCGCGTCGTGTCGCTGCAGAACTCGGACGTCCGCAACCCGGGAAACCCGGACCGGCATTCGGTACATGACTTCGTCACGTGGCGCGACGAGCTACGCTCCGTGGGCGATCTCACCGCGTACACGACGGACGATCAGAACCTGCTCGTGCCTGGCGGAATCAGCGGCAACGTCCGGGTGGCCGAAATGACGGCGTCGGGTTTCCGGGTAGCGCGCGTCGCGCCGCTTCTCGGCCGTCCATTACTCGATGAGGACGAGCGCGCGGGTGAGCCGCTGGTGGTCGTGATTGCGCACAGCGAATGGCAGCATCGTTTCAGCGCCGATCCTGAAGTCATCGGCCGCACGGTGAGGCTCAACGGGATCCTGCACACGGTGGTGGGCGTGATGCCGGAAGGGTTCCATTTTCCGATCAATCACCACTACTGGGTGCCGCTGCGATTGGATCCGGACGCGTATGCGGTGGGTGAGGGGCCGGAGATCCTACTGTTCGGCCGGCTTGCGGATGGTGTCAGTATCGAGCGCGCGCAAGCCGAGCTGACGACGATCGGTCGGCGGATGGCCGCATCCCATCCGGCGACGCACGCCCACCTGCGTCCCTGGATCACTCCGTACGTGCACACGTTCCTCGGCGTCGATAGCCCGTCGCGCGCGCTCCTCATCCGCAGCATCCAGTACTTGTTCAGTCTGCTGATGGTCGTGGTCGCCGTGAACGTGTCGATTCTCATGTATGCGCGGACTGCGGCGCGTACCGGTGAGATCGCGGTGCGCACAGCGCTGGGCGCCAGCCGCCGTCGCATCGTGACGCAGCTTTTCGCGGAGGCGCTCGTGCTCTCGCTCGTCGCGGCGGCGGCTGGACTGGCTATCGCCGGCGCGGTACTCGAACGGAGTCCGGCGCTGTTCGGCGTGGGCGATGCGGATCTTCCGTTTTGGATGGACATCGGTCTCTCGCCTGCTCTCGTCACGTACGTGCTGGGCATGGCAGTCGTCGCGGCCGCGATCGTGGGCGTGGCGCCTGCGCTGAAGGCGACGGGACACGCGCTGCAGGGCACGCTCAAGCAGATCTCGGCACCCGGCTCGCGCATGCGGCTCGGACGTGGGTGGACCGCGCTCATCGTCGCGCAGGTTGCCGTCGCTGTCGCCGTGCTGCCGTACGCGCTCCACTCCGCTGCGCGCTTCGCCAGGACTGCGGCCGCCCGGCCCGCGTACCCGGTCGAGGAGATCGTGCGGGCGTCGCTTGCCATCCAGAGTGAGGGATCGCCACGGAGCATGGACGGTGCCGCACTCGATGCGTCCGTCGGCGAACGTTTTGCCGGCAGCACAGCGGAGTTGGTGCAACGGCTCGACGCCGAACCATCGGTGGCCGGCGTCGCAGTCGCGAGCAGTTTCCCCGGCGAGGAAGTGCCCGCACGGTTCGAGGTTGAGGGTACGGGCGTACGCAACTGGCTGTGGGTCAACCAGGTCGACGTCGACCTCTTCGACGTGTTCGATGTCCCGGTGATCATCGGACGCGCGTTCAGCGAGTCGGATGCGGGCGCCAGCTCGAATGCGGTCATTGTGGACCGCGCATTCGTCGAGCACGTGTTGGGCGGCGGCGACGCGCTCGGTCAGCGTGTGCGGCAGATCGTGGAAGGTGCAGACGATCCGACCCCGGTCCAGGCCGGGCCATGGCTCGAGATCGTCGGCGTCGTTCGCACGTTCACGCTGTCGCCGACGTGGGAATCGGTAGCGCCGAAGCTGTACCGGCCGCTCACGCTGGACAGCGTGAGCAGCCGCGCGCGACTGATGGTCCGTGTGCGGCGCGACGTTGCACCGGTTCAGTTCCTTGCCCGGCTGCGGGAAATCACGGCCGATGTAGATCCTGCACTGCGCTTCGCTGAACTGAAGACAGCGTCTGCAGCGGAACGGGAACGCCGCCGTTTCAATCTGGTCCAGGCGGTCGCGATCCTGGCGGTCACGGGCAGCGTGCTGCTGCTTTCAGGGGCCGGCATCTACGCGATGATGTCCTTCACTGTCGCGAGACGCCGGCGTGAGATCGGTATCCGTGCCGCGCTCGGCGCGGGGCCGCGGCGCCTCCTCCGCACCATCTTTGCGCGCGCCGGTGTGCAGCTCGGCGCTGGCGTGCTCGGCGGACTGCTGCTTGCGGAAGTGACGTCCTGGATCCTGACCGGCGGATCGCTTGCGACCGGCGAGTCGGCGTTTCTGGTGCCGCTCGTAGCGGCGATCATGGTGACGATCGGTCTGCTCGCTGCGCTCGGACCGGCACGGCGCGGGCTCGCGGTTCAGCCGACGGAGGCGCTGCGGCAGGAGTAGCCGTGCGACGCGCTGCTTTCGCACGTGGAAGTGGGCGCGCTACCGGCGCCGCGCTGCGAATCGAGCCGTTCAACCAGACGGCGCACCACGCGTTCGGCGGCATGCTCCTGGCCATCGGTCGCACTAACGATGCGATCGCCGAGCTGCGCCTGCTGACGCGGCTCGACCCGCTGGCCAAGTCGGCGGGGCCACGCTGCCGGAGGTGCTCATCGACGCGCGCCGCTTCCGGGAGGCGGAGGATGAGGCGCGCCGGGTGCTCGCATCGACTCCTCGGTCCGGGCGTAGGCACGTCACGTCGTGTACCAGAACTTCTCGCCTCTCCCCCGAACGTTCTGGAGCCCTGCACAAGACGCGAAGTGGACAGGTGCCATTTCGTAGACGAACCTGTTCCCTTCGATCCTTCAGGAGCTTGAAACTACCGGCAGATAGATCTCGCCGCCCGACTCGCGGAACTCGTTCGCCTTGTCCTGCATTCCTGCGGCTGCAGCTGCGCGAATGTCCTGTGTGATCTTCATCGAGCAGAACTTCGGTCCGCACATCGAGCAGAAGTGCGCCACCTTCGCACCGGCTGCGGGCAGCGTCGCATCGTGGTACTTCCGGGCCGTGACCGGATCCAGTGACAGATTGAACTGGTCCTCCCAGCGGAACTCGAAGCGCGCCTTCGAGAGCGCATCGTCCCACTGCTGCGCGCGCGGATGCCCCTTGGCGAGGTCCGCGGCATGGGCGGCGATGCGGTATGCGATCACGCCCCGCTTCACGTCATCGCGGTCGGGCAGGCCGAGATGCTCCTTCGGTGTCACATAGCACAGCATGGCGGTGCCGTACCAGCCGATCTGCGCCGCCCCGATCGCGCTCGTGATGTGGTCGTAGCCGGGGGCGATGTCCGTGGTCAACGGGCCGAGCGTGTAGAACGGCGCTTCGTCGCACCACTCCAGCTGCTTCTCCATGTTCTCGCGGATCAGGTGCATCGGGATGTGTCCCGGACCCTCGTTCATCACCTGGACGTCGTACTCCCACGCGATGCGCGTCAGCTCGCCCTGCGTCCTCAGCTCCGCGAACTGCGCCTCGTCGTTCGCATCCGCGATGCTGCCCGGGCGTAAGCCATCGCCGAGCGAGAACGAGACATCGTACGCCGCCATGATCTCGCAGATCTCGCGGAAGCGCGTATAGAGGAAGCTCTCCTGGTGATGGGCGAGGCACCACTTCGCCATAATGCTGCCGCCGCGGCTCACGATGCCGGTCACGCGGTTCGCGGTGAGCGGCACGTACCGCAGCAGCACGCCCGCGTGCACCGTGAAATAGTCCACGCCCTGCTCCGCCTGCTCGATCAGCGTGTCGCGATAGACCTCCCACGTGAGATCCTCGGCCACACCGCCCACCTTTTCCAACGCCTGATAGATCGGCACGGTCCCGATCGGTACCGGCGAGTTGCGGATGATCCATTGCCGCGTCTCGTGAATGTCGCGACCGGTCGAGAGGTCCATCACGGTGTCCGCGCCCCACAGCGTAGCCCAGCGCAGCTTCTCGACCTCGTCCTCGATCGACGACTTCACGATGCTGTTGCCGATGTTCGCGTTGATCTTCACCTTGAACGCGCGGCCGATCACCATCGGCTCGAGCTCGAGGTGGTTGATGTTGGCCGGAATGATGGCGCGCCCGCGCGCGACCTCGCTCCGCACCAGCTCCGCATCGAAGCCCTCCCGCAGAGCGATGAACTCCATCTCCGGCGTGACCTCGCCGCGCCGCGCATAATGCATCTGCGTCACACGTGCGCCGGGCCTCGCGCGGTACACGTCGTTCGACAGCGGGTCAGCCGTTGCGGCGCGCACCCGCCCGACATCGCCGCGCGAGACCACCCAGTCCCGTCGCAGCTGCGGCATGCCGCGCGTGGCCTCGACGTGCTGCGGACCGCTCGTGTCGTACACGCGCAAGGGCGGCTCCCCGCCCGACAGGGCGATCTCCCGCATCGGCACGCGCACGCCGTACCGTCCTTCGACGTAGACCTTGCGTGAACGCGGGAATGCCTGCTCCAGCGTCGCGGGTTCGGTGCTGCTGCCGTTGCCGTGCATCGTTACCTCCGCGAGTGACGTGCAGAACCGGTGCAGCGCGCGAACGAAAAGCGCGTCGGCCCCGGAAGAGGCGACGCGCAGACCGACACTGCGCTCAGTGCCGGTTCATCCTGTGCCGCTCTCCCTACGCCGGTCTCAACCGGATCAGGTTCCAAGGGACTTTCTCAACCCCGGCCGGGGTACCCCTGGCGGTCTCACGCAACGTAACGACTCCCGGGGAAATCGCAAAGACGGCTGCGCGGTTGACGGCCGCGGCATGACTCCGTAGCCTTCTCGTTCCCCCAAGCAGCAGCTCCATTCCCACACCCCCGGAGGTGTGCATGAACACCCGAATCACGACCCTGCTCCTGGCAGGGTTGATCGCTTCCGCGTGCGCGGATGCCGATCAAACCGCCCAGACCGCCGAAACAGACGCTCCGCCGGCCACCGCCGCCTCGGCAGATGAGGCAGCCATCGAACAGCTGCGCGCGGACTACGTGTCGCACTACAACCAGCATCATCCCGACGTGGTGGCCGGTATGTTCACCGACTCGGTCTACGCCCTCTGGGCCGATGGCACCGTGAACATGACCCGGTCCGAGGTACAGGCCAGTCTCACGCAGGACATGGAAGCCACGCCCACGCTCACACTCGAGACAGGCGACGTCATGGTCTTCGGTGACAACGCCGTAGCGCGCGGCTCCTACACCGTGAATCTCACACCGCCGGGCGCCGCGCCCGTCGCGCTCAGTGGCAGCTATATCACGCACTTCACCCGCGTCGATGGCGCCTGGAAGATCAACGGCCTCGCCTCCAACTACGACACGATTCCCCCCGCCGGCGCGGTGCCGGAAGCGGCCGTTGACGAGCCGCCGCCGCCGCCCGAGGAGGGCACCATGGACGACGTCGTTGCAGCCTACACGACCCTCCTCGCCGCGGGCGACTGGGCCGGTCTCGCCAACCTCTATACCGACGACGCCGTCGTTGCATTCAGCAATGCGCCACCGCTCCAGGGACGCAGCGCCGTTCAGGCACGCTTCGCCGAACAGTTCACCGGACCCGCATCGATCGAGGTGCATGACGTGGGCACGCTCGACCTCGGCGGCGGCTTCGCACTCGACGGAGGGTGGTACACACTCAACGCCACAACGTCCGACGGCGCGATCACTCAGAGCGGCGCATACCTGAACCTCATGCGCCAGCAGGCCGACGGCAGCTGGAAGATCCACTGGTCGGTGTCGAACGGTCAGCCCACGCCCGCGACCTGACCGGCGGGTTCAGTGGGACCGGGCCGCGATGGCACCGCGTGCCCGGTTCCATGAACTCGTTGCGCCGGCACGGGTTCGGCGGTAGTGTGCGCTCCATACGACCACGTATGGGGGGCCGATGATCGGGCGCGACGAGTGGATCGATGCGGCGGCGCGGGCGATGTCGGGGGGTGGCGTGGAGGCGGTGCGGGTGGAGGCGCTGGCGCGCGGGCTCGGTGTCACGAAGGGGAGCTTCTACTGGCATTTCGAGGACCGGCCGGCGCTGCTCACAGCGCTGCTCGCGCGGTGGGAGGAAGCGGCGCGGAGCGCGTTGTCGGCGGCGTCGTCGCAGCCGCGACCGGAGCAGCGGATCGGGTCGCTCTTCCGTCAGTTGTCGCGTCCGACGGGCGGGCTGACGGATGCGGAGGTACGTGCGTGGGCGCGGCGCGAGCGGAGCGTGGCGGAGCGGGTGGCGGAGCTGGAGCGGCAGCGGGTGGTGTTCCTGAAGGAGCAGCTGGGTGAGATGGGTGCGTCGGCGATGGACGCACACCGGCGCGCGGAGGCCGGGTACCTGGCCGCGATCGCATGGCTCGAGCGGGCGTCACGGACGCCGTGGATGAAGAGCGATTACGGGTCGTTCGTGCAGGAGGTCTTCCGGCTGCTGCTCCAGGTCCGGGTCGGGCCGGTTCCGGGGGAGTCGGGCGGTGTGTGAGCGATCCTGAGTTGCACGGTCCCCGTCGCCGGAGCCGGGGCGAACGGCTACAATACGCCGAAGTGCGCACCGACCGGTGCGGCACGCCGACCGCTTGCCCGCCGCGGCAGGTCACGCGCTGACAGCTCAGTCCAAATGAGGAGGATAGGGGCGATGAGTAAGGCACTGCTCCGCGCACGCGGCTGGAAGCCTGCGCTGACCGCACTCGTGCTGCTCGGTGTCGGGACACCCGGACTGATTGCACAGCAGTCCGTGATGGGGCCGCGCGATCCTGATCAGCGGCAGGATGCCGAGTTTGCCCGGCTGTATGCGGAATGGACGAGCGAACCGCGCTACGGCAGTCCGCTCGTGGACCATCTGCCGGTGGCGGACGGCGTCCCGACCACGAAGGACGTGCTCGGCTATTACGTCGGAGCGCCGAGGAGTCTGACGTATTACGAGGACATCGTCCGCTACTACCGGGCGCTGGCTGCCGCCACGCCGCGCGTGAGGGTGGAGACGATCGGCCGGTCGGATGAGGGCCGCGAGCTGGTGGTCGTCTGGGTCTCGTCCGACGAGAACATCGGGAGTCTGCAGCAGAATCGGGCGAACCTCGCGCGCATCGCGGATCCACGCGGTCTGTCGGAGGACGAGGTGCGCGAACTCATGGCGCGCACGAAGCCGCACTACCATCTGATGGGTGGGCTGCACAGCGGAGAGCTCGGTCCGCCCGAGATGCTGATGGAGCTGGTCTATCGGCTGGCGGTCGAGACATCGCCGTTCATCGGTCAGATCCGGGACAATGTGGTCGTATCCATCACGCCGGTCGCCGACCCGGACGGCCGCGACCGGCTGGTCGACTGGTTCTACCGCAACCTCGAGCGGGACTCGATCATCGCGGCAGCGCGCGCGCGCGGCGAACTGCCGGACACCGCCGGCCAGGACAGCGTGGCGCGCGCGCGCAACCGCACGATGGGAGTGCCGTACTGGGGCCGGTACGTCTACCACGACAACAACCGCGACATCAACCTGTCGCAGGTCTCGATGCGTGCGATCACGGACTGGTACTACACCGCGCATCCGCCGATCATGCATGACCTGCACGAGTCGCTGTCGCTGCTGTACACGTACAGCGGCGGCCCGCCGCAGAATCCCAACCTGGACCCGCTCCTGTTCGGCGAGCTCCGGTTCTTCTCGAACTGGGAGCTGGCGCAGATGACGAAGTGGGGGATGCCGGGCGTGTACACGCACGCGTTCATGGACGGCTGGTCGCCCGGATATCTCGGCTCGGTCGCGTACAACCACAACGGCATGATGCGGATGTACGAGACGCAGTCGGGGCGGGATGTCGACGTCGATTCGCTTCGCGCCGCGCGCGCCGAGCAGGCCGCGAAGGATTCGGCTGCGGCGGACACCGTCCGCGGCGGCAGGAACGGGGAGCGCCAGGCTGCCGGCGGTGCGCAGGCCGGCCGCGGCGGCGCACAGGGGAACCGCGGTGGCGGCGTACCGACGGGCCGTGGCGGCGGTCAGGACCGCGAGTGGTACCGCGGCATCCAGGTGCCCGAGCACGCGGTGGCCGAGTTCACGCGCCGCAACAACACGAACTACATGCAGACGGGTGTACTGCTCGCGCTGCAGCTCACGTCCCTGTTCCCCGAGCTCGTGCTCGAGAACTTCTACGTGAAGACCCGCAACTCGATGGAGAAGGGTAGAACGGAAGCGCCGTACGGCTATGCGATCCCGGTGCAGCGCGACATGACGAGAGTCGCCACGCTCGTGAACGTGCTGCGTGCGCAGGGCATCGAGATCGGAACGCTGGACTCGAGACAGGTGATCGGACCGGACACGCTGCCCGCGGGATCGTACATCATCAAGCTCGACCAGCCCTACGGCCGGCTCGCGAAGAACCTGCTGGAGGTCCAGGACTATCCCGACGCACGACTGCGCACGTATGACGACAGCGGCTGGACGATGGGACTGGCGTTCGATGCGGAAGTCATCCGCATCGATGACGAAGCGATACTCGACGCCCGCACGACGCTCGTCGACGCTGCAGTGGCTGACGGCTCCATCGCGGGCAGCGGTACGGCCGGACTCGCGGTGGCGCACCTGGGCTCGAACCACATGATCCAGCTGCGCTTCCGCCTGCACGATCTGACAATGAACGTCACCGAGCAGCCGTTCACGGCCGAAGACATCGAGTTTCCGGCCGGCTCGTTCATCATCACCGGCTCGCCGCAGCAGCTGCACGAGGCTGCGACCGTGGTCGACTCGCTCGGCCTCACCGGTGCCGCGCTCGCGAGCCTTCCCGCCGTCGCCACGCACGAGGCCGACCTGCCGCGCATCGCGATCTACTCGCAGTGGAACGGCACGCAGGAGCTGGGCTGGTACCGCCACGCGTTCGACCGCTTCGGCATCCCGTACGACCTGATCTACAAGGAGCGGGTCATGCAGGGGAACCTCGAGGCGGATTACGACGTGATCGTGATGGCGTCGCAGAACATCAACCGCCAGGCCGTGCTCGCCGAAGCGGCCGACCGGCCGCAGCCGTATCAGCGGACCGACCGGTTCCGGTTCCTCGGCATGTACGGCGAGACGGACGACATGACGGGCGGCTTCGGCGAGGCGGGCGTGAGGGCGTTCCAGTACTTCCTCCAGGCGGGCGGCACACTGATCGCCGCGCACAATGCCGTCCGGTTCCCGATCGAATTCGGGTTCGGCCGATCGTTCGATCTCGAGTCGCCCGCGGGCGTGAGCGCGCAGAAGCCGCTCGTGCTCGCGAAGATCTCACGGCCGGATCATCCGGTGTTCTACGGGCACCCCGACTCGATCTTCCCGATCAAGTACGGCCAGAGCTCGCAGGTCTTCCGCGTCGGTGTCGCCGATGAGGCCAACGTCCTCGCCCGCTACGTCGGTGGCGACGATGCGGTGCTGAGCGGACTCATGACCGGAGCCGACAGCATCGCCGACCGCGCGTTCGTCGCCGATGTGCCCAATGCGTACAACGGGCGCGGCCGGGTGATCATGTTCGCGAACAACCCGATCTACCGCTGGCAGAACCACGGCGAGTTCGGGATGGTGTTCAATGCGATCATCAACTGGAACGACGTGCCGCCGGCACTGCCGCTGAA
>DASUSS010000012.1:0-34072 GCA_036374995.1 Longimicrobiales bacterium | reverse complement strand
CCGCCCCGATCGCGGGGCCTCGGCGAGGTATGGGTGAACCGCCCTCCATGGCAGACCGGGCGGCCGTTCACGTCGTGGGGGTTTTCGCTGATGCGTCCTGTCAGGCTAAGCCGGAGCGATCGGTGGCGCAATCACGGCGCCGATAAACAGATGTTGGAGACGGCGTTTGGCAGGCGTGAGGCTCACCCGCCGGGCGCGTGCGCGGCGGCACGGGCGCCGCCCGGGTGCCGTCGGGCGGGCATCCTGCACCCGCCCGCGGCAGTGTTGGCTCAGAAGTCGGGGCCGGTCGTGAGCGCGCCGATCGAGATGCCCAGCTGGAACGACAGCAGATTCGCCTCGCTGCGTGTCGGCAGGATGGTGATCGTGCCATCCGGGTTGTCGATGATGTCGCCCCGCTTCAGGTACTCCACCTCGCCGTTCCCGTGATAGCGCACGCCCAGGTCGAGCAGCACCGGCGTGCGCCCGCGCGACAGCTGGATCAGCACACCGCCGCCGCTGCCCCAGGCGAACGTGATGTCATCGAAGTTCGTCGTGCTCGCGAAGTCATCATCGTTCGCGTCGGTGCCGTCGACGCTCGACGTCGTCGCGAAGTAGGAGAAGCCGATCGAGCCGTTGATGTACGGCCGCACCGGGCCGGTCGGAACCATGAGCTGCGGGCCGACATTGCCGTAGGCGATGCTGTTCGTCGTCGTGAGATCGAGCTGGATCCGGCACCCGACCGTCGTGCTGAAGCACACGCGCCGCGTCTCCGAGCCGTACACGACGAAGCCGCCGCCGCCGCGCAGCGCGAGCGGATTGCCGGCCGTGACCGGCCACACCAGATGAAGATCCAGCCCGGCGCCGTGCTCGATGTAGTCACTGAACTCACCGACCGCCCGCGCGTACACGCCCTGTACGCCCGCGTAGAATCGCGGCACGGCGGGTGTCAGCGCGTCCTGCGCGGCCGCCGGTATCGCAGCACCGCCGATGCCGGCGAGCGCCAGCACCGTCCTCATCGCCCTCGACATGATATCCTCACAGTGATTTCTCGCGAGCCGAAGATCTCCGGATCGTCCGGCCCGACGTTCACTCCTGATCGCCGATCCGCGGCCGTCAGTCTCCTGACACCGCAGGCTGCACCGCGGCCGCGCGCGGCATGCGCACGCCGAACCACGCCTTCACCTTCTCGCGCCACTCATCGAGAATCTCGTACGCCGTCGGGATCACGAGCAACGTCAGGAACGTCGATGTGATCGTCCCGCCGATGACCGCGCGGCCGAGCGGAGCCCGCCAGTCCGCGCCCTCGCCGATACCGAGCGCGATCGGGACCATGCCCGCGATCAGCGCGAACGTCGTCATGAGGATCGGACGGAGCCGCGTGCGGCCTGCCTCGATCAGCGCGTCTCGCCGTGTCATCCCCTTCTCGATGCCCCACTTCGCGAAGTCGATCAGCAGAATCGCGTTCTTCGCGACGATCCCCATGAGCAGGATCACACCGATCAGGCTCATGATGTTCAGCGTATCGCCGGTGAGGATCAGCATCAGCACGACACCGATCAGCGACAGCGGCAGCGACATCATGATCGCGATCGGATCCAGGAACGATCCGAACTGGAGCACGAGGATCAGGTACATCAGCAGCACGGCAATGCCGAGCGCCGTGAAGATGTGACCGAACACCTCCGCTTGATCCTTCGACTCGCCGCCCTTCGTGAGGCGGTAGCCGGCCGGCAGCTCGATCGCGGCGAGCCGCGCATCGATCTCGGCCATCACGTCGCTCAGCGCGCGGCCCGCGACATTCGCCTGGATGCTGACGACACGCTCCCGGTCGAGGTGATCGATCTGCGCAGGGCTGACGCCTTCGTACACGTTCGCGATCTGGCCGAGCGGCAGCAGGGTCGTGCCTTCCGTGCCCGTGCTCGCGATCGGCAGCTGACTCAGATCGCTCGCCCGCTGGCGCGCCTCCGGTGCGAGCCGGATCATGACATCGCGTGTCTCGCCGTCGGGATCGACCCAGTCGCCGACATCGATGCCGGCGAATGCCGGGCGCAGCGACTGCGCGACCTGACCTGCCGTGATGCCGAGCGTGCCGGCGAGCCCGCGGTTCAGCGCGACCACGAGCTCGGGCCGCTCGCCGCGCGCCGACAGCCCCACGTCGACCGCGCCCGGAACCTCGCGCACCTCGTCCGCCATGCGCTGGGCGATGCGCGTGAGCTCGCCCGCGTCCGTGCCGCGCAGCTCCAGCTGGATCTGCTTGAACGTGCCCGACATGTAGCCGGTGAAGACCGAGTACGTAGCCCCGCCGACACGACCGACCTGCTCGCGCACCTCGGCACCGAGCTCCTGGAGCGATCGACTGCGCTCCGCCTTCGGGTGCAGCCTCACGTAGATGCTCGCATTGTCGACTGCGCCCGACTGGCCGCCGATCGTCGTATACGTGTACGCGACTTCATCGTGACTGCGCGCAATGCGCACGGCTTCCTCCGCCTTGAGCCGCGTGTACTCGAGGTTGGATCCCGGCGGCGTCTCCACCACGATCGTCATCTCGCCGCTGTCGCTCTCACCGAAGAAACCGGTGCCGCCCACCGTCGCCTGGAGGACGAGCGCGCCGACGAACGATCCGGTCGCAATCACGATCATCGCGACACGGTGATCGAGCGCCCACCCGATCAGACGCTTGTAGCCCTCCGCCTGTGCGTCGAACCAGGCGTTGAAGCGGTCGAGCTTCTTCGTGATCCAGCCCTTCTCGTGCTCCTCCCGGTGCGGGTCCGGCCAGTAGGCGGACAGCATCGGGTCGAGCGAGAACGAGACGAACAGCGACACGAGCACGGAGGACGCGATCGTGAGCGCGAACGGCTTGAACCACTGTCCCGCCATCCCGTACATGAACGCGATCGGCACGAATACGGCCACGATCGAGAACGTCGTCGCCGCGACTGCGAGGCCGATCTCGGCCGTGCCCTCGCGCGCTGCCGTATAATGGTCCTTGCCCATCTCGACGTGGCGCACGATGTTCTCGCGCACGACAATCGCATCGTCGATCAGGATCCCGATCGCGAGCGACAGCCCCATGAGCGACATCGTGTTCAGCGTGAACCCGAACACCCACACGGCCGCGAACGCGGCGAGTACGCTGACCGGCAGCGCGAGCCCCGTGATCACGGTCGAGCGCCAGGAGTTCAGGAACAGGAACACGACGAGGATCGTGAGCAGTGCACCCTCGACCAGCGCCTTCTGCACGTCGTGGACGGACTGCTCGACGCGCTCGCCCTTGTCCACGACCACGCTCAGCTCGGCATCCGCGGGCAGGGTGGCTACGATCTCGTGCACCTTCTCCTGCACCGCTTCACTCACCTCCGTCGTGCTGTACCCGCGCGCCTTCACGACGTCGATGCCGATCGCCTCGCGGCTGTCGTACAGCGCCAGTGTGCGAGGCTCCTCCGCACCGTCGAACACGCGCGCGATCTGATCGAGCCGCACGATCTGATCACCACGATGCGCAACGACCATCCGGGCGAACTCCTCGGGCGTCTCGAGCCGGCCGCGCAGCCGGATCGTGCGTTCGTCCATGACACCCGTCACGCGCCCGACCGGCGCGGCCAGGTTCTGCGCGGACAGCGCCTGCACGACCTGACCGATGGTCACGCCCGCCGCCTGCATCGCGTGCGGATCGACCTGCACCGTCATCTCGCGCTCGACACCGCCGCGCACGGTCACCGACGCCACGCCGCTCACGCCGCGCAGCACCTTCGTGATCCCGGGATCCGCCAGGCGCGTCAGCTGTACCGCATCGCGGGCCGGCGATGACAGCGTCAGCGACAGAATCGGCTGATCCTGCGGGTCGAACCGCGACAGCACCGGCTCTTCCATCTCCGGCGGCAGGTCGCCCCGGATCGTCGAGATCTGATCCCGGATGTCCTGCGACGCCTCCTGGAGGTCCTTCTCGAAGTCGAACATGACGACGATCTGACCGAACCCGTCCTGCGACACGGAACGCACCTCGTCCACGCCGCTGATCCCCGCGATCGCCTCCTCCAGCGGATCGATCAGTTCGCGCTCCACGCCCTGCGGCGATGCGCCCGGGTAGACCACCGACACGGCGATCACCGGAGGCGAGACCTCGGGGAACTCGTCCGTCTTCAGATTCGCCAGCGCGAACAGACCGGCGCCGGCGATCATCAACATCAGCACGACGGTGACGAGCGGCCGCCTGATGGAGAAATCACTGATGAACATGCCGTCCTACCTCCCCGCCGTGCGCGGCGGCGCAACGACCACGGGCGTGCCCGGCGTCACGGTGCGCGCGGCACCGATGAGGAGCGTGTCGCCGTCGGCGACGCCGTCGGCGATCTCGACGATCTCGGAACGCGTGTCACGCAGCCCGAGCGTCACCTCCACCGACTCGACGATGCCGTTCCGCACGCGCAGGATCTCCGCCTCATCGCCCACGATCGATCTGAGCGCCGTCGCAGGCGCGAGCAGGCCGGTGCGGGTCTCCGCCTGGATCCGCCCCTCGGCGAACAGCCCGCCGACGAGACGGTTCTGCGCGTTGGGGATCGAGATGAAGACGCGCACCTGCCGCGTCGCCGGATCGGCCACGGGGCTGACGCGGTCCACGCGGCCGGTGAACGACTGCGTGTAGCCGTTCACGCGGAACTCGACCGGCGCGCCGACCCGCACCTGCGCCAGCTGCTCCGATGGCACCGACGCCTCGAGCTGCATGCTCGACGGATCCACCACGGTGAACAGCGCCATGCCGGACTGCACGATGTCACCGGCATTGACGGCGCGCTCCGCAACCACGCCGCTGATCGGCGCACGCAGCACGGTCTTGCCGAGCAGCTTCTCCGCATTCGCGAGCGCCGTCCTCGCATCCGCCAGCCGCTGCTCCGCCGCGAGCTGCGCCGTGCGCGCATCCTCCACCGCGCGCTCCGCCACTGCGCCTGCTCCCGCGAGCGACTCCATGCGCTCCGTGTTGCGACGCGCGACCTGCGCCGCGGCGTCCGCGGCTCGCACCGCGGACTGCGCCGAGCCGTACCCGTCCCGGATCGCGAGATCATCGATCCGGCCGAGCACCTGGCCGCGCTGCACCGACTGGCCCACCTCGGCACTCGTCGACACCACCGCACCCGCGACTTCCGCGCGCACCGTCGCCTTCCGCTCCGGCTGCAGCGAGCCCGAGATCACCGGACCGCTGCTGACCGCGCCGCTCGCCACGATGTGGACACTCTCCCGACCCACCGAAACCGACGGCGTCTCCTGCGGTCCGGCCGCCTCGACACCGCGACGGCTGAACTGCGCTGCGACGAGCGCGCTCCCCAGCACGAACACGCCCACGGCGTAGATCCGGATCCGACCTCTGATCGTCTTCCCACTCATCGTTCCCCCTCTATCCCTTCAGAGCTTCGCTCGGTTCAACGGGCCAGCGGCAGATCCGGAAGCAGACGGATCACCGTTCCTGCAACTTCGACATCGCGCGCGGCGATCGCGCGGTTCATTTCCGCCTGCTGCAGCATCAGCCGCGCATCCGACAGCTCGACCTGCGTCGACAGACCCTCGCGAAACCGGATCTCCGCGATCCGATACGCCCGCTCCGCCTGCTCCACCGTGCCGACGCTCGCCTGCCACGCCGCCTCCGCCGACTCGAGCCGCTCCAGCGCACTGCGCGCATCCAGGGCGGCCAGCTCCCGCGTCTGCTCCAGCCGCGCACGCGCCTCCATCACGTCCGCCTGCGCCTTCAGCTCCGCGCCCCGCTGCGCACCGCCCGTCAGGATCGGCAGCCGCATCTGCACGCCCACCGTCCAGTTCGAGCGCATCTCATCCCACGCCGGCACGCCCTGCTTCGGGTACGCCACCCGACCCCACTGCGTCGTCAGGTCGATCACCGGCAGACGCTCCGCACGCGCCGCACGCCGCTGGTTCTCCCGCACCGTCACCAGCTCCGCCGCCTGGCGCACGGCCGCTCGATGCGACGATCCAGTATCCGCTTCCACAACGGGCTCGACGATCCCCTCACTCGACCCCTTCGACCGCGCGATGTCATTCACGCGCACCGGCAGCTCCGACGTCAGCTCCAGCTGCTCGTCCAGTGCGACGTTCAGCAGCTGCTTCAGCCGCATGTGGGCCAGATCCCGATCCGCACGTCGCTGGATCACCTGCGGACGCTGATTGTCACGCGCCACCTGCGCCCGCAGCACGTCGAACTCCGCACTCTCCCCCACACCCGCCGACGCCCGCACCTGCGCCAGCGTCGCCTCCGCCTGCGCCAGCGATGCCTCCGCGATCGATACCAGTCGGTCCGCAAGCACCGCGTCCCAGTACGACTCCCTCACCTCCAGCTCCTGCTCCGCACGCGCACTCGCCAGCCCGATCTCCGCACTCCGGACACCCGCCTCCGCAACCCGGCTCCGCGCGACCACACGGCCACCCGCAAACACCGTCTGCCGCGCCTCCAGGCCGATGTCGTACCGGTTCTCCTGGCCGAACGGCAGATCGTTCAGTCCGTCGAACGGGCTCCCGCCACTGCTGTCCACGGGCGCGCCCTGAAGCGCCTCGTACTCGCTCGACAGCGTCCGCGTGTAGCCCACCGACCCGTTCAGCCTCGGGAAGAACCCGCTCCGCGCCTCGTAACGGCCGCCCCGCGCCCGCAGCACCACCGCCTCCGCCACCTGCACCGCCTCACTGCCGCGGAGCGCGTGGACGACCGCTTCCTCCACACTCAACCGCACCACCTCCTGTGCACCCGCCACCGCCGGCAGCAACGCCAGCAGCGCCAGGATCAACGCCATCACCATCAGCCGGATCTCCACCCGACTCGTCCGCCGCGGGTGCACCGGTATGCCGCTCATCTGCCGCCGATCTATCATCAACCCCTCCCGTCCTTCGCTACGGAGCGCCCCGGCTCCGCGGTTCAGCGCCGCGCTCTCGACTCGCGGCCCCGTCGTGACTTCCGGTCACGTCCGCCCCTCAAAAAACCGCCCGCCGGCGGCTCCTGCCGATCTCCCCCGGTGTGCCCGAACTGCGGGCGCACGTCGTGGGATACAAGATATGGGTGCCTGCTTAGAGATCGCTTAAACGATTTTCGGAAAACGTGTTGCGCCGCTGGATCACGCGACCGCGGCCGCGGCGTCCGACGCCAGATCGGCCTCCGCCCGCCGCATCTCCTCCAGCGCGCGGCGCGTCGCGGTCGCGTCGTCCAGCCCCTCCTCCGCAAGCCACTCCTGGTAGAGCATGCCCGCGAGGATGAAATTCGTCAGCTCACCCAGATACTGCTCCCGCTCCGCACCTTCCGGCAGGCAGCTGCACGCCGTGCGCGTGGCTCCGTGCAGCGCCGCCACCGGTCCGAAGATGAGCCGCTCCCGCGGCTTTCGCGGCAGGATTCCCTGCTCGATGCCGTCCTGGAGCACCCGGTCGATCGCCGCCTCGAAGCGCGCGTCCAGCTCCTCGAACTCCGCCTGGACCTCCGGTGCCATGCTCTTCCGGAAATCCTCCCGCTCGCAGTACTGCACCAGATGCTGATATCGACTCCCGCTCAGGTGCTGCTCCCAGAAGATCGCGATGATCATCCGCAGCCGCTGCATCACGGGCAGCGACGCGTCGATCCGCTCCAGCTTCTCCAGCGCACGCCGGTGAAAGTCACTCGCCAGCCGCGCGTAGATCTCGTCCTTGCTCTGGAAATGCTTGTAGACCGTCCCCTTCCCGATCTCCGCCCGCTCCGCAATCTGCTCCACCGTCACCGCCTGCCAGTGCTCGGTGGAAAAGAGATCCAGCGCCGCATCGAGAATCTCCTTCTCGCGGCGCATGAACTCGCGCTCCCGGCGCTCCTGGATGCCCATCGTCCCGTCCTGTCGTGACTGCCGTACCAATCGTGACCGTCAGTCATTATGCGACGGGACGGACCGCCCCGTCAAGGGCGACGCGTTGCGCACGCGCCGCTCGCCGGCATTGCGCACGACGCGCAGCGGGTTCACTGTGAGGCTTTCCACAACATCTGTATTGGCGGGGCGGCTCCGTGGGCGCGACAGAGCGGGAACCGGTCGTTGTGACATCGCGGGAAGGCGGCGTGGTGTGGATCCGGCTGAACCGGCCGGACCGGCTGAACGCCGTGAGCCGGGAGCTGTACGTCGAGCTCGCCGGAGCCGTCCGTGAAGCGGATCGGGACGCGTCCGCGCGGGTGGTGGTACTCACCGGATCCGGCCGTGCGTTCTGTGCGGGCGCGGATCTGAAGGCCCATGCCGAGCGGCCGCCGACGATGGCGGAGCGACGCGAGTATGCGCGCGCGGCTCAGCGCGCGAACCGCGGGCTACAGCGGTGCGACAAGCCGGTGATCGCCGCGGTGAGCGGTGCGGCCGTGGGCGCGGGACTGGAGCTGGCGCTGTCGTGCGATCTGCTGATCGTGGCGGCGGATGCGAAGCTCCGCCTACCCGAGCTCGCGCTCGGTACGTTTTTCGGTGGCGGTATCGGGCAGACGCTTCCGGAGCGGGTCGGGATGGCACGCACCCGGGAGCTGCTCTTTCTGGGCGAGTTCTTCAGCGGTGCCGATGCCGCCGCGATGGGGCTTGCCACGGCGGCGGTGGCGCCGGACGCGGTGGAGGATACCGCGCGGACGCTGGCGCTGAAGCTGGCGGACCGTGCGCCGGTGCCGATGCGGCTGGCGAAGCGGCTGCTGCGGCGTGCGGGGGGCATGACGCGGCGGGAAGTGATGCGGGAGGAGGAGCGGGCGCTCGTCGCGTGCATGGCGACGAGGGACTGGGCGGAAGGCGTGGCGGCGATGCGGGAGAAGCGTGCACCCCGCTACACCGGTGAATAGCGTCCCGTTGTCGTCTGCACGTGCACCCGAGTCCGTGACGCAGGCGCGTCCCCACGGACTGGACGTTCTGCTGCGGCCGTCATCGATCGCCGTCATCGGCGCGTCGCGGGATTCGACGAAGCGGGGTCATCGAGCCCTTCAGGCGTTGCGGGACGCCGGCTATGGCGGGCGGGTGATACCGGTTCATCCAGCGGGTGGCGAACTGCTCGGCTGGCCGGTCGCGCGCGGTCCCGGCGACCTCGCCGCACCGCCGGACCTCGCGCTGATCTGCACGCCGGCGCCGACGGTGTCCACGGTGCTGGAGGAGTGGGCGGTTGCCGGCACGCGCGGCGCCGTCGTTCTGGCTTCCGGCTTTGCCGAGTCGGGCGAAGCGGGCGCGCAGCTCGAGCGGGACATGCGCGACGTGATCGCGCGCACGGGCATCCGCGTGATCGGGCCGAACACGTCCGGAATCCTGAACGTGTCTCTGGGACTGAACCTGATCGGCGTGGCCGGTGTCGCCGAAGGTCCCATCTCGCTCGTCGTCCAGTCCGGCAATCTCGCGCTCGCGCTGATGACGGAGGCAGCCGCCACGGGACCGGGCTTCTCGTTGGTGGTCGGCGTCGGCAACGAGGCGGACGTCGGCTTCCACGAGCTGCTGGACTTTCTCGAGACCGACGAGCGGACGCGTGTCGTGGTCGTGCACGCGGAGGGTTTCCGCAACGGCGCCGCGTTCCTCGCGGCCGCGCGCCGCCTCGCGGCGACGAAACCGGTCGTGATGCTGAAGGCCGGACGCACGCTGCACGGCGACGCGTCTGCGCGCTCGCACACGGGAGCGATCGCCGGCTCGTACGCAGCGCTCCATGCGGGACTGCGGCAGGCGGGCGTCATCGAGGTTCTCCGCAGCGATGAGCTGCTGCCGGTTGCGGCGGCGCTCGCGGCGCAGCCGGGCGTGGCGGCCGGACGCGGGATCGCGGTCCTCTCCGATGGCGGCGGTCACGCGACGATTGCGGTCGATTACCTGCACGAGCGGGGCGTGTATCCGGCGACGCTGCGGGAATCGACGGCTTCCGGACTGCGCGCGCTGCTCGGGCGTGCGGCGGCGGTGGGCAATCCGATCGACCTGGCGGGCGCGGCCGACCGCGATCCGCTCGTGTTCGCGCGTACGCTCGAGCTGCTCGCCGCGGACGAAGGTGTCGGCGCCATCCTGCTCGTGGGCCTGTTCGGCGGCTATGCGATCCGCTTCTCGCCCGCGCTGCTCGATGCCGAGATCGACGTCGCGCATCGACTCGTCGCCAGCGCGCGGCAGGCGGGTGTGGCGCTCGTCGTGCACTCGCTCTACGCGGATAGGCGCAGCCTACCGCTCCGGATACTCCGCGAAGCGGGCGTTCCGGTGCACGGGTCGCTCGAGGTGGCGTGCCGCAGCGTGCATGCGCTGCTGGAGCGAGGCGCGCTGGTGCACCGCCTGCTGCACACGCCGCCGCCGTCGCCGCCCGCTCTGCCCGACATCGCTGCCGCGGATCCGTTCCGGCAGGCGCGAGACGAGGGCCGCACCGCACTCCTCGAGACGGAGGCACGCGAGCTGGCCGAGGCGTTCGGCGTCCCGCTCGTTCCCGCAGTCTTCTGCACGACACCGGCCGAAGCAGGGACGGCGGCCGCGCGCATCGGCGGGCCCGTGGCCGTGCGCATCGTGGCGCCGGCCGTGCCGCACAAGTCCGAGAGCGGCGGCGTCGCACTCGACACGCCCGTCGCGCACGTCGAGTCCGCAGCCCGGCGCGTGCTCGAGTCCGTCGGCGCGTGGTGCCGCGAGCAGGACGTCGAGCCCGACATGCGCGGCGTGCTGGTGTCGCCGATGCTGGCAGCGCCCATTGCCGAGCTGCTCGTGGGGATCGTGCGCGATCCGCAGTTCGGTCCCGTGCTCACGATCGGCGGAGGCGGCACGGACGTGGAGCTGCAGCGCGACACCGCTACGCGCATCCTGCCCGTCGATGAGGCGGAGATCGATGAGATGCTGCGATCTCTGCGCGTCGCGCCCGTGCTGGCCGGCTACCGCGGCCGAGCCGCCGCCGACCGCGGCGCGATCCGCCGCGTGGTCCTCGCCCTCGCCCGCTGCGCGCTGGCCTGCCCCGCGCTCGCGGAAGTCGAGGCGAATCCGGTCTTCGTCTATCCCGACCGCGCCGTCGCGGTCGACCTCCGCATGTTCATCCGCCGATTGGACGAATGATGCCGATCCCGCGACCTGCCGCGTTCCTGCACGGTGCCCTGCTGCTCGCCGTGCTCGTCGACCCCGCGTCCGCGCAGACGGCGCGCTCGCGCAACGGCGTAGTCGTCACGGACTCGCCGATCGCGTCCGGAATCGGTGCCGCCGTGCTCGCTGCGGGCGGCAACGCGATCGACGCGGCAGTCGCAGCCGCGTTCGCGCTGGCCGTCGTCGAGCCGAGCATGTCGGGAATCGGCGGACGCACCCAGGTCCTGCTGCGCACGGCCGCGGGTGAGATTGCCGCGATCGATGGCACGACCGAAGTGCCGTCCTCCTACCCGGGCGGCCCCGTCGACGTCGAAGATGCGAGTGGTGCCGCCACGATCGCGGTGCCCGGCACGGTCGCTGCACTCGACGCGACGTTGCGGGCGCACGGGACGTGGCCGCTCGATCGCGTCATCGAACCGTCCGTCCGGCTGGCCGAGGAGGGGTTCGTGCTCGCCGCAGCGGAAGCGCGCCGGCTGGAGACGGCGGCTCCCGTGCTGCGCAGGCACGCCGGCTCGCGCCGGCATTTCCTGCGACCCGACGGGCAGCCCTATCGCACGGGCGAGCGGTTCCGGCAGCCGGCGCTCGCCGCCACGCTGCGCACGCTCGCCGCGGAGGGCGCTGCATCGTTCTATCGCGGCCGTATCGCGGACGTGATCGCGCGCGAGTTGCGCGAGGCCGGCGCATACGTGACGCGCGACGACCTCGCCGGCTACGCGGCCGAGGCGTCGCGGATCGTGCACGGCCGGTATCGTGACTACGACGTCATCGGCAGCTACCTGCCGGCATCCGGCGCGACGACGATCGAATCGCTCCAGATCCTGGAGCACTTTCCACTCGACTCCCTCGCGGGCGGCGTGCGCTGGGCTGCGCTGGTGCACTCCGCGCTCGACGCGGCATTCGCCGATCGGGTCGCTCGGTACGAGCCGGCGGCAGGCAAGCCGCAGTGGCTGACCTCCACCGCCCTCGCCGCACAGCGGGCAGCCGCGATCGGGATGCGGCTCGGGATCCCGGTTGACCGGCCGCAGGCGGAGTCGCACGAACCGGAGCATACGACACATGTCTCGGTCGCGGATCGCGCGGGCAACGTGGTCGCGCTCACGCAGTCCGTCGGACCGAGCTTCGGCTCGAAGGTGGCCTCTCCGCGGCTCGGCTTCCTGTACGCCGCAACCATGCAGTACCTCGGTGAGCTGGAGCCGGGAACGCGCCGCCACTGGTCGTCCCAGTCGCCGCTCGTTCTGCTGCGCAACGACACACCCGCATTCGTGATCGGCGGCGCCGGAGCGCGACGCATCATCTCGGCGATCGTCTCGGCACTCAGCCGCACGATCGACGGTGGCGTGCCGCTCGCGCAGGCCGTCGCCGCACCGCGGCTGCACGCAGCGGCAACCCGTATCGATGTGGAGCGGGGCCCCGGCGCCACGTGGACGAACGCACAGGTCGACTCGCTGCGTGCGCTCGGCTTCGACGTGCGTGCACGTGACGGCGCGTACTTCGCCCGGCTCAACGTGATCGCGCGCGATCCCGCGACGGGCGAGTGGGTCGGCATTCCCGACCCGCGCGGACACGGCGCCGCATCGACTCCTGCTCCCCCGGTCCCGGACCCGGCCGCTCGCGATACCGCAGACATCCTGCTGCTCGGCGGTCGTGTGCTCGACGGCGCCGGCAATCCGTGGGTCCGCCGCGACATCGGCATTCGCGGCGACCGCATCACGTTCGTCGGCGATGCCGCGCTCGCCACCGTAGTGGCGCGCGATACCGCCGACGTGCGCGGCCTGCTCGTCACACCCGGCTTCTGGGATGTGCACAGCCATGCCGAGCTCGAGACGGCGGAAGGTCGCACCGCCGCGCCCCAGCTGTTCCAGGGCATCACCACCGTCGTGCTCGGTCTCGACGGGGGTGGCGAGCCGGCCATCGACTCCGTGTTCGCCCAGTACGAGCGCGACGGCATCGCCGTCAATGCACTGCGCTTCGTCGGCCACGGCCGCGTGCGCCGCATGGTGATGGGGACGGATGACCGCGCACCGACGGCCGAGGAGATGCGGCGCATGCAGCAGCTCGTCCGGATGGCAATGCAGCAGGGTGCATTCGGCCTGTCGAGCGGACTCTTCTATGTGCCCGGCTCCTACGCCGACACGGATGAGCTCGTGGAGCTGAACCGCGTCGCCGCGCAGTACGGCGGAATCTACGACACGCACGATCGTGACCTCGGCGCAGCCTACGAGGGGATCGGCTACCTCGCCTCCACCGCGGAAGGTATCGAGATCGGCGAGCGCGCGGGCACACCCGTCATCTTCTCGCATTTCAGCCCGCAGGGCGCCCGCAACCGCGGGCGCGCCGCAGAGGGCGCACGGCTCATCGAAGAGGCGCGCGCGCGTGGCGTCAACGTCATGGCAGCGCAGCATCCGTACACGGCGACGCAGAGCAGCCTGTCCGCCTATGCGATCCCGCGCTGGGCATCGGCCGGTGGTGCCGATTCCATGAAGGCCCGGTTCGACGATCCGGCGACTCGACGGCGCCTCGACCGGGAGACCATGGAGATGCTGGCGCTGCGCGGCGGTGCGGAGAAGATCATGCTCGTCGATCCCCGTGCCGGGCTCAACGGACGCACGCTCGCGCAGGTCGCGTCGGAGTGGCAGATCTCCGTGCCGGAAGCGGTGCGGCGGATCCTGCGGGACGGAGAGGCCGCCGTCATGAATCTCGACCTCTACGACATCGACAACATCCGGTATCTGGCCACCCGCGACTGGATGATGACGTGCACGGACGGTCGCACGCCGCACGCCGGCCAGGCGATCGTGCACCCGCGCGTATACGGCGCCTTCACGCGCAAGCTGCGCCTGTTCGTCTACGACGACGACGTCATCACGCTGCCTTTTGCCGTGCGCAGCATGACCGGCCTCGCCGCTACGTTCTTCAATGTGTCCGGACGCGGGCAGATCAGGGAGGGCTGGTACGCCGACCTGGCGGTCTTCGACGAAGCACGCATGCGCGATCGCGCGACGTTCGACGACCCGCACAACTACTCGGAAGGAACGGTGCACGTCATCGTGAACGGCCGGTTCGCGATCCGCTCGGGCCGCCTCACGGGTGAGCTTGCCGGACGCCCCGTCCGGCGCCATCACGGCGGCGCCAGATAGCCGACGCCGTCGCCGTCGCCTCCCGCTTCAGTCCGCGCCGACCTCCACGGGCTTCTGCGCGGACGCGGGCACGGGCTGCGTCGACTTCCTGCCCGTGAGGAACACCATCAGCCTCTCCGCCGCCGTATTGAAGATCAGATACGCACTGGGCACGACGAAGAGTGTGAGCAGCATCGAGATGCTGAGTCCGCCGACGACTGCGATCGCGAGGGGCTGCATCAGCTCCGAGCCCTGGCCGATGCCGAGCGCGAGCGGGAGCATGCCGCAGACGGTGGTCAGCGTGGTCATGAGGATGGGCCGGAGGCGTGTGGCCCCGGCCTGGATGACGGCTTCGAGACGCTCGAGCCCGCGGTGTCGTCCCTGTTCCGCGTACTCGACGAGCAGGATCGCATTGTTGACGACGATGCCGGCGAGCAGGATGACGCCGAGCAGCACGGGTGCGCTCATGGGCGTCTGCGTGATCCAGAGCAGCAGACCGACGCCGATCAGCGAGAGCGGGATCGCGAAGATGATGACGAACGGGTTCACGACGCTCTCGTACTGTACGGCGAGCACGACGAAGACGAGGAAGACGGCGAGGCCGACGACGATGGCCATCTGCCGGTTGCTCTCTCGGATCGCCTCCTCCTCGCCGCCGATGATGATGCCGTAGCCGTCGGGCACGTCGTAGCCGGCGAGCCGTGCACGGATCGAGTCGTTGACGGTGCCGACGGATGCGACCTCGTTGATCACATCGCCGGTGAGGCGGAAGATGCGGTTCTGGTTCTCGCGGTTGATCGACGTGGGTGCGACGGTCGTGTAGACGCGTGCGACATCGCGCAGGTAGATCGGCGCGCCGCCCGCGATGCCGGGGAACAGCGCCACGGACCCGACATCTTCGGGGCTGGTGAAGCGCTCGCGAGGCAGGCGCACGCGCAGGTCGTACTGCTGGTTGCCGGAAGTGAAGCGGGTGGCGACGGTCCCGTCGAGCGCGGTGCGGAGCGTCTGCCCGACGGTCGCGACGTTGAGGCCGAGATAGCCCGCGCGCTCGCGGTCGAGCTCGATGGCGAGCTGCGGCGTCGCCTCGTCGGCGGACGGCTCCATGTTCTCGAGACCGGGAATGCCGCGCAGGCGGAACGCGACTTCTTCACCGATCTTGCGCAGCTCGCCGAGGTCGTCGCCGGTGATGGTGAGCGCGACGGGCGAGCCGGAGGTGTTCGTGCGCAGGCCGCGGATGCTGGGCGGCCGCACGAAGACGCGGGCGCCGGGGAACCCGCGCTCGTCGACTCTGGCCTGGAGCACCTGCACCCACTGCTGCGCGCTCATGCCGCGTGCGCCTGCGGGCTCCAGCACGATCGTGATGCTGCCGCGGCCGGCGCTCTCGCTCGTGGATCCGCCCCAGAGCATGCCGCCGGCAGTGGCGAACTGCGTGACGACACCGGGCATCTGCCGCACCATCTCCTCGACCTCGAGCGTGATCCGGTTCGTCTCTTCGGCGGAGACGCCGGGCGGCATGCGCACGAACACGCTGGCATTGCCATCATCGACCTGCGGCAGGAACTCGTTGCCGAGATCCTTCGTCAGCTGCGAGACGCCGACGAGCGCGAGGACGGCAAAGCCGAGGACTGCCCAGCGGTAGCGGATGACGGACGGGGCGCGGCGCGCATAGAGCCGACGCAGCTGGCCGACGAACCCGTCGAACACGACGAGCGGCCTGAGGTCGTGGATCCGGCTCGTGAAGCGCACCTTCGCGAGCTGCGCGGAGAGCATGGGCACGACGGTGAGCGCGACCATGAGCGACGCGAGGATCGCGAACGAGATCGTCAGGATCAGCTCGCGGAAGATGAGCGCGGCGAGCCCGCTGATGAGCAGGAACGGCACTACGGCGGCGAGGTTCGTCGCGGTCGAGGCGATGACGGCGCTCTGCACCTCGCTCGACCCCTCGTGCGCGGCCTGCTCGACATCCTCGTTGCCCTCCTCGCGGTGGCGGAAGATGTTCTCGAGCATGACGATCGAGTTGTCGATGAGCAGGCCGACGCCGAGCGCGAGACCGCCGAGCGACATGATGTTCAGCGTGAGCTTGCCGAGCCCCATCATGACGAACGTGGCGAGGATTGCAATGGGAATCGCCATGCCGATGATGAACGTCTTGCGCAGCGACCCGAGGAACAGCAGCACGATGATCATGGCGAGACCGGCACCCATGAGCGCCGCATTGCGCACGGAGCTGATCGAGCTGCGCACGAACGTCGCCTGGTTCTGGATCGTGCGGTAATCGACATCACCGGGGATGAAGCGCGATCCGGCGAGCTCGACCAGGCGCCTGTCAACTTCTTCGGCGACGAGCACGGTGTTCGCGTTCGGCTGCTTGCGCACGGAGAGCTTCACGGCCGGCACGCCGTCCAGCCGCGCCCACAGCCGCTGCTCGCGGTGCGTGTCCTGGACATCCGCGATCTCGGAGATCGGGATGCGCGTGCCGCGGCCGGGTACCGTGATCAGCACGTTCCGGACATCATCGACGCTCCGGAACTTGCCGGCGGTCTTGCCCGTGATCTCGCGGGTCGCCGAGGCCACGCGGCCGGCCGCGACATCCTGATTCGCGGTGCGGATCGCCTCGATGACCTGTGACACGGTCAGTCCGTAGGAGCGGATGCGCTCCTGATCGATCGTGACCTGGATCTCGCGCGTGAGGCCGCCCGAGATGTCGACCGACGCGACACCCTCGATCGTGAGCAGCTGCGGCCGCAGGCGGTACTCGACCCAGTCGCGCAGCGAGACCAGATCGCGTACAGCGGACGAGAACGCGACCTCGTAGATCGGCGACTGCGACGGATCGAACTTGAAGATCGTCGGCGGATCCGCTTCCTCGGGCAGCGATCCGCGGGCGCGCTCGAGGTTCTTCGACGCGTCCTGGAGTGCGAAGTCGATGTCGGTGCCATAGGAGAAGTGCAGATTGACGCCGACCCGGCCCTCCGAGACATCGGTCTCGATGCGGATCAGGTTCTCGGTCGTGGAGAGCGCGGCCTCGAGCGGCTTCGCGACGGTTTCCTCGAGTACCTGCGGCTCGACGCCGCGGTTCGTGACGTTCGCCCGCACGTTCGGATAGACGATGTTCGGCAGCAGATCGAGCGGCAGGCCACCGAGGAAGAAGAACCCGAGCACGATGATGACGGACGTCAGCATCACGGTGCCGACGGGTCGCCGGATCGACAGGCTCGGCAGTCCGCGGTAGCGCTTCGTTCCCTGATCACTCATGGCCGTACGCTCCTGTAACCATCGTATGCACGCCGCTCAGCGCGGCGCTGCGACTGCGGCGGCAGGCTGCAGGGCCTGGCCCGTCGCTGGCAGCTCCGCGGCAGCGGGTGCTCCGGCGCTCGATTGCGTCGCCGGCACCTCCACCGCGCCGCCGACCGCTCGTACCGTCATGCCATCGCGCAGATCGTTCTGGCCGAGCACGACCACCTGCTCGCCCTCGGACAGGCCGGAGAGGATCTCGATGCGGCCCTGCGAGGTGAGGCCGGTGCTGATCGTGCGGCGCACGGCCGTGTTGTTCTCGACGACGAACACGGCCTGCGAGCCCTGTCCGCCGAGCACGGCCGACACGGGGATGAGCAGTACGTTGTTGCTGGTCGCGAGATCGAACGTGATGCGCGCGAGGAAGCCCGGTCGCGCCATGCGTGCGCTCGGCGCGTCGAGTGCGACCTCGACCGGCACCAGGCGCGTGGTCGGATCGCCGACGGGGAAGATGCGGCGGATGCGGCCGCTCAGCTGGCGGTTCGGCAGCGCATCGAGCGTGACGCTCACGACGTCGCCCTGCTGGAGCTCGACGACATCGAGCTCGGATACGCCGACCCGGACGACGAGTGTGGAGATGTCGGCAATCGTGAACAGCGGTGTCTGATTGTTCACGATGTCGCCGGCCTCGACGTGCTTCTGCGTGATGACTCCCGACGCCGGCGCGCGCACGGTGGTGTAGCCCGCGCGCGTGCGCAGCAGCTCGACCTGTGACTGTGCCGCGACGTACGCGGTCCGGTCGCGCTCGTACTCGGGGAGCGTGATGACCCTGCGCTCGCGCAGCTGCTCCGCGCGCCGGAACGCCGCCTCGGCGACCTGGAACGCGGCGTCCGCCGCCGCGAGCTGTGCGCGGATCTCGCGGTCATCGACGCGGGCCAGGACCGCGCCCTCCCGCACGACGTCGCCCTCCTGCACGGCCACCGTGTTCAGCGCGCCGGCGATCTGCGCGTTCACGCCGATGAGGCGGAGCGGCTCCACGGTACCCGAGACAGTGCTCTGGCGCGCGATGGATCCGCGTGCGACCGACTGGACCTCCACGGTCACAATGCGCTGACCGGCGGGACCGCCGCCCATCCCGGGACCGCCCGTGCGTGCCGTGCGGGTCGCTGCATCATCGCCGCCGCAGGCGGCGAGCGCCGCAACGAGCGTGATCGAGAGTGTGCTGTTCGTGAACGTCCGACGACCGCTCATCTATCCTCACGCAGTGTCTGTCCGAGAATGGCCTCGAGGCGGGCGACCGCGGTGCCGAGCGTCTGACGCGCACGGACGGCCGCCACCTCCGCATCCGACAGGGCGACCTGCGACGTCTGCAGGTCGAGAATGGTCGCTACGCCCAGCGTGTAGCGCTCCTCCTGCACGCGCAGATCCTCCCGGGCGAGGATCACCGACCGGTCCGCGATCGCGACGCGCCGCTCGGCGGCCGCGATCTCGGCCGCCGCCGACTCGACCGACGCGCGCGCCGCGATCTCGGCATCGCGCGCCCGCGCCTCCGCGATCCGCTCGTTCGCAGCGGTCCGCTGGAGTGCGGCCTCGCGCTGGAATCCGTTGAACACCGGCAGCGACGCCGTGACGCGCATGCTCCAGCTGCGCTTCTCGGGCGGGAACGTGAACGACGTCCAGTCGTAGCCGCCGTTGAGCCGGACCGTGGGCAGGTAGGGCGTGAACGCGGAAAGCCGCTCCGACCGTCGCGAGCGCAGGAATGCGCGTGCGGCGAGGACCGTCGGCGATGCGGATGTGGCCCGCTCCACGAGCACGTCCAGCGACGGGAGTGCCGGCGCAGTGTCCGGCAGCGCGGCCTCGGCCGGCATCACCTGCTCGGCGAGGCCCACGCGGCGGCCCAGCTCGAGCGTCGTGTTGCGCAGGGCGGACTCGGCGTCGAGCAGCGCCGCCTCCGCATTGCCGACCTCGATCTCCGCACGCAGTGCGTCCGACTGCGTGACGGTGCCGACCTCGAGGCGCGTCTCGGCGGCGGTGAGCTGGGCACGCGCGCGCTCCAGTCGCTGCTCCGCCACGCGGACCAGGTCCGTCGCGGCGGCCGCCGCGTAGAACGCCTCGGTCGCACCGAGGACCGTGGCGAACCGGGCCGACTCGTACTGCGCATCGGCCGAGGCGACCTGCGCATTGACGGTGCGCTGCGCGAGCAGCCGGCGGCCGCCCGTGAATACATCGATTCCGCCCTGGAGCTGCGCCGTGTAGCTCTCCGACTGGAGCTGACCCGTCGCCTGGTCGAATCGCTGATTGCTCGAATTGCTGTAGAAGCTGTTGAGGTTCACGGTCGGCAGCCACGCGCCGGTCTGCTGGAGCCGGTCGGCGCGGGCGCTGCTCAGGGCCGCCTCCGCCGCGACCGCGGCGGGATCCCGCTCCACGGCCAGGCGCACCACCTGGTCGAGCGTCAGGACGCGCGGCTCCTGCTGCGCGGACGCGCCGGCGGGAACGACGAGAAAAGCGAGAAAGGCGCCCGGGCGCAGCACGCGCCCGAGGCCGCCCATTACTCTGGACAGCATCGCGATCAGCTCCTCGTGTGTCACGGCGGCTCCGGTGAGCCTGCACCGGAGACGTTATGTACTGGACGCGCAGACCATGGGAAATGTTGAGCGCGGCCGCAGTCTCGAAACATTGCGAGACCGGCGACCGCGCTCAAGGTGTCTGCCGCGGACGGAGATAGGCGGCTTCAGGCGCGTGAGGCGACCTGCGGTGTGCCGGACGGGGCAGCCTCGGCTGCCGCGGGCAGGTACGCCAGCTCGACGTACTCGCGTACCATCCGGTGCGTATTGAAGTATCCGCCGAGCTGGCGGATCGCCGACCGCATCCGTTCCGCCCACGCCCCGCCCGCGCCGTTGTCGCCATGGAACAGCGGCACGACCTCGGTCTCGAGGAGCTCGTACAGAGCCTGTGCATCGGCACGGTCCCGCTCGAGCCGGCCCGACTCCGGGCCATCGAGGTCGAGGGTGTCCGCCCGCGCGCCGGAGTCGATGCTCCAGCCGATCGGCTCCGGCAGCCGGTTGTGCTCCTCCCACGCCTCCGCCCACCAGCCGTCCGGAATGCTCAGGTTGAGCGCGCCGTTCGCCGTTGCCTTCATGCCGCTCGTGCCGCTCGCCTCGAAGGGCCGGAGCGGCACGTTCAGCCATACATCCGCACCCTGGACGAGGTACCGGGCGAGCTGGACATCGTAGCCCTCGAGGAACACGAACCGGTCGCGGAACTCCGGCCGCCGCGCGAACTGCGCGATCTGCTTCAGCAGCGCCTGTCCCGGCACGTCCCTCGGGTGCGCCTTGCCGGCGAAGACGAACTGCACCGGCCGGCGCTCGTCGCGAAGCAGCTTCTCCAGTCGCGGCGTGTCCTGGAACAGGAGCGTCGCGCGCTTGTACGTGGCGAACCGGCGCGCGAAGACGATCGTCAGTGCGTCCGGCCTCAGGGCGCTCTCCGTCCACGAGGCATCCTCGCCCCTGCGCTTCGCTTCGGCCGCCAGGTGCAGCCGCACGTGCTCGACCAGCCGCGTCCGCTGCGCCGTTCGGGCCCGCGCGAGCTCGTCCGGCGGGATGTGCGCCGCGCGGTGCCAGTGCAGCTCATCGGCGTCGTCCTGCCACTGCGCGCCGATCCGCTCCTCGTAGAGCCGGCCAACGTCGGCGCCGACCCAGGTCGGCAGATGAATCCCGTTCGTCACGTGCCCGATCGGGACGTCCTGCTCGGCCAGCTCCGGCCAGATCTGATGCCACATCGTGCGACTCACCGCGCCGTGCAGACGGCTCACGCCGTTGCGGATCGACGAGAGGCGGATCGCCAGCGCCGTCATGCAGAACCGCGGATCGTGCGTCGTCCGTCCGAGGCCGAGGAAATGCTCCCACGCCTCCCGCATCTCCCACGCGTAACCGCCGAGATACCGCTCGAGCAGATCGTGCGGGAAGTAGTCGTGACCCGCCGCGACCGGCGTGTGCGTGGTGAAGACCACCCCGCCCGCCACCCGCGCCGCGGCGTCACGGAAGCTCTCCCGCTCGTGGGTCATCAGCCGCGCACGTTCGCACGCCGCGAACGCCGCATGACCCTCGTTCAGATGAATCACTTCCGGCTCACGGCCGATCGCCCGCAGCGCGCGCATGCCGCCAATGCCGAGCACGATCTCCTGCTGCAGCCGATGCTCGTTGTCGCCGCCGTACAGCCGATCCGTGATGCGGCGATCCTCCGGCCGGTTCTCCGGCACGTTCGTGTCCAGCAGATACAGCGGCACCCGCCCGACATCCGCGCGCCACACCCGCGCATACGCGGACCGATCGCTCATCGGAACATCGATCAGCAGCGGCGCACCGTCCTCGCCCAGCACCGGACGCAGCGGCAGCAGCCGTGGATCCGCCGCCATGTACGCGTCCCGCTGGTTCCCCTCCGCGTCGATCTGCTGCGTGAAATATCCCTCGGAATAGAACAGCCCCACGCCGACCAGCGGCACACCCAGGTCGCTCGCACTCTTCAGATGATCACCCGCCAGCACGCCCAGCCCGCCGGAGAAGATGCGCAGGCACTCGGTGATCCCGAATTCCGCCGAGAAGTACGCGACCGCACCCGGATCCGGACGGCCGTGCCGGCGCCCGTACCACGTCTCCGCGCCCGCCACGTACACCGCCAGGTCCGCCGTCGCCGCCTCGACCGCCGACACGAACGCCTCGTCGCGCGCCAGCTCGTCCAGCCGCGCACGGCCGACCTCAGCCAGCAGCCGCACCGGGTTGTGCCCCGTCGCCCGCCACAGGTCCGCGTCGATCCGCTCGAACAGCGCGCGCACCGGTGCATGCCAGCTCCAGCGCAGATTCAGCGCAAGCCGGTGCAATGCCGAAACCGATTCGGGGAGTTGCATCACCGCAGGGTCGGTCATCATCAACCGTTGAGCAGAGGAAGCGGAATCAGGACGGCTGGCTCGGCGCCCTTTCGGTCGCGCCTCGCCCGCGGGTCGCCCCTTCGCGGCCCGCGTCAGGAGTGGTACAGGTTAATGCACCTGCTGTTCCACCGAAAGAGCATCGCGACCTTGACGCGTAAGTCATGACAGAAAAGTCACTTGCAGTAACAGGCGCGCGTAGGGCCCAGGCTCGGGCTGCGGTGAGGCCGCTACATCGTGCAGGAATGTGCAACGTTTGGGTCGTCACCGGAGAACGGATTTTTTTCACCGCGGAGGCGCGGAGGGCGCGGAGGTTCGCGGGGACCCGATGCGCTGGTGATTTCGGGATTCGATCCGATGTCTACGATTTCTACGATTCAACTCGCTTCAATACGATTCAAATACGATTCAATGATATGAAATTTCAATACGATTGCAGTCGATCGTGGCCTCGGCGGTGAGATCGCCTGGAGGATGGAACGAACTTCCAATCCGAATGCCCCAAAGCTACGTGCCGCCCCCAACCCAGCGAACCTCTGCGCGCTCCGCGCCTCCGCGGTGAAAAGAAGAGCCCCGCCGCGAAGCAAATCGCGCGGGGCTCGAACCCTGGCTCCGTGACCTCTCAGCCAGCGATGGCCTCCGCCACCGATGACCGGATCTCGACGGCACTGCCGTTGGCGGCCTCCCAGGGGAGGTTCGGCTTGCCGAAGTGGCCGTAGTTGGTGGTGGCGCGGTAGATCGGGCGCAGGAGCTGGAGCCGCTCGATGATGGCGGCGGGTCGGAAATCGTAGTTGCGGACGAAGTCGGCTGCAGCGCGCTCGTCGCCGGTGCCGAACGTGTCGACCTTGACGGAGACGGGCTGGGCGACGCCGATCGCGTAGGCGACCTGGATCTCGGCGCGGCGGGCGAGGCCGGCGGTGACGAGCTCGCGGGCGACGTAACGGCAGAAGTAGGCGCCGCTGCGGTCGACCTTCGACGGGTCCTTGCCGCTGAACGCGCCGCCGCCATGACGTCCCATGCCGCCGTAGGTATCGACGATGATCTTGCGCCCGGTCACACCCGCGTCGGCGCTCGGTCCCCCCTGCACGAAACTGCCCGACGGATTCACCGTGAGCGAGAGGTCGTCGTTGTGCCACTCGCGGAGCGCGGCGGGCACCACATGGGCGGCGATGTGGTCGCGGATCGCGCCCTGATCGACATCCCTCGTGTGCTGCGTGGAGACGAGCACGTCCGTGACGCGGATCGGGCCGTCGGGACTGTACAGCACCGAGACCTGCGTCTTCGAGTCGGGTCGCAGCCAGTGCACACGGCCCGCCTTGCGGTGCTCGGCGAGTGTGCGGGAGAGGCGATGCGCGAGCAGGATCGGCAGCGGCATCAGCTCGGGCGTTTCCGTCGTCGCGTAACCGAACATGATGCCCTGGTCACCGGCGCCCTGCTCGAGCGCGTCCTTCCCCGTCTTTCGCACGCTGGCGCCGATCTCCGCCGCCTGCTCCGAAAGCAGCGACGTGATGCGGATCCGATGCGCGCAGAACGACTCGTCGTCGTGCGTGTAGCCGATCTCCTGCACCGCCTTGCGCGCGACGGCATCGGCATCCACATCGGCGTTCGACGTGATCTCGCCGGCGAGGATGAGGTGACCGTCCTTGACGAGGACCTCGCAGGCGACGTGAGAGCGCGGGTCCTGCGCGAGGTGCGCGTCCAGGATCGAGTCGGCTACGTAGTCGGCGACCTTGTCCGGGTGGCCCTCGGAGACGGACTCCGATGTGAACGTGTAGTTCAGGGAGCTGGTTGCGGCCATGATGCGATTCCTGTGCGTGCTCGTGCCACCGCGCTCGCCATCGAGCGGGAGAGTCCGAGCGTGAACGTTCCGTCGAATCGCCGGCCACGAAAAAAAGCCCGCGACACTCTGTTCGTCGCAGGCTGATTGCCGCGACTTAGACGGTTTCTACGATGAGCCTCGTGCGGCTCCGTCGGCGCGGCCCGTCAAGTCGGGTGAAAAATCGCCGCGCGCGACGGATAATGGTGGACGCGCATCGAAAGGTCAAGCCGCTCGTGCACGGATCGCGGGTCCGAACCTTGTGGCGCACGGCGCCGTCCGCCTAATGTGGGCGAATTCCGCACTCGACTACTCAGCATGGATGGCCGAATGGACAGGGACGACGTCGCTCGTGGCGGCCCGCTGGACCGTCGCGCATTCATCGGCAGGGCGGCCGCGGGCGCCGCGGCCGTCGCGGCCGGCGCATCGGCCGCCTGCGCCGGACCGGGCGCGGGCGGACCGGCAGTCCAGACGCGCCAGAACGTCGTCTGGCGCCTCGCCTCCAGCTTCCCGCGCGGGCTCGATGCGCTCTACGGCAGCTCCGAACGGCTCGCGGAGAAGATCGAGGCCCTGACCGAGGGCCGATTCCGCATCCGGCCCTACGCCGCGGGCGAGCTCGTCCCCGCACTCCAGGTCCTCGACGCCGCACAGCAGGGCACCGTCCAGGTCGGTCACAGCGCCGGGTACTACTATACCGGCAAGAACGAAGCGCTCGCCTTCGACACCTGCGTCCCCTTCGGCCTCACCTCGCGACAGCAGTCCGCATGGCTCTACGAGGGCGGCGGCCTCGACCTCATGCGCGAAGTCTACGCCGACTTCGGCGTCATCTCCTTCCCCGCCGGCAACACCGGCACCCAGATGGGCGGCTGGTTCAAGCGCGAGATCACGAGCGTCGCCGACCTGCGCGGTCTCAAGATGCGCATTCCCGGCATGGGCGGCGCCGTCATGAACCAGCTCGGCGTCACCGTCCAGGTCCTCGGCGGCGGCGAGATCTACCCCGCCCTCGAGCGCGGGGCCATCGACGCCACCGAATGGGTCGGCCCCTACGACGACGAGAAGCTCGGATTCCAGAACGCCGCGACCTTCTACTACTATCCCGGCTGGTGGGAGCCCGGACCCTCCATGTCCTTCATGGTCAACCGCCAGGCCTGGGACCAGCTGCCCCAGGCCTACCAGCAGGCCTTCGAGGTCGCCGCCGTCTACGCCATGAACGGAACCCAGACCATCTACGACCGCCGCAACCCCGAGGCCCTCGAACGTCTCATTGCCGGCGGTACCCAGCTCCGCCGGTACCCCGACGATGTCATGCGCGCCGCCCAGCAGGTCACCCGCGACCTCCTCGACCAGTCCGCTTCCCGCGACGCCGCGTTCCGCCGGGTCTACGACGCCTTCCAGCAGTTCCGCGAGGACTCCTTCCGCTGGTTCGGCACCTCCGAGCAGGAGTTCGCGCGCTTCGCGTTCGGCAGCCCCGGCGAAAACCTCACCTGACCCGGCGGTGATCGGGGGCGCTGACCGCCCCCGCTTCGCCCGCCGCCCGCCCCACCCTGCCGCCACTCGCCCCACCCTCGACCCCGGCCTCTTGACTTTCCAAGAACTACATGTGTAATACTACACGTGTCGCAACAACGAGGAGGCGAGCCGTGGCGGAGTACGGGCTGACGGAGCTGCAGCTGGACATCATGGGGGTGTTGTGGGAGCGGGGTGAGGCGACCGCGGCGGCGGTGCGGGAGGCGCTGGCGCCGGAGCGCGCGCTGGCGCAGACGACGGTGGCGACGCTGCTGGGCCGGCTGGAGCGGAAGGGGCTGGTGGCGCACCGGACGGAGGGCCGGCAGTACGTGTACCGCGCGGCCGTGGAGGCGGCGGGGGTGAGGCGGAGCGTGGTGAGCGAGTTCACGGATCTGGTGGCGGGTCTGTTCGCGGGCGACGTGGCGGAGCTGGTGACGCAGCTGCTGGCGGAGAGTGACGTGGATGCGGACGATCTCGCGCGCGTGCGTGCCATGATCGAGCGGCGGGAGGCGGAGCTTCGCGGGGGTACGGAGCGATGATGAGCGTACTTGCCTTTCTGGCGACGTACCTGATCCACAGCACGCTGCTGCTGGGTGCGGCCTGGTTGCTGGCGCGGCACGCCGTGCGATCGGAGGCGTGGCGCGAGACGCTGTGGAAGGCGGCACTGGTCGGGGCGGTCGTGACCGCGCTGATCGCGCAGCGCTCGCCGCTGGGTCCGCTTCGGGTGATGCTGCCGGCGCCGGCACCGGCGGGGTTCGCCGGCGGCCCCGAGGCGACGGGCTCGGTCGGCGGTGAGTCGGGGGCCTCGCGGGCGTCGGTGTCCGCGTCGGTGCCGGCGTCGCCGTCGAGCTCGCTCGCCGCGGGCCGGGTTGCGGGCGAGGCGGTGGAGGGGCATCGCACGGAGCAGACGGAGGAGCGGGCTGCCCCGTCACCGGCGGTTGGCGGTGCGGGAAGCGCTCCATGGCTCGCGCTCGTGCTCGCGGGGTGGGCGGGGATCGCGCTGCTTCTGACCGGCCGGCTGGCGTGGCGGCGCGTGCAGCTTGCGCGCGTGCTGCGCGGCCGCCGGGCGGTGACGGAGCCCGCGCCGCTGTCGATGCTCGCGGAGCTGCGCCGTCTGGCGGGGATCTGGGTGCCGGTCGGACTGACGAGCACACCGGCACTGGCCTCGCCGCTGGTGCCGGGCGGGCGGGAGATCTGCGTGCCCGAGCGATTCCTGACGGATCTGGGTCCCGCGGAGCAGCGCGCAGCGCTGGCCCACGAGCTGGCGCACCTCGCGCGGCGCGATCCGGCGTGGATCCTGTTCGCGATGCTGCTCGAGTGCGTGTTCTTCTTCCAGCCGCTGCAATGGATCGCTCGCCGCCGGCTGCGTGAGACGATCGAGTACCGGGCGGACGGCTGGGCGGTGCGGCTGGCGGGGGTACGGCTGAGCCTCGCGAAGTGCCTGGCGGAAGTCGCGTCGTGGGTGTCGCCGTCACCGCATCCGGCACTGGCGGAGCGCGTCGCGATGGCGGAAGGTGGCTCGCCGCTGCTGAGTCGTGTCCGCCGCCTGCTGGAGCTGCCGGTCGAGCCGGAACCGCGGGCCGGTCTGCGTCTCACGGTCGGCGTGGCGCTGATCGCCGGTGCCGGGCTGCTCGCGCCGGTCGTGGGCGCCGGCGTGCGGCCGACGACGGTCGATCTCGAGCGGGAGACGGCAGTCGACGGCGAGAGCGATTCGGCGAGTGCGCAGGACACGTTGGAGGTGAGGCGCTTCGACGGACCCGTGCGTGAGGGGAACAGCTTCGTCGCCCGGCTGAACGAAGCAGGCCGCGATGCCGGCGGCAGGCCGTACTGGGTCGCGTATGCGATCTCCAGCCGCGCCACGGATCGGCAGCTGATCATCGACAGTGATTCCTGGGACACCCGGGACCTGCGTGGCCGCAGCGTTGCCGAGCAGCTGGGCGTTCGGGGCGAGCTGGGTGGAGCCGACAGGACGGTGGTCGTCGTCGCGCGGCTCATCCCGGAGGGTGCGGCAACGCGCGTCGCGCGGCTGGCCGTCCGCGATCCGCGGATCGCAGTGGGCCTCTCCGGCCGTGTCTACTGGTTGGGGCGTGCCGAAGCGGAGGAGAGCTTCCGCTGGCTGCGCGACATCTACAACGCAGTATCGCAACCCCGCATCCGCGCGACGGCCGTGGATGCCATCGGCGTGCACGATACACCGTCGGCCGAGCCGTTTCTGCGTCGAATCATCGAGACGGCCGGAGATCACGACCTGCGCGAGCAGGCAGTCGAAAGCCTCGCCTGGCATCCGAGCGATGAGGTCGTCGCCGTGCTCGCGGGTCTGGCCGAATCCGACCCGGATGAGCGGGTCGCGCGCGAGGCGGCAGAAACGCTGGGCGAGCTCGATCACCCCGGCGCCGCCCGCTCGCTGCGAGCGCTGCTGCGCGGTCCGAATGCCGGTATCCGCGAGGAAGCGCTCGAGAGTCTGATCGAGCACGGCGATACGGGGCTCGCCGAGCTGCTGCTCGAGCTCGCGCTGACCGACCCCGATCCGACCATGCGCCGGCAGGCCGTCGAGCACATGGAGGCGCTGCCGCCGGACGTCGCCGTACCGCTGCTCCGCCGGGTCGTCTTCGAGACGGAGCCGGGAACGGCACGGCAGGCGGTGGAGACGCTGGGCGAGCTGCGGACGCGAGCCGCGCTCGCGGTACTCGACGAGGTCATCGAGCGCGATGCAGCCGAGACCATCGCGTCCCAGGCCGTCGAGTCGATTGCCGAGTTCGCCGCCGAGCTCGCTGCCCCGCGGCTGCAGGAGCTCGCGTCCGGTCATCCATCCGCAAACGTGCGCCGCGAGGCGATGGAGGAGCTGCTCGACCTGAACGCAGGCGGACTGGATGGCGCCACGCTGCTCGATGTCGCGCTGCACGATGGCGACCCGTCCATGAGACGCGAAGCGGTCGAGCACATGGCCGAGCTGCGGCCGGCGGAGGCCGTGCGTCTGCTGCGGCGGGTCGCATTCGAGTCCGGCGACAGGACCGGGGAGCGCCAGGCGGCGGAATCGCTCGGCGGTATCGGCACGCTCGAGGCGCTCGAGGTGCTCGACGAGATCATCGCACGAAACCCGGGCGAGGACGCCTCGTTACAGGCCGTGGAGAGCATTGCCGAGAACTTCGCGCGCGAGCTCGCCGTACCGCGGCTCCAGAAGATCGCGCGCGAGCACCCGTCGAGTCGCGTGCGACGGGAAGCACTGGACCGGCTCCGCGACATCGACGGCAGTCCGTGAGCCAACCGTAGCACCAGCCGACAATTCATCGAAGACGAAAAGGCCGGGCCTCAGCGGGCCGGCCGTGGCCTCCGGCACATCCTCGTGGCGAGGCGGAAAGGCAGGAAGCGATGGCGTCCGGCATGGCACTCAGGGGAGCAGTCGCAGCGCTGGCCGTTCTCACCGCGGCACCGCGGCCGCTCCTGGCGCAGCGCGCGGAAGCGATACGGGCGCCGGCCGGTGCGCTCCGGCTGGACGGCCGGCTGGATGAAGCGCTGTGGCAGCAGGCCGCGGCCGTAACGGACTTCGTCCAGCGCGAGCCGGTGGAGGGCGCGCCGGCCACGTACCGGACCGAGGTCCGGTTCGCCTATGACGACGGGGCACTCTGGATCGGAGCGCGCATGTTCAGTGCGGAACCCGGGGAGATCCGTGCGCTGGTGACGCGACGCGATCGCGAGGGCAGCTCAGAGCAGCTCGTCGTCTCGTTCGACACGTATCGCGACCGCCGCACCGCGTACAGCTTCGGCGTGACGCCGGCTGGCGTGCGCATCGACTACTATCACGACAGCGATTTCGAAGGGAGCCGGGATTACGGCTGGGACCCGGTGTGGGAAGTCGAAACGGCAACCGATGACGACGGCTGGACTGCGGAGCTGAGGATCCCGTTCGCGCAGCTCCGCTTCAGCAACGCTCCGGAACAGATCTGGGGTCTCAACGTGACGCGGCAGACGCCGGCCCGCAACGAGGTCAGCTACTGGGTCCTGGTGCGGCGGAACGAGACGGGCTGGGCGTCGCGCATGGGTGAGCTCGCCGGACTCCGCGACGTTCGGCCGTCGCGCGGGATCGAGGCGCTCCCGTACGTGGCCGCATCGGCTTCCGTGCTGAACGGCGCGGACCCCGGAAACCCGCTGTTCGACGACCGCACCTCCGCCGTGCGCGCGGGTGGAGACCTCAAGATCGGGCTCGGTCCATCGCTGACGCTCGATGCGACGTTCAACCCCGACTTCGGTCAGGTCGAGGCCGACCCGGCCGAGGTGAACCTCACCGCGTTCGAGACGTTCTTCGCGGAACGACGGCCGTTCTTCCTCGAGAACGCTCAGCTCTTCGCCGGGCGCGGCCTCTTCTATTCGCGCCGCATCGGAGCGCAACCGCCGATCGAGCCGGACGCGGATCACTTCGAGACCATCGAGAACACCACCATCCTCGGCGCCGCCAAGCTGGCCGGTCGGCTGGCGTCCGGACTGTCGGTCGGCGCGCTCACGGCTCTGACCGATCGCGAAACCGTCGCTACGTACGATGAGGCACCGGATTCCTTCGGCCGGGCTGTCGTCGCGCCACGTACGGGCTACGCGGTGCTCAGTCTCCAGCAGGAGTTCGGCGCGGACGCGTCCACGTTCAAGGTGCTGGTCACCGGCGTGCGGCGTGACCTGGAAGAGGGCACTCCGCTCGCCGCCGCGCTCACGGAGACGGCCATCTCGGGTATCGTCGACACGCGGATCCGCTGGGCGGGCGGCAAGTACGACGTGAGCGCCTACGTCGGTGGCACGCATGTGCGCGGCTCGCCCGAGGCGCTGCTGCTGCTCCAGCAGTCGTCACGACGGTACTGGCAGCGGCCGGACGCTCCGCACGTGGACGTGGACCCGGCACGCACGAGCATGACCGGCACGATGCTCGGGATCAACCACTCGAGAATGGCGGGAACGCACTGGCTCTGGGACATCGACTACTACCAGGAGTCGCCCGGCCTCGAGCCGAACGACATCGGCTCGCTCGGCGGCGCGGACGACCGCGGCCTCATCGCGGACATGCGCTACCGCGAGACCGATCCCGGACGCCTGTTCCGGTCGTGGGTCGTCGGCGCGGGACAGGTGACGGAGTGGACGTTCGGCGGCGAGCGCCAGTACACGGTCGTCTTCCCGTACGCGAACTTCACGTTCCCGAACTTCTGGCGGCTCAACCTGGACGGCGAGCTCGTGCTCGCCGGAGTGAGCGATGCACTGACCCGCGGCGGCCCGCTGATGCAGCAGCCGCGATCACGGTTCTTCGGCGTCGAGCTCCAGAACAGCGCCGGCGCGCGCACGCGCTGGGGCATCGAGGCGTCGCTCGGCTCCGATGACGCCGGCGGCCGCAGTTTCCGGATCGAGCCGTCTCTCTCGTTCCGTCCCGGCACGCGCCTGGAGCTGAGCGTCGATCCCCGCTGGATCGACCGCGAGGACGCGCGCCAGTTCGTCGCCGCGCGCGATGGCGGCTCCACCGCGACGTTCGGACGGCGTTACATCTTCGCCCACGTCGAGCGCTCGGAGGTCGCCGCCCGTGTGCGGCTCAACTACACGTTCACGCCAAATCTCAGCCTGGAGACGCACCTCGAGCCGTTCGCCTCGAGCGGCTCCTATCACTCCTTCGGCGAGCTGCGCGCGGCCCGCTCCGGGGATCTGCGGACGTACGGCGAGGAAGGCACGGCGGTCGATCTGAATGCCGATGGCTCGCGCACCATCACGGCCGATGGCGAGTCGTTCACGATCGGTCCGCGCGACTTCAACGTGCGCTCCCTGCGCAGCAACGCCGTGCTGCGCTGGGAGTGGCGGCCCGGCAGCACGGCGTATCTGGTGTGGCAGCAGAACGCGTTCGCCGACCGCGATCCAGGCACCGTCAGGCCCGGCCACCTGCTGGATGCCTTCGATGCCGGCGCCGACCACTACCTGGCGCTGAAGGTGAGCTACTGGCTGCCGGTGCGCTGATCAGTTCGCTACGCGCCGGCCCGACGCGAACACGGTACCCTCGATCCCCCGCAGACGCACCATGTGCGCGCGGTCGTCGTCGACATCGAACTCGAACGTGGCGCCCATCTCGATGTTGAACAGCTTCCCGCCCCGGTACAGCCCGGCGCTCAGGCGGTTCTGCCCGGCCGGGACGAGATCGAACTCGAGCTCATCGCCCGGATGGATCGGGAACGGCAGCCGCCCGCGGAGCATGTCGCCGGACTCGTAGACCTCGAAGCGCGCCGACCTCGGCCAGCCGAGCCCCTCCATGACATCGAGCTCGTACGCACCGACGTAGGCCGCCCGATCCTCCGGCGCGAGCGCCACCGGCTTCGTCGGCTGCACCACGATCTGCACCGGCGCCACCGTCGTGCCCCATTGCATCTGCACCGTTGCCGCGTCCCCGGTGACGGCCGGGAAGCTCCACGTCAGCATCTCGACGTGCTCCGCCTGCCGCGGCTCGACCTCGATGCGGATGTGCTCCGGCGAGGGCGTCGGCTTCTGGAAGTGGAACAGCTTCGCGTTCCGATCGAGCAGCAGGGTCCAGCGGTCCGGCTGCGGCACCCACCATACGGAGTACTTGCCCGCCGGCACATCCGTACCGTTCAGCCGCGCATCACGGTTCAGCTCGAGCGTCGTCGCCCAGTTCGCGCCCGTCCACGGCTGACCCCAGGCGACGAGATCGCCGAACAGCGTCCGGCCGGCCGCCCTCGGTCGCGAGTACTCGATCGTGATCCTCGTCCCATCGACGGTCTGCGAGACGACGGCCGCCTCGCTGCCGCGGATCTGCGCGACGACCGGTTCACTCGCAACGAGACCCGGTACGAGCACGATGCCGATGGAGAGAAGACGCATTCGCATTGGCGCCCCTCGCGTGAGTGGAGTTGTTTCGATGACTCAGCCGAAACGACGATCGATCGCTGCGCGGATCTCAGCCAGCGTCCGACCCTGCGCGTGCATGCGCACGGCCAGCTCGCCTTCGCCCTGGCAGATCTCGCAATGGAGAGCCATGCCCGTCTGCTCGTAGCACGTCAGCAGCGAGTAGAAACCCTCGAGGTCCGCGCAGCCGCAATGGCAGCCGATACCATCGACCACGTGCGGTATCCCGCGCACGCCATCGTACAGCTCGATCAACTCCTGCGGCAACGCGTCCGGCTTCAGCACGTTCGCCGCCGTGATGCCCGGTCGCGGATCGGGGTGCCGTCCGCTGCGCGGACGCGCGCCCGCGGCGGCGCGTCCCGACAGAGCGAGCGCACCGGCACAGCCTGCGAGGAGAGCAAGGAATCGGCGACGACTGAGCTGGTCGGAGAGCATGGTTCGGACGGAAAGATAGGTGCGCGTGTCCGCGACCGGCAAGCGCCGGTACACGGACAGCACGCACGCCGCCCGGTCCTCCGGAAACACCTGCCGCGCAGGGACGTCGGCTCAGAACCCCGTCACGAGCTCCGGGAACAGGATCACCGCGAGCAGCGCGATGAGCTGGATGACGATGAACGGCACGACCGACCGGTACAGGTCGATCGTGCGGATTTCCGGCGGGGCAATGCCGCGCAGGTAGAAGAGCGCGAAGCCGAATGGCGGCGTCAGGAAGGACGTCTGGAGGTTCATCCCGATCATGACGCCGAACCAGACGAGGTCGATGCCGAGCAGCAGCGCGGCCGGTGCCAGCAGCGGAATGATGATGAACGCGATCTCGAAGAAGTCGAGGAAGAAGCCGAGGACGAAGACGACGAGGTTGGCGACGATGAGCAGGCCGACGCGTCCGCCGGGCAGGTTGGTGAGCAGGTCCTCGATCCAGATGTCGCCGAAGAGTCCGCGGAAGACGAGCGCGAACATGGTCGAGCCGATGAGGAGGAAGACGACCATGGTGGTGAGCTTCGCGGTGTCGACGGCGGCCTCGCGGACGACCGCAATGCTGAAGCGTCTGCGGACGGCGGCGAGCGCCATGGCGCCGACGGCCCCGACGGCGCCGGCCTCCGTGGGTGTCGCGACGCCGGCGAAGATGCTGCCGAGCACGAGCAGGATGAGCACGAGCGGCGGCATCAGCACGAGTGCGACCTGACGTGCCAGCTCGCCGCCGCTGATGTCGCGGATCTCCGCGGGCAGTGCGGGGGCGAGCCGGGGTCTCAGCACGGCGACGATCACGACGTAGGCGGCATACATTGCGGCGAGCAGCAGGCCCGGGATCAGGGCGCCGAGGAACAGCGCACCGACGCTGATGCCGAGCTGATCGGCGAGCACGACGAGCACGATGCTCGGCGGAATGATCTGCCCGAGCGTGCCGGAGGCCAGGATGATCCCGGAGGAGAGTCGCCGGTCGTAGCCGTACTTGAGCATGACCGGGAGCGAGATGCTGCCCATGGCCACGACGGACGCGCCGACGACGCCGGTCGCGGCGGCGAGGAGTGCACCCACGAAGACGACGCCGAGCGCGAGCCCGCCGCGCAGTGCGCCGAACAGCTTGCCG
>DASUSS010000011.1:0-52184 GCA_036374995.1 Longimicrobiales bacterium | reverse complement strand
GCGAGCGTGCCCGGGCTCCAGGCGGATCGCAGCTACCTCGAGAACTTCTCCGTCTTTCCCGACAACATCAACGTCGAGGCCACTCAGACGGGCAACCAGCCGCCGCCGCAGGGCTCGCCGCCTGGGGCTCGCCCGACGACGGTGACGTCGCGGACGAGCTGGAGCTTCCTGAAGCTGCCGGAGGACCCGATGCGTCCGCGGCTGCACGATCGGCGCGTCGGCCTGAACTCGATCACGCACGTCGACTACAGCCGCCCGGAGCACGAGGCGACGGAGCGTCGCTACATCCGCCGATACCGGCTGGAGAAGCAGAATCCGTCGGCGGCGGTCTCGGATCCGATCCGCAAGATCGTCTTCTATGTCGATCGGGCGACGCCGGACTGGCTCGTCCCGTACGTGATCCAGGGCGTGAACGACTGGGAGCCGGCGTATCGCGAGGCCGGGTTCAGCAATGCGATCGAGGGCCGGCTCGCGCCGTCGCCCGCAGAGGATCCGGACTTCTCGCTGCTCGATGCGCGGCATTCGGTGATCTACTGGCGCCCGTCGACGGTCGCGAACGCGACGGGCGGACAGCAGGTCGATCCGCGCACGGGCGAGATCCTGAAGGCGGAAGTGAACATGTACCACAACGTGCAGAATCTGCTGCGCAACTGGTACTTCACTCAGGTCTCGCCGCTCGATCCGCGGGCGCAGCGGCTGCCGTTGCCCGACTCGCTGATGGGGCGGCTGGTACGTTACGTGGTGGCGCACGAGGTCGGTCACGCGATCGGGTTCCCGCACAACATGAAGGCGAGCGCGATGTACCCGGCGGACTCCGTGCGGAGCGCGTCGTTCCTGCGCCGCATGGGCGGACACGTCGCCACGCTCATGGACTACTCGCGGTTCAACTACGTCGCGCAACCCGAGGACAACATCCCGGTCGAGCTGCTCGTGCCGGGCATCGGGCCGTACGACCGGTTCGCGATCATGTGGCAGAACAAGCCGATCTCCGGCGCGCCGACACCCGATGACGAGTGGCCGACGCTGGACAGCTGGTCGCGAATGCAGGACACGATTCCGTGGTATCGGTGGAGCACGTCGGATGCGACGGCGGACCCCTACGATCTGACGGAAGCCGTCGGCGATGAGGATGCCGTGAAGTCGAGCTCGTTGGGGATGCGCAACCTGGAGCGGGTGGTCGGCTCGCTGCTGCGTGTCGCCGAGCGGCCGGGCCAGAACTATGACCTGCTCGACGAGCTCTACGGCAACGCCGTCTCGCAGTGGGGCCGCTACAACAGCCACGTCGCCGCGATCATCGGCGGCGCGGTCACCTGGGAGCGGTACGGCACGGGACCGCGCTTCGAGCCGTTGACGGAGGCGAAGCAGCGCGCGGCGATCGAGTACCTGAACCGGGTGGCGTTCCGGGTGCCCGCGATGTTCCTGAACCCGGACATCCTGCGCCGCATCGAGCAGGAGGGCGTGGTCAACCGGATCCGCAGCGCGCAGGCGGGTGTGCTGAACTCGCTGCTCAACCCGAACCGGTTGAACCGTCTGTCCGAGTACGAGGCGCTCGCCGGACCGCGCGGTGAGGCGTATACCATTGCGGAGCTGCTGCGCGACCTGCGCACCGGCGTGTGGACGGAGCTCACACAGAACAACCCGGATATCGACGTCTACCGCCGCACGCTCCAGCGCGCGTACCTCGACGCGGCCGAGCGCGCGATCGATCCGCCGCAGCCCCCGGGCAACGCGTCCGCGCAGGTCCGGGCCGCATACGAGGCGGCACGGATCAGCGATGCGCGCGCGCTGCTGCGCGGCGAGCTCTCCGAGCTCCAGCGCCTCGCCCGCGCCGCGGCCGGACGGACGAACGACACGATGACGCGGCTCCACCTGCGCGACATCGATCTGGAGATCACCCGGATCCTCGATCCGTCGTCCTGAGCGGGTCACGAGGTTCAATGCGAGGAGGGCGATTCGGGATTCCGCGAGTCGTCCTTCTCGCGTTTCGGCTGACATTGCGGAGGGAGTGGAGAACGGATTCATTCACCGCAGAGTCGCGGAGGACGCGGAGACAGGCGTGAGAGTGTCTCCGGCGCGCGCCCGGTTCGCATTTCGAACAGCCCATTGTATTGCACAAGCATCAGTGGCATCCTCATGACATTCTCCGCGCCCTCCGCGCCTCAGCGGTGAATGATTTCCCCCTCAACCCCTGAAACCCGACATGCGCACGACCCTCGCTCTCCTTCTCCTCCTCCCGCTCACGAGCGCACCCGTGAACGCGCAGCTCGTCCCGCAGCAGAGCGGCACGGACGCCGAGTTCCGCGCGCTTCACGCGCCGTCGGCGGCCGTCGTCTGGGCTGCCGGTCGCGGCGGGTGGTACACGGTCACGACGGACGGCGGTGCGACGTGGCGGGCGGACTCCGTACCGGGCGCTGGCGGCCTCTTCTTCACGGGCGCGTGGGCGCGCGACGGCCGAACGGCGTACCTGCTCGGCACGTCGTTCGACGGCGGACTAGCGCGGATCTACCGGACCGACGATGGCGGGGCGCGCTGGACGGTGCAGTGGGAGAGCACGGAGGAGGGCGTGTTCATGGATGCGCTCCGGTGCTGGAGCGCGGATCACTGCGTCGCCTACGGCGATCCGGTCGGCGGCGCGCTCGTCATCGTGCGCACGACGGACGGACGCACCTGGAGCCGTGTCCCGGTGCACTCGCTGCCGGCGCTGCTCGAGGGCGAGGCGGGCTTCGCGGCGAGCGGCACGACGCTGACGCTGGCCGGCACGTCGCTCGGCTGGATCGGTACGGGCGGAGGCGCCCGCGCGCGCGTCTGGGCGACCCGCGACGGCGGCGCATCCTGGTCGGCCGTCGACACGCCGCTCCCCGGTAACTCGACATCCGGCATTTTCGGGATCGCGTTCCGCGATTCACTGAACGGTGCCGCCGTGGGCGGCGACTACCAGCGTCGCACGGAGGCGCAGCAGAACGTGATCCGCACGAGCGATGGCGGACGCACCTGGTCGACCTCCGGAGCGTCGCTCCCGCACGGCGTCCGGTACGGCGCCGCGTACGGCGCGAGCGGCGTGCTGCTGGCGGTCGGACCGTCCGGCGTCGGGGCGTCGTGGAACGACGGCGCCGCGTGGACGGCGCTCGACACGACACACTACAACACGCTCGCCTTCGCGCCGGCCGGCGACGCGTGGGTCGCCGGGCCGGACGGCCGCATCGCGAAGCTCGCTGCCGCCGCGCTCGCGGCGCCGCGCGATGGCGCGCCGCAACGGCAATACCCGACGCGATTCGATCCGCGGCTGCTCGAGAACGCCGCCGTGCGCGATGCGCTCGGCTGGGTCGAGGCGGGATTCGAGGACCAGGTCGCCGAGTGGATCCGCATCACGGCGATCCCCGGCACGTCCCGCCACGAGCAGCAGCGTGGGGAGTACGTGAAGGCGCAGCTCGAGGCGGAAGGCCTGATCGTGACGATCGACTCCATCGGCAACGTCGTCGCACGCCGCCCCGGCACGGGCGGCGGCGAGACGGTCGTGTTCGCCGCGCACATGGACACCGTCCACCCGCTCGATACCGACGTGACGGTGCACCACGACAGCGCGGATGTCGCCGGCCAGCGCTCCCGCGTCCTGCGCGCACCCGGCATCTTCGACAACAGTGCATCCGTCGCGAACATGCTCGCCATGGCGCGGGCGCTGAATCGGGCGAACGTGCGGACCCGCGGCGACATCATCTTCATTGCCACCGTGCAGGAGGAGCTCGGTCTGCTCGGCATGGACTACTGGCTGGAGCACAATCCCGGCGTCGCCGACGTGCTCGTCGCACTGGATGGCGGTCTGCCGAACGTGAACTACGGCGCGCTCGGCATCTACTGGACGCGCTACTTCCTGCGCGGCGAGGGCTCGCACACGAACACGTCTGCCGGACGCCCGCACCCGGCGCGTGCCCTCGCGGATGCCGTCCGCGCCATCTACGAGATCGAGATCCCGGAATACATGGGCGGCGCCGTCTACAACGTCGGCATGCTGGACGGCGGCAAGATCTTCAATGCGATCCCGGAGGAGGTCTCGTTCACGATGGACCTGCGCAGCGTGAACCCGATCCTGCTGAACGATCTCGACGCGCAGATCGATTCCGCGGTCGCGCGCGCGGCGCGTGCGCACGGCGTCGAGTGGGCGAAGGAGCAGACACTGCGCAACCGTGCGGGCGGCACGGCGCAGATGCTGGAGGATCGGCGCTCGCATCCGCTGATCCAGACGGCGCTCGATGTCCACGACCACTTCGGCCTCGCGTCGCGCGCGATCGCGACGGGATCGACCGATGCGAACGCGGCCGTCGTGCGTGGCATACCGGCGATCTCGATCGGTCGCTCGATCGGCGGCGACCAGCACACGCTGTCGGAGTGGTCGGAGGTGGATTCCGCGCTGCCCGCCACGAAGATCGCGCTGCTGATCGGCGTCGCAATGGCGGGTCTCGCGGGCGAAGTGTTCTAGCCGGCACTCCCCGCGCCACCGGCCGCACCGCGGTCCACGCGCAGGTGGAGCGCCGCCTTGCACAGCAGGTGCGCGCTCACGGGCGCGGTCATGAACAGGAACGCGGTCACGAGCACTTCGTGCAGGCTCGTCCCCGGTCCGGTACTGAAGTGGACGGCGCTCGCGATCAGCATGCTGCCGACGCCGAGCGTCGTCGACTTCGTCGGGCCGTGCAGCCGGCTGAAGAAGTCGGGCAGGCGCGCCAGTCCGATCGAGCCGATGAGCGCGAACGCGGCACCGGCGATCATGAAGAATCCCACGATCATCTCGATCATCATCACTCCACGATGCGGCCGCGCAGGAGGAACCGGCAGAGCGCGACGGTTCCGACGAATCCGAGCATGGCTATGACGAGACCGGCCTCGAAGTAGAGCGGGCTGCCGCGCCACACTCCGAGCAGCACCAGCAGCGCGATGGTGTTGACGTACATCGTGTCGAGCGCCACCACCCGGTCCACCGCGCCGGGACCGCGGAGCAGCCGCCACAGGTTGAGCAGCAGCGCCAGCGCCATCATCCCGAACGCCACGCGACTCGCCAGCTCGATCATTCGAACACCTCCATCAGCGCTTTCTCGTAGCGTTGCCTGATCCGCCGTACCGCCGCCTCCGCATCCTCGACGTTCAGATCGTGCACCAGTAGACTGCGCCGGTCGCCGCTCAGGTTCACCGAGACGGTGCCCGGTGTGAGCGAGATGATGCTCGCCAGCAGTGTGATCGCGAACGGCTCGCGCAGCGCGACCGGCACTACGACGAACTGCGGCCGGAGCCGGCTCACGGGGCCGAGGATGAGGACGACCATGCGCAGGTTCGCGACCACGATGTCCAGGAGCACGATCGCCGCGAGGCGGAGCAGCGGCAGGAGCCGCACGGTCCGCGGATACTCCGGCCAGAACCGGTGCGTCACGAGCGGCAACGCGATCGCGAGCGCGGCGCCCGAGGCCAGCAGCAGCGCGGACACGTCGTTGTGCAGCAGTAGCCAGGTACCGAGCAGCGCAGCACTGATGACGGGCTGCGGCAGAAGCCGCATCATGGCGCGCCTCCGAGCACGGCCCGGACGTACTCGCCGGGGACGAGCAGCTGCTCGGCCGCCGCATCCAGGAAGAGAGTGATGGGGCCGGCCAGGACCGTGATGCCGAGGACGAGCGCGAGCAGTGCCACGGTGGGCCCGAGCTCGAGCAGCCGCCAGCGTACCGCGACCGGCGCGTCGTCCGCGTCCACGTCCCAGAAGATCCTGATGCCGGCGCGACTGAGCGCTGCGATCGCGAGCAGACCGCTCACCAGGACCAGGCTCCAGATCCACGGCATCCAGCCCGTCGGCCGCACCGCGCTCAGGATCAGCGCCTTGCCGACGAACCCGGAGAACGGCGGCAGTCCCGCCACTGCGATCGCGCCGACGAAGAACAGCAGACCGAGGGCTCCGGCCTGTGTCACCGCGGGCCCCTGCACGAGCAGATCGTCCTTGCCGCCGCGCTGCTTCGCGATCAGATCGCTCAGCAGGAACATGGCCGCCATGACGATCGTGCTGTGCACGAGATAGTAGAGGCCGGCCGAGATGCCTCCGGCGCTGAACAGCGCGATCGGCGCGAGCATGATCCCGATCGATCCGATCAGCAGGTAGCCCTGCATGCGGCGGAGCTCGCGCACGCCTACCGCACCGAGCATCCCGAGCAGAATCGTGATGAGCGAGATCGGCAGCAGCCACCGCGTGGCGAGGCCACCGAGCGCCGGGTCGGCGGCTGCACCGAACACGAGCGTGTACACGCGCACGATCGCATAGACACCGACCTTCGTCATGATCGCGAACAACGCGGCGACCGGCGCACTGGCCGCGGCGTACGCGGAGGGCAGCCAGAAGTAGAGCGGCGCGACGGCGGCCTTGAGCGCGAACACCATGAGCAGCAGCAGCGCCGCCGCGTGCAGCAGCGGCACATCGGCCGCCGGAACCGCCGCGACCTTCCGAGCCATGTCCGCCATGTTGAGCGTGCCGGTCATGCCGTAGAGCGTTCCGACCGCGATCAGGAACAGGGACGAGCCCGCGAGGTTCAGGACGACGTAGTGCACGCCCGCGCGCAGGCGCGGTGCCGTCGAGCCGTATACCAGCAGGCAGTAGGACGCGATGAGCAGGATCTCGAAGAACACGAACAGGTTGAACAGGTCGCCCGTGAGGAACGCCCCGTTCAACCCCACCAGCTGGAGCTGGAACAGCGGGTGATAGAGAGGTCCCGACCTGTCCTGGCCCTGTACGGCCTGCAGCAGGCTGAAGAGCGCAATCGCGGCCGTGAGCGCGAGCATCAGCGCACTCAGGCGGTCGAGCACGAGCACGATGCCGAACGGCGCGGGCCAGCCGCCCAGGTGGTAGACGCGCGGGCCGCCCTGCGTCGATACCGCCAGCAGTGCCGCGGCGACCCCGAGCAGCAGCAGCACGCCCGCGAGACCGATCGCCCGCTGCAGCCTCAGGCTGCGGCCCGGCACCAGGAGCAGCAGGACACCCGTCGCGAACGGCAGCAGCACGGGCAGGATCGTGAGGTGACCGCTCACAGCACCTCCTCGCCGTCCACGTGGTCGGTGTCCGTGGCGATGCGCGTGCGCAGCGCGAGCACGACGATGAACGCGGCCATGCCGAACCCGATCACGATCGCCGTCAGTACCAGCGCGTGCGGCAGCGGGTCGACGTAATCGGATGTCCCTTCCGTGAGGATCGGCGCCGCGCCCGCTCCCACGCGCCCCATCCCGACGAGGAACAGATTCACGCCGTAGCCGAGCAGCATGATCCCGAGGATGACCGGGTAGGTGCGTGCCCGCAGCAGCAGGTAGACGCCGCACGCGACGAGCGCGCCGACGGCAACGGCCATCAGGGCTTCCATGCGGCTGCCTCCGTCGGGAACGCGGCGTCCGCGGGTGACTCCGGCACGGGCTCGCCGAGACGGGACAGCATCAGCATCACGGCGCCGACCACGGTCAGGAAGACGCCGACATCGAAGACCAGCGCGGTCGCGAGCTCGATCTCGCCGAAGCCGGGGAGGTCCACGTACGTGAACGTTGCCGAGAGGAAGGGGTGCCCGAATGCGAGCGCGCCGAGACCCGTGGCAAGGGCCGTGAGCAGGCCGATCGCGATGAGCGGGCGGTACCGGAGCCGCAGTCTGGACTCCGTCCAGTGAGTGCCGCTCGCGACGTAGTGGAGAATGAGCGCGACGGCCGCCATGAGCCCGGCAATGAAGCCGCCGCCCGGCAGGTTGTGACCGCGCAGCAGAAGGAACAGCGCGAAGAGCAGCGCGAACGGCAGCAATGCGCGCGTGATCATCGTCAGGAAGAGCGGGGCCCGGTCGCGCGCGACCTCACCGTGCTGCCGGCTGGCGGTGAGATCCACGCCACTCAGCAGCAGCACCACGCCCAGTGCGGCGATCCCGAGAACCGCGATCTCGCCGAGCGTATCGAAGCCGCGGAAGTCGACGAGTATGACGTTGACGATGTTCGTGCCGCCGCCCGCCGGCTTGCTCTGCTCGATGAAGTAACGGCTGATGCTGTCCGCCGGGCGGGTCAGGACTCCCCAGGCCAGCGCGGCCACGCCCGCGCCAGCCGCGGCGGCGATGCCGATGTCGCGGACGCGGCTCGCGGCTCGCGTATCCGGGGGCGAACGGCGCGGCAGGTAGTCGAGCGCGAGCAGCACCAGCAGGATCGTGACGATCTCGACCAGCAGCTGCGTCAGCGCGAGATCGGGTGCGGCCAGGCGCACGAAGCCGGCCGAGACGATCACGCCGACGGCGCTGATCGCGATGAGTGCGACCAGTCGGTGGCGGTGCAGTGCCGCCGTCGCAACCGCCGCGGTCACGAGCATCAGTGTGCCGGCAACGGTGACCGCGTCCACCGGCGTCCGCGGCAGGGCGCCGGCACTGAAACGGCCGATCACCGGTACGGCACCGGCGAGCAGCGCCATGCCGACGAGAAGCAGCACGTACCGCTGCAGCGATCCGTTGTCGAGTGTGCCGGTCAGCCAGGCCGCGCCGGCCGACGCGGCACGCGCCACGCCTTGATACCCGGCCTCGATCGTCACCGGCGGATGCACGCGGCCATAGACCGCGTACAGCTTCCGGCGCACGAGGAAGAGCAGCGTGCCCCCGGCCAGCGCGATGACGCTCATCAGCAGCGGCAGGTTGAGGCCGTGCCACATGGTCAGATGGTAGTAGGGCAGGTCGCCGCCGAGCACCGCGCGCGCTCCGATCGCCAGAGACGGACCGATCACCAGACCCGGCAGAATACCGACGAGCACGACCACGAGCACCAGCACCTCGACCGGAATGCGCATGAAGCGTGGCGGCTCCTGCGGCGCCCGCGGCATGCCCGTGCCGGAGCCGCGGAAGAAGATCCTGATGAAGCGCAGCGAGTACGCGACACTGAATATGCCCGCGACGACGGCGAGCACGGGCTCGATCGGCCGGAGCCCGCGCATCTCCGCGATGAACAGCGACTCGGCGAAGAACATCTCCTTGCTGAGGAAGCCGTTCAGCAGCGGCACGCCGGCCATTGCCGCCGCCGCGAGCACCGCGAGCGCCGTGGTATACGGCATGTGGCGCCAGAGACCGTTGAGGATGCGCATGTCGCGCGTGCCCGTCTCGTGGTCGATGATACCGGCGGCCATGAACAGCGATGCCTTGAACGTCGCATGGTTCATGATGTGGAACACGGCGGCTACCGCGCCGAGCGGGCTGCTGAACCCGAACAGCAGCGTGATGAGTCCGAGATGGCTGACGGTCGAGAACGCAAGCAGACCCTTCAGATCGTGCGCGAACATTGCGCGATAGGCGCCGAGCAGCAGCGTCGCCATGCCCGTGATGCTGACGATGTAGAACCACTCCGGCGTGCCGGAGAGCACCGGATGCAGCCGGCCGAGCAGGAACACTCCCGCCTTCACCATGGTGGCCGAGTGCAGGTATGCGCTCACCGGTGTCGGCGCCGCCATCGCGCGCGGCAGCCAGAAATGGAACGGGAACTGTGCGGACTTCGTGAACGCGCCGAGCAGCACCAGCACGAGCATCGGGACGTAGAGCGGATGCTGCTGCACGCTGCCGGCCGCGGCGAGCACCGCGCTCAACTCATGGCTGCCGGCGATCGCGCCGAGCAGCAGCACGCCGCCGAGCAGCGCGAGTCCGCCGACCCCGGTCACGATCAGTGCCATACGCGCGCCCGCGCGCGCGTCCTCGTCGTGGCGCCAGTAGCCGATCAGCAGGAACGAGCTGAGGCTGGTCAGCTCCCAGAACACGACCAGCAGGATGATGTTGCCCGCCAGCACCAGGCCGAGCATCGACCCCATGAACAGCATGATTGCGGAGAAGAACCGGGGCAGGTCCTCACGGGCCGAGAGGTAGTAGCGGGCGTAGAGCAGGATCAGCAGGCCGATCCCGAGCACGAGGCACGCGAACACCCAGGCATATCCGTCCATGCGCAGCGTCGCGTGCAGACCGAGCGACGGGATCCACGCGACGCTCGCCTGCGGCACCGCTCCCGCGAACACGTCGCGCGCGGCCGCCACCACGAGGGCGAGCGCGGCCGCAGTCGGGATCGCGCACAGCCCCGCAAGCCGACTGCGCTGGTCACCATGACGGCGCACGAGCAGCGGCGGCAGCACCGCGAGGAACGGCAGCAGTACGGTGAGGAACAGCGTCACGCCCACCTCGGGTCCGGTTCGATCGCCGCTCGCGACGGAGCCGGAAGGTAAGCGGGGATTGTGCGGGGTTCAATGCGGCGGGACGCCGCGGCTAACTCTCGGAGATCAGTGCGGCGGTTCGAGCCGCATCCAGTGGCATGGAGAAGAGGTATCCCTGGGCGAAACGCGTGCCCAGTCGTCGCAGATGGTCGAGCTGGTCCGCGGTCTCCACACCTTCGGCAACCGCGTCGATGTCCATGCTGCGGCCCAGTGCGATGATCGTCCGCACGATCTCGGCACTCTCCTCGCCCGTGCCGAGCGCATGCACGAACGAGCGGTCGATCTTCAGGCACGAGATCGGGAACTGGCGCAGCTCGCGCAACGACGTGTAGCCCGTGCCGAAGTCATCGACACAGATCTGGATGCCGCGCTCGCGCAGCTCCTCCAGCAGCTTCGCGGCGTGCTGCGGGTTCTGCATCACCACGGCCTCGGTCAGATCGAGCCGGAGGAATCGCGGATCCAGGCCCGTCTCCCGCAGGATCGCATCGACCTGACCCAGTAGCGCCGGATTCACGAACTGCCGCGCAGACAGGTTCACGCTCATCGTGAGCCGGTGCGTCGTCTCCGGATGATTGAGCTGCCACGCGCGCATCTGCGTGCACGCTTCGCGGAGGACCCACCACCCGATCTCGATCGTGAGACCGGTCTGCTCGGCGAGCGGCATGAACTCGTCCGGCATCAGCACGCCGCGCTCCGGGTGCTCCCACCGCAGGAGCGCCTCGAGGCCGGTGATCCGGCCCCGCTCCAGATCGATGATCGGGTGATAGTGGATCGCGAACTGGCGACGCGCCATCGCCGCGCGCAGATCGTCCTCGAGCTGGCGCTGCGCCATCGCACGCTGATGCATGTCGGCGTCGAAGATGACGTAGCCGTTGCGACCGCCCGATTTCGCACGGTACATCGCGGAGTCCGCATCCCGCAGCAGGTCCTCCGCGCGGTCATAGCCGCTCACGCTGATCGCGATGCCGATGCTCGCGCTCACACCGTCCACCGGCACTTCCGGCTGGAACGAGTGTGCGAGACTCTCCCGGATCCGGTCGACAATGAACGTCACGGCCGCGGCCTCCTGGATCGTGTCCAGCAGCACCGCGAACTCGTCGCCGCCGATGCGCGCGACCGTATCGCCCTGCCGCACGCACGCCTCCAGCCGGCGCGCCACCGTCACCAGCAGCTCGTCGCCCGCCATGTGGCCGTGTGTGTCGTTGATCAGCTTGAAGTTGTCGAGGTCGAGGAAGAGCACGGCGAAGCCGTACTCGGTCCGCCGCTGCGCATGCTTCAGCAACCGCTCCAGCCGGTCCATGAAGACGACGCGGTTCGGCAGCCCCGTGACCGCGTCGTGGAGGGCGCTGCGAACCAGCTCCTCCTGCACTTCCTTGTCTCGCGTGATGTCGCGCAGCGAGCCGGTGTAGACGACGTCGCCTTCGACGACCTGCGACCCGCAGTTGAGCAGGCAGGTGAGCTCGCTGCCATCCGCGTGGCGCAGCTTCATCTCGTAATCCAGCACCGCCTCGTGCTCGCGCAGGTCCAGCAGCAGGCGGTCGAGCGCATCCGCATCGACGGCGAGGTCCGCCATCCGCGTGCGGTACAGCTCGTCGCGGCCGCGGCCCACCAGCGCCTCGAAGGAGTAGTTCACCTCCAGCAGCGTGCTGTCGCGATCCATCACGAAGAAGCTGGTGCGCGCCTCCTCGAACAGCCGCCGATAGCGCGACTCGCGCGCGCGCAGCTCCTCCTGCGCCTCGCGCCGCGCGGAGACATCGCGCAGATGCAGTGCGGCACCGCCGTCCGCCGTGGGATAGCCGCGCACCTCGAGCCAGCGGTCGATCGAGCGGCAGTGGATCTCCTGCTCGACCGGCGCGCGGTCCGTCGTGATCCGCAGGCTTTCGCGATGGAACGCGGTGCCGACCAGTCCCGGGTAGACGTGCCAGAACCGCCGACCCAGCACGTCCGCCTCGACCCGGCCGAGCAGCTCCTGCGCGTGCCCGTTCATGAACACGAACCGCCACTCCGCGTCGACCGTGATCAGGCCGTCCGGCGACGCCTCGACCGGCGCGATCGGTCCGGCACCACGCCACTCGAACCGGCTGCCCAGCAGCTCGAGGTCGCGCTGCACCGCCGTCGCCAGATCCTTGATCAGCGTCAGATCATCCGGTGTCCACCGCCGCGGCTGAACGTCGCTCACCGACAGCACCGCCACCGTCCGGCCGTCGATCACGATCGGCGCGCCGCAATAGGAGACGCGCGGGAAGTTCTCCAGCCGCGTGACCGAGAACCCCAGCGGATGCCGGACCGCGTCTTCCACCATGAACACCGACTTCGTGTCGGCCACGTAGCGGCAGAACGTCGCGTCCAGCGGCAGCTGCCGCGTCACCGACCACGGCTCCGGCACGCCCACCTGGCTCACGAGCATCAGCCGCTCGGCGTGCACCACACCGACCATTGCGATCGGCGCGCGCAGCGCCAGACTCGCCATCCTGGCCGGCCGGCCGAAGATCTCGCGAGCCCCCGGATCCAGCAGGAGCGCACGCGCACTCTCCGCCGTCAGAGTCGACCGCCCATGGGTCCTGTGCTGCACAGCTTGCATGTGATTCGGGCCGGTCCCCGGATGCGACCGGCGGCGTCTGTCCGTATCGGATGCGCCGGTCGGATGTGCCCGGCGCCGGGCAGTGGGCGGATCAAGAAGCATGCGCGGGGCCGGTCTGGCCGCCTGCCCGGCCGCGACCCCCATGCCACGCGCTCCGGGGCCGTTGCTCAAGCCATTATACCCGTTTAACTTGGACTCCTGCCTCGCCGGCCGGGCCGGGGAGGCCGGGTTCCGGCACGAAATCTGACATCAGCGGTAGCAGGACGGGCATCCCTTCGGGAAGGAGCGACAGAGTGCGGCTGCCACGCCACATCTGGAGGAATTCCGCATACGGCGCAGCGCTCCTGCTGCTGGCCGGTACCGGTAACCGTGTCGAAGGACAGCTCGCCCGCGAGCTCGGCCTGCTGCCGTCCGATACGGCCGCCGCCGCCGCGCGGACGGCGCTGTTGCCCACCCAGTCGGCCTTCGCGCTGAATCAGCTGCGGAACCCGCGCGTGCTCGAGGCGCGGATCGCCACCCGATTCCGGATCAAGCAGCTGTTCGACGAGCGCGGCATCCGCTACCCGGCCGCCGAGGTCTTCATCCGGATCTTCAAGCGGGAGCGGTCGCTGGAGCTGTGGGTCCGGCCGGACGGCGACGCGTCGTTCCAGCTCCTGAGGAGCTACGACATCTGTGCACTGGCCGGGGAGCTCGGCCCCAAGCGCCGGCAGGGCGACAGCCAGGTGCCCGAGGGCTTCTACGCCATCGACTTCTTCAACCCCGAGAGCGATTACCACCTCTCGCTCCACCTGGACTACCCGAACGTGCGGGACCGCATCGGCGGCCAGGGCGGGATCAGCCTCGGCGGCGAGATCTACATCCACGGCGGGTGCAGCTCCGATGGCTGCCTCGCCGTCACCGACGAGGGCATCAAGGAGCTCTACTGGATCGCCGTCGAAGCGCGGGCCGTGGGACAGGAGCGCATCCCGGTCCATATCTTCCCGGCCCGCCTCGAGGCCGACGACCTCCAGCGGCTCCAGCGCGCGTTCGCCGACGAGCCCGACCTCGGCGCCTTCTGGGCCACGCTCAAGCCCGGCTACGACTTCTTCGAGCAGAACCATCGGATGCCCGCCGTGAAGGTCGACGGCATCGGCAACTACGTCGTGACCGGCCCGGCCGAGAACGCCAGCGAGCCCGTCACCGCACTCTCGGACCCGTCCGCGCCACTCGGCCGGCCGGCCTCGGCGACCGCGCCGAAGCGCCGCGCGCCGCTGGGCACGCGCATCGGCGGCTGAGCCGACCGGAGGGGGCCGGCCACCGCCGACCCCCTCGCGCAGCACCCGGCCGCAGCTCCGCAACCGGTGCGCATCACCGCCTCAACAGATACGCAAGCTTGACGAAGACCCCGTCCCGGCTCCGCCTGAGCTCGGAGAACGCGAACGCGTCCTCGTCCATCAGCGCGGCGCTGTATCCGAGAAACGCGACCGTCCCCGGCGTCGGCTGATACGACGCGAGCAGCTCCAGGCTGAGCCCGTTGGCCGCGAACGGCGCAGTAGGCGCGCCGTCGAGCTGGAGCAGCTCGCCCGTGCGGGCGTCGCGCAGCGCGTCTCGCCGCTCGGCGCGGTACTCGGCGATGCCGCGGAGGAAGAACGCGCGGGTGGGCTGGAACTCGATGCGTGCGCGGGGGAGCACGGTGCGGGCGAACTCGGAGCCGTCGCGCTCCCGCACCAGGCGCTGGTACGTCGTCGAGAAGTTGAGCCGGATGGTCTCGCTCGGGCGGAATGCGAGCTCCGCGCTGACGCTGCGGCCGTCGCCAGCGCTGCCTTCGGGGAAGATCGCGACGCGGCCGAAGCCGACGGAGGCGTCTGCGTCGAAGCGCCGGAACGTCGGCGTGTTGAAGCTCAGCTCGTAGTTCGGTCCGCTCACGTCATCGAGCGGGTCGTAGGCGACCGCCCCTCCCGGACCGGGTACCTGGAATCGGACGTACGCGTCCGGGTCGAGCTCGACGAACTCGCGGCCGACGCGTGCCGAGATCTCCCAGTCGCCACGCAGGCGGAATGTCGTGTTCAGGAACTCGGACCCCTCGATCGACCGGCCGCCTTCGTAGCGCCAGAGCCGTTCGGGTCCGAAGAACGTCGTGACACGCTCGACGAGCGCACCGCCCGCGCCGTACCAGGTGAACCGGTTCCGGAATCCGGCCGAGATGATGTTGCTGCGGTTCACGAAGCCGGCGCGGCTCTCGAAGTTCTCGCCGATGCCCTCGATGCCGTAGTTGAAGCCGAAGGCGCGGCCGGTGCGGTCGACGGTCGCCTTCCAGATCGGCGCACCGACCACTTCGTCCTGATGGCGGGTCCACGAGCCGCCGAGCTGCGCCTCGACGAAGTACATCCGGCCGAACACGATGCGCGTGTCGACGGCGGCCACGCGGTTGAACGCGGCGGAGTCGAGCACGGACCGGTCCGTGACCGTGAGACCGACGAGCGAGCTGCTGCCGATGTCGCGACGCAGGCGCGTGATGTTGAACAGCGCATCGCGGCCCTCCGCATCGACGTCCTCATCGACGGCCGTCAGATGCGCGACACTGAGCGCGCCGACCTTCCCGGTCACCTTGCCGCCCACGCTCGGGTTCACGATGCTGCGCGTGTACACCAGCTGGCTCGGCGTGGAGAACAGCTCGATGCCCTCGAGAAAGAACGGGCGCTTCTCGGTGACGAACAGCGCGAAGCGCTCGTTCACCGTGATCTGACCGGCGTCGGCCTCGATCTGGCTGAAGTCGGGGTTCACCGTGGCATCGATGGAGATGTTCGTGAACCCGAGCCGGGCAGTGGCGCCGACCTCCACATCCGTATCACTGCGCTCGAAGCCGGTGGCGAGTCGCTCGCCGGGCGCGTTCACGGTGATGGTCGGCTGCGCCTCGAAGACGACGCCGCGACGCAGATCGCGCAGTCCGGTGAGGATGCCGCCCTGGGCGAGGAAGCTGGCGCTCGCGCGCCGCACGTCCGGCCAGGTGTCCACGAAGCCGGTGCGCTGCGAGAAGCGCTCGATGTTGATGCCCCACGCCATCGCGTCCGCCGACGGATAGCGCAGGCTCTTGAACGGGATTCGTACTTCGACGACGTAGCCATCCTCGGCGAGGCGGCCCTGCGACTGGAACAGGAAGTCTGGACTGCTGTCGCTGTTGCCGCCGAACGTCCGGCCGGCGCTGCCCGACCCCTCCGTGCGCACTCCGTCCTCCTGTACGCCGAACGGGTTCACCGCAAAGAAGAATGCGCGCCGCCGGTCGCGGAACGTATCGAGATAGATGACGACGCGATCGTCACCACCGAGGGCATCGCGGTTCGACCGCTTCGCCCGGATCGACTGCGGCTGCGAGTCGAATGCGTGAATCCCGAAGTAGATCGCATCCGGAGCGTACCAGACGCGGACCTCCGTGCGCTCTGCCGCCGGCCGTCCGTCCGCCGGCTCGTACTGCGTGAAATCGTCGAGCAGGGCAGCGTCGGACCAGACCTGCTCGTCGAGCACGCCGTCGATCTCGATCTCCTGTTCGTGACGCGGAACGTCAATGGTCGGCTGCTGGATGACGAGCAGCAGGAATGCTGTGAAGGACAAGCAGCGTTGCTCCGGCAGAGATATCGGCTTGTGAAGGGTATCACCGCTTCGGTTCGAGCGTGGAAGGTACTCGACGACGGCGGAGCGGGCCACCCGTCACTGCCGCACGGGAAGCGTCACGCTCGCGATGACGCCGCGTGCGCCGCGGCGATTCTCGATCGTGAGGAGCCCGCCGTGCGCGTCGACGATCTGGCGGGAGAGCGCGAGGCCGATCCCGGAGCCGTTCGGCTTCGTCGTGAAGAACGGGACGAACAGGTTGGTCGTGTCGGCGAGCCCGGGGCCGTCATCGCGGACCGTGACCGTCACCTTGTCGCCGTTGCAGGACCAGCCGACGCATACGCCGCCCCCCGTCTCGAGCGCGGCATCGACGCCGTTGCGCAGCAGGTTGATGAGCAGCTGATCGAGCTGGTCGCCATCCGCCCGGATCACGGTCTCCGGCCCGGGTTCGACGCGCACGGGCATGCGCGTCTCGAGCGCGACGACGCGGCGGACCCAGTCGGAGACGCGGACGGGCCGGAGTGCCGGCGCGGGCAGCCGCGCGAGGCGCGCGTACGATCCCATGAACCGCTGGAGTGCCTCCGATCGGCCCGCGATCACGTCCAGGCCGCGCTGGAGATCGTCGTCCGCGTCCGGCGCGCGTGGTGCGCGCGACATCAGCGCCTTCAGACTCCCCGCGATCGACTTGATCGGAGCGAGTGAGTTGTTGATCTCGTGCGAGAGCACGCGGATCAGACGCTGCCACGCGAGCAGCTCCTCCTCCCGCAGCGTCTTGCTCAGGTCGGAGAGCACGAGCAGCCGGTGCGGCGCACCACCCTGCCGGAACATGGAGCGGCGCAGCTCCCAGCGGCCGCGCGCGCCCGGGAACGCCGCATTGATCGTGCGCTGGTCCTCGCCTTCGAGCAGCGTAACGAGGCCGAGCGCCTCCGCGGTGCGGCCGGTCATCCGCTCTGCCGGCATGTCGAGCAGCCGCTCGCCGGCTCGGTTCACCAGCCGCAGCTTGAGATCCGCATCGAACGCGAACACTGCGACATCGATCTCCTCCATCACCTTGCGCAGCAGCGCCGATGCCTCCAGTGCGCCCAGCCGCTGCTCGCGCAGCGTCTCGCCGAGCGCGTTCACTTCCAGCATCGCCAGCCCGAGCGCATCGTCGCTCGTCGCGCCGCGCGAACGGATGGAGTAGTCGCCCTCCAGGAGCGCCGCGAGCAGATTCGACAACGTCTGGAGCGGCCGCACGACACGCTCGCGCAGCGCGAACGCGAACGCGAGCCAGCACCCCACGACGAGAATCGCGAACGTCCACACCACCTTCGCGCTGTAGTCGTTGATGACGAGGAGCGCGAGCGCGACGACCGTCCCCGGCAGACCGGCCGCCAGGGCCAGCGCGAGCACGCGGGTCTCGAACGAGAAGCGCATCAGGAATCGTTACGTCCCGTCCGTCCCGATGTCATAGTACTGGAGGCGGCGGTACAGTGCGCTGCGCGAGAGGCCGAGGGCATCGGCCGCCTTGCTGACGTTGCCCTGATAGCGGCCGAGCGCTTTCTGGATCAGGTATTTCTCCGCATCCTCGAGCGTCATCTCCTCGATGCGTGCCGCGCCGTCGCTGCGGCTGCGGAGTCCGAGGTCGTCGGCCCGGACCTGCGGACCCGCCGCCATCAGGACGGCGCGCTCGATCGTGTGCTCCAGCTCGCGGATGTTGCCCGGCCAGGGATGCTCGAGCAGCGCCTGCAGCGCCTCCCGTTCCAGGCCCGTCACCTTCCGGCCGTAGCGTCCGGTCTCCCGCTTCAGGAAATGCAGCGCGAGCGCGGCAATGTCTTCCGGCCGGTCGCGCAGCGGCGGGAGGTGGATCTCGACCGTGTTCAGCCGGTACAGCAGGTCCTCGCGGAAGCGCCCCTCCGCGACTTCCTGCCGGATGTCCACGTTCGTCGCGGAGATCACGCGCACGTCCACGCGCTTCGTCTTCGACGAACCGACGCGCTGGAACTCGCCCGTCTGGAGCACACGCAGCAGCTTCGACTGCTGCTTCGGCGGCATGTTGCCGATCTCGTCGAGGAACAGCGTGCCGCCGTCCGCCAGCTCGAAGTACCCGACACGGTCCGTCTTCGCGTCGGTGAACGCGCCCTTCACGTGACCGAACAGCTCGCTCTCGAACACGCCCTCCGACAGGCCGCCGGCATTCACGATGATGAGCGGCCTTTCCGCGCGCGGCGATGACGCGTGCAGCCACTGCGCGATGATCTCCTTGCCCGTCCCGTGCTCGCCCGTGATCAGCACGTTCGCCTCGGACGGGCCGATCCGCTCCAGCATCGTGAGCACCGGCTGCATCGTGCGCGACTGCGCGATCAGAGTCGGCACGCCTCGCCGGCGCAGCAGCCGGTTCTCCGACTCGAGCCGCGCACTCTCGCGCAGCGCGCGGCCGAGCTCCACGTGCGTCCTGAGCAGCGACAGGAGCCGGTTGTTGTCCCACGGCTTCTCGATGTAGTCGCGCGCGCCGCGCCGCATCGCCTCGACTGCACCCTGGATGCTGCCCCACGCCGTCATCACGATCACCGGCAGCGTGCTGTCGGCTTCCTGGAGCCGCGTCAGCAGCTCGAAGCCCTCTTTGCCCGATGTCGTGTCACGCGTGTAGTTCAGGTCCATCAGCACCGCATCGAAATCGCCGGACTGTACCGCCTGCAGCACGCCCGCGGGCGACGCGGCGGTCTCGGTCTCGAACGACTCGCTCTTCAGCAGCAGCCGCAGCGCTTCCAGCACATCGGGCTGATCGTCCGCGATCAGGACCCGCTTCTTCCGTTCGGTCATGTCATTCAGGTCGTTCGTGGGGGAGCGTACCCGCAAGCTACGCATTCGAGGACGGGAATGGAAACGGCATGCCGGGCGGCGCCGGCCATCCAACTCGTTGTGGCGTGCGCTCCTGCGGGCGGGAGTGCAGGACCGTGCCGCCCGCCCGCTGTCCGGTGATGGGACGCGTCGCGCGGGTGCCGGACACTCCCGTAGTGCACGCGGCCGGTCACCCGCCGAGCACGAATGTCGCCGCGCCGGCGGCGGCGACCTGGATCGTGAGATTGTCGAGGCCGTGGTGGCTGAGCGCCTCGACCAACGCCGTGACGATCCCGACGAGCACCGCTGCGCCCAGCACTGCGGCGGGCTCGAGACTCTCCAGCCGGAGCACCACGCCGCTGGCGAGCATGCTCGTGATGAGGACCGCGGCACTGCCCTCGAGGCTGCGCACGGCCGTGATGCCGCCGATCGATGGCACGCGATAGCGGTGCCGACCCCAGCGCGTCCCGACCGGCTCGCCGACCGCATCGCCCCACGCCACGGCCATGTAGCCGATGTGTGCCCAGGTGGGGAAGAGCAGATTCGCGAGGACGCCGCCCGCCGCCGTGGTGACGAGCGGCACGATGATGAACAGCGAGCGGCGCGGCGCATCGGTGCCGCGTGCGATCGCCTCGTAGAAGCCGGACCCGTCTCCGCGCATGACGGCGAACGCGACGAGCAGCGCGATCACGCACCCGTACACCACCACACCACTCACGCCCCACGCCAGATGCACGGGCGTCGCGGCGCTCAGGATCAGGAAGTGGAAGGCCTTGCGCGTATACGGCACGCGCACGCCTCGCCCGATGCGCAGCCAGGCCACGAACGCGGCGGCGGCCGCACCGTAGAGCAGTGCGGCCGGTACGACGATCAGCGTCGTCGCGGCATCGGGAATGAAGCGGGTGAGCGAATCCGGCACGGCCCCAATGTAGCAGACGGCGGGTCCGCCGCGCACGGAACGGAAGCGGGCGGCGCTCGTGCACCGCCCGCTGGATGATCAGGCCGTCGGCGCCGTCAGTGACCGGCGCCCAGCTGCTCCATGAAGTCCTTCTGCTCGGCGACGCGCTGCAGCTCCTGCCGGACCTGGCTCAGCTCCGTCTCGAGCAGCGCGATGCGGCGCTCGGCCAGCCCGCCCGGACCCAGCGAGCCGGGCGCACTCGCGCGCATTTCCATCAGCCGGGCGATCGATTCCACCAGCGGCTTCAGCGCGAACCGGATCGTGAGCCCCACGATCGGCGTGAAGATGCAGAGGAAAACCGCGACAGTGACTACAATCTCATCCATGATGCACCTCGAATCCGCTCTCCTCGAGCTCGTGCGCCGTCGCGGAATTCTCGTCGCGCACGACCTGGCCGTCGAACAGGTGAATGGAACGCTCGGCATGCCGCGCATACCGGGGATCGTGCGTGACCATGCAGATCGTCGCGCCGTCGGCGTGCAGCTCCTTCAGCAGATCCATCACCGCCTCGCCGTTCTTCGAGTCGAGGTTTCCCGTCGGCTCGTCCGCCAGGAGGATGAGCGGCTTGCCGACGATCGCACGTGCGACCGCGACCCGCTGCTGCTGACCACCGGACAGCTGCGATGGGTAGTGCTTCGTGCGATGCGACATGCCGACCCGCTCCAGCGCCGCGTGCACCCGCTCCTTCCGCTCCGATGCCGACATCCCGCGGTACGTCAGCGGCAGCTCCACGTTCTCGTAGACCGTCAGATCGCCGATCAGGTTGAACGCCTGGAAAATGAACCCGATCTCGCGGTTGCGGACGCGCGCGCGGTCGGACGCGGACAGGTTCGAGACGTCCTTTCCGTCCAGCGAGTAGGTCCCTTCGCTCGGCGAGTCGAGCAGACCGAGCAGCGACAGCAGCGTCGTCTTGCCGCAGCCGGAAGGTCCCGCAATGGCGATGTACTCGCCGCGCTGGATCTGGAGCTGAACCTTGTTCAGCGCGTGCGTCTCCACCTCGTCAGTGTAGAAGACCTTGCTCACGGCATCGAGCCGGATGAGCGGCTCCATCGCTTGCTGCATCGGACTGTCTCCTGGTTGGTGCTGCGTTCAGTTACGGATCCTGACCCGGTCGTGTGAGTCGTACTGCTGCATGTCCGACAGTATCACCACGTCACCCTGATTCAGGCCCTGCTCGATCTCGACGAAGTTCACCGACGTCTGACCCAGCTTGACCTGCACCCGCCGCGCTTCCTTCCAGTCCGGCGAGACCACCCACAGCCCGATCGTCTGACCCGCGCTCCCGTGGTTCGGCCGGCTCACGTGCAGCACGTTCTGCAACCGATCGATCTCGACCCAGCCATCCACGCTCATGTCCGGCCGCGCGCTACCCGGCAGCTCCGTGTCGAACGCGACGTCGATCCCGATCGTACCCCCGTCCGCGGCCGGGTCGATTCTCACTACGCTGCCCTCGATCGTATCGTTTCGCGTGTCCACGAACGCGCGGAGGCCGATCACGACATCGCGCATCTGGGTCTCGGAGACGCGGAGCACGGCCTTCAGCTTGCCCGGCTCGACGATGCGCGCCAGCTCGGTACCCGGCAGGACCCACTGTCCCGCCTCCAGGTCCAGCCGCTGGAGCACCCCGTCCGAGGCGGCCCGCACGTCCATGGCCACGATCTGACCGCGCCGATGCGCGACGATCGCCCTAAGCTGGTCGACCTGCGCCTGCTGCGCGCCGATCTGGGTGTCGACCGTCGAGTTCAGGAGGTCGAGACGCTTCTTTTCGATGGCGAGCCGCGTGCGCAGCTCCTCGACCTGGTCCTTCACCCGGGCCGCCTCGTTCGTCGCGATCAGCCCCTTCGCCGTCAGCTCCTCGTTCGTCTTCGCCTGCCGCAACGCCTCGTTGTACTGGCTCTGGACCTGCGCGATCACGCCTTCCTGATTGAGGATCTGCGTCTGGAGCGTCGAGCGGAGCTGGACGAGCTCCGACTCGGCCGTGCGCAGCTGGCGCTCGGATTCCATCAGCTGGATCTCCAGCTCCGGATTGCTCAGTCGCACGAGCGGCATGCCCGGCTTCACGGCCGTACCGGGACGCGCGTAGATCTGCTCGACCCGTCCGGCCGTCTGCGCCGGGATGATCCGGATGTGCTCCGGCGTGAGAGTGCCGACGCCGCGTACGGAGCGGACCATCGGTCCGCGCCGCACGGAATCCGACCAGACCTGCGCCCGGTCCACCGTCGGCACCGCCGGCTCGAGCATGGAGAGACCGAGCGTGATCAGCGCCGCTACGCCCACCCCGGCTCCTATATAGATACGGCGACGGTTCTTCTTCGTTGACGTCCTCGGGATATCCATGATTCCGGCTTTCTCCTGGCTATTTCACGCGCCTCGCGGCGGTTCCGCCGGCGGGTCGTGCCCGCACGCGCGTGCCTCGTAGTATACCAAGCGCCGTACCACCCGGCGCGAATGTCGCAAACGCTTGTCTCACAACCACTTTACTGCTCAGCGCCCGATCGGGCGGCCGGTGCGGGCGGACGGGTCCGGGACCGCCCGTCCCACGAGCGGACAGTCGGTCAGCGCAGGCGACGACCGACTGCGGCCTCGAGCGCCGCCAGGTTCTCGTGGAACGAGTAGAGCGCCGTGAGGTGCGCCTGGTCGGCGCGGGCCATCGTCGCCTGTGCCTGTGTCAGCTCGAGAATGGAGCCTGCGCCGAGGCGGTAGCGCTCGCGCGCGAGCTCGAGCTGCTCCGTGGCGGCGACGACGTTCCGCTCCTCGATCGCGACCGAGCGATACGCCGTCTGGACGGCCAGATAGGTCGTGGCGACGGTCGCGCGCCGGCTCAGCTCCTCCTGGCGCCGCTGGTGCCTGGCATCCTCCGCGGCGGCGACCGCCTGCTGGAGCTGGGCCTCGCGCGTGAAGCCGTTCAGGATCGGCAGGCTGACGGTCATGCCGAACGACGGCGGCTGCTTCGTGAAGTCGAACGGCCAGATGTCGTTCTGCTGGAGGATCGAGGCGCGATCGGCCTCGGTGAACGCGTACTGCGTGCAGTCCTCCGGCGGGAGCGGATTGGCGAGGCGCGCGTAGAGGTCGTTCGTGCGCTGGCAGTTCTGGATCCGGTTCTGGGCCGACTGCTGCCCCTGCGTGACCAGGTAGCCCGTGTTGCGCGTGTGCTGCGTGTAGCCGGACCAGCCGCCGCCGATCGTGATCGATGGCAGGTACGACATGCGGGCCGCGCGCGCGGCCGCACGGCCCGCCGACTCGTTCGCGCGCGCCGCGACGAGTTGCGGATGGCTCTGCATCGCGACCTGTGACAGCTCCTCCAGCGTCCACTGCGGCTCGAACACCTCGGGCTGCGTCGTCAGCTCGACCGGCTGGTCCAGATCGAGCCCCACCGCCTCGAGCAGCCGCAGCTTCTCCGTCTCTTCCGTCGCCTGCGCCTGCAGCAGCGCGACCTCAGCGCGGCCGCGCTCCACCTCCGCCTGCGCCGCATCGAGTCGCGGCGCCGCACCGGCGTCGACCCGTGCCTGTGCCAGCTTCAGCGCCTCGTCCGCCGCCGCCAGCTCGCGTTGCGCGATCCGCACCGCTTCGCGCGCCCGCAGCGCCGCCAGATACTGTCGCGTGATGTCCGACTCCAGTGTGTATCCCGCCGCATCGATCCGTGCCGTCGTCGCCTTCCGCGCCGCACGCTCCTGCGACATCCGGAACAGCGTGCCGCCACTCATCGTCCAGCTCACGCGCAGCGAGTAGTCCGAGAACAGGTAGTCCGGCCGCTTGCTGATCCCGACCTCCGCACCGCTGAACGACCCGAAGCGCGGCGTACCGCCCGCCTGCCAGTCGAGGCCGCCGCTCGCCGTCACCGTAGGCACCAGCGAACCGTAGGCCGCCCGTACGTTCCAGTCCGCGACCGCCTCATCGTTCACCTGCTGCCGATACGCCGGGCTGTATCGCCGCGCCAGCTGCACCGCCTCTTCCAGCGACATCGTCGCAGGCGCCTGCTGCGCCGTCGCGTCCGTCGCATCCAGCGCGACGAGCACGACCGTGAGCGCGGCGATCAGCCGCGCAGTATTCGTATTACGCATGGCCTCGTTCTGATTCCGTTGCGGGTCACGTCCGGGTGGCCGCGCAACCCCCTACGCGCCGCACGCGACATGGTTGCACGCCACCCCGTCCGCCTCGCCCTGAAGCGAGGACGATGCCAGACGCAGCCGACAAGGGAACTGTATCAGATATAAAGAGTTAGCAGACTGGCTGCGATGCGGCAGGACTCTCGGACCGGCCGGCGATGGGACCCGCCGTCCCGCACGCGAACACCCGGACGGACACCACTTCACACGAAGACGCCGCGACCGCGTGTACTCCGCGCAGGGTGTCCAACACCTTCGTCACCCGATCGTCCTGGAGACGATGTGAACGGCACACGAATGACTCCGGATCTCACCCGACGCTGATTCCCGCACCATACTTCTCCTCGACGTACCGATCGAGAATCTGCAGAAACTCCGCAACCAGCGTCTCACCCTTCAGCGTCGTATACAGCCGCCCATCCACGTATACCGGCGCCTTCGGCTCCTCGAACGTGCCGGGCAGCGAAATGCCGATGTTGGCGTGCTTCGACTCGCCGGGTCCGTTCACGACGCAGCCCATGACCGCGACCTTCATCTCTTCGACGCCCGGGTACTGCTCGCGCCAGAGAGGCATGCGCGCGCGGATGTAATCGCCGATGTCCTCGGCCATCTTCTGGAAGAACGTGCTGGTCGTGCGGCCGCACCCCGGGCAGCTGGTGACCTGGGGCGTGAAGCTGCGCAGCTCCATCGACTGGAGGATCTGCTGGGCGACGAGCACCTCCTCGGTGCGGTCGCCGCCCGGACGCGGTGTCAGCGATACGCGGATCGTGTCCCCGATCCCCTCCTGCAGCAGGACCGCGAGGCCGGCCGCGGACGCCACGACCCCTTTCGTGCCGAGACCCGCCTCGGTCAGACCGAGGTGCAGCGGATGGTCGCAGCGCTGCGCGAGCATCCGGTAGACGGTGATCAGATCCTGGACGCCGGAGACCTTCGCGCTCAGGATGATGCGGTCGTGCGCGAGGCCCGTCTCCTCGGCGAGCCGCGCGGACCGGAGTGCGCTCTCGCACATCGCCTCGAGCATTACCGTCTTCGCATCGAGCGGGTCGGCCGCCGCGGCATTCGCGTCCATCATCTCGGTGAGCAGCTGCTGATCGAGCGAGCCCCAGTTCACTCCGATGCGGACGGGGCGGCCGTGCTCGATCGCAACCTCGACGATCGTCCGGAAGTTCTCATCCCGCCGCTTCGCCCCGACGTTGCCCGGATTGATGCGGTACTTCGCGAGTGCGCGCGCACAGTCCGGATACTTCGCGAGGAGCAGGTGGCCGTTGTAGTGGAAGTCGCCGATGATCGGCACGGTGACGCCGCCGCTCCGGAGCCGATCCGCGATCTCCGGCACCGCCGCGGCGGCGTCCTCCGTGTTCACGGTGATCCGCACCAGCTCGCTGCCCGCTGACGCGAGCGCAGCGACCTGATCCGCCGTCGCCGCCGGATCGGCCGTATCCGTGTTCGTCATGGACTGCACGACGATCGGGTGCCCCCCGCCGATCGGGACTCCGCCGACGTCCACCGTGACCGTCCGCCTTCTCGCTTCCGCCATTGCCTTCCGGATCTGTTGTCGAGACACGGAAATGTACAGGCGGCCGGCCCGCGCGCGAAGCCCCGGGGTCGGGGGTGGGCGGTGGTCGCACGGGTCGATCGGTCGGGCCGCGCGGTCGGGCTGAGCGGTCGGGCTGCGCGGTCGGGCTGCGTGGTCGGGCTGCGCGGTCGGGCTGAGCGGTCTGCCCGCTCGGCTGCCCGGCCTGCCCGCTCGGCCTGCGCGGCCTGCCCGCTCGGCCTGCCCGGCTGCGGACCCGGCACCGACTGCGGACCCGGCGGCACTCCGGACCCGGCACCAGATTTCGGATATGACGCGATCGAATAGGAATGCGCCCCGTTACCGGCTTGCCGCTGGAGCATTCGCATGGGTGGATCGGCCGGGGCGGAAATCTGGTGCCGGGTCCGCGGCGGCCCGGCCGGGCACGCACCCTGCGCTGGCCGCCGGGGTAACCACCGGGCCGGGCGCGGGTGGTCAGGCGGCGCGGGGCTGGTTTAAATTGCAGGGTGCCGCGACTCCACGCGGCGCTGGCCTGAAAGGAAGCGAATCTTGAAGCAGAAGCTGCTGCTTGCGGCGCTGGTCATCGGGTCTATCGTATTCGCCGATATCTCGACGAAGCGCTGGGCCCTCGATGCGCTGCGGACCGGTCACATTGTGGAGACGCTCGGGGGCTGGATACCCCTGACGCTGGCGTTCAATCAGGGCGTCGCATTCGGGCTGCCGCTTCCGTCCGCCGGCCGCTGGATCATCATCTTCGCGACACTGCTCGTCCTGTTCGTTCTCGGCAACCTGTTCATCCGCGCGGAGCGCAACGACTGGCTGCGCCTGCTGTCGATCGAGCTGGTCGCCGCGGGCGCGCTGGGCAATCTGATCGATCGTGTCCGCTGGGCCGGCGGCGTGGTCGACTTCATCGGGCCGATCAACCTCGGCTTCATGCACTGGCCCATCTTCAACATTGCCGACATGGCCATCACGACCGGTGCTGTGCTGCTGGGTGTCTCGCTGTGGCGCGAGGAAACGGCGGCTGCGGCCGCGGCGGAGCGCGTCGAGCCGGCTCGTCCTGCCGAGGAGACGGGGGTCTGATGGCGGCGCCGAAGGAGAACGAGCCCGCGCCTGACTTCACGCTGTCTGACCAGGATGGCCGCGAAGTCAGTCTCTCGGATTTCCGTGGTCGCAAAGTGGTTCTCTATTTCTATCCGAAGGATGACACGTCGGGCTGCACCGCGCAGGCCTGCGATCTGCGCGACAACGCGCAAACCTTCGAGGCCCGCGATGCCGTGATTCTGGGCGTGAGCCCGGACCCCGCCGACTCGCACCGCAGGTTCGCTAACAAGTACGAGCTCCCGTTCACGTTGCTTGCCGATATCGACCACGAGGTCGCGGACGCCTACGGCGTGTGGAAGGAGAAGTCCATGTACGGCAGGACGTACTGGGGTAATGAGCGGACGACGTTCGTCATCGATGAGCAGGGCCGCATCGCGAAGGTCCTGCCGAAGGTGAAGCCGGCAGAGCACGTCGAGCAGGTGCTCGAGTACCTGTAGGCGACGTCGCGACCGCGATGTCGTCCCCTGCTCCGCCGACCTCGCTGCACGCCTGCGGCATACGGGTACCGTGCAGCACATCCAACCTCGGTGCAGGCTTCGACTGCCTGGGTCTCGCGTTCGACCTCTATCTCGACGCGGGCTATCAGCCAGGCGAAGGCGACCTGACGATCCGCCGCGCGGGCACGCTGCGCAACCTCACGGACGATGTCGGCGATGACAGGCTCGTGCTCGCGTTCCTGGCCGAGCTCAGCCGCCGCGGTGTCGACGCGCCGGGTGGAACGCTGATCGCCACATCGAACATCCCCGTCGCACGAGGCCTCGGCTCATCCGCTGCAGCGACCGTCGCGGGCCTCGCCCTCGCCGCCGCCGCCTGCGGCGACACGCTGGACCGCGACGCCGCACTCGCGTCCGCCGCACGGGCGGAAGGACATCCCGACAACTCCGCACCCTCACTGTTCGGTGGACTCGTCGCCGTCGCGTACGCCGGCCACGGCGTCCCGCGCGCGATCCAGCTTCCGCTCGACGGCGGGATCCGCTTCGTGTTCGCAGCACCGGCCATCGAGGTCTCCACTTCGCGAGCCCGCTCGGTGCTGCCGCAGCACGTACCTCACAGCGCTGCCGCCCGCAATCTCGGGCGGCTGGCGGCGCTCCTGCACGGTCTCGCGAATGCGGACCCCACGTCGATCGCGCTCGGCTTCACCGACGAGCTGCACGTACCCTATCGCCTGCCGCTAATTCGCGGCGCAGACGCGGTCATCAAGGCGGCGACGAATGCCGGCGCGTGGGGAGTGACGATCTCGGGCAGTGGTTCCGGCCTGATTGCCGCGTGCTCCGCCGAGACGGAGATCGCCGTGATGCAGGCGATGACCGAGGCGTTCGGTGGGGACAAGCGCGGTGCGATCGGACTCCTGCTGCGCGCCGACATGCACGGGGCGCAGCCGCGCGATTTCGGCACGTTGCGCGAGTCACTCGCCACATGAGCGGACGCGCCGACGAGCGTAGTGCAATCGCGTCCCGTGTCCCAACGGCGCCGAACGGCACCGGTGTCCTGCACCGTTACGGCGCATACCTGCCGCTGTCCGACCGTACGCCTCGCATCACGCTGCACGAGGGTGACACGCCCCTCGCTCATGCGCCGCGTCTGGCGAACTGGGTCGGCGTCCGCTCGCTCTACCTCAAGTGCGAGGGCCTGAATCCCACCGGCTCGTTCAAGGATCGTGGGATGGTGATGGCCGTCGCGCGCGCTCTCGAGGACGGAGCACGGACGGTACTGTGCGCGTCCACGGGCAACACGGCGGCGAGCGCGGCCGCATATGCGGCACGCGCGGGGATCCGCTGCACCGTCCTGTTGCCCGCCGGGCGCGTGGCCGCCGGAAAGGTCGCCCAGGCGGTCGTCTACGGCGCGCGGGTGATCACCGTCGAGGGCAGCTTCGACGACGCGCTCGCGCTCGCCCGTAACGCCGCGGATCGCTACGGCCTCGCGCTCGTGAACTCGGTCAATCCCGCACGCATCGAAGGACAGACCACGGCCGCCTACGAGATCTGCGATGCACTCGGCGATGCACCTCCCGTGCTCGCGATTCCGGTCGGCAACGGCGGCAACATCACGGCCTACTGGCTCGGCTTTCGCCGCGCACTCGAGCACGGGCGCGCAGGCCGGCTGCCCCGACTGCTCGGCATGCAGGCCGAGGGGGCCGCGCCATTCGTGCGCGGCGAGCCCGTTACCAACCCCGTGACGATCGCCACCGCAATACGCATCGGCCGACCCGCCACCTGGCAACCCGCGATCGCCGCAGCACGCGACTCCGGCGGCGCGTTCCGCGCCCTCAGCGATGCCGCGATCCTCGAGGCCTACCACGCGATCGCAACCACGGAGGGCATCTTCTGCGAGCCCGCGTCCGCCGCCTCCGTCGCCGGACTCCGCGCCGCCGTCCGCAGCGGTGATATCGATGCCGGTCTGGAGTGTGTGTGCGTGCTGACGGGAAACGGCCTCAAGGATCCCGACACCGCCGTCGCAGGCGTGGAGTTTGCCCTACCCATCCGCCCGGACGACATCGCGGACCTGGCACCAGAATTCTGAAACGGCCGATCCGCTCCGGCCGCCGTCTCAGCGGCGTATGGCACCGAGCCCTGGCTCGCCGCCGAGGTGCAGCACACCACTCTCGTCCATGCCAGGGCCATCGAACGGATCGGCTGTCAACAGAACGGCACCGTCGAGATCAGCCCAGTCGACCAGCGGCGCGATCTGCATCGCCGCGGCGATCCCCAGCGTGCTGCAGAGCATGCAGCCGATCATCACTTTCAGATGGTGGGCGCGCGCCACGTGCACGAGCTTCAGCGCTTCGCGCAGCGAGCCGCACTTTTCGAGCTTGATGTTGATTCCATCGACGACGCCGACCAGCCGGGGGATGTCAGCGGCGACACGACATGACTCGTCCGCGACGATCGGGATGGCGGAACGCTCCCTTAGCAGCCGGAATGCGTCGAGGTCATCCGCCTTGAACGGCTGCTCGACGAGCTCGATGCCGAGATCCTCGAGTAGCGGCAGCAGCGAGATCGCCTGTTTCAGCGACCAACCTGTGTTCGCGTCGATGCGGATGTGCTTGTCAGGCGCGTGCTTCCGCATGAGCTCGAGCACAGAACGGTCGTCCGGTGTCCCCACCTTCACCTTCAGGATCGGGTAGCCGGCGGCCTCCTCCAGCTTCTCCAGCATGACGGCTGGCTCGTCTATGCCGAGCGTGAATGATGAAAGGGGTGCGCTCTTCGCATCGAGACCGAACCACCGCCACACGGGGATGCCGAGCCGTTTTCCGACGAGATCGTGCAACGCCGCCGACACGGCGGCGCGAGCTGCGGGGTTCCTTCCCACCGCGCTCTCGACTGCACCTTCCATCCGCTCCAGGTCGAGCGGGTCCGCCGTCTTCCCGCCGATCGAATTCAGCGCACTCTCATAGACCGGTAGCAACGCGATGACGGTGTCCGCCGTTTCGCCGTAGTATGCATTGGCCGCGGCCTCGCCCCACCCTTCGTTTCCCTCGCCATCATCGATGCGCAGCCACACGCTCCGGCGCACGGGCGGCGCCGCGGCCCGCGCGATGTGGAATGCGTGCTTCGTCGTCAGCTCCAGGACCTCGTGACGAATGGTAAACGCCATGCTGTCAGTGCCTTGCGCTTCAGGAATTCTCTGCCGGGCGCGAATATGTCCGGTCAGGTCGAAACTGAAATCTGGTGCCGCGTCCGCCGGGCGGTCTCGATGACCGCCAACGCGGCCGTCCGTTCCTCGCCCGTCAGCGCCAGGCGCGGTGGGCGCACGCGCTCACTGCCTCTGCCCTCCACGGTCTGCACGAGCTTGATCAGCTGCACGAACTTCGGCACGGTATCGAACCGCAACAGCGGGAGGAACCATTCGTACAGCTCCTGGGCCTCCTCCACCCTGCCGTCGCGCGCGAGATCGAACAGCTGAACGGATTCCGCGGGGAAGGCATTGACGAGACCGGCGATCCAGCCATCGGCACCCATCAGTACGGCCTCCATGACCATGTCATCGAGACCGGCGAACAGGCGCAGACCGTCCCCGAGCTGCGCGCGCAGCGCCGTCAGGCGACGCACGTCGCCGCTCGAATCCTTCAGCGCATGCACGTTGTCGTGCAACGCGACGAGCTCGTCCACTTCAGCGGCGCTCAGGTCCGTGCCGTATGCGATGGGGTTGTTGTACAGCATGCACGACAGCGAGGTAGCACCGATGACCGCCGAAAAATGGCTGCGCGTCTCCAGCCAGTCACCGCGGTAGACGTACGGCGGCAGCACCATGAGTCCGTCGCAGCCCGCGGCTTCCGCGGCGCGCGCGAGCCCGACGCACTCCGACGTCGCGAGTCCCGAGACCCCGGCGACCAGTGGTGCGCGTGAGCCGAGCGCACCGCGGCAGACCTCGAGAATCCGGACTTTCTCCGCCATCGACAGTGTGGCACCCTCGCCGAGTGATCCGAGCGCGACGATGCCGCGGCAGCCGTTGTCGACCAGCCACTCGATGTGCTCGGAGAGGAACCGCTCGTCGACGGTGTCGTCCTCTGTGAACGGCGTCGTGATGGCGGGCAGTACGCCGTGCCAGTCGGCTTTCTGCATCATGCGGGATCTTCCCTCGGTGTGGCCGCCGACAGCGTTCCGATCGTCGTCGGTGTGAGTGGTGGCCGTACGTTGTCACGCTGCCAGGCGTGTATGTGCCTCAGGGTGGAACCGCATACGCGACCCTGACACGCGCCCATGCCCGCTCGCGTAGTGAGCTTTGCCTCGCGCAGCGACGTGCACGCCGCCAGTGCGTCGTGCGTCACATCTTCGCAGCGGCACACGATCGTGTCATCCTCCGCGAGGCGAGCGATCTCGGCGCGCAGCCCGAAGTGCTCCGCGACGCGCCGTGCGAAGGCGGCATGTCGGTCGCGCGCGGCAAGCAGGTCATTCGTCTCAGCACCGCGGCCCGATGCAGCGAGTCCCGCGATGCTGCCCTGAACGAGCGCGGCATCGCGACCCGCGATTCCCGTCACTTCACCAGCGCAGTACACGTGATCGACGGACGTGCGCTGAAGCGCATCGACCGCGACGCCACCCTCGCGGAGCTCGCAGCCGACGAGTAGCGGCAGCTCCACGGCCGGGACTAGACCGTACCCGATGCACAGGACGTCGCACGCGAGCGTACGTGTCAGCGACCCGTCCGTCAACACGACCTCGCCCAGCCGTGAATCACCGGACGCGCGGGCGACCCATGTGCCGGTCCGGTACCGCGCCCGGGCGAATGCCGCGCGATAGAGGGCGGCATCGAGGGCGCGACCCGGCGAGCGCCACAGACCGAGCGCGAACCGGCCGACCGCTGCCGCAGGGGCCTGCTCCGCGACTGCGCGGACGCGCGCGCCGGACGCGGCGAGCGCGGCTGCCACCGGCAGCAGCAGCGGACCGCTTCCGGCTACGACGATGCGCAGGCCGCGCACGCTCCAGCCGGACTTCAGCAGCGCCTGGGCACCGCCGGCGCCGATCACGTTCGGCAGCGTCCAGCCCGGGAACGGCAGGAACAGCTCGCGGGCGCCAACGGCAAGCACCAGCGCCGCGTCCGCTGCGATGCGCACGGGCCGGCCCTCACGTTCGCCGATCAGCGACAACGGTGACTCGACATCGATTACCGTGGCGCTCGTGACCGTGCGTGCGCCACTCCTCTCCAGACGTGCCCGCCATTCACGCGCCTTTCGCGCTGCTCGCGTCCTGCCCGCTCGCCACACCTGGCCGCCCGGCGCATGGGCTTCGTCGATGAGAAGCGTCGACCGCCCTCCCTCGGCCGCAACGGACGCTGCAGCGATACCCGCCGGTCCGGCACCGATCACTACCACTTCCGCCCGCAGCTCATGCATTCGTCATCACCGTCATGCCGTGCCGCACGACGCGCATGCATGCGCGCTGGTGCGGCGTACCGTCGATCGTGACGCGGCACTCGAAGCAGATGCCCATGCCGCACAGCGGACCGCGCTCCGCGCCCGTCGCCGACCTGCGGAACGTCGTGACCCCGGCATTCAGCAGTGCGGCCGCCACGGAGATCGTCGCATCACATTCGATCGTGCGCCCGTCGACGATCAGCTCGATCACGCCGCTCATGGCGCTGCCGAGGCGAGGGTGCGCACCGGTGAGAACGCTGCCGCGTCGATCGAGGTAGTGCGTCCGAGCAGCATGTCCGCGAGCAGGCGGGCCGTGCCGAGAGCCGTCGTGATCCCGAGGCCTTCGTGTCCCGCCGCGATCCACACGCCCGGTAGCGGATCCCAGCGGCCGATCAGCGGCAGCTTGTCCGGTGTCGCCGGTCGAAACCCGGTCCAGACACGCAGCGCGTTCAGCGCAACGATACCAGGCAGGAACTGCGCGGCACGCTGCAACATCCGCGACACGATGTGACGATTGACGGCAGGATCATGGCCGGCCATCTCCCGCGACGATCCGATGAGCAGCTGGCCCGTCGTGCGCGGCTGGACGTTGAAGGCAACGGATGATCCTGCGAGCGCATGCGCGCTTCGCATGTAGCCGAGCTCGACCAGCTGATGTCGGCAGAAGTCGGGATACCTGTCCGTGATGACGAGGTGCCCCTTCCGCGGCAGCACGGGAAGGCCCGGGATCAGGTCGGCGGCCGCAGTACCGGCGGCATTGACGATGACCTCAGCGTCCATCCGCCCCGCACCCGTCACGACTGTATGCGCCTCGATGCGCAGGACCCGCGTATCATGAAGCACGCGCGCACCGCGACTCACGGCACGTTCGAGCAGGAATCTGCACAGCGCGGGCGGATACACGACACTGTCCTGCGGCACGTGAACCGCGCCCGCGAGGCCGGTGCGCAGCGCGGGCTCGGCATCGCGCAGGGTCGCGGCATCGATCAGCTCGGCGGCCACACCGCCCGCCTGTAGCCTCGATGCCTTCACACGCGCGGACTCCAGCTGCTCCTCGTCCTCGGCAATCCAGAGAGTGCCGCAGCGGTCCAGCTCGCACGCGGGCGGCAGCTCTCCGGCCATCTCGTCGAACAGCCCGCGCGAGTACGCCGTCAGGGCGAGCTGTGCCCGTGAGTCATCCATGACGACGATGTGACCCATTCCGGCGGCCGTGGTGCCACAGCCTGGAAAGCCCGCGTCGAGAACCTGAACGCGGACGCCGGCCATGCTCAGTGCATCCGCCACGGCGGCACCAACGATCCCGGCACCGATCACCAGCGCGTTCACGCTCACGGCACCGTGAATCCGCCGCGCAGTGGGTCGTCCCGGTCGAACCGCAGCACGGCTTCGGCCGTAATCCACGCGCGACCCGCCACGTGCGGGTGCATCGTGCCGTTCCATTCGTCCAGCCATGCCGTGAACACGCCGCCCGTGACGCTGCGCTGCCGCAAGCGCTCACGACACTTCAGCAGACCACGGGCGTGCAGCACGGCTAGCTTCGCGGATGTGCCGGTCCCGCATGGAGACCGGTCCCACGCACCTCCGGGACAGAGCACGAAGTTGACCGCATCAGCACGATCGCCGGGTGACGAAGTCAGTTCGACATGGTCGATCACCGCGCCGGCTGCACCCGTGATCTCACGGGCACGCAGCGCATCGAGCAACTCGCGTGTCGCGCGCGTCAACTCCGGGACGTTCGCCAGCTCGAGCGGAATGGCGGGGCTCTCGGTGATGAAGAACCAGTTGCCGCCATAGGCAATGTCACCGGTGACCGTGCCAAGGGACGGTGTGGCGACGACGACATCCAGCGCGTGCACCGACGCGGGGACATTGCGGATCGTGATCGTTCCATCATCGGCGAGCCAGGCGCTCACCGGGCCAACCGGCGTGTCCATGCGCACCTCTCCCGCTTCGACGCGGCCGAGGTGCGCGAGCGTGCGAACGACGCCCATGAGGCCGTGACCGCACATGCCGAGGAGGCCCACATTGTTGAAGAAGATCACGCCTGCATGCGCGTCGTCGTTCACGGGTGGCGTGATGAGCGCGCCCACGACCGCATCGTGACCCCGGGGCTCGCACACGACGGCGCGACGCAGATGATCCCATTCCGCTTCGATCTCGTGGCTGCGTGCCATCATGTCGTGAGCGCGCAGCTCCGGCCAACCCGCAATGACCACACGTGTCGGCTCGCCCTCGGTGTGCGAGTCGATGACCGTGATACGCTCCGGGTATCGTGATTGCGTGCCTCGCTCCAATGCAGCCGGACGCGGTGCACGGCTCATGGTGCGGCGATCTGGACGGTCTTCGTGTCCGTGTAGAACTCACGCGCAGCGCTTCCCTGCTCGCGGCTGCCGGAGCTGGATGCCTTCATGCCGCCGAACGGCGCGTGCGGATCGACACCGGTCGTGTCGCCGTTCACCCGGACGAGGCCTGTCTCGATGCGATGCACGAACTCGAGTGCCGCACCGATGTCGCGTGTGAAGAGCGATGCGCTGAGTCCGTAGCGCGTCCGGTTCGCCAGCGCGATCGCCTCGTCCACGTCGCGCGCCGTGAACGTCGCGAGTACGGGCCCGAACAGTTCATCCTGCGCCAGTGAGGAGGCCGGATCCACGTCGCGCAGCACTGCGGGCTCGATGAAGAAGCCGTGCCCGAGCTGGTCACTGCCGGGCGCACCGTGTGACACGCCGTTACCGTGCCGTTTCAGTGCATCCAGGACGCGGTCACGGGCGGCCGCCGAGATCAGCGGGCCCACGGCGCACGCGGCATCGGTGACCGGGCCGAGCGGAAGTGCACTGACCTGCGCCTGGAGCCGCTCGATGAAGGCATCTTCGATGCCACGCACGACCACTGCGCGGCTGGTCGCCGTGCACTTCTGGCCGGCATAGCGCATGGCACCGGCGGCCGTGAGCCGCGCGGCGAGGTCGAGATCGGCATCCGGCAGGACGATGACGACGTTCTTGCCGCCCATCTCCGTCTGATACCGGATGTTGCGCTCCGCGCACACCGCCGCGACATGGGCGCCGACTCCCGTCGAGCCCGTGAAGCTTATCGCGCGAACGCGCTCGTCGTGCAGGAGCGCATTCCCGACCGTGGCTCCCGCACCGGCCACCACGTTGAATACGCCCGCCGGCAGTCCTGCCTCGGCTGCCGTCTCCGCGAGCAGGGCGGCGACGGCGGACGACTGCTCGGCCGGCTTCAACACGACCGTATTGCCGAACGCGACCGCCGGCGCGGCCTTCCACAGCGGGATGGCGAGCGGGAAATTCCACGGAGTGATCAGGCCGACGACACCGAGCGGCTCCCGCAGCGTGAACTGGAGCGTCCTCTCCGCCTGCGCGGGCACGACCTCGCCGATCGCCCGCACGGCCTCGCCCGCGTAGTACCGCAGGATCACGACGCAGCGCGCCACCTCGCCGCGCGATTCCGAGATCGGCTTGCCGACCTCGCGCGTCAGCGCCTGTGCCAGCTCCTCCGCCCGCGACTGGATCACCGCAGCCCACCGGTGCAGCACCTCCGCGCGCGCGGGCCCGGTCGTCCTGCGCCAGCCGGTCAGCGCGCCGGCCGCCGCGGCCGTCGCTGCCGATACATCCTCCGGTGCGCCGACCGGCACGCGCGCGACGATGTCCCGGGCATCGGAAGGGTTCAGCGACAGGATCTCGCGAGGGCTTCCCGAGGCGACGAACTCGCCGTTGATGAAGTTCTGAATCTCCATGCGGACGCGGAACCAGATTTCTGTTTTGGCCGGTCGGCGCAGGCCGATGTCGCGGCGTACGATCAGGCGGCAGGCACCTGGCGATTCTGTTGCGGGACCAGCAGTCCGGCGTCCAGGCACTGGCGCCGGTCACGCAGCGGCCGTCCTCGACGGCCGCTGCATGCCCTGGGGACGCTCCCATTTCGGCGCGCGCCAGAACAGAAATCTGGTTCCGCGTCCGCGTAACCTAAACCAAACGGGCCTCCCGGGGTACACCTGTCGCGCTGCGGCGCGACTGAACCTGAACCGAACACGCCATGCCGACCACGCCGTCCCGTACGAAGATACTCGCCGCGTTCGCGGCGGTTTACCTGATCTGGGGCTCGACCTATCTCGCAATCCGCTATGCCATCGAGACCTTGCCGCCGTTCCTCATGGCGGGCACGCGATTCCTCGCCGCGGGCGCGCTGCTGTACGCCTGGTCGAGCGTGCGCGCCCCGCGGAGGCCGACGCGCGGCGAGTGGAGCGCCGCCCTCGTCATCGGCGCCCTGCTCCTGCTCGGCGGCAATGGCGCCGTCGTATGGGCGGAGCAGACCGTACCCTCCGGAGTGGCCGCACTGCTCGTCGCGATCACCCCGTGCTGGATGGTGCTGCTGGACTGGGTCTGGCACGGATCCGCACGTCCGGGCGCACGGACGATCCTCGGACTGCTGCTGGGCTTTGGCGGGATCGTCCTGCTGATCGGTCCGTCGGCGATCGCCGGTGCCGGTCACGTACCGGTCGCGGGTGCGGCCGTTCTCATGCTCGGCTCCCTCAGCTGGGCGACCGGCTCGATCTACTCGAAGCGGGCACAGTCGCCGCCGGGCGGCCTGCTGTTCACGGGCATGCAGATGCTGTGCGGCGGTGCGCTGCTGGTCGTTGCGGGCACGGTCACGGGCGAGCTCACCCGCCTGGATCCCGCTGCCGTCTCGCTCCGCTCGCTACTCGCGCTCGGCTATCTGCTCGTGTTTGGCTCGATCATCGGCTACACGGCGTACGTCTGGCTGCTGCGCGTCTCGACCCCGGCCCGCGTCTCCACCTACGCTTACGTCAATCCCGTCGTCGCAGTCCTGCTCGGCTGGGCGATCGCGGGCGAGGCGCTCACACCGCGCATGGGCGTGGCTGCCATCGTCATCATCGCGGGAGTGGCGCTGATCACGATCGAGGAGCAGTCGCGGCAGCGACATATGCGGAAGGCCGCAACCGATCACGTGACCCGACGCGCCGCGTGAGCACGCGGACAACCGATCACGTGGCCCACTGGCCGCGTGAGCACGCGACAACCGATCGTGTAACCCGGCGCGCCGCGTGAACACGCGCCGCGACGCGTTCATCGGTGCTATTTGCCGATCGTCGGCGACTCCAGCACGAGGCTCTCGATGAAGAACTCCATCATGCGGGAGCCGTTGATCGCAGTGTGACCGAGATCGGGGCCGACCATGAGCTCGAAGCTCTTGCCGGCACGCTGCAGCGCGGAAACGAGCTGCAGGCTGTTCGAGGGGTGCACGTTGTTGTCGGCCGTGCCGAAGTAGATCATCAGCCGGCCTCGCAGATCGTTCACGTACGTCAACGCGGATCCCTCGTCGTAGCCCTTCGTGTTCTCCTGCGGGATCCACATGTACCGCTCCGTATAGATCGTGTCGTAGTGCCGCCAGTCGGTGACGGGGGATGAGGCGGATGCGGCATGAAACACATCCGGATGCCGGAGCAGCGCCATCACGGCCGCGTAGCCGCCGTAGGACGTGCCGAAGATGCCGACACGATCGCGATCGACGTACGGACGGTCGTACAGGCTGCGGACACCGGCCGCCATGTCGTCGATCTCGATGACGCCGAGCTTCTCGTAGATCGCGTCGAGCGCGCGCTTGCCGCGCCCTCCGGAGTTGCGGCCGTTCAGCGTGACGACCAGAAAGCCGTACTCGGTGCGGGCATCCGGCATCGTGAACGTCTCGCGCGCACCACTCGTGCCCGGGCCGCCATACACGCTGACCAGCACGGGGTACTTCTTCGCCGGGTCGAAGTCGTGCGGCCGGTGCAGCATCCCGTGCAGCTGCGTTACGCCGTCGGCGGATGTGAAGGTGAACATCTCGACGCGCTTCAGTCCGAGCTCCTCGTAACGCGACACGTCACTCGCCGCCAGCTCCGCGACGGCGCGGCCGTCCGCATCGCGCAGCACGGTGATGGGCGGAACGTCGTGCGTCTGCGCGACATCCACGAACCAGCGGCCGTCCGGCGAAACCGTGACGCTGTGGTGGAGCGCCGGGTCGGTGAGGCGCCGATCTCCCCGGCCGTCCAGGCGCACCCGGTGCAGCTGGAGCTTCATGTGGTTGTCGCCGTCATGCGCCGTGTACCACACCTCGCCCGCCTGCTCGTCGACCCGCACGATGCTGCCGACCTCGAACGAGTGATTCGTCACGGTCGAGATCAGCTTGCCGGACAGGTCGTACAGATAGATGTTGCGCCACCCGTTCCGCTCCGAGATCCAGAGGAAGCGCCTGCCATCCTCGAGATAGCGGATCGGCGGGGAGTTCTCGACCCAGCTGGCCGGCCACTCCTCGCGTACGACCACTCGGCATTTGCCCGTCGCCGGACTGCACGCCACGAGCTCCATGATGTTCTGGCGACGGTTCGTGCGGTTGAGCGTGAGCTCGGTGCCGTCCGGGGTCCAGTCGACACGGTATGCGTAATGGCCGACGGCATCGTTCGTGAATGGCCGGCCGTCGCGGATGTCGATCTGCGTCGACTGCCCGGTCGCGAGATCGTGCACGAAGATGTCGACGATCGGATTCTGCACGCCCGCCTTCGGGTAGGCCTCGCTGTCGACCGTGCTCTGGAGCTTCGTCTGATCGAGCTGGAGGAAGTAGTCCGGCACGCCGCTCTCGTCGAAGCGGTAGTAGGCGACCTTGCTGCCGTCGGGCGACCACCAGATCGCCGTGTTCTGCCCCAGCTCCTCGCCGTACACCCAGCTCGCCGAGCCGTACTTCACGCGCTCGGCTTCGGCGCCATCCGTCGTGATGGGCCGCTCGTCGCTGCCGTCCGCGTTGCTGAGCCACAGATTGCGATCGCGGTAGAACGCCTTCAGGCGGCCATCCGGCGATTCGGCGGAATCGTACTGGCGGCCGCGCTCCGGCCCGCTCCGCCGCCGCCGGTTCGCCGGACCTCTCTGCCCGTCGGAAAGCTCGACCACCTGGCCGGTGGCAATCGTGTAGCGCCACTGCCGCCCGTCCTTCAGGTAGTCGAATGCACTCCCGTCTTCGAGCCATTCGGCGGTCACCGCACCGAGCCGGGCTGCCCCCTGCATCTGGCCGGCCATGCGCTGGTACTGCTCGTAACCCGGCATCGCGCGGAGCCGGTCCTGCGCAGCCGCCTGCGCGGCGAGCAGCCCCACGGCCGCGACCGCAGTGAAGGCGCGCAGCGCCGCCCGACGCGCGATCGTCCGCTTCATCATGTCACCTCTCCCACGGAACGCGCGCGGATCACTCCAGGCGCGCAATACCCACCAGCCGGAAAACCTGCGTGACCGTATCGGCGCGGATGCCGACCTCGAGGACGAACAGCTCGCCGCGTCGTGCACCGCCCGGATCGCGCAGCTCCACCCGTGCCGTCTCGGGAACCAGTCGGCGTTCACCGGCCCGATTCGCGAGCACACCGGCGAGCGGCGCGAGATCGGCGAGGAACAGCGACTCACCGATGCGGATGGGAACGATCAGGGATTCGCCAGCGGCCGTATCGGCTGTTGCCGTGCGGTCGAGACGCACGTAGTGCAGGGTGTCGCCGGCGGCGCTCGTGAGCACGGCGCCGTGCTCCAGCTCCGCCATGCCGCCGCGCGGCTCGCTCGGGTACGGGCGGTCCGCCCGCAGGCCGGCCTCGTACACTACGTCGACGCCACGCGAATCGACGTGCTGCGCAAGGAACGGAGGCAGCGCGTCGCGGCCGAAGTGGGTGAGGAGATAGCGCGATGTCTCCTGCACCTGACGGAACGTCTCCACCGCCACGACACTGTCCCGTACCACCGTGCTGTTCCAGTCCAGTCCGGCGCCGTCCAGCGCGCTGGACAGACGTTCCTGCTGGCTGCGGCGCGAGACGGCCATGACACTCCACGGCCCGACGACGGCGAGCACGAGCACGGCGGCGAGCGCGAGCGGGACCACGTGCAGGGGCAGCGGCCGCCGGCGCAGCACGCTCACCACTGCACCGAGCGCCAGCAGACCGAGCGCGGCGAGCAGGACGATGCGCAGCCCGCGGAACTCCGTCCAGCCGTACTGGTTCAGGCGCAACACGATCGCGGCGGCGCCCAGCACGGATAGCGGGATGAACAGCGGCGCCGCCGCGCGCAACGAGCGGAACGATCGGTCGTCAGCCACGCGGTCGAACAGCACGAGCGCGAGCGCCGCAATGAGGCCCGCCGCAATGACGAGCGGCGAGACGAGGTTCTTCGGCAGTTCGCCCGTGACCGCGATCCGCGCGGCGTACGCATACAGGATCAGATAGTAGATCGCGAGCAGCGGCGTGACGAGAAAGGCCGACATTCGGTGAACCGCGCCTGCGACTGCGCCGGGCTCCTCCGCCGGGCGGACGTAGTCGGGGACGCCGCCCATGACGACCCAGGTCACCAGCACGATGAACACCCAGCCGAACGTGTGCGCGTAGATCCGCGCATCGAGGTCCAGCTCGAACAGTGTGTTCACGGCGCCGAGCGCGAGCGCGAGACCTGCGAACAGTGCCGCCGCGTACAGCAGCGCACCCAGCACGCGGAGCAGCAGCCGCCCGCTCACGAGCCGGAACCGCGCGGTCGCATCCGCTCCGCGCGCGAGCGCCGGCGCACCGAGCACGAGCAGAGCGGCCGCTGCCGACAGCCCCGCTGCACGCCACGCCTGAGCCGCGAGCTCGAGGTCGAGCCCGAAAACACCGTAGACGGCTGCGGCGACAGTTGCTGCGGCCGTGATGGCCCAGCGTGACGTCGTGCTCACGGCTCCGAGAGCGTGCAGGATCGTCGCCACGAACGCGCCTGCCCCCGAGAGCAGTACGATGACCGCGATCTCCAGCCACTCCGGGAACGGTTCCGCCTCGCTGGATACCGTGAAGGAGAACGCGATCGCGAGGACGACGGAGAGACTGACCTCGACCGGTGCACGCTCGAACGCATGCACCGCGTCGGCGAGGTACCGAAGCGCCCGTGCGGTCAGCGCAGCAGGACGGGTTGTACGAGTCACGTTATCGGGCGAGGGCGTCCGGCGTCGTTAGCGATGCGCCACCGGTCGGATCACGCGGACGTCGTGCCGGTGCCCGTGAAGCGCAGCACCTCCTGGAGCACACGGCTCGGTGCGCACGGCTTCGACAGGAAGCTGACGCAGCCCGCGGCGCGCGCCTTCTGGCCGATCGCGCCGTACGTGTGTGCCGTGATCATGACGATCGGGATGTCGGCCGTGCGTGGATCGCACTGCAGCTCGCGCGCTACGTCGAGACCCGTGCGCCGCGGCAGGGAATGGTCGAGCAGGATGATGTCCGGGGCGTGCGAGCGCGCCGTCGCCAGCGCACTCTCGCCATCGCCCGCTGTCAGCACCTGATAGCCATGCTCGCGCAGGTATGTGCCGTGGATCGCGCGCAACTCGAGCTGATCATCGACGAGGAGAATGGTCGTCATGAGGTCCTGCTCCAGACGTGAGGCATTACGGACTGGCTATTGTGCCGATCAGCGTCGCAGCGCCACGCGTAAGCTTAACCGGTGGGCGGCCCGGCGCAACGGGGGATGAGGCCACGTGCCGGTCGGCGTCGGATATACACGACCCGTCGGAACGGGGTCCACCGGCGACCGCTCAGGAGACGGACCGGAGCTCGCCTTCGCGCACCTCGTACACCCGGATGCCGCCGGCGCCGTTGAGCAGGAGCCGCCCGCCGTCGGCACCGTGTCGGCGCATCAGGTCGCGCATCATCTCGTCTTCCCCGCTCCAGGGGTAACCGTAGATCAGATCGAACTCGCTCAGCGTTCTGCCGAGCTGCTCGTAACCCGGGTCTCCCCGCTCGATCGTGCCGAGACGCGGATCCCCCGACGCGGCGCGCCACTCGTATCCCGCGGGCAGCATGCTGCCTGCGGCGAACCGCGCCTGCGAGCCGTGACGGCGGGCCAGATCCCGTGCGATCTCCACCAGCTGCGCATCGATCTCGATGCCGTACGCTTCGAAGCCCAGCAGGTCCGCCGTGATCGCAATCACGCCCGTGGCCGAGCCCCACTCCAGGAAGGTCCTGCACTCGTCCCGGAACGGCAGCAGCGCATCGATGATCGGTCCGTAGTCCGCCGGCATGAACGGGTGGAACGCCTCGCGGCGCACTTCACGGTCGAACTTCCGGAACAGCGCGCGGCCCTCCTCGTGCAACGCCTCGATCCGCGCGCGCAGTGCCGGATCCAGCGCCCGACCCGGGAACGCCGCGGCCGCGCTCACGCAGCGCTCGCCGCGACGTCGGCAACCAGATCCGCCAGAGCCCGCCGCACGTGGACCCGAACCATCGCGCGCCGCCACTCCGGATCCACGATGATGTTCGTCAGCGGATGACACTGCTGGAACGCCCGCTCCGCTATCGCCGCCGCGGTCGCATCGTCCAGCACGCGGCCGATCGCCACCTTCTCGAGACCCGCGATCACGCGCGGTCGCGCTCCCAGCGCAGATACCACGATCCGCATGTCCTCGATCTCGCCGCCCGGCCCGAGCTCGGCCGCCACCGCGACATTGAGCAGCGGAAAATCGATCGCGCCGCGCTGACGCAGCTTCCGGAACGCCGCCCGCGTCCGCGCCGACGGCAGCGGAATCCGCACCCGCACCACGATCTCGTCCCACCCGCGGACCGTGTTCTCGATGCCGTCCGCCACGAAGAAGTCAGCCACCGCCACAGTGCGCGTGCCGCTCGCCGACACCAGGTCGGCAACTGCACCCAGCGTCATCAACACGGGCGCCGTGTCCGACGAGTGCGCGGCCACACACTTCCGCCCCACCTTCGTCACGTGACACACCTCGCCGTCCTTCTTCAGACAGAAGCCCAGCGCGCTCCGCCAGAAATACGTCTGGTTGTAGTACGTGCACCGCGTATCCAGGCACAGATTCCCGCCCAGCGTTCCCATGTTCCGCAGCTGCGGACCCGCGACCGACCCCGCTGCCCGCGACAGCGACGGGAACCGCTGCCGCACTGCCGGATGCCGCGATACCGCCGCCAGCGTCTCCGCGGCGCCGATCACCAGCTCACCATCCCGCTCCTCGATCCCCCGCAGCTCGCCGAGCTGCTTCAACGCGATCACGTGCTCCGGCGTGTACAGGCCGTGCTTCATGTTCGGCATCAGGTCCGTCCCGCCTGCAATCACTCGCGCCCGGCCCGGGTGCGCCGCCAGCAGACGCGCCGCCTCCGCAACCGTCGCCGGGCGGTGGTACGTGTATTCGTGCAGCCTGAGCACGTACGCTCCACAAATCGGGGATCGAGTTCGAAACCAACAACTTGCGCGGTCGCCCATGCGCTGTCAAAGCGCGCCGGCCCTTGACCCGCGGCCCCCCGCGTATTACTGTATCGCAACAACCATACACTACGACGTCCGCGGTGCGGGTACGGGTCCCGGCCGCACGCCCGGAGAGGGGCATGTTCGAGGAGATCGATCCACGCAGTCCGATCCCGCTCTACGAGCAGATCGCCGCGCGCATCCGTGTGGCGGTGGCAGCGGAGGAGTACCGGGCGGGGGACGCGCTGCCATCGGTGCGGCAGCTGTCGGCGGCGCTGCGCGTGAACCCGTCGACCGTGGTGCAGGCATATCGGGACCTGGAGCGGGACGGATTCGTCGAGACGCGGCACGGTGCGGGGACGTTCGTTCGTGCGCTCGAGGCAGAGGTACGCGAAGGCGAGCGGGCGCGGCAGGCGCGCGCGCTCGTGAGGACGCTGCTCGCGGATGCGGCGCGTCTGGGGATCGGTGCCGCGGAGGTTGCGCGTGCGCTGGCGGCTGAGACGGGAGTGCCGACTCATGAGTGAAGCGATCGAGGTGCGCGGGCTCGGATATCGAGCGGGCCGTTCGTTCGCGCTGCGCGATGTCTCGCTGACGGTGCCGGCGGGCTCGATCTACGGGTTCCTGGGTCCGAACGGTGCCGGGAAGACGACGACGATCCGGCTGCTGCTGGGGATGTCACGTCGTGAGGCGGGAGACGTGCGGCTGCTCGGCCGGTCCATTCCCGGGGAGCTGCCTGCGGCGCTGTCGGTGGTCGGTTACGTCCCCGAGCGGCCGCACGTGTATCCGTCGCTGCGCGTGGACGAGGCGATGCGTTGTCACGCCGCATTCCACCGTCGGTGGGATGACGCGTGGGCCACGCGGCTGCAGCGGATGTTCGAGCTGCCGGATGACCGTCGGATCGGCCGACTGTCGAAGGGCGAGACGGGCAAGCTGCTGATGCTGCTCGCATTGGCTCAGCGTCCGGAGCTGCTGATCCTGGATGAGCCGACGGACGGTCTCGACCCGATGGTGCGACGGGACGTGCTGACTGCGCTGCTCGATTACGTGAGCGAGAGCGGCGCGACGGTCTTCATCTCCAGCCATCTGGTGCACGAGCTGGAGCGGATGTGCAGCTGGGTGGGTGTGCTGGATCACGGCCGCATGGTGGCCGAGCTGCCGATCGACGTGCTGAAGGGCGGCATCAAGAGGATCCGGCTGGCGGAGGCCCCGTCGAACGGCCAGCAGCTGCCGTTCGAGGTCCTGTCGCGGGCACAGGATGCATTCGCGTCGAGCGAGACGTGGGTCGTGCGCGGCTGGAGCGATCCGATGGTGCAGTACTTCGATACGGCTGGTGCGACGGTGCGCGAGGTGATCGACCTGGATCTCGAGGAGGTCTTCGTGGAGCTGCTTCGGTCGGGACGCGAGGTGACGCGATGACGGGCGCGATGACACAGATGCTGCGTCTGCAGTGGCTCGCGTCGCGCTGGCTGCTGCTGGTGCTCGCGCTGATCTGCATCGGCCTGCCGCAGGCCGTGGTGCGGCTCGCGGTGCTCGGGGCCCACGGCGCCGACCGGAACCTGATACCGGCCGCACTGCTCCAGTCGCTGGACTCGATCTCCGTTCTGTTCCCCTACCTCGCGGCGATCACGGGCGCGTTGATCGCACTCGCGGCGTGGAACTGGGACCATCGTACCGGTCACGTGTACGCGCTCTCCCTCCCGATCTCGCGCGCGGAGTACGCGCTGCTCAAGCTCTGGGCCGGTGCCGTCGCCCTGCTCGTACCGACGGTCGCGATCTGGATCGGAGCCTGGATCGCGACGTCGACGGTGCCGATTCCGGACGGGTTGCACGCGTATCCGTTCGCGTTCGGCGTCCGGTTCCTTCTTGCCGGAACCATCGTGTACGGGACGATGTTCGCGCTCGCGTCCGGTACGATCCGGACGACGCTCATCGTTACGATCGGCTGGTGCGCGCTGTTCATCGGCGGCTCGCTGCTCGTTCCATGGCTCGAGTCGCAGTACGCCATCGAGCTGCTGTCACCGACGGAAATGCTCGGGCACGCATTCGCCGAGTGGCCGGGACCGTTCCGTGTGTTCGCCGGCAGCTGGCTTCTGATCGATGTCTGAGCTGCGGATTCCGCTCGTCGCGGCGGCGGCACTGAGCGGTGCCGTCCTCCTCGCGATCACGTTGCCGGCAGCGGCGCAGGATCCGCGCGCCGAGCTGGCCGCGCGCATCGACTCGCTGGCTGGCATTTACGAGGCGCAGCTCGAGCAGGTGCGTGTGCTCGATTCGATCCGCCTGGCGCGCCTGCGTGAGCTGCGTACCGACACGACGGTGGTCGGACCGTTTGTCGTCATCGACCGCGATACGGTTCCCGTGCAACGCCTGGTCGACGCGCTGACTGCGGCATGGTCACGTCATGCGGCGTTCGTCGGCCATGCCGTCCGGCGCATCGAAGGAACGATCGTGACCATGACGCTGCCGCCGGCATTCACTCCTGCGGGCGGCGCAGGACAGTACCGGTTCGAGCCGTTCGTATGGGGGAGTGCCGACTACGAGCGCGCGGCGCGTCATGTCATGAGCTCGGTGCTGACGGATGCGCTACCGGCCGACCTGCGCGAGTGGCTGGATGGCGGGAGCGTTCTGCCCGGCGGCTCACTCGAGTGGCCGTATCGGGAGCTCGCGACCGCGCACTCGCATGCCGCGCGGAACTGCTTCGCCGGCGACGTGGCGGCGTGCATCGCCGCATCCGGCCTCACGGATCCGGGCGAGGACTGGAGCCGCTGGTACACGCCGGGGCAGCTGCGGGCACAGGTGGCGCAGCGCAGCTGGTATTCGGGTGCCGCAGGTGCGTGCGTGCATCAGCTGGACGATGCCGCCTGTATCGCGGAGTCCCGGCGCCTGGGTGGAGCGCTGCCGCCGCTGGGCGGTGCCGCGCGCGCGTCCCTGCTCGCATCCGCGCTCGAGCTGGGGGGAACGGGTGCGTATGCGAGATTGTTCGACGACGCCCCCGATGTCGGTGCGCGCCTCGCGAACGCGGCCGGCCTGCCGCTCGACGAAGTCGTGGCATCATGGCGAGAGGCGGTGGAGCGTGCGCGGCCGAGCATTCATGCCGGTATGCTCGACGCCGGCATCTGGACGGTGATCCTGCTTGCCGCGCTCGCCGTGCTGGCCATGCGCAGCACTCGCTGGAGGCTCGGATGAGGTGGGCTGCCATTCTCGTCGCCGGCTGCGTACTGGTCAGCGCCTGGGCCCGCACCGTGCCTATAGCGCTCACCGCGACGGACTCGGACGCGCTGCGCATTGCGGACCTCGATCTCCGGGCAGCGCGCGAGGCATTACGGTCCGCGGAGTCCGTGTATCGCGAGCAGACGCGGTCGGACTCGCTGCTGCGGTTGCTGCCCGGCACGCCCGGTCTGGCCGTCCTGCTCCCGCCGCCGCTCTCGCCCGTGACGCGGGACAGTATTCGCGCCGCAGCCGCTCGCGAGCTGAATGCACTCGATGGGCCGCGTGCACGGCTCGGCGTCTTCGTCGTCGATCAGGCCTATGGCCGGCGTACCGGGGCGCGCGTGACGCCGGGCGAGCAGCGCCAGGTGTATGTCGGGACGGACTCGGCCGGCGTGTACTGCTTCATGGTCGGCACGGGATTCGTCGTGCGCGACAGTGTCCTGCGCACGGCTGCATTCGGTGTAGCGCCCGACCGCCGTTGGGACCGGCCGCAGCCGTTCGACGTCCTGGGCCCCTGTGCGTTCGTCGCGGTGTATGGCGCGCCCGGGGCCGGCATCGACGAGTGGCTTCGCCGCGGCGGCTTCCGCTTCGCCGACCTCCGCCCGCTGTCCCCACCGCCGGATACCTCATCCTCGCCGCTGCCGCTATGGAGCAGGTTCGCGGATGAAACCGACATCCGTGGGTGCAGCGGCGGTCGGCGGGACCGCTGCCGCGCGTTCCTCCAGAAAGACGGGCGGGAGGCCGCCGGCGCGGTCGCGTACGACCTGCCGCTCCCCTACGAATACCGGACCCGGGCGCCCGGCATGCTGCTGCGCGACCTCGAGCAGCAGTTCGGGACGGAGCGCTTCGCGCGCTTCTGGGCGAGTGACGCGGATTTCGCGATATCGTTCGCGACGGCGTTCGGCGTGGATCCCGTCGACTGGGTTCGCCGGTGGTCGGTGCAACGCTACGGAACGGCCTCGCTCGGTCCGCGGCTCGCGAGCGTGAACGTTCTCCTGTCCCTGCTCACGCTGGGACTCCTGATGGCAATGGTCGCGGCGGTAGCAGCGCACCGACAGGTGTGAACAGCCGCGCACTCACGGCCGCCAGGTAGTGAACGAAGATGCGGGCGCTCGCTCGCGTGCAGGAGGCAGGTCGGCCGGCTCCCCGACATTCACCACTGCCACGATACGCTCGCCATCGGCGACACCCGTGGCCGCGCGCGCTGCCGGATCCTGCATGACGGCGCCGGTCTTGATGTGCGTGCCCAGTCCCAGGTCCGCCGCCGCGAGCGCGAGGTTCTGGATGGCCATCATGACCGACGCGTAATCCTCTTCGCGGATCTCCGGATTCGCATCCTCCATCATCGCGATGACGATCATCGCCGGCAGCGCCTCGTGCTCCGCCGCAACCTTCTCGCGCACGAGCCGCGCCGCCTCCGCATCATCCACCCGGCGCGCTTTCCGCTCGCCGAGCGCCCCGCCATACGCACGGCGGGATTCGGGCCCGAGCACGTAGAAACGCCACGGCTGCGTCATGCGATGATTCGGCGCGAGCACTGCAGCATCGAGAAGCTGCTCGATCTCCTCGCGCGTGACCGGGCGCTCGGTGAACTTCCTGATCGAGCGTCGCTGGCGGATCGCGTCGGTGGCCTTCATGGTCTCGCGCCGATTCGTTCGCTGGAAGGGTCCGGCGCAACCTGCGACGTCGCCCGAGCGCCGGCAAGTGCGGATGCGAGTCCGGACACATGACTCGCACCCGCTCCCCGGTCACGCTAGCGGTTGAACCAGTAGGCCACCTTGATCAGGAACGTGTTCTCGGGATGGAGCTCGAGCAGGTCGCGGTACTCGTCCGACCAGGACTGCTCCGACGGCACGCTCCGGGACGCCTGCCGCCCGTGCGCCCAGACGACGAACAGTGTGGAGCCCGGCATGTATTCCCACCGCGCCACCGCGTTCGTGCGGAGCTGCCTGAAGCTGAAACCCGTGCCCGCGGTCGCGGGCGGAGTGTACGGCACGAAGCGCGCATCGAGGTCGGCCGCTTCCGGCGTGCTGCTGGTCTCCCGGATGTCCGAGTACGTGCCGGTGCTGACGAACGGCTGGCCGTAGAACTCGAACGTCAGATCCGGCCCGGCCGTGTAGTTGACGCGCACGTTCATCGACAGCGTCCGCTGCTCCAGACGCGCGAACGAGTAGTGCGTCACGCCGCTGTCATCGAAGTTGCCGAACCACTGTACGGCGTCGTCGTTGCGCGTGATGCCCGCGCCGACCTGTGCCTGGAGCCGCGTCGACAGCTGGAGTCGGACGCTCGGATTCAGGTGCACGGAGCGGGACCGACCCTCGTCGGTGTAGGCGAGGTTCACCCACATGGAGGGCGCGATCGTGCGGCGGCTGTCGGTGTTCACGCCGAACCACGGATAGATGCCGCGCGACTGGCGCAGCAGCGGCCCCCCGCGCGTGCAGCGATCGCACATCGTCTCGCCGAGGTTGTCGATGGTCGCACCGGCGTGGACATCCCAGTTGTTGTGCAGTCCCATGTGCGCGTTCGTGTTGAACGCCATCTGGAGCCGATCCCCGGATGTGTTCCACGTCTGCCAGTGGTTGCCGTTGATCTGGAGCCAGCGATACACGCGCCGCGGCGTGTTGAACCGGAGCGCAGCCCAGGTGCTCCAGTCCTGCTGGTCGGCGCGACGCAGGAACCCGAGGTCGTTGACATCGAACCCCGCCGACTGGCGCACGAAGCTCGTCTCGAAGCGCGTGATTCCGCCGCCGTACTTGCCGAACTTGACCTGCTCCGCGTGACCGCTCAGCGATGTCCGCGTCGGATCGAGCAGGAGATCATCCGCGGGCTGCTGGTAGTAGTGCACCGCATTCATCTGCGTGCGCGCGATCACCTCGGGACTGCCGGTGACGTGCGACGCCGCGAACGAGCCCGCGACCTCGTACCGGCCATCGAACATGCGGTTGCGCACGCTGACCCCGGTCGTGTATGCACTCGAGTGAAGGAACGGCCGCGTCCAGTCGTCGAGGGCGCGATTCACCGCCGTGGCGATCCAGCGCACGCCCGCCTGCCCGCCGCGGAGATCCTGCTCGGCGCTCAGCACGGCGAAGTTCGTGCGCGGCTCGACGCTCGCGCCGGCCGCACCGTCCACGTGTTGCGTCACCGCGTCCAGGAAACCGAAGGAGAGACCATTGCGCGTGCGGCCGGTCAGTTTCGCGGCCGCCGCGATCGGCGTTGCGGTCGGCGTGCCCGCATCGCCGTAGTCGTTGCGCAGGGAAGGCGAGCGGCCGATGCGGCGGGAGTAGAAGAGCCCTTCGTTCGTGCTGCAGTCGACGACGATGTAGCAGTTGAGCGCGAACCGGTACAGGCCCGTACCCTCGACGAAAAACGGCCGCCGCTCGCTCAGGAACGTCTCGAACGCGGACAGGTTGAGCACGGCCGGATCAGCTTCGACCTGACCGAAATCCGGATTCACGGTCGCATCCAGCGTCAGGTTTGGTGTCAGCCGGAGCTTCATGTCCGCACCCACCGCGAATTTCTGCGCACGCTCGAAGCCACCGGCGTCCGCTGCGCGCGTCTCGTTCTGCGCCACCGTGTAGGGCGTCAGCTCGATCGAACGAGACCCCCCGATTCCGGTGATGCCGGTGACCGCGCCCATCTGCGACGCCAGCCCGTTCACGCTGCGTCTCAGGAGCGGCCAGCTGATCCGCTCTCGATAACGCTCGATGTCACGGAAGATGCCGAACCCGAACGTGTGCGTGTCGGCATCCGCGTACCGCAGCTGCGACAGCGGTATCCGGAACTCCGCCGCCCAGCCGAGTGAATCGACCACTGTCGCCGCCTCCCACACGCCGTTCCACGAGCCGTCCTCGCTGTTGTCGTTGTAGACCGCGTAATCCCGCTTCACGCCATCCGGGTTGATCGCGAACTCGAAACCCGTGCGTCGATCGTTGTACGAGTCGATGAACACGACGATCTGGTCCGACGGACCCCGCACGTCCCGCCGTGACAGCGCGCGCATGATACTGTCCGGATGCGGGTCGTACGCGCGCACGTACACGTAGATGTTGCGCTCGTCGTACGCGACCTGGAATTCCGTGCGGAAAGACGGATCCGCGTCCTCCACGGGATCCCACTGCCGGAACCCGTCACTGCGCAGGGCGGTCGCCCAGACCGCGTCGTCGTTGCGGCCGTCGATCGCGGGCGCGACGCCGGCCCGATACGCAGTGATCTCCCTGTTCGGTACGTCACTGGCGGGCGCGGGCTGCACGCCGGCGGTCTGTGCGGCGAGCAGCACGACGGAGGCGGCCTCGATCAGGAGCATGTCAGTCAATCCGGTGAGGGTTTACCGGTTTGACAGAGGCACGCCCCGTCCGGTTGCGGCGGCCGGGATGAATGGATTGGTGGGAGGGACGAACGTCGGTGGGTACGAGCGAGAGGCGGCCGTGTGTCAGCCCGGGCCGGGGCCGGGCAGGAGGGCGATCAGTTTCTTCGGCGCCACCAGCCGGTACGCGTCGCGGAGATCCTCCTCCAGTTCATCCCAGTCGACCGCGCCGTCCAGCCGCATGCCTATCCAGCCGCTCGGCCCGACGTAGGGCGGCTTGAAGTAGCGGTCCGGATCCCGTCTCATGCGCAGCGCCTGCTCGCCGGGTGCCGCCTTGTACCACACTGCGGCCCGGCCCGCGCCGTGATGATTCGACGCGCTTGCGAACATCGCGAAGATGCGGTTGCGCACGCGAAACGTCGGCTCGCCCCACGCCTCCACTTCGTGGGCTTCCGGCAGGGCGAGACAGAGCTTGCGGAGTCGTCGGATCGGCATGCGGACGCGGCCCGCGGACGCGGCACCAGATTTCTGTTTTGGCGCGCGCAACCATGTCGGAGTCGCATGGGCGCGCGGCGCGGTTCGTCAGAATCGCGCCTCGCCGCCCGTCTCGCAACTTGGGCGGGCGGGGCCGTACGCCTGCGCGCGCGGCGGCCGGCGGCCGTCATGGCTG
>DASUSS010000010.1:0-52683 GCA_036374995.1 Longimicrobiales bacterium | reverse complement strand
GCGCGCGGGAACGTTCCGCGCCGGGTCGGCTCCGGCGGGCGGCATACGGGTGACACGCACACCGCGTTCTGCGAGAGTCATGCGTCGGCTCCGGTGAGAGGCTCGATCGAGATGAAGGATCTCAAGCTGGAGCGCGGGGGTCGCGCTCGCAACCCGCGCGCTTCAGCGTGCATCGGCCTTGCCCGCGCGCACCGCCGGTATGATCGCCTCCTCGAGCGTGGGCTGTGCCGCCGCACCGATCGCGAGCAGCCCGGCAGGTGTCAGGTCGCGCACGGATTCGGCCGTGGACAGACATCGCCGTCGAAGCTGGTGTTCGCGGGCGCGATGCGGCGGGGGAGGATCAAGTTGGCGCGCCCGCCAACGTTTGGCGGGTATGTCATATCCAAACGGGCGACGGAGCAGGGCACGCGTTCGCAGGTCCCGAAAACGGCTGACCCGTAACGGAGGCGATCCATGGATGAACTGTTGCGGAACGTACGGCATGCGGTGCGGGCGCTGCTGAAGCGTCCGGACTTCACAGCCGTTGCAGTGCTCACACTGGCGCTCGGGATCGGCGCGACCACGGCGATCTTCAGTGTCGTGCGCAACGTGCTGCTGCGACGGCTTCCGTACGATGCGCCGGAAAGGATCGTGCAGGTGTGGAACCCGTTCAGCAACGAGCCGGGCGTGCAGCGCGGTCGATCGGCGCTGTCCTCGCTGGATCTGGTCGAGGTGCGGGAAGCAGTGGGGAGCTTCGAGCACGTAGCTGCGTACGCGCCGCAAGCGAGCGTGAACCTGACGGGAAGCGATGTGCCGGAGCGCGTGCTCATGACGCGCGCAGCGGCCGACCTGTTCGCCGTGCTCGGCGCGCGCACACTGATCGGCCGCACGTACTCGGCCGAGCAGGATGTACCTGGGCGCAACGATGTGGTTGTGCTGTCGTATCCACTCTGGCAGCGCCGATTCGGCGGTGATCGGGGCGTGCTGGAGAGCGTGATCCACCTGGATGGTGTGCCGCATCGCATCATCGGGGTGCTGTCTCCGTCATTCCGGCTGCCGGCGGACTACCTGCATGACGAGCAGACGGAGGTGTGGAAGCCGCTGGCGCTGGACCCGGAAAACCTCGACCGGTCGAATAACTGGCTGCATTCGGTCGCACGTCTGCGTGCGGATGCGACGCTCACGCGTGCCAACGCGGAGCTCGAGTCACTGACGCAGTTCTGGATCGAGCAAGGATTCAAGATCAGAGATCTGCCGCCGTATTATGCCGTGCCAATTCACGACGAGTTATACGGCGAGAGCCGGCGCGCGCTGTGGATCCTGTTCGGCGCCGTTGCGTTCGTGTTGCTGATCGCATGTGCGAACGTGGCGAATCTGCTCCTGGCACGCGCGGACGGCCGCAGGGCCGAGATGGCTCTGCGGACGGCGCTCGGTGCGGGACGATCGCGTATCCTGTCACAGCTGCTGGCGGAAAGCATTGTGCTCGTGGTGATCGGCGGGCTGCTCGGGCTGCTGCTGGCGTGGGTGGGCGTCGAGCTGCTCGGAGCGTTGGAACCGGGGAACATTCCGCGGATCGATGAAGTGCGGATCGATCCTGTCACTCTCGGCTTCACGGCCGCCGTGACTCTCGTCACGGCCGGTGTATTCGGACTCGTGCCCGCGGTCCACGCGTGGCGTCCGGATCCGGCGGTGGAGCTGCGGTCCGGCACGCGCACTGTGGGCGGGAAGGGCGGCTCGAGCGTGCGTGGTGCGCTCATCGTAGCGGAGGTCGCGTTGTCGCTCGTGCTGGTGATCGGTGCGGCGCTGCTCATCCGCACGTTCACCGCGCTGTCGCGTGTGGATCCGGGATTCGAGCCGGAGGGGGTGCTCACGTTCGCGGTCGCGCTGCCGGTGGGCCAGTACGCCGAGCCGGCAGACCGCGTGCGCTTCCACTCCGAGCTCGTGCAGCGGCTCCAGCAGATACCGGGTGTACAGGCAGTCGGTGCGGCGCAGACGCTGCCGCTGGCGGGACGCCTCGGCGGCGGCTCGATCCAGGTGGAGAGTGCGGCGCCGCCGCGCCCGGGTGCAGGGCTGCCGAACGCGCGCTGGCAGGTTGTTACGCCGGGCTATTTCGAAGCAATGGGTTACACGCTCACCGCCGGTCGGCTGCCAACGTCTGCCGACCGTGCGGCTGCGGCGCCCGTCGTGGTGGTCAACGAGACCATGGCGCGCATGTTCTGGCCGGGGCAGTCGGCGATCGGTGGACGCGTGCGCAACACGAACGCGGATGTGCCATGGTTCACGGTGGTCGGAGTCGTACGGGATGTGCGCCACACCGGAGTCGTCGACCAACCCAGTCCGACGATGTATTTCGCGCTCGAGCAGGTTCTGCTCGCGCGCACGTTCACGCCTCGCACCATGTCGTTCGCACTGAAGACCGCCAGCGCTCCGCTGACCCTCACCCGCCCCGTGCGCGAGGCGGTGCGCACGCTCGACCCGACGCTACCCGTAGCGCAGCTGCGCACGATGGAGGCGATCGTCGGCGATGCGGTCGCACAGCCGCGCTTCACCATGCTCCTCCTCTCGATCTTCGCCGCCGTCGCACTCGCCCTGGCCGTCATCGGCATCTACGGACTGCTCTCGTACACCGTGAGTCGCCAGTGGCGTGACATCGGCATCCGTATTGCGCTCGGCGCGCCGATCCCGGCCGTGCTGTCGCTGATCGTCTGGAAAGGCATGCGCCTCGCCCTCGCCGGCCTCGCCGTGGGCTGCGTGGCTGCCCTATTCGTCGCCCGAATCCTCGAGCGGCTGCTCTACGGCGTGCGCCCGCTGGATGCCGTGACGTTCATCGCCGTGCCCGCGCTGTTCACCGGCGTCGCGCTCGCCGCCACGTGGATTCCCGCACGACGTGCAGCCGGAGTGGATCCCGTGTTCGCGCTGCGACACGAATGATGAGCCACCCCTACCGGCGCAACGACTCGCCGGCGACGCTCACGTCCTGCGGTCGCGGGGCCGCACCGGCACGGGTTCGACCGGATCGGTTGCTCCCACCGTAGACTCGCGCGCGTGCGTCCGCTTGCCGGACCCGGACGCGGAACCGCGACTACAGATTCAAGGTCCGGATCCGCGTCGGCGCACGGACCGTGACCTGGCTTCGGCACATACCCGATCGCCCACTGAGATGCACCCGATCGCGTTCGAGTACTCCGGCCATTCTGAACCGCAGGAACTGACGAGGGAAGGGCAGCGCAGCCGGCTCGGAGCGGCGGCCACCGTCAGCGCGAGTCCTGCTCCGTCTCCTTCAATCGCGACGCGAGAAGACCCGTGGCTTGCTCGAGATCGACGTCGACCACGAGCAGGCCCGCCTGCCCATAGGGCTGCCAGGCGAGCACCGTGCCGTCCGGCCCGATGACGGCGGATGTCGTCGGTGAGCCCTCGCCGGCGCAGTTGACCGTTGCAAAGAAGCACGTGTTCTCCGCCGCGCGGCACAGCGCTGCCTTCTCGTGGAATGAGTTCGCCGGATCGGCAAACGACGCCGGTTCGTACGTGCCCGGCTGGGCGACATCGAAGTGTGGATGGAAGACGATCTGCGCGCCGTGCCGTACGGCCCAACGGACGGTTTCCGGGTATCGGAACCCCTCGTGACAGATCGCGACGCCGAAGGTCAGTCGCCCCGCCGCGAAGACGCGCCGTCCGACGCCGGGCGAGTACGTGCGCTCCTCCGACGGATCGAGCTGCACCTTGTCCTGGAATCCGGCAATCGAGCCATCCCGGTTGATGACGAGCGCGGAGATCCTCACTCCCGCGGCGACGACGCGCTCGGTGCCGAGCACGACCGCGACATTCGCGGTCCCGGCGGCCGCGGCGACCCTCGCCCAGGCGCGGTCGAGGAACTCCGAATCGGGCGGCGGCGGGCACCTGCCGAGTCCACGATATCCGGGAACGAAACACTCGGGAAAGCAGATGACATCGCTTCGGGCCACACCCGCCTGTGCGATCGCGCGCTCTGCCAGCGCGATCGATTCCCCGGGCGATGCCGGGTACGGGAGGTTGGCGAGCGCGATGCGACAGTTAGTCATCGTCCGTGTGCACTAATCGCGCTGATCCGCACGGCGACGGCAGCGCCCGAGCCGGGCCCGTGTTTCGTACGTGCGCGAGAGCGGAATCTGCTCGCGGCATCCACAGCCGCATGGTCGCGTACGCGCGCCATGGCCGCCACGCCTGCGCAGTCTCCACCATCTCAGCTTCGCACTCCACGCCCGCGGCGCTGCAATGCGCGGTCGGGTGCGGGAATGCATCCGGCCGGTGCTGCGCACGCATCACGATCGACCTTGCGAATTCGGTTGGAGATCCATTGACTGATCTCCGGCGTCAGCTCGCCGCTCATAACACCCGGAGGTTCGGTCACGTCGAGCGGACCCGTGCGGCGACCGCAGCGGCGAAACGCTCAGCGGCGGCAGGTACCTGTGCGAAGTACAGCGTCGGCTCCGTCAGCTCGGCCTCCATCACCAGCGGTGTACCGTCGAGATCCTGAACCAGGTCGATGCGTGCATAGAGCAGCGCGTCGCGGCCGCCCGGCACCAGGCTCAGCACCCGCTCGGCGAGCTCGATCTGCGCCGGCATCGGCTCGCACACCTGCAGCAGCCCGCCGTCCGCCGCGAAGCGGTGATCGAGACCACGTGCAGGGCCGTCCAGCACGGCGCCCTTGCGCACGGCGTGACTGAACCGTCCGCCCAGGAAGACGAGCGACGTCTCGCCAGCCGCGTCGATCGTCGCTACGTACGGCTGCACCATCACGGTCTTCCCGGCGTGCTGCAGACGACGAACATGGTCCAACGCGAGTGCCTGGTGATCGCGCCGGCGGATGTCGTAACGGCCGGTGTCCAGCGCGGACAGGCTCACAGCGGGCTTCACGACCCATTCCGGCTGCGGGGAATCCTGCCATGGCATCGGGGCGGTATCGTCCGCCCCGATCCACGTCGTCGGAACCACCGGGATGCCCTGCGCTGCGAGCTCCGCGAGATACACCTTGTCCGTATTCCATGCGAGCACCGCGCTCGGATTCAGCACGCGCGGGGTCGTTGCCGCCCAGGTCAGAAACTCCGTGCGCCGCGCCGTGTAGTCCCAGCAGCTCCGCACGATGATGACGGCGAACTCGGACCAGTCCGCTGCACGATCGTCCCACACCACGGGAGTCGCCGCCAGGCCGCGCGCCGCGAGCGGCGCGATCAGCCGCCGCGTGTCCTCGTCCGCGTCCGGCAGCTCGGCGCACGTGGCGAGCGCCACGCGTGCCGGGGGACGAACGTCACCGACATCCACCCTCACGCCCATTGCGCGAGCGCGTGGCGTGTGCCCTCAGGATTCTCGAACATCGCCCCCCGGCCGAACGGCATCTCCACCCCTTCCGCGCACCGCCGATCACGAGCCGCTCCACGGTACCCGGTGAACTCGGATACGCGAAAATACCGGTGCGGTGGGCTCCTTTCCAGATCCGGTCGCGTGACCGATCTCCGGCGCACCGCGTTACACGGCCGCTGCGGCCACCGCCTTCGCCTGCCGCATGGCGAGCTCCCCTCTGCATTCGTCGATACGTAGCCGATGCGTTCATGCGGACGCTCCCGCACACGCGGCGCGAATCGACCCGTGACAGCATGCTGACCGAACGTCCCGCGCGCGTCTCGGGGGATCCGGACATCGTAGCGGACGCCCGATTCCCCGACGTATGCCGAGGTTGCAGGATCCGGACACGCGGGCGACCTTTCCGGCGCGGTTCCTGCGGCCCGCCGACGGCTTCCACAATCGGAGTGTTCGTGCAATGCACAGCTATGGCGACGACGACGTCGAAGGCGCTGCCACGTTGAACAGGTCGGCCGGGGGGACGCCCGCTGTGCCGGTCGAGACGGCGAGCGTGCCGTACTTCACGGCGGCGCTCGCGATCGGGCTTGCGGCGGGGTTCGGCGAGGTGGCGTTTCTCGGACTCCAGAAACTGCTGCTGGACCGCATCGTGTTCATGGGACGCCATGCATTCTGGATGATCCCGCTGGCGGAAGCGTTCGTGTGTCTGGGTGCGGCGCTGCTGCTCTGGATCGTGGCGCGTGCCGTACCCTCCCTCCGCCGCTTCGGACTGGCCGTCGGCGTGCCGGCGTTTCTCGGCGCACTGGCGGTACTGCTGCTTCTGCCGTCGCTGCATCGGCTTGCCGCGGTCCTGCTCGCTCTCGGAGTGGCGGTGCAGGCCGGCCGGCTGGCCTCGCGCGGACCCCGGCTGTCGAAGCGCCTGGCCGAGCTGGGCGCACTCGCTCTCGGCGTACTGCTCCTCGTGACGGTTGCCGCTACCACGCTCGCGCCGCGTCTCGTCCGCGGCGGTGCGGCGGTGGAGGCGCCGACGAACGCGCCGAACATCCTGCTCCTCATCCTCGACACCGTGCGGGCATCGAGCCTGAGCGTCTACGGGTACTCGCAACCCACGACTCCGCACCTGGAGGCGCTCGGCGAGCGGGGCGTGGTCTTCGAGAACGCGATCGCACCCGCGCCATGGACGCTGCCATCGCATGCCTCGATGTTCACGGGAATCTCTCCCGCACGTCTCTCGACCGACTGGCGCTCGCCGCTGGATGACACGGCGCCGACGCTGGCGGAGCATCTGACGGCGCGCGGCTACGAGACGGCCGGGTTCGTCGCGAACCTCGGTTACTGCGGCTGGGAGTCTGGACTGCAACGCGGCTTCAGTCATTACGAGGACGATCCGATCAGCGTCCGTCAGATGGTGATCAGCTCCGCACTCGTGCGGGCCATCGCCACGAAGACCTGGTTCCGCGATCTCGCGGGCACCGACGAGAATTTCGTGCGGAAGACTGCCGACGGCATCAACCGGGATGTCCTCGACTGGCTCTCCGGGCGCGAGGACGAGGGACGTCCGTTCTTCGCATTCCTGAACTACTACGACGCTCACGCGCCCTACATGCCGCCCGAGCCGTTCCGCAGCCGTTTCCCGGGCGCGAAGGAACGAGGCGCGATCAGTCCGCTGCACCGGTGGAACTCCGATCCGTTCGGTGATCCACCCGCGGACTCGATCATCGCGCAGGAGCAGGCCGCGTACGACGCCGCGATTGCCTACCTCGACGACCGGATTGGAGCACTCATCGCGGAGCTGGATCGTCGCGGCATTCTGGCCAATACGATCGTCGTCGTGACCTCCGACCACGGCGAGGAGTTCGGGGAGCACGGTCTGTTCGACCACGGGAACAGCCTCTACATGCCCGGGCTCCGCGTACCGCTCCTGGTCTACCATCCCGCGTCGCTCGCAGGCAGGCAGCGGGTCGGCACGACGGTCTCGCTGACGGGGCTGGCCGCCATGCTGGCGACACTCGCGGGCGTCGCCGAGGGTGCACCATTCCCGGACCGGCGGCTGGCCGACGCGATGACCGGTGCCGGCACGACCGCCACGCCGGCCCTCTCGGAGGTGACCCACGCGACGGGCCTGCCCGAGTGGTTTCCGGTTTCCCGCGGCAACATGCTGTCGCTCGTGGCCGAGCAGTGGCATTACATCCGGAACGGCGATGGCACGGAGGAGCTGTACGATCTCGGCGCGGACCCCGAGGAACGACATGATGTCTCCGCTGCCGGTGAGTCCGCAGCGGAGCTGACGAGATTACGGAGCCATGCCGCGGCATGGATCCAGGAGCGACAGGCGAGCGGCGTAACGCCCTGAGCCGAGCAGCGGCCGATCCGCCGCCGACCATTCCAGACGATCGAGCGCGGCGCGAACCCGCGCTGTCATACGTGCGGCGGGTCCGGTCGCACGGCGCGTATGATCGCCTCTTCGAGTGCGAGCTGCGCCGCCGCACCGATCGACAGCAGCTCCGCCGGCGAGAGCTCCTGCACCGAGTCCGAAGTCGACAGTGCGAACACTGCATCCCCATCGAACACCGTGTTCGCGGGAGCAATCCGGCGCACTACCGCCGACGATCCCATCCTCGCGACGGTCTGCAGCGCGATGCGGGAGAGCGGCGCATCGGTCGCAACGACGCAGAGCGTCGTGTTCGCGATCGGCGAGCCGCCGTCCGGGGCGGCATGGAGCGCCGCACGCATGCTGTCGAGCGGCGAGCCATCTGCCGATCGCGCGCCGGCAATGATGCTGCCGTCGTAGTCCAGCACATCGCCGAACGCGTTCACGACCGCGAGCACGCCCACGCGGTACGGGCCGTGATCGACGGCGCAGGTGCCCACGCCTCCGGGCGAGGACGCTTCCGGCCCGCGCAGCTTGCCCACGGTCGCACCCGTGCCGGCTCCGACACGGCCCTCCGCCAGTGGATCGCGGCTCGCGGCGTCACAGGCCGCGCGTCCCATGGACGCGTCCGGTGACCGCTGCGTCGAGCTGTGGATGTCGAAGATTACGGCGGCCGGCACGATCGGGATGCGCGTCGGACCGACCGCGTAGCCCAGACCCCGCTCCCGTAGCCACTGCACGACCCCGTCGGCAGCCGCGAGACCCGGCGCGGATCCGCCCGTCAGCAGAATCGCGTCCACCCGCGGCACGAGATGCCGCGGCGAGAGTGCGTCGATCTCGCGCGTGCCCGTCGCGAGGCCCCGCACGTCCGCTGCGCCACGGAACGGACCGAGAAGCACGGTACAGCCGGTGGCATCACGCTCCGAGGCGGCGTGGCCCGCCTTCAGTCCGGGCACTGCCGTGATCGTCGCATTCATGGGCGGCAACCTAGCGCAACGTCCGACGCCCCGGACAGCCCTCCGGCACGACCGCCGTCCCGGAGGGTGGGCCGCTGTAAGTCCGGCCGCCGCGTCCTGCGCACGGACGCCGACGCGCGACGCCCCGTCGCGGGGATTGCGGCGAAAACCCGACACCGGACGCGGAGTTTGCCTTGCGGCCGCAGCCGCCGTGCGGCACTACGCTTACGACGCAGCGGTGCCGGGTAGCCGACGGCCCGCAGCCGTCCGCCTTGCACGATGTTGCGACGGACGGCTGCGTGCCTCGGTACGCCGCGCAACAGGAGTAGCCATGAGCCACAAGCCCGCACGCGGACGCCTGCTCGTCATCGATGACGACGAGATCGGTCGTCGTCTCCTGCTCGCACTCCTCAGCGCACACGATTATGCGGTCGACGAGGCCGGCACGGGCGAGGCCGGGCTCGAGCTGCTGCGCACGCGGCACTACGATCTGGTGCTGCTCGACCTTCACCTTCCGGGGAAGAACGGCGTCGAGGTGCTGACGGAGGCGCACGCGATGCACACGGCCGCCGAGTTCATCCTGATCACGGCGTTCGGCTCGGTCGACACGGCGGTCGACGCGATGAAGCGCGGAGCGTACGACTACCTGCGCAAGCCGCTGCACACCGACGAGCTGCTGCTCGTCATCGAGCGGGCGCTGGCCGACACCGACAGCCGGCGCGCGATGGCGCGGCTGAAACGGGTTGCTGCGGGCGGTGTGCGCGACCGGCTGATCGGTGCCGCACCTGCCATGGAGCGACTCTGGGACCAGATCGAGAAGGTGGCGCCGACGCGCGCAACCGTTCTGATCACGGGCGAGACCGGCACGGGCAAGGAGCTCGTCGCACATGCGATCCACGAGCTGTCGCCGCGCGCGCGAGCGCCGTTCGTGGCGACGAACTGCGCCTCGCTGTCGGAAACGCTCCTGCAGTCGGAGCTGTTCGGTCACATCAAGGGAAGCTTCACCGGCGCACTGTCGAACCGGAAGGGTGTGTTCGAGGAGGCGGATACCGGAACGCTCTTCCTCGATGAGATCGCCACGATCTCGCCCGCGATCCAGATCGCGCTGCTGCGCGTCATCCAGGAGCGCGAGATCTTCCGCGTGGGCTCAGCGCGCGCAGTGCCGGTCGATCTGCGCCTCCTGGCCGCAACGAACATCGATCTCGGTGCCGAGGTCGCGCGCGGTGCCTTCCGGGAGGACCTGTACTATCGGCTGAACGTGTTCCCGCTGCGCGTCCCGCCGTTGCGCGAGCGGCGGGAGGACATCGTGGTTCTGGCCCGGCACTACCTGGCGAAGGCGGCGCTGGAGAACGGGCTCGAGCCGCCCGAGCTGCCGCCAGCGACCGCCGATGCGTTGAGCGCCTACCACTGGCCCGGCAACGTGCGCGAGCTCATGAACGTCATCGAGAGCGCGGTCATCGCGCAGGCGGGGACCGGAGTGGTCACGTTCACGCCGCCGCACTCGCCCGCCGCGGATCGGCGACCGCAGCGCATCGGAATGGAGGAGAACGGGTCGCTGAACTGGTCCCTCGATGAACTGGAGCGCGAGCGGATATTCCAGGCGCTGATCGAGACGCGCTGGCATCGCAGCCGCGCTGCCGCCCTGCTCGGCATCGATCGGCGCACGCTCTATCGCAAGCTGAAGATGTACGAGGCGGGGCTGGACGAGCGGCCGAATTGACGCTGCCGGTTCAGCGGGTGCGCACGACGCGGTATCGCGCACGCACCTGAGGAAGTCCCGTTCAGCCGCCGATCGGATCCAAACGCTCGACCGACCGATTGAGGAGAGCCGTCGCAGCATCCGCGCGAACGGGACGAGAGAAGAAGAAGCCCTGCACCGAGCTGGGACCCAGCCGCTGGAGATGGCGCAGCTGCGCGGGCGTCTCCACGCCCTCCGCGACGGTCGTGATGCCGAGCCGCGTGGCCAGCGAGATGACGGTCTTCACGAGCTGCGACCGGTCGGTGCTCGATCCCAGCATGCTGATGAACGACCGGTCGATCTTGAGGCCGTCGATCGGCAGCGTGTTCAGATACGAGAGCGAGGAGTAGCCGGTGCCGAAGTCATCGATGCATACACGCACTCCGGTCTTCCTCAGCCGGCCAAGGCTGTCGCTCACCATGCCCATGTTCGTGATGAGCGAGCTCTCGGTGATCTCGAGCGAGAGCAGTGCCCCCGGAAACCCGGTCTCCTTCAGTACGCCCTGGATGCCCGCGGCGAGGTCCGGCACGGCCAGCTGACGGCTGGACAGATTGATCGCAATGTAGGGACACCGCGATGCAGGCAGGTGGTCCAGCAGTCGACGGCCGTGACGACACGCCTCCCGCAGCGCCCACCAGCCGATCGGCACGATGATGCCGGTCTCCTCGGCGACGCCGATGAACTCGTGCGGCAGGAGCAGGCCGCGCCGCGGATGGCGCCAGCGCAGGAGCGCCTCGAGGCCCACCACCCGCTGGTCCGGCAGGGATACGATCGGCTGGTAGTACAGCTCGAACTCAGAGCGCACCAGCGCGTGGCGCAGATCCGTCTCGATCTGAAGCAGGTTGAACGCCACGGCGTGCATCCCGGTGGCGAACACCTCGTATCTCCCCGGACCCGCGCTCTTCGCGCGGTACATCGCGATGTCGGCGTTGCGCAACAGATCATCCGCGCTCTGACCGGTATGCTCCGGCAGCGCGATGCCGATGCTCGCGGACGTGAACATGCTCTGGTTGTGCAGCTCGAACGCCGCCGCGAGCCTTTCCTGAACGCGCTGCGCCGCCCGCACCGCATCCTCCTCGCCGTCGACACGCTCGAGCAGGATCGCGAACTCATCACCGCCCAGCCGCGCGATCGTCTCGTGCGCACGCAGGCACGATGCCAGTGCGCCCGCTACCCGCATGAGCAGCGCATCGCCCACCGAGTGGCCGAGACTGTCGTTCACGACCTTGAACCGGTCGAGGTCCAGGAACAGAACCGCGCACGTCTCGGAGCGGTCCCGCCGCCACCGCGCGAGCGCCACGTTCAGCCGATCGGTGAACAGCGCGCGGTTCGGCAGACCCGTCAGTGCATCGTGAAACGCATTGTGCAGCAGCCGCTGCTCGGCCCGCTTGCGATCCGTGATGTCGTGGATGATCCCCTGATACCCCCGCATCTCCGTGTCGTCGTCGAGCCGCTCCGCCGCAGACAGCAGGCACCACAGCAGCTCGCCGTCACGGCGTCGCAGCCGGATCTCGATCTCCCGCGCAAAACCGTGCTCCTGAATCCTGCGCTGCACCGAATCGTATTCATCCGGGTCCGCGAACAGGAAGCCGAGAGTCTTCCCGTACAGATCCTCGATCCCGTAGTTGACCAGCAGCACCATCGCCGAATTGATCTCGATGATCGCACCGAGCGGGTCCGTGATGTACAGCGCATCGCGCGACTGCTCGAAGAGCGCGCGATACCGTCGCTCGCTCACGCGCAGCGCACGCTCCGCCGTGCGACGCCGCTCCTCCGCGCGGCGACGCTCCAGTGTGTGCCGGATCGAACGGACGAGCACCGTGTCGTAGACCTCATCCGTCAGCAGGTACTCGTCCGCATTCTGGTTCACCGCCTTCAGCGCCAGCGCCTCCTGCTCGGCCGGCGCAAGTACGATCACCGGGACCGTCGCGAAGACCTGCAGCAGCGCCAGGCCCGCCAGGCCGCCATCGCGTGCGGACAGATTGAAGAGGATGATGTCGGGGCGGAAATCGCGGAGCAGGCGCTCCACTTCGGCGAGGCTTGCGGCAGTCCGGGTCTGGAACAGCGGCGCGGGCTGCGCCCGCAGCATCCCGTCTATTTGCGAGATTCCGTTCGTGTCATCGTCGACCAGCAGCACGCGGACCGATTCTGCTTCCATGCGGTGCGCCGGTTCCCTTCTGGCATTGTCCCTCGGGAGCGAGCCAGTGCAAGGGCTGCGCGAGGGCCCGTGAGCCCATGGGGAACGATCCAGCAATTCGTTGAAAACAAACGCGATACGATGACGACTGCGTCGTGGGCAGGGGTCCGGTAAAGGCGGCAGTTCGGCAACTATTCTCCGGGTAGGGACCATTTATTAGTCCGGGCGAGTCCACACATCGGGATACGCATGCCGCGCTGCCGGACCCCCGCGGACCGCTCGCGCATTCCTCGCGGTCCTCGCGGACCATCCTTCATTCTCCGGTTAAGGCCGATCCAGCCATGGGTTCGCCCCATGGACGGCATCATTCTTGTACCCACCCGCCGGCGGCATTCCGCCTGCACGCCCGAATTCCCGCCCTCCGGGGCGCCCCGCAACGCACCCGATGTGGATTCAGGATTTCGGAAGCGGCCGTAACCGTATAATGCACACAGGTCCGCAATGATCATCGACTGTCACGTACACCTCAACAGGTACGGCGAGGACGAGGCGCCGGACCTGCGCGACCGCTATCAGCTGCTGCGTGCCGAGATGGACCGCCACCGGGTCGACTACGCGCTCATCCTGTCGAGCTATCTCGGCAATCACGACCGGCCGGACACGCACGAGATCCTGGACATCGTGTCGGGGGACCCGCACGTGGGTGTGGTGGCGGGGGTCAGCTATCTGAACTACCGCGCGGCGGACCTGGCGGAGCTGCGCGTGCTGCTCAGTGCGGACCTGATCCGTGGGCTGAAGCTGTATCCGGGATACGAGCCGTTCTACGTGCACGACCCGCGGATGCGCGTCGTGTACGAGCTGGCGGGCGAGTTCGATGTGCCGGTGATGATCCACACCGGCGATACGTACGATCCGAAGGGTAAGGTGAAGTACGCGCATCCGCTGGAGGTCGATGAGGTGGCGGTCGATTTCCGGGATGTCACGTTCGTGATCTGCCATCTGGGCAATCCGTGGATCACGGATGCGATGGAGGTGATCTACAAGAACCCGAATGTGGTGGGTGACATCTCGGGATTCACGCTGGGACACTTCGAGGAGCGGTTCGAGCGGTTCATGCTGCAGCAGGTGAACGAGGTCGTGGCGTTTGCGGGCGATCCGTCGAAGCTGCTGTACGGCACGGACTGGCCGATCTGCGACATGGGGAGCTACCAGCGGTTCGTGCGCAACCTGCACCTGACGCCGGAGGAGACGGAGCAGGTGCTGTGGCGGAACAGCGCGCGGTTGTTCCGGATCGATGTGTCGGCGATTCCGGGTGCGGAGCCGGGTGCCGTGGCACAGTCCGATGCACGGGCATGAGCGAGGAAATCCGGATCGTCGAGATCCGGGATGAGCGGGAGCCGCTCGCCGACGAGGCGCTGGCCGTCATTGCCGAGATGTTCGGCCCGCACGAGCGCCAGCCGCTGGCGGAGCTCCGGTCGGAGATCGCTGAGCGCCGGCTGGGCATGCTCTCCGGCTACAACTTCCATCTGCTGACGGCGCTGTACGAGGAGGAGGAGACGGCGGCGGGAACGATCGTCGGTCTCTACCTCGACGGGGTGAACGCCGGCTTCATCACGTACCTGGCGGTGCGGCGACGCTATCGGGGCCGGCGGCTCGCACGTGTGCTGCGACCGCAGCTGATCGAGGTATTCCGCGGTGATGCGCGGCGTGCCGGTTACGACGATCTGGCGTGGGTGCTCGGTGAGGTGCGCGCGGACAGCCCCTGGCTGCGCCGTCTGGTCCGCACTCGCGGCGCGATTCCGTTCGATCTCGAGTACTACCATCCCGGCATGTCGCTGGGCGATGCGCAGCGGTACATCCTGTACCGGCAACCGATCGCCGATCACCGGGTCGAGCTGCCGGTCGAGCTGGTGCGGCGCACGCTGTACGCGGTGTACCGGCGCGGTTACCGGGTTCGCTATCCGCTGACGCGCGAGATCTTCGGTGCGATGCTGGAGCAGCTCGAGGATCGCGAGGTCGTCGGCGTGCACCCCGATTTCCGCGACCTGCTGGGGGGTGTGCGGGGCGTGAGCTGAGCCGAGCCATCCAACCCTTCCGGCGGTCCGCGCGTCCAAAGGAACAACATCGGTCGGACCCGCCCCCGGAGACTTCCATGGACCTTCTCCGCCAGGAAGTGCACCATGCCATCCGCCGCCTCGGGCGGAGGCCGGCGTTCACCGCCATCGCCCTGCTCACGCTGGGGCTGGGAATCGGCGCGAACGCGGCGATCTACTCCGTGATCCGCGGCGTACTGTTGCGGCCCTTGCCATACGGCGAGCCGGATCGTCTCGCGCTGGTGATGAACACACGCGCGGGCGAGACGGGCTCGTGGTTATCGGAGCCCGAAGCGCTGGAATACCGGGAGGGCGTGTCGAGCTTCGAGCACTTCGCCGTGTGGTCTGCGGGCACGGCGAACATCGGCAGCGGCAGCGGCGATGCGGAGCGCGTCGCCACGGCGAGCGTGAGCGAGGGCATGTTCGAGGTGTTCGGCGTCGAGCCTGCGGCGGGCCGATACTTCGCAGCGGAGGAGTGGCGGCGCGGCGGGCCGCCGGTCGTGGTGCTGGGCCATGCGCTGTGGCAGCGGCGCTTCGGCGGTGATCGGGACATCGTCGGCACGGACATCCTGGTCAACAACACGGCACGCACGGTGGTGGGTGTGCTCCCGGCGGCGGTGTCGGTGCCGCTCGATTACGAGTCGACGGTGCCGACCGAGCTGTACATGCCGCTCCCGCTGGCGGCGGATTCACTGCTTGGCGAGCGGGGCAGTCACTACCTCTACGGGATGGCACGGCTGCGCGCGGGCGCGACAATCGCGCGGGCGAATGCCGAGCTCGATCTGATCACGCGGCGCTGGGTGACGGACGGACTGGTGCACGCGGCCGCTGAGCTCGGTGCACTCGCGGAGCCGCTGCGTGACGCGGTCGTCGGCAATGTACGGCCGCTGCTGCTGCTGGTTGCGGGTGCGGTCGGCTTCGTCCTGCTGATAGCGTGCGCGAACGTGGCGAACCTGCTGCTCGCTCGTGCCGAGGAGCGGCGCCGCGAGGTCGCGGTGCGGGCGTCGCTCGGTGCCAGCCGTGCACGCATCATGGCGCAGCTGCTCACGGAGAGCGGTGTGCTTGCGGTCGGAGGCGGCGCGCTCGGGCTCCTCATCGCACTCGCCGGAGTGCGCGGTCTCGTCGCGCTCGACCCCGCGAGCATCCCGCGCATCGGTGATGTGCATCTGGACGGTGCGGCACTCGTGTTCACTGCGACCGTCTCGCTGCTCGCCGGCGTGCTGTTCGGTCTCGTACCGGCACTGCAGCTCTCGCGGCCCGATCTGAACACCGAGCTGCGCGAAGGCGGCCGCAGCATGAGCGGCGGCCGCGCCCGCCAGCGGTTCCGCAGCGGCCTCGTCGTCGCCGAGCTCGCGCTCTCGGTCATGCTCGTCATCGGAGCCGGGCTCATGATCCGTACGTTCGCCGCACTCCGGCAGATCGACCTCGGATTCGATCAGCAGTCGGCGCTGACGGCGGAGCTGTCGCTGCCGCTCGCCGGCTACGAGGACGCCATTCGTGTCGAGCGGTTCTTCGGCGAGCTGGTGGACGAGGTGCGTCAGCTGCCGGGTGTCGTCAGCGCTGCCGCGGGCCGTCTGCTGCCGCTCACGGGCGAAATCGGCAACTGGTCGATCACGATCGAGGGACAGGCCCGGCGACCGGAGGAGAACCCGAACGGAGACTGGCAGATCGTGACGGACGGCTACTTCGAGACGATGGGCATGCGCCTGCTGTCCGGCCGCCTGTTCGAGCCGGCAGACCGTCGCGGTGCGCCGCCCGTCGCGGTGATCAGCCGCGCGATGGCGGATACCTACTGGCCGGGCGGACGCGCGCTCGGCAGCCGCTTCCGCCTGGGCACGGATCCGAACCGCCCATGGATCACGATCGTCGGTGTGGTCGAGGACGTGCGCCACAACGCGGCGACCGAAACGCCGCGCACGGAGATGTACGTGCCGCACGCGCAGTGGGTCGAGGCGTCTACCTCGGGCGCGCGTCGGACGATGGTGCTCGTGGCCCGGACGGCGGCCGATCCGCTCGCGCTCGTGCCGCGCATCCGCGAGCTGGTCCGGCGCCGTGACGCCGACGTCCCGCTCTCCAACGTGCGTACGCTGGACGACATCGTTGCCGCGGAGTTCTCATCCACGACGTTCGTGATGCTGCTGCTCGCAGTGTTTGCCGGAGTCGCGCTGACGCTCGCCGCAATCGGAATCTATGGCGTGATCTCCTACAGCGTCTCGCAGCGGACACACGAGATGGGCATCCGCATGGCACTCGGCGCCACGTCGTCGGACGTGCTGCGTCTCGTCGTGGGCGGTGGGGCTGCGCTGGTCGGGGTCGGCATCGCGGTTGGCCTCGGCGGCTCGCTCGCCATCTCGCGACTCATGACGTCGGCGCTGTACGGCGTAGCGCCGATCGATCCGCTGACATTCACGATCGTACCGGCTCTGCTGGGGAGCGTCGCGCTGCTCGCGTGCTGGGTGCCCTCGCGCCGCGCTGCGGCCACTCCACCGGTCGTGGCACTGCGCTCCGACTAGCGCCGGCTCAGACCGACTGCGCCTTCTCGATGAGCGCGTCGAGCCGCGGCCGCGGCACCGCGCCGACCTCGCGGGCCACCTCGCGTCCATGCGCGAATGCGATCAGTGTCGGAATGCCGCGGATCGAGAAGCGCACGGCCATGGTCGGATTGCTGTCGGTGTCGAGTTTCGCGACCAGCACGTCGCCTGCGCGCTGGTGTGCGATATCGTCGAGTACGGGTGCCATCATCTTGCACGGGCCGCACCACTCGGCCCAGAAGTCGACGAGCACGGGCACATCCGAGTCCTTGATGACGCGCTCGAGGTCCTGATCGGTGACGCGGATCGGCCGGTCCAGCAGGATCGGCCGACCGCACTTGCCGCACTTCGGCCGGTCCGCGGCGCGGCCCATGTCGACGCGATTCAGCGTGAGGCAGAAGGGGCAGCTCACCGTCGCGGTTTTCTTCGTCGTCGTCGCCTTGTCCATCCTGGTCTCCTGCTCGTTCCACCGGGTTGGATGGCAACATACGTGCTGCGGCGGAGCCGAGCCACGGCTCGGCCGGAGGTGTGCGTGTCCGTCAGGCGACTGCGCGCGCGCGGATCTCCTCGAGCACCTCATCGAAGTGCGCGCGAATCCGCTGCCGCGCCGATTCCGCGTCGGCGAAGTACGGCTCGTCGGCTCCCACCCTGCGCAGACCGTACAGACTGCCGAACAGCATGCCGTCCGCCCAGCCGACGCGGACGATGCGCGTGCCCATCCGCCCGCGCACCTCGAAGCGCTCGGGCGCGTGCGCGGGCCCGGATCGCGTCAGCGAGAACGTCTCCGACGACGGCGCGGGTCCCGACGCGAGGCGGCACCGGAGCGCAGCGATCAGGAACAGCGCATGGGCGTCCAGGGCATCTTCCTCGTCGAAGGGGCCGAGTCTGTGCTCGAGGTCGAGCAGATCGTCCGTGTTGCGCACATCGGGCAGCAGCGCCAGCAGGCGCTGCATCTGCTTCGGGCTCATGACGTGCCGGGCTCGGGAGTCGCAGGTTGCCAGGGAACCGGAGCCATGGCCGCGGCTCCGGGTCAGGCAGCGGCGCTCGACTCCGGGCTGGATGGACGGCACGCCGGGTGCCGACCGGCGCCGCGGCCACTCGCACGTCGCGTATGTCGTTGCTTGTCAGGGGATTCCGATGTGAGCCGCGGCGGCGACGGCACGTCCTCGCCGCCGCGTATGTTGCACCGGTACGTCACGCCTGCGCGACGATCCAGCGGATCAGCGCGATGCCGAGGAGCGCGGCTCCGACGACGACGATGGCGATCGCCGCGAGCACGAGAGCGAGAACGATACGGCTGCTGCGCTGCGCCGGTCGCGGCGCGTCCACGTACTGCTCGAGCAGCCGCGCGTTCCGTCGATTCGCCTTGTAGCCCGCATCGAACAGGTCACCGAGCAGCGGAATGGTGCCGGCGGCGGCATCGAGGATCACGTTGCCGCCCATCCGCACCAGCACGGATGCGGGGGCACCGAGCCGCGCAGCCGCGAGGATGATATACGCCGAGAGCACGCCGCCGGCGAGGTCGCCGCCGCCGGGCAACAGGCCGAGCAGCGGGTCGATGCCGAAGCGGAGGCTGGTACCGGGGATGCGGATGCTGTCGTCGAGCAGCCAGGCGAGGCGCCGGACGCCGGCGGCGTCGCGCGCCTGCTTCACGTCGTTCATTCCGTGCGCTGGCGACCGCGCAGCCAGCGCGCCTCCCATTCCGCGATCCGCCGCTGCCCGCCGAGCGACCACTCCTGGATCAGCGGGGCGAGAAGTCCCAGTGCGAGCAGGATCGCGACGTCCGCGGCATTGAACACGAAGCCGGCGTGCACCAGCTCACCACCGACCTCGAACGTGAACGGCCCGGCGTGGATGAAGTCGACGACCGCGCCGCCGCGAAACAGCACATCGGCGGCGTTGCCGGACCCGCCCGCAATCAGCAGCGCGAAGCCCGCGGCCAGCCGGCGGTTCCGCGCGCCGACCCGCCAGAACAGGAGGAGGACCCCCGCCAGCGCGAGGATCCGCAGACCAATTACCACCTCGAACGGCAGGCGGCCCTCACCCGCAGAGAACGCGAACGCCGCGTTCCGCTCGATGCCGAGCATGAGCGAGCCGAGCGGAGCCCCGCCGTGCTCCAGCGCCTGCAACGCCCACGATTTGGTCGCCCAGTCCAGCAGGAACGCGGCGATGGCGACCAGCACCGCGAAGCGGAGCACATCGTGGGCGAGGATCGCCCGCAGACGGGGGAGCAGTCCGGCGGTCATGCCCTCCGGGAGAGCAAGTGGCGGACCATCCGGCGCGGACCCGGCACCAGAATTCAGGAACGGCGCAACGAGCCTGTTTTCCGCCCTCATCGACATGCCGGAAGTGCCGTGAACCCACCGACGCGCCTTGATCCCGGCACCGCCGCGCGCGCATCCTGTGGCGGCCCTGCAACCACAGCCGTGAGGGAAATGATGCAGTCAGAGCCGCGCCGGTCCCGCGTGCCGCACACGCTCGTGCTCCTGTTCGGCATGATCGTGGTCGCGCTGCTGCTCACGTACGTGCTCCCGGCCGGCGAGTACGAGCGGGTCGAGAACGAGCACGGGCGGCTCCAGGTCGTGCCGGGCACGTTCCACCTCACGCCGGACCGGGAGGCGCTCTCCCCAGTCGCCGTGTTCACGGCCGTGCCCCGCGGCCTCGAGGCCGCCGCGGAGATCATCTTCTTCGTTTTCATCATCGGCGGTGCGTTCGCGCTGCTCCGTGAAACGGGGGCGGTCGATGCGGTCCTCGCGAGCGCGCTCCGGCGGCTCGGTCACCGGCCGCTGTGGCTGATCCTCGGCGGCGTCGTCCTGTTCATGGCGGGCTCGAGCACGATCGGCATGGCCGAGGAGTACCTTCCTTTCGTCACGGTCCTCGTCGCGCTCGCACTCGCACTGGGCTACGACGCGGTGACGGGGGTCGCGATCATGACGGTCGGTTATGCCGTCGGCTACGGCGTCGCGACCATAAATCCATTCACGGTCCTCATCGCCCAGGATGTCGCCGGCCTGCAGCCGGGGTCCGGCCTGTGGTACCGGCTGGTCCTGTCACTGGTGTTCATGCCGATCGGTGTCCATCACGTATGGCGCTACGCCCGGCGCGTGCAGGCGGACCCATCGCGCAGCCTCGTGGCCGACATCCCGGCGCCGGCACCGAGCACTGTCGTGGAGAGCACGACGCTGAGCGGAACGCACCGCCTCGCCCTCATGGCCGTGGCAGCCGTTCTGCTCGTGCTGATCTACGGATTGACGCAGCTGGGCTGGTACCTCATCGAGATGAGCGCACTCTTCCTCGCGCTCGCACTCCTGCTCGCGCTCATCGGCCGGATCCCCGCCGACCGCGCTGCGACCGTATTCGGGATCGGAGCCGCCGAGCTCACGATGACGGCTCTCCTGATCGGATTCGCGCGCGCGATCCAGGTCGTGCTCGATGACGGCGGCGTCATCGACACGATCGTGCACGGCCTCGCCGTCCCGCTCCAGTCGCTCGGCCCCTCGCTCGCGGCCGTCGGCATGCTCCTCGTGCAGGCACTCACGAACTTCTTCATCCCCTCCGGCAGCGGCCAGGCGTACGTCACCATGCCGATCATGGCGCCGCTCGCCGACGTCGTCGGTGTCTCCCGCCAGGTCTCCGTCCTGGCGTTTCAGTTCGGCGACGGCTTCACGAACATCCTCGTTCCGACGAATCCCGTCATCATCGGTATTCTGGCCATCGCCGGCGTGCCCTACGACCGGTGGCTTCGATTCGTCGTGCCGTTCATGCTGAAGGTCTACGCCGTGGCCGCGGTCGCGCTCGTCGTGGCGGTCTGGATCGGCTACGAGTGAGTTCCGCGCCGCATCGCACAAACTGGCCCCGATCCTGCACTTACATTGTCCGGAACTGTCACCGGGTGCAGGAGAACGGCCGTGAAGAAATGGATTTCAGGAATCGCCGCTCTGGCGGTGCTCCTCGCCGCGGGGATCGCGTTCGTCAGCACGCGACCATCGGCGGATGACGGGATATCGGCAGTATCGTTCGACGACGCAGCGCTGCGCGTGCTCATCGACATCGGCGATCGGCGCCTGTACGTCGAAGAGAACGGGGAGCGCATCGCCTCCTACGGTGTCGCAGTCGGGACGTCGAGCCATCCGACGCCGCGGGGGTCGTTCGCTGTGCAGCGCATCATCTGGAATCCGCGCTGGGTGCCGCCCGATTCGGAGTGGGCGAAGAACGAGCGGCCGCGTGAGCCGGGCGACCCGAAGAATCCGATGGGGCGCGTGAAGGTCTTCTTCCGGGAGCCGGCGTACTACGTCCACGGTACGAACGCGGAAGGCAGCATCGGCCGGGCCGCGTCGCACGGCTGCGTCCGCATGCTCAACAGCGATGTGATCGAGCTCGCACAGATGCTCATGGAGCACGGCGGTGCGCCGGTCGAGCCCGGGCTGATCCAGCGCCTGATCAACCGTGTGCGCCAGACGAAGGAAGTCCGTCTGTCGAACCCGATCCCGCTGCGCGTTCGCAGCTGAGCCCACCGCAGGCGGGAGCGGGTAAGCGCCGCGGTCCCCGCTCCCGTTCCTGCTTCCTGCTCCGACCACGACCTTCGCGCAATCGTCCCGTCACCGAGCCGCGCACGGGCGCCGCCGACCCATTTGCGCGGCTGCACCGTCGCGCCCATATTGGCGGGACTCCTCACTCAACCGACACCCGATGCCACAGAGCCGACGATCCTTCCTGGCCAGCCTCGGCGCGGCCGCGATCGGTACCATGATCCACCCCTCCTGCGCCCCGGCGCGGGGCTCGCTGCTCGGGCGTATCGGACTCCAGCTGTACACCGTCCGCAGCGACATGCAGCGCGATGTCGAGGCGACGCTCGAGCAGGTGGCGGCGATCGGCTACCGCGAGGTCGAGTTCGCCGGCTACTTCGACCGTTCACCTTCACAGGTCGCGAGTCTGCTCCAGCGTCTCGGGCTCACCGCGCCGTCGGCGCACATCGGCTTCGATCAGATGCGCGACGACTGGGCGCGCACGCTGGACACGGCCTCGGCCATTGGTCACGAGTACATCACGATTCCGTGGCTTGCGCCGGAGCAGCGGGGCACGATCGCGGACTGGGAGCGGACCGCCGCTCTGTTCAACGAGCGCGCCGCACAGGCGCGCGCGCAGGGATTCCGCTTCGCCTATCACAACCACGACTTCGAGTTTGCGGCGATCGACGGCGTCGTGCCGTTCGATGTCCTGCTCACGAACACCGATCCCGAGCTCGTCGAGTACGAGCTCGACATCTACTGGATCACGCGGGCGGGTTTCGATCCGATCGATTACTTCGCGCGTCATCCCGGGCGCTTCCGCATGACGCACCTGAAGGACACGGCCGGACCGCCGGACCACCGGATGGTCGATGTCGGGAGCGGGACGATCGACTTCGCCCGCGTGATCGCCGCGGCCGATGCCGCCGGCGTGCGCCACCACTTCGTCGAGCACGATGAGCCGGCCGAGCCGTTCGCCTCGATCCGCTCGAGCTACGAGTACCTGGCAGCACTGGAAGCGTGACGACGCTGCCCGGCCGCCCCGGCCGGGCCGAGCCTTCAGCGAGTGCAGACGATGCAACAGCAAACCGTCTACGACGTGTGTATCGTCGGGTCCGGAGCCGGCGGCGGGATGGCCGCGTACGCGCTCACGCGGGCCGGCGCGAACGTGATCATGCTCGAGGCCGGCGGACCGTGGGACAACACGGGTGACGACTCGACCATGCTCATCCCCAACTACATGTCGCCGCGACGCGGCGCCGCCACTGCGGACCGGCCGTTCGGCGAATTCGATGCCTGCATCGGCGGCTGGAGCATCGAGGGTGAGCCCTACACGCGCGCGGAGGGGACGCGCTTCGACTGGTGGCGCGCCCGCATGGTCGGCGGTCGCACGAACCACTGGGGCCGCATCTCGCTCCGTTTCGGCCCCGACGATTTCCGCCGCAGATCGATCGACGGGCTCGGTGACGACTGGCCGATCTCGTACGACGATGTCGCGCCGTACTATGATCGGCTCGACCGGCTGATCGGCATCTTCGGCAGCAACGAGGGTCTGCCGAACGATCCCGACGGCATCTTCCAGCCCGCGCCGAAGCCGCGCTGCTACGAGCTGCTCGTGAAGAAGGCATGCAACGAGCTGGACATCACGTGCATTCCCGGCCGTCTGTCGATCATCACGCAGCCGCTCAACGGCCGGCCTGCCTGTCACTACTGTGGTCACTGCAACCGCGGCTGCCGGACGAACTCGAACTTCTCCAGCACGAACGTGCTGATCGCGCCGGCACTCGAGACCGGGCGACTGACGTTGCGCACGAACGCGATGGCGCGCGAAGTGACGCTCGACTCCGCTGGCCGCGCGAACGGCGTGTCGTTCATCGACAAGGACACGGGCGCCGATGAGCACGTGCAGGCGCGTGTCGTCGTGCTCGCCGCGAGCGCGCTCGAGTCGACACGCATCCTGATGAACTCGCGGTCATCACAGTACCCGCACGGCCTCGCGAACTCGAGCGGCGTGCTCGGGAAGTACCTGACCGACACGACCGGGACGGACGTCGCCGGCTTCATTCCCGCACTCGAGAACCACGTGGTCCACAACGAGCGCGGGGTGCAGGGTGGACACGTCTACATGCCGTGGTGGCTCGACAACTCGAGGCTGGACTTCCCGCGCGGCTACCACATCGAGGTGTGGGGCGGGCTCGGCGAGCCCGGTGCCGGCTTCATGGGCGGGATCCACCGCTACCCGCCCGGCGGCGGCTACGGTGTCGACCTCAAGAACCAGTACCGCCGCTACTACGGCACGACGATCGGCTTTTCCGGCCGCGGCGAGATGATCCCGAACGACCGGTCGTATGCGGAGCTCGATCCCGACGTGAAGGATCGCTTCGGCATTCCCGTGCTCCGGTTCCACTGGGAGTGGAGCGACCACGAGTACAACCAGGTCAGGCACATGCAGCAGACGTTCCGCGCGCTCGTCGAGCAGATGGGCGGCACGGTGTTCTCGCCGATGCCGACGCAGGAGCAGGGCTACGGGATTGCTGCGGGCGGCCGGATCATCCACGAGCTTGGCGGAGCGCGCATGGGCGCCGATCCGTCGAGCTCCGTGTTCAATGCGCGGTCGCAGGCGCACGATGTGAAGAACCTGTTCGCCGTCGATGGCGCGACGTTCGTATCGCAGGCGGACAAGAATCCGACCTGGACGATCATGGCGCTCGCATGGCGCGCGAGCGACTACATCATGGAGCAGCGGAACCAGGGGGCGCTGTGAGCGCGATGAAACGCAGGGACGTGCTGAAGCTGATGGCGGCAGCGCCGTTCATGGGAGTGCTCGACTGGACGCCGGAGGAGGTGAGCGGCGCGGCCCTGAAGGTGGAGGCGCTCGGCGGCGCCGCGCTCGAGCCGCAGTTCTTCACGGCGCACGAGTGGCGCACGGTGCCCGTGCTCGTGGACCTCATCATCCCGGCGGACGAGAAGTCCGGCAGTGCGACGGATGCCGGTGTACCGGAGTTCATGGACTTCATGCTGAACGAGGCATCGGCATCGCGACAGCGCGCGATGCACGAGGGCTTCGCGTGGCTCGATGAGGAGACACGCCGACGCTACGGCGTGACGTTCGCCGACGCGACCGAAGCGCAGCGCCGCTCGATCCTGGACGACATCGCGTGGCCGGCGCGTGCCCCGGAGCAGCTGAGCGCGGGTGTCGCGTTCTTCAACAGCGTCCGTGATCTGACGGCCGCCGGATTCTTCTCCAGCAAGATGGGATACGATGATCTCGAGTTTCGCGGCAACGAGTTCGTCGTCGAGTGGCAGGGCTGCCCGCCCGCCGCGCTCGAAAAGCTCGGTGTCGGTTACGACCTGATGGAGCGCCGGCCATGAGCGATCGGCTCGGCGTCGGGTTCATCGGCAGCGGGTTCAACACAAAGTTCCACCTGCGCGCGTTCACCGGTGTGCGCGACGCGGACGTGTACGGCATCTACAGCCCGAACCGCACGAATGCGGAGGCGACGGCAGAGCTCGCGCGCGAGCTGGAGCTCGGCGACACGCGCGCGTACGCATCGATCAGCGAGATGGTCGCCGACCCGCGTATCGACGCGATCTGGCTGTGCGGTCCGAATCACGCGCGCATCGCGAACGTCGAAGAGATCGTCGGCACGATCAGGGGCGGCCGGGGCGAGCTGCGCGGTATCGCGTGCGAAAAGCCGCTCGCACGCAACCTCGCCGAGGCGAAGCGCGTCACGCAGCTCGTGAAGAGCGTGCGACTGAATCACGGCTACATGGAGAACCAGCTGTTCGCGCCGCAGGTCGAGACCGGCCGCGCGCTGCTGTGGGCCCGCGGCGCGGCACTCACCGGCCGGCCGTATCTCGCCCGCGCTGCCGAGGAGCACAGCGGCCCGCACATGCCGTGGTTCTGGCAGGGCGCGCTCCAGGGTGGCGGTGTGCTGAACGACATGATGTGCCATTCCGTCGAGGTCGTCCGGCACCTGCTGACGGAGCCGGGCGCGCCGCGCTCGTCGCTGACTCCCGTGAAGGTGACGGGACACATCGCGAGCCTGAAGTGGACGCGGCCCGAGTACGCGAAGCGACTCACCGCCGCGATGGGCGGCGACGTCGACTACACGAAGGCGCCGGCCGAGGACTTCGCGAGCGTGATCATCGAGTTCGAGACCGAGGATGGCCACCGCGTGCTCGGCGAGGCGACCACATCGTGGAGCTTCGTCGGCGCCGGACTCCGCCTCTCCGCCGAGCTGCTCGGACCCGAGTACTCGATGTCCTGGAACACGCTCGACAGCGGCCTCAAGCTGTTCTTCAGCCGGGAAGTGAAGGGCAGGGCGGGCGAGGACCTGGTCGAGAAGCAGAACGCCGAGGTCGGCCAGATGCCCGTCGTCGCGGACGAATGGGTCGCCTACGGCTACGAGGCCGAGGACCGCCACTTCGTCCGCGCGTTCCGCCGCGGCGAGAAGCCCAGCCTCACGTTCGATGACGGTGTCGAAGTCGTGAAGCTGCTGATGACGGCATACCAGAGCGCGGAACAGGAGAAGACACTGAAGTTCCCGGGGAGAGGGCTGGAGAAGTTCGTGCCGGCGGTGGCACGTGGAGAGTGGAAGCCGGACGCGCTGCAATGACACCGGCGAACGAGCGTTCCCTGGTCGCGGACGGACGTCGCGCACGCACCGGCATTCACGCACAGGCACGCGCACACGCACACGGGGTTCATTGCATGTCCGGGCCCTCGCGTTTCTCGAGTGACCGGATCATCGAGATGAGCATTGCGACGACACGGGCGAGCAGCTCCTTGACGGGGGCCACTCGCTCGCTGGCGATCATATCGTAGTCTACAAGCTCGTCGAGACACGCGGCGCATTCAGTAGCCGATGCCCTGGCGATGTGGTAGAAGTGGATCTTGTCCCGGAGTCTCCACTTGCCGGCACCCTCTGCAATGTTGCGCGTGACTGACATGGCGGCCCGCTTGAGGTTGTCTCGCGATTCGGCGTGGCCGCGAGGCAGCTCGCAGAGAATACGCCAGACTTCCCGGTTGAATCGCCGTGCAGCCTGATATACGTCCAGCCGTTCGTGATCGAAATAGGCCGTCATGTCCGTCAAAGGTGTCTTTCCCGGGAGGGCGACGGAATAGCTGGAGACGCCAGAACGTCGGCAGCAGAGCGGACGTCCCGTGTGCTGTGTGCGTGTGCTGTGTGCGTGCCCGAGTCCGTAAGCGGCCGTTCAACCCAGTTCGTTGAGTGACCATGGAAACAGATCAGCCCGGCCTCACCCGCCGCCAGTTCGTCACCACCACTGCGACGACCGCGCTGGGCGCGATGATCGTTCCGCGCCACGTGCTGGGCGGCGCCGGTTACACCGCACCGAGCGCGAAGCTGAACATCGCGATCGTGGGTGCGGGCGGGATGGGAATCGAGAATGCCGAGAAGATGCTGGCGGAGAACATCGTCGCGATCTGCGATGTGGACTTCCCGTACGTCGAGCGGCGGCTGGAGGGGAAGCAGAAGGACAGCGACGGGAAGGAGCGGCCCGATGGCGTGAAGCTGAAGGAGGCATACACGCGCGCGCGCCGCTATGCCGATTTCCGCGTGATGCTGGAGCAGCAGAAGAACATCGATGCGGTGGTGATCGCGACACCGGACCACACCCATGCGATCATTGCGGACACGGCAATGAAGCTGGGCAAGCACGTGTACGTTCAGAAGCCGCTCACGGCGACCGTGCGCGAGGCGCGCGTGCTGCTGGAGACCGCGCGGGCGACCGGCGTCGTCACGCAGATGGGGAATCAGGGCCACTCGACCGATACCGCGCGTCAGATCAACGAGTGGATCCAGGCGGGCGTGATCGGTCCGGTGCGCGAGGTGCACATCTGGACGAACCGGCCGATCTGGCCGCAGGGCATCCCGCGCCCGGCCGACTACGCGGCGCTCCAGGCGGCCAACGGTACGCCGGCGGCACCGCGCACGAGCTGGAACTCGCGTGCGATCGGAGAGGCCACCGCAGCGGCGATGGCAGCGGATTACCGCGTCCCGGACACGCTCGACTGGGATCTGTTCCTCGGACCGGCCGACGTGCCGTATCATCCGGTCTACCATCCGTTCAACTGGCGCGGCTGGATCGACTTCGGTGTCGGCGCGCTCGGCGACATGGCCGCGCACCTGCTGGACCACCCGTACTGGGCGCTGGGACTCGGATACCCGAGCAGTATCGAGGCGACATCGACACCGTTCGGCGGTCCGCGCGACAATCCGGTCACGTACCCGCTCGCGATGACCGCGCATTACGAGTTTCCCGCGCGCGGACTCCAGCCGCCGGTCAGTCTGCACTGGTACGATGGCGGGCTGATGCCGCCGCGACATCCGCTGCTGCCGCCGGACCTCGTGCTGAACCGCGAGGGCGGCGTGCTCTACATCGGGGACTGGGGCGCGCTCATCCACGAGACGTACGGCCGCAACCCGAAGCTGTTCCCGGAATCGCTCGTCGAGCACGCGGCGGTGGTACCGCAGACGTATCCGCGCATCGGCGATGATCACGAGACGAACTGGATCCGCGCGTGCAAGCGCGAGACGCAGCCGACGTCGCCGTTCGAGTACGCGGCGCCGCTCACGGAGGTGATGCTGCTCGGCATCGTCGCGCTCCGCGCAGGGCAGGGAAAGCGGATCGAGTTCGATCCGGTGACAATGCGCATCACGAACGACGAGGATGCGAACCGGTTTCTCACGCGCGAGTATCGCGCGGGGTGGAGTCTGTGAGAGTCAACCATGCAGCGGAGAGCGAGCGATGATTCCGAGAAGGACGTGTACAGCGCTGCTGGTGTCCATCGCGGCCGTGGCGTGCGCACCCGGCAGTCCCGAGGTCGATGAGGTGGCACCGGCATCGGCGGCGGAGGAGCAGGACATGAGTGCGCAGGAAGGCTGGATCGCGCTGTTCGATGGCACGAGCACGGACGCGTGGCGCGGCTACAACCGGGAGGACCTGCCCGCGGGCTGGCGCGTCGTCGATGGTGCGCTCACGATGGTGGAGCCCGGGGGCGACATCATCACGACCGAGCAGTTCGAGAGCTTCGAGCTGGAGCTGGAGTGGATGGTCCGTGAGGGGGGCAACAGCGGCATCTTCTATCGCGCGGTCGAAACGAGCGATCCGATCTACTACAGTGCGCCCGAGATGCAGGTGCTGGATGATGCGCGGCACGTGGACGGCGGATCGCGCCTCACGGCAGCCGGCGCGAATTACGGCCTGCATCCGGCCCCGGAGGGCGTCGTGAGGCCCGCGGGCGAATGGAATGCGGTCAGGATCCTGGTGAACGGCAACCACGTCGAGCACTGGCTGAACGGGCAGAAGGTCGTCGAGTACGAGCTCGGCAGCGATGACTGGAAGCAGCGGGTGGCAGCCAGCAAGTTCAACGAGTGGCCGACGTACGGCAAGGCGGAGCGCGGCCACATCGGATTGCAGGACCATGGCGACTGGGTCGCCTATCGCAACATCAGGATCAGGGTGCTGCCATGAGCGCACGCCTCAGCATCATGATGTTCCTCCAGTTCTTCGTCTGGGGCGCATGGTACACGACCGTCGCCGTTTTCATGACGAACCACGGAATGGAGGCGCTCACGCACTGGCCGTTCACCGTGAATCCGATCGCGGCGATCGTCGCCCCGTTCTTCCTCGGTCTCGTAGCCGACCGCTATTTCGCGACCGAGAAAGTGCTCGGTGTGCTGCACCTGATCGGCGGTGGGATCATGCTGGCCGTGCCGGGAGCCGCAGGTGCACCGACGTTGTTCATCACACTGCTCCTGCTCTACAACCTGTGCTACATGCCGACGCTCGGGCTCGCGAACTCGCTCGCGTTCCATCACATCCGTGACCAGGAAAGGCAGTTCCCGCTGATCCGCGTGTTCGGCACGATCGGCTGGATCATTGCAGGTCTGTTCGTCAGCTTCGTGCTGGGCCGCTTCGTGGCGGACGGTCTGCCGGAGCAGAGCCCGGCACCGCTGTACACGGCGGCTGCCGCGAGCATCCTGCTCGGCCTGTACGCGTTCACGCTGCCGCACACGCCGCCGCGCGCGGCCGGGCAGCGGACGTCGGTGCGCAGCATCGTCGGTCTCGATGCGCTCGACCGGCTGGGCAGCCGGCCGTTCTACGTGTTCATCGCCGCATCGCTGCTGCTCTGCATCCCGCTCGCGGCATACTACAACTTCACGCAGCTCTTCCTCGGCGACGCGGGCGTGACCCGGATCGCGGCCACGCAGACGCTCGGCCAGATGTCCGAGGTCGTGTTCATGCTGCTCATGCCGCTGTTCTTCGTCCGACTCGGGGTCAAGTGGATGCTCGCCGTCGGCATGGCCGCATGGGTGCTGCGCTACGTGCTCTTCGCGCTCGCCGCGCCCGATGCCGTCTTCTGGATGATTGCCACGGGGATCCTGCTCCACGGCATCTGCTACGACTTCTTCTTCGTGACCGGCCAGATCTACGTCGACAAGAAGTCGACGCCGGCGATCCGCGGCCAGGCGCAGGGCTTCCTCGTACTGATCACGTACGGCGTCGGCATGCTGATCGGTGCGCAGATCGCGGGCAACGTCTATGCTCGCGTGCTCGGTGACGCGACATCGCTCACACTCGAGCAGTGGCGCGGGTTCTGGTACATCCCCGCGGCGTTCGCCGCCGCCGTGCTCGTCTTCTTCGTGCTCGCGTTCCGCGACCGGGAGACGGAGACGACGGCCGAAGCGGCAGCTGAGGTGGCAGCACCCGCGGGCGGAATGTAGAATCCGCGCGCATGAGCTATGACATCGGCGATCTGCTCGAGCTGCTGGACCTCGAGCCGATCGAGTTCAACATCTACCGCGGCCGCAACCGCGACATCGGGAGCGGCCGCGTTTTCGGCGGCCAGGTCATGGGTCAGGCGCTGGTCGCTGCGCAGCGGACGGTCGAGGAAGATCGCGTCGCCCACTCGCTGCACGGCTACTTCATCCTGCCCGGCGACCTCGACTCGCCGATCGTCTACTTCGTCGATCGGCTGCGGGACGGGAAGAGCTTCACGACACGGCGCGTGACCGCGATCCAGCACGGCCGCGCGGTGTTCAACATGTCCGTGTCTTTCCACCGCCGCGAGGACGGGCTCGAGCACCAGCTGGACATGCCGGACGTGCCGCCGCCGGACGGCCTGACCTCCGAGCTCGAGCGCATTCGTGCGGGCGCGGATCTGATCCCGGAGTCCGTGCGCGATGTGCTGACGCAGGATCGGCCGTTCGACTTCAGGCTGATCGATCTCGATCCGTTCGATACCTCGCCGCAGCGCCCGATCCGCCGGATGTGGCTGCGCTCGGTCGGCACGATGCCGGACGATACGCTGAGCCATCAGGCCGCGCTCGCCTACGCGTCGGACTACGGTCTGCTCGCGACCGCGGTCCAGCCGCACGGCCTCGGCATACGCAGCCCTCAGCTCCAGGCCGCGACGCTCGACCACGCGATCTGGTTCCATCGACCGTTCCGCGCCGACGAATGGCTGCTCTATACGATGGACAGTCCCGCAGCCGCCGGCGCACGCGGATTCGCGCGCGGCAGCATTTTCACCCGTGACGGAAAGCTCGTGGCATCGATCGCGCAGGAGGGGCTGATCAGGGTGCGGCACCGGGAGTGAAGGCGAGAGCGGGGTCACGCCGTCACCTTCACTCCGGCTGGCTTCGTTTCAGTCGCGGCGGTCCCGCGATGTCCTCTCGAAACCGTACCGCACGTACGGCCGCATCGAGTCGTAGTCGCGGTTCTGATAACGCCAGCCGCGGCGCAGGTCGGTCTCCACCTCGTCGAACGAGCGGCCGCGATAATCCGGGTTGCGACCGGCCGCGTGGCCGACGCCGTAGCCGATGCGAGCCTCGTCCCAGTCCACCTCGGAACGAGCGGCCTCGCGGTGATGCCGGCGATAGTCGTCCTCGTGATCGCCCATGTCCTCGAGCGCGCGACCGGCCTTCTCGCCCGCCCACCAGCCACCGACTGCACCCGCCAGTCCACCGATGATCGTGCCCACAGGCCCGGCCAGAGAGCCGATCCCTGCACCGGCCAGAGTGCCGCCGATGCCGCCCACACCCTCGCCCGCCTGTTCCGCCGCGCTGGGCTGTTCGTCGCGCGCGTCACGCCGCTGATCCTTGCGATCGATCATGTGACCTCCTGGTAGATGACTGCACACACCACCTGCGTGCATGCAGCATCCAAGCCAGTCACGACCGGTGTGTTCTCAGCGATCCAGCGAGGGTTGCAGCCAGGTCACGGCATCGGCGAGCTCGTCCGGACTGATGCCGTGACCCATGTGGTAGTCGCGCGTCTCGAGGTCGGCGCCGGCACGCGCGAGCAGCTCACGGCCCTCGATCGCGAGTGCGAACGGAATCGCCGGATCGGCCGTGCCGTGACCCCAGAAGAAGCGCGCTCCTGCCACCGCTTCGGGCGTTGGCGCGACCGCCGGATGGTCCGCCAGGAAGCCGCTGAAGTTGACGATGCTCAGCCCCGGGCGGCGGTGCGTCAGCGCGTATCCCATGCTTACCGCACCACCCTGCGAGAACCCGCCGAGTGCAACCGGTCCGGGCTCGCGCCCGATGATTTCCGGAAGACGCGTGAGCAGATCGTCGACATGCTCGAGACTCCGCTGGAAGCTGTCCGGCTCGGGCCGGTTGCGACCGAGGTACTGGTACCAGGCGCGGCCAGGGCCGTAGCCCCAGGGCGCCGCCGGGAACGGCGCATCCGGCGCGACGACGGCCCAGCCGTCCGGCAGGAAGCGACGCAGCGCGAACAGGTCCGTGCGGTCCGCGCCGCGACCATGCAACAGCACGACGACCGGTACTCCATCGGTCGCACCGTCCGGCACGAACACTTCAACGGAACCGCCGTTCGCCTGCGGGATCACGCGGCCTCCCGCGCTGCCGCGAGGTATCCGGGCCCGTCCGTCGCGATCTCCATCAGCAGTCCGTCGGGCGCGCGAAAGCGGATGCTCCGGAAGAATCGGTTGTCGAGCACATCGCTTGTCTCGACACCCAGCGCCCGCAGCCGATCCATCCAGCCGTGCAGCTCATCCTCATCGCCGGCACGAAACGCGATGTGGTGCGTCTGTCCGGCTCCTGCAATCGCACGCTTCAGCGTTCCCATCAGTCGCGTTCCGCCCGGGTGCCAGCCGCCGAACATCGTGAGACTGCTGCGCGGCGCGACCTCGCGCCCATCGTAATTTGCCCAGAACCAGTGCGGCATCGCCGGATCGTCCTGGTTCACGCTCCGCTTGACGAGCCGCAGCCCGAGCGCTGACTCGTAGAAATCGCCGATCCGCTCCACATCATCGGTGAGACCGCTGATGTGATGCAGTCCGTCCAGCCGCATTTCGGGAGAGATGTCCGGCACCGGCTCGGCGTGGCCACGCGCGCGGATCTCCGCTTCGTCACGCGTGCCGCGCAGCTCGGCGGTCGGCGGGACCACCACGCGTGTGCCCAGCGCATCCGCCGACTCGTCGATGGCGTATCCGGGACCGCGCGTCGCGATCTCCACGATCTGCCCGTCCGGATCCGCGAAGTAGATGCTGCGGAACCAGCCACGGTCGTACGGGCCGGCGACGGAGACGCCGTGATCACCCAGCCAGCGCTTCCACTTGAGCTGCGCCTCCGCCGTCCCGACCGTCAATGCGTAGTGATGGATGCCGCCCGCTCCCGGCCGGCCGCGCGCCGCGCCCGGCCGCTCCACGAACGTCAGCACGCTGCCCGGCTCTCCCGCATCGTTGCCCACATGCAGTGCGTAGGTCTCGTCGGACCGTGTCGCCTGCTCCAGCAGAGTCATGCCGAGCAGATCACGATAGAACGCTGCCGCGCGCGCCGCGTCGGCAGTCACGAGCGCAATGTGATGGAATCCCGTCGTCGTCAGTTTCATGAGTCCCTCCCGAAACTTCCCGCGAGCCCGCCGCTCGGCGGTCCCGGCCCTGGATCCGCGCCGGATTCGCCACTCAGCGGTCCCGGCCCCGGAGCCGCGCCAGATTCGCCACTCAGCGGCCCCGGCCCTGGAGCCGCGCCAGACCTTCCGCCGACGTCGTGCCCAGCCGGCGCAACAGGTCGATCGCCTGCTGCTTCTCCGCGGTCGAGAGGCCGCTCACCGCACGCTCCAGTGCGGCCGCATGCTCCGGGAAGATCCGCTTCATGAGCTGCTCGCCCTTGCGCGTCAGCGCCGCATAGCGCGCACGCCGGTCCGTCTCGCACTCCCGCCGCTCCACCAGCCCCTCCGCCTCGAGACGGTCGACCAGGTACGTCACGCCGCCGCTCGACACCAGAATCTTCCGCTGCACCTCGCCCAGCAGCAGCGGGCCCTTGTGGTACAGCGCCTCCATGATCGCGAACTCACCCGCCGACAGACCGTGACGGTTGATGTCCAGCTCCGAGTGCCGCTCCACTGCACGGTGTGCGCGGGAGAGCACGACGAACAGCTTGAGTGCGAGTTCCTGATCGGTCATGAGCGGGTCGGCTCCTCAAATCTCAGTGCTAAGATAATATCGCGGCGGCAATGTGTCAATACACGCGCGCGGTCAATTGCACCCGCGCGCCCCGGGTGGACGACGGCATGCCCACGACGCCGGCTCAACCGAGCCACCCCAGGAATGCGAGCACGATCTCGAGCACGATGAGCAGGACGATCGCCGCCTCCAGGATCTCCGCGCGCGCGGTCGCGGCCTCGTCGTAAAGCGCGCGGTACGTGTCGCGCATGAGCTCGAGCTTGCGTTCCACGCCGTTCGCCCACGTGCGGACGCGGAACAGCTCGAGGGCCGCGCCGTAGATACGGGCGAGGTAGACATCCTCGGTCACGATGAGTGCGTTGTCGACGCGCTCGACGATCTCCGTCACCTCCGCGACGCGGCTGTAGATCGTGCGCGCGAGGCGGGAGAAGCGGCGCCGGGAGAGCGACGCGAGTCCGCCGCGCGTCTCCTCGACCCGATCGTAGATGCGCGGCAGCTCTTCGTCGAGCAGCTCATCGTAGTAGCGTAGCTCGAGCAGCTGCGCGTTGGCGACCTCGAGCACATCTGCGACATCCGACTCTCCGGCGGGATCCCACACGAATGCGTGATCCCAGGACAGCGCCACGAGGTCGTCGCGATAGTACGTGAAGACGTGCCGCTGGTATTCGCTCTTCGCCTGCTCGGAGAGCGGCTTGTTCTCCCCCGCGAGGAGTGTCGCGAGGTCCACCGTGCGGAGCAGCTCCTGACCGGTCATGCTGCGATCGAACCGCTGCACGGTCGTGACGAGGTAGTCCTCCTCGACGCCCCACGTCGCCGGCCGCTGCAGCGCCGGGCCGACGACCCGCCGCGCACGCTCCATCAGCTCGGCCCAGATCCCCTGGCCGTTCCCCTGGAGTGCAGCGTTCACCGCCCGCGAAAGCCCGACGAACTCCGGCCACGCCGTCTGCTGAACGGGAACCCGCACGATGATCGAGATCGCACCGAATTCGTAGGCGCGCGCCGTCGCCGCTGCCGCGATCTCGCGGCCGTCCGCGAGCGGTACCCGTACGATCCCGAGCGACAGCCCGACCGGCGGAACGCCGTACGCCAGCGCCTTCGGCTCCACGCGCGCGAGCCGCACGCGCGTCGCCGACGTCCCCTCCTGTGCACCCGCCAGCCGCTCGACCGCCGGCAGATCGATGGCGTACGCCACGTCGTACAACCGCAACACGATCACCGCGCCCGTCTCGACACCCGGCAACCCGTTCTGCTCCACCCGACCTCCTTGAATTCCCGTGGCGCAACTTGTGGCTGTGCCCCGTCCGGCGACAGTGCGAAAAAGCCCGGCCGCGCGACACGAGCCGAGGTCATGGCCGGCCCGGAGACGCGACGTCAGCGATCCCATTCGCGTGCGCTCTGGTCCGCGGCGCCGGTTGACAGCGTGCGCGCGTATGTTATTTTAGTACAAAGATATTTGTGAAGCGGCACGGGGTTGGACGCCGCTGTTTTTTCGGGCAGTTGTCTCACTACTAAGCTAATGGAGGGCCCATGAAATCGACCGTGCAGGCTACCGAGCTCACGACGTGGCGCCTCGATCCGGATCACACCCAGGTCGGCTTTGCCGTCCGCCACATGATGTTCGCCACGGTGAAGGGTCAGTTCGGGACGGTGAGCGGCGAGCTGCGACTGAGCGAGGAGGACCCGTCGAGCTCCGAAATCGAGGTGCAGATCGAGGCGGCCAGCATCGACACGCGCAGCGAGCAGCGCGACGCCCACCTGCGCTCGGCCGATTTCCTCGATGCCGACAACCATCCGCACCTGACGTTCGTTGCGCGCGAGATCGTGCCGCTCGGCGGTTCCCGCTATCGGGTCACCGGCGACCTCATGATCCGCGGCGTCACGCGCGAGGTCGTGCTCGAGGCGGAGGAGACCGGCCGCGGCCAGGATCCGTGGGGCCAGCAGAAGCTCGGCTTCACGGCGAGCACGAGCATAGACCGGAAGGACTACGGCCTGAAGTGGAACCAGGCGCTCGAGGCCGGCGGCGTCCTCGTGGGGGACGAGGTCCGGATCCATATCGATGGCCAGGCGATCAAGGCGTAGCGGACCTCGCGGACGCGGCACCAGAATTCAGAAACGCCCCCGGCGTCGAACACTCGTCCCCGGGAGACATGATCGTCGGGAGGCCCGCGGCACCCCAGGTGCCGCGGGCTTTCTGCTTCTGCGCCGTTGGAGCGACCCTGATCTTGACCGGTTCCTTCATCCGCCGGATCATTCGCGCCGGCTGACAGGTAGTGGACGAGGTCATTTCGGAACGGGCCGGAACTGAAATCTGGTGCCGGGTCCGCCGGGAGGGGTCCGCCGGGAGAGGCGATGCGGCAGAGAGTCGACACAGCGGCGCCGTGGGCGACCACGGTCGGGTATTCGCGAGCGATGCGCGTGGACGAACGGATTCACGTATCCGGGACGGCCGCGGTCGGCGATGACGGGCGGATCGCGTATCCGGGGGATGCGTATCTGCAGGCGCGCCGATGTCTGGAGATCATCCTGGCCGCGCTGAGCGAGCTCGGCGCAGGCCCGGAGCACGTAGTCCGCACGCGCATGTACGTTCGCTCGCCCGACGACTGGGAGGCGGTCGGCCGCGCACACGGCGAGGTATTCCACGCGATTCGTCCCGCCACGACGATGGTGTTCACCGGATTCATCGATCCGGACATGCTGGTGGAGATCGAGGCGGATGCGATCCTGTAGACAGGAGAGAGGTCGATGAGAAAGCTGTGTTCGAGTGTCGTGCTCCTGGTCGCATTCCTGATGCCCGCCGGGGCCCGCGCGCAGGCTGCGTGGGATGCACCGCTCCTGCTGCCGCCGCAGCCGCAGCCGGGGCTGGGCATCTTCCTGGCCGACATGGACGGCGGCGGCCTGGGTCTGCTCGGGACCTGGCGCTCGTCGACGTGGAACTACGGTCTGCGTTTCGGTCTGTCGGAGGGCAGTGGCGATGAAGACCTGGCCGTGTTCGGCGGAGTCGACTACATGGGCCTGATCAACAGCGCGTCGACGGACTTTCCGGTGGACGTCGACTGGGTGCTGGGCGTCGGTGCGGGTATCAGCGATGGTGTGCGGATCAGTGCGCCGGCAGGTGTCACGCTCGGTCTGTCGCTCCAGAGCGAGGGCGCGCGCTTCGTGCCGTACCTGGCGCCGCGCGTCATTCTGGACGCGTTTCTCGGTGGCAACACGGACGACGATCTCGATCTCGGTCTGGCCGTGGACATCGGCCTGGACGTTCGTCTTCTGGGAGTGGGTGGGCCGCTCGCGGGCAATTCGATCCGCTTCGGCGCATCGCTCGGAGACAGGGACGCGCTGGCTCTCGGCATCGTGTTCTGACGGATCGGCGAAAACGATTCCGGCCGACTCAGCAGCCGCCGGTGCTTTCGGGTCGCGATGCTGTGCGGATGCGCCGTATCAGAATTCTGGTGCCGCGTCCGCAGGATCTTCCGGCGGATCCCCCAGGATCGCACGCACCCGGTCCAGCAGGGCGGACGGTGAGAACGGCTTCTCGATGAATGCGGATCCGGCGGCGAGGACGCCGTGGCGGAGCACCGCCTCTTCGTTGTAGCCGGACATGAACAGGACGCGGACGTCGGGGCGCAGCGCGCGCACGCGCTCGGCGACGTCCTGGCCGTTCAGGCCGGGCATGATGACGTCGGTAAGCAGCAGGTGGATCCTGCCGTGTGCGCGCTCGGCGGCCTCGATCGCCTCGTTGCCGTCCGCGGCGGCGATGACCTTGTAGCCGCGGCGCTGGAGGATGCGCGTCGCGAGGTCGCGCACGCTCTTCTCGTCCTCGACCAGCAGAATCGTCTCGGTTCCGCCCTCGGCGCCGTTGCTGTGCGCCGGCCGCTCCACGCGGGCGTCGGCCTCGTCCTCGACGCGCGGCAGCACGATCGTGACCTCCGTGCCGGCGCCGGGCGTGCTGTTCAGCCAGACGTGTCCGCCGCTCTGATTGACGATGCCGTACACGGTCGACAGGCCGAGGCCGGTGCCCTGGCCCGGCGGCTTCGTCGTGAAGAACGGCTCGAACGCGTGCGTCGCCACCTCCGGCTCCATCCCGCTGCCGTCGTCCGACACGACGAGCACGACGTACTCGCCGGCGGCCAGCTCGGCGGGGAGGGAATCGGACCGGCGGAACGTGCGCCGTCCGGATGAGATCACGATTCTGCCGCCGCGCGCCATGGCATCGCGCGCATTCACGATCAGGTTGAGCAGCACCTGCTCGAGCTGCGTCGGATCCGCACGCACGCGTCCCGCGTCCGGGCGCAGTTCTGTGCTGAGCTCGATGTCCTCGCCGATCACGCGGCGCAGCATGCGCTCCATGTCGCCGACGACTTCGTTCACATCGATGACGCGCGGCTGCATCACCTGGCGGCGGCTGAACGCGAGCAGCTGCCGCGTCAGTGATGTTGCGCGCGCTGCGGCATCGCTGATCTCCTGGAGGTCGCCGCGCAGCGGCCCATCCTGCGGCACATCGTTCAGCAGCAGGTCGGCGTGTCCCTGGATCGCGGTGAGCAGGTTGTTGAAGTCGTGCGCAACGCCGCCGGCGAGCCGGCCGATCGCGTCCATCTTCTGCGCGCGCAGCAGCAGCTCGGTGCTCTCGCGCAGGGCGCGCTCCGACTCGTGCCGGTCCGTGACGTCGCGGGCATTGACGACTACGCCCTCCACGCCCGGCACCTGCAGCAGGTTGCGCCACGTGATCTCGAGGTGGCGCCACGTGCCGTCGGCGTGCTGCGCGCGCGCCTGTGTCGTGCGGCTGCTGCCGTGCGCCGCGAGCACCTCATCGAACGCCGCGCGCTGCACCGCCGCGCCCTCCGTGCCGCGACTGAACGGGTCAGTGCCGATCCATTCCGCGGGCGGCCGGCCGAGCACGCGACCCACTGCCGGACTGACGTAGCGGATCGTGCCGTCGGCGTTCAGCACGGCGACCATGTCGCTCGAGTTCTCGATCAGCGACCGGAAGTACTCCTCGCTCTGCCGCAGTGCCTCCTCCGCGGCGCGCCGTTCGGTGATGTCCGCGAGCACGCCGGACGTGGCGAGCACGCCCTCCGCCCCGACATCGAGCTGCATGCGCAGCTCGATCCAGCGCTCGCCGCCCTCGCGCGTGCGCCAGCGCCCTTCATGACGCACGTGCGTGCCGTGAGACTCGAGCGTGATCGCGAGCTCGGCCAGGAGCGCATTCGCATCCTCCGGCACCAGGAAGTCCTGGAGCGGACGCCCGAGCGACTCCGAGGCATCGAATCCGGTGATCTCCGTCCACGCGGGATTGAGGAACGTCAGCGTGCCGTTCGCATCGGTGGTGAAGATGACTTCCTGGATGGCCTCGATGACGGAGCGGTACTTCGCCTCGCTCGCCTCGATCGCGGCGCGGCTCTGGCGGTCGATCGCGCGGATCTCGTCGGAGAGCTGGCGCTGACGCAGCAGCGATACCTGGAGTGCATCGCGCTCCGCGAGCAGCTCCTGCATCTGCTGCCGCAGCGCGTCCATCTCGACGTTCGGCAGGTAGTGTGCGTCGACGCGGATGTCGAGCACCTCCGGCGCGAGCGCACCGCCTTCCGTACGCGGGATACCGATCACGCGCGTCGTGGGCGAGCGCGAGCGGATGCCGCGGATCAGGTCCGCCACGGTGCGCGCATGAGGCGCGACATCGACGAACACGAGATCGAAATCGCTCTGGAGCGGCAGCAACGCGTCCAGCAGCGCGGTCCCCTCGAACAGCTGGAAACCCTGCTCCGTGAGGAACGCGGCGAGACGTGTGCGCGCGTCGGTATCCGCTGTCAGCAGGAACGCGGACCGGCCGCGGCCCACGGTGTCGGACGGCACGACCGGCTGCGCTGCAACCGCGGTGTCCGGGCCCGGCTCGGCAGGCGAGTCGGCACCGGTGCGGGCTTCCGCCATGGACGTGTCCCGCACGTCGTCGGGCTCGAGCGCGCGCCCGAACACACGGATGCGATCGCCGCCGTCGCGCTTCGCCAGCTGCACCGCCTGCTCGGCTTCGCGCACGAGGTCGGCCGGCGATGCCATCTCCGGACGGTACGTCGCGATGCCTGCGCTCACCGTCGGAACCGCGACGTTCGACTCCGCCGTGCGCATGCGCTCGAGCAGGCGCGTCGCGAAGATCATCGCACCCTCCGGCCGCGCACCGCCCAGCACGGACAGGAACTCGTCCCCGCCGTAGCGCGAGCCGAGGTCCATGCGCCGCGTGAACTGCTGCACCACGCCGGCAAAACCGCGCAGCACACCGTCGCCCGCTGTCCGTCCGTACCGGGTGTTGTACTCGGCGAGATCGTCGATGTCGAACAGGACCACGGTCAGCGGCCGGCCCTTCTGCGCCGCCGCGAACTCCAGCTCGAGGTGCAGCTCCGCCTGCTCGCGCGTCGGCAGATTCGTCAGCGAGTCCAGCAGTGCGCGACCGTCGAGAGCGGAGGCAAAGCCGCCGCGCGCCACCCGCTCGCCGAACACACCGATGCCGAGCGTGATCGCGATGTACGCCACGACCACCGGCAGCAGCAGGTCCGGCACCTGCCGGCCGCCCAGCTCCGTCAGCACGTACGTCGTCGACACTGCCGCCATCCCGAACGCCAGTGCCGTCGCAATACCGCGCCAGCCCCGCTCGTATGCCCACAGGAACGCGGGCACCAGCAGCAGCAGCCACGTCAGGGCTTCGTAATCCTGGAGCGTGTCCGGAAAGAGAAACGCGCCCGCGATCGGAATCGCGCCCGCCACGAACGACAGCACGAGCGCGCGCACGAGCCCCCGCTTCGAGGCCTCCGCTGCTGACGCCTTCACGCGCGCTCTCTTCGGCAAGAGCTCATCGGTACTGTCCCGCTCGGATGAATGAGGGACGGGCGTACTTCTGCCTGCCATACTGCCGGGGAGTGCATACAAGATCACGTCACGACGGGAATCAGGCAAGCCGCCCCCGGCACGGATCAGGCGCCCCCCGCGCCGGCAAGGAACGCTTGTGCTCGACCCGGTGCGCGGCGCGGCCGTCACCCCGGAGCGCTTGCGCCGGAGCCGGAACTCCGATATATCGCATTACGATATATCGCGCGGCGTCACGAGGACGGGCGAATGAGCGACACGAGCGAGCCACTCAGCCCGCAGGTCTTTCACCTGCTGCTGGCCCTGGCCGACGGGCCGGCGCACGGCTACGCGATCATGAAGCGGGTCGAGCACGAGACGGACGGCGAGATCCGGCTGGGGCCGGGCACGCTGTACGGTGCGATTCGACGCCTGAGATCGGACGGGCTGATCGAGGAGGCGTCGGGGGGTGAGGGCGGGCGGAGGCAGTACCGTCTGACGGCGCGCGGCCGCGGCGCGCTGCGCCGGGAAGCGGCGCGCCTCGCGCGGCTGGTCTCGGCAGCGCGCTCCAGGAACCTGCTGCCGGAGCGCGGCGCGCGATGACGGCGTTGCGCGGCCGGTGCGTGCGGCGCGGAGTCCGGCGCGGCCGATCTCTGGAGCAGGCGGCATTCGCCGTGCTGCTTCGTGCGTATCCCGTGTCGTTGCGTGCAGAGTACGAAGCCGAGATGGCCGATGTGTTCCGCTGCATGCGGGCGGAGGCGGCGCGGAATGGCGGCATCCGGGCGCGGTTCGCGCTCTGGCTGCGCATTCTTGCCGACACCGTGCGCAGCGCACCGGTCGAGCAGTGGCGCGAGCACCGCCGCCACGGCGCTCGCGCCGCCATGGCGGCGCCTGCGCCTGACGTACGCGGCGCGACGATCGCGGGTGCCGCGGTGTTCCTCCTGTACTGGCTGACGCTCGCCCCCACCGTCGCGTTCTGGGATGCGGGCGAATACATCACGGTGGCGCACGTGCTCGGCATCCCGCATCCGCCGGGCAATGCGCTGTTCGTGATGGTCGCGCGCGCATGGGACGTGCTGCTCTCGCCGGCAGGCTGGTCTGCTGCGTTGCGCATCAACGTGCTCAGCGCGTTGTGCAGTGCACTGGCCCATGCGTTCCTGTTCCTGATCATCGAGCGCGGCCTCCGGCCGGCCGGGCGTACGCTTAGGCGCGTGAGCGGAGCGTGTGCCGTGCTGGTGAGTGCTTCGGCATTCACGGTGTGGCATCAGTCGAACGTGAACGAGAAGGTCTACACGCTCAGCTTTCTCACGACTGCGCTCGTGCTGTGGCTCGTGCTGCGCTGGCGCGACACGCGCAACGCGAAGCTGCTCGTCGCGGCCGCATACGTGACGGCGCTGAGTGCGACGAATCATCTGATGGGCGTGCTCGTTGTCCCGGCCGTGCTGCTGTTCGTGTGGCGCACCGATCGCGGCTCGCTCCTGAACCGGCGCGTTCTGGCTGCCGCGGTGCCGGCGGTCGTTCTGGCGCTCTCCGCTCAGCTGTTCCTGCCGATCCGCGCGGCGCAGCGGCCGGTCGTGAACGAGCCGGATCCGGTGTGCGCGTCGCTCTTCGATGCAGCCGTGAGCATCTACACGAACGGGGCGGCGCGTGGGTGTCCCGCTCTGTCGGACGCACTCACGCGCGCGCAGTATCCGGCGCGCTCCGTCGTGCGCGATCCGAACGACATGTCGCAGCCGCGCGGCGCCGCGCTCGTGCTGTCGCAGCTGGTCAACTATGCGCAGTACTTCGACTGGCAGTGGGCGCGCTCGGTGGCAGGGAAGTCGCCGCTCTTCGGCGGAGTGCGCCCGCTGTTCACGCTGCTCGTGCTCGTCCTGATCGCGCTCGGCGCCCGCACGCACTGGCGGCACGATCGCGCTGCCGCGCTGCTGCACGGCGCCGCACTGTTCATGCTGTCCGTCGCGCTCGTCGCCTATCTCAACTTCCGCTGGGGCTACTCCATCGCGCGCGAGCAATTCCCGGATCCCGCGCTGCACGAGGTACGCGAGCGCGACTACTTCTTCCTGATCGGTTTCAGCTTCTGGGGCGTGTGGGCGGGAGTCGGTATCGCGGCCTTGTGGCATGCAGCGCGCACGCGCGTGCCGGCAATGGCCGGCCTCGCGCGACTGGCAGCGACACCGATCCTCGCGCTCGCGCTCGTCCCGCTCGCGCTGAACTGGAGCTGGGCCAGCCGCGCGGACGACTGGACCGCGCGCGACTGGGCGCACAACGTCCTCATGAGCGTCGAGCCGTACGGCGTGCTCGTCACGAACGGGGACAACGACTCGTTCCCGCTCTGGTACCTCCAGCACGTCGAGCACGTGCGCGAAGACGTCACGATCGTGCTCGCGCCCTACCTCGGCATGCCCCATTACGCGAGGCAGGTCCGCGACCTGTCACGCGCGTGTACCGAAGAGGACGATCCGCGAGCGGACCGCACGCGCATCATCTGCCAGCGGCCGTTCGCGCGCGATTCCATACATCCGCGCCTGCTCGCCGCATGGGGTGAGGTGCGCGATCCGCCGGAGGATTCGATCCTGCCGTTCGAGGACGCCGACATCGACCGCATGGCCGCGACCTGGTTCACCGCGGAGCAGGACCTCGAGCTGCGCGCGGGACCGCTGCACGCGACGATCACGCGCGGAACCTCGCTCACCCCCGTCGACACGTTCGTCGCCGCGATCGTGCAGAGCACTTACGGAGAGCGTCCCATCCACTTCATGACACCGTCCCCGTCCGTCACCCGCCTCGGTCTCGCCCCTCACACCGTTCGCACCGGTCTCACCTGGAAGCTGCGCGAGCCGGACGACCGCGGCCTGGTTCCCATGTCCCCGGACGAGCGCGCTTCGACCGGCGCATGGGTGGACCTTCCGCTCACCGACACGCTCGCGCGTGAGATCTTCATCGTGCGCGGCCGCGTCGCCGACCCCGACCGCCCCTGGGTCGATCACGCGAACTACACGATCCCGGTGCAGTACGCCATCATGCACTACGCCGCCGCACGTGCGGCCGAGCTGGCCGGCGACGGTGCGGCCGCCGCCTGGCACGCGCTCCGGCTGGAGGCCTGGACCGCGCTCTAGATGGGAGCCGTTGGGCGCCCCGTCGCACGGTTGCGTCACGTCGGGCCGGTTCGCGTGGGATACTGTTGCATTGTTGCTACGGTTTCCCGGATACCGGCAGCGGCCGATCGAGTGTAAGCTATTATCATAACGAGAGATACGTCATGAGTGCGGCGGGTACGCAACCTGCGCCGCAGGGCGTGGCTTGTGAACACCTCCACGCAGTGGAAAGATTCCGGGGCGGCTCAGCTGAGCCCAGCAGCCCTGCATTCTGAATCCTGAGCATCACCGCCGGCGGCGAAGGAGTCGCGCCGCGCGGCCAGGAGGCTGTGATCCCGACCGAACTCGCTGCGCTATCGGCGCCCGCCCCGTTCGATGTGGGCGTGGTGCTGCTCGTATTGGCGGCGGTGGTGCTGTTCGCCGCGGCGGCGCGCCTCGTCGTGATCCGGGTACGGTCGAGCGGGGAGTCGCGGGAGCGTGAGCTGCCGCCGCTGGTTTACCCTGCGCCCGCCGCGCGGCGGCCGGAGCCGGCGCGGAGCGAGGCGCGGTCGCAAGCGGGCGATGATGTTACCTTCAACTCGACCGCGCCGGCCGTCCGGATCCTGAGGGAGTCCGGGAACGGTCCGGCGCCGGGTGTCCCCGGGATCGACAGAGCGAACGACGGTGCGGCGGCGGCCGGTGCGGATGCGGACGCGACGCTCCAGCTGTTGCCCGGTCGCCTCGAGCCGATGCATGCGGGCGCGGATCAGGAGATCCGGTTCGTGAAGGTTGCGGGCGTGACGCGATTCACGCTCGGCCGGAAGGCGGACCCTGCGCACAACCACATCCAGCTGCGGTCGGCGACGGCGAGTCGGCTGCACGCGTACATGGTGTACGAGGCGGGTCGCTGGCATCTCGGCAACATGTCGTCGACGAATCACGTCATCGTGAATGGATCCCCGCTGACCGGCGACGCCCCGCGTGTTCTGGAGGATGGCGACCGTATCGAATTCGGCGAGCTGACGTTCGTGTTCCGGGAGCGTTGAGCGGTGGCGTTCGCGCGGGGGCGGACGGGCTGTCATACGGAATGCGGGCGCCGGCCGGTGAATCAGGACGCCGTGCTGGCGGTCCGGCTGTCGGACGGTCGTGAGCTGGTGGCAGTGGCGGACGGCATGGGTGGCCACAGTGCGGGCGAGGTGGCGAGCCAGCGCGCGCTGGAGACGGTGTGGACCCGGCTGAAAGCGGGCCTGGACCTGAGCGGCGCGGTGGCGGCAGCAAACGCGGAGCTGCACTCGCTCGCGGCCGCGAATCCGGCGTGGAGCGGGATGGGCACGACACTCGTGGCGCTGCTGCGCGCGGGGAGCAGCTACGAGATCGCGAACGTGGGCGACAGCCGCGCGTATCGCATCACGGAGGAGTCGGTCGGCCAGATCACGACGGACCACTCGTTCGTGGCGGAGGCGATGCGGGAGGCGCGGCTGGCGACGGACGAGATCGTGAGCTCGCGGTGGCGCAACGCGCTCACGCGTGCACTGGGCACGGAGGCGGACGTGGCGGTCGATGTCTTCGGACCGTTCGATGCGCGCGAGCGCCATGCCGTGCTGCTGTGCACGGACGGGCTGCACCGCAGCGTGTCGGACGAGGTGCTGAAGCAGCACGTCGCGCGCGCGGACGATCCGTGGGCGGCGGCCCAGGCGCTGACGGCGGAAGCATACCGGAACGGGAGCTCGGACAACATCAGTGCTGCCGTGGTGCTGTTCGGTGATGAAGAGCCGCCGCGGCAGCGCGTCGATGCTCCGATCGTACTGGCCCAGCCGAAGTCGTCGCGGCGGCGGCGCAGGTCGCGGCACGTGCGCCGGACCGAGCTTCAGCTCGCGGTGACGATCGTACTGTTGATCCTCGTAGTCATGGTGCTCATGAGGGTGTGGTGACCACAGGCGGCGATCGCTCGGGCGGCCCTGCGCCGGCAGGATCGGCGTCGAGCGGCGGCATCGTGTATCCGCGTCTGCAGGAGCTGGCGGCGGAGTACGAGATCACGCGCGAGCTCGGTCGTGGTGGTACGGCAATCGTGTATCACGCGCGCGAGCGCGAGCTGGGCCGGGACGTCGCGATCAAGGTCGTCCATCAGATCCACCTCGACGATGCCGAGGCGGTAGCGCGCCTGGCCCGTGAGGCGCGACTCATCGCGCGGCTGCGCCATCCGAACATCGTGACGCTCTTCGGCCGCCGTCACCTCGGCGATGGCAGTCTCGCGCTCATCATGCAGTACGTGCCGGGCCGCACGCTGAAGCAGGCGGTGCGCGAGGATGGCCCGCTGCCGATCGTCGTCGTGGACACCGTGCTGCGCGAGATCGGGCGCGCGCTGCATTACGCGCATCAGCGCCACGGCATCGTCCACCGTGACATCAAGCCGGAGAACATCTATCTCGACACCGAGGGCGGACGCACGCTGCTGTCGGACTTCGGTATTGCGCGCACGACGGAGGCCGAGGCCTCGCTGACGATCGCGGGCACTGCGCTGGGCACGCCCGCGTACATGTCGCCGGAGCAGATCGACGGGCTGCCGCTCGACGGTCGCAGCGACCTGTACAGTCTCGGTCTCGTCGCGTACGAGATGCTGACGGGTCAGCAGCCGTGGGCGGGACACAATCTGTACACGATCATCTACAAGCAGAAGCACGAGGAGCTGCCGCCGCTCACGGAGTTCCGGCGCGACGTGCCGTCGTACATGCAGCGTGCGATCGGCGGCCTGCTGCGCAAGGACCGGGAAGAGCGCTGGAGGGATGCAGGCCGGTTCGTCTCCGAGTTGCACCGTGCGGCTGCGTTCCGCAGTGTGGCGCCGCCCGTGATCACGCAGCGGCCGAGCGAACCTGCCGCCTCGGCGCCGGCGCCGGAGGATTCGCCGACGATCGTGTTCCGGCCGCAGGCGGACCCGGCCGCGACCGCCGCGATTCCGGCTGCGTCCGCCGCGATCCCGGCTGCGGGCGCGGCGCCACCAACAGGGGAGCCGTCTCCTTCCGCGCCGCCGGAGCCGGTGACTCCCGTCGTGCGGTTCTTCTTCGATGGCGATGCCGACGACCACGCCGCCGCAGGGCCGATCGCGGCCGCCGCCGACGACAATGCTGCCGCAGCGCCGATCGCGACCGCGCGCCGCGCGCGCCGGATGCCGCGCCTGATCGGGCTGGGCGTGTTCGTTGCGCTGGCGGGCGCGATGGCGCCGCTCATCGGCGCGAACGACGACGGTACTACCGAGCTCACGGAGTCGGCGTCGCCGGCCGCGGCGCCGGTATCCTCCGACTCGACTGCGCCGGCGACCGCGCAGGGAGCAGCGGCGCGACTCACGGTGCTGACCGACGATCAGACCGGCGTGGTGGGAGAGCCGCTGACAGTGCCGATCGGGATCCTCGTGGAGGATGCGGACGGACGGCCGGTCGCGGGCGCAGCGCTCGAGCTGGCGGTGACCGGTGGTGGCGGGCAGGTGACGCCGGCGTTGGCGATCAGCGACGCGTACGGCCTGGCCATGGCGCGCTGGACGCTGGGCGCTGCGCCGGGCCCGAACGAGCTGAGCGCGCGGATCCAGGGAACGAAGGACGTCGTCGCGGTCGTGCATGCGACGGGGATCGCGGAGCCGGCGGCGCGACTCGTTGCCGTCGGCGGCACCGACCAGTCGGCGCCGCGCGGCAGCGTTCTCCCCGATGAGATCGTGCTGAGGGTCGAGGATGCGGGGGGCGGTCCCGTGGCGGGTGCGCGCATCGATTTCTCGGTCCGCGCCGGCGGCGGCACCGTGCAGCCCGCGTCCGCCGAAACCGATGCCTCGGGTGTGGTGCGCGCGTCCTGGACGATCGGTGATCAGGAAACGAACACGCTGCGCGCGACGCTGGCGCAATCCGGCGTTCACGTCGACTTCGCCGCCCGCGCCCGTTCGCGGCTCTCGCCGCAGCCGCTGCTGGCGGCCGGCGGCACGCACACGTGCATGTCACCCGGCACGGGCATGGTGAGCTGCTGGGGCGCCAACGACGGCGGTCAGCTCGGCACGGGCAGCGCAGAGCCGGCGGCGGCCGCCACGTTCCTCCGCAGTGCGTCCTCGTGGACGCGCCTCGCGACGGGCGTCGCGCACACGTGTGCGCTGGACGATGATGGCGCGGCGCACTGCTGGGGCGTGAACGATGCCGGGCAGCTCGGCACGGGAGATCGCGACGACCGCGCTCTGCCTGCGCCGGTGCGCACCGCAGTCCCGTTCGTCGACATTACGGCGGGCCTCGCGCACACCTGCGCGCTCGCCGCGGATGGACGCGCGTTCTGCTGGGGCAACGGCGCGCAGCCGGCGTTCGCGGGAGGGCCGGCGTTCCGCTCGATCACGGCCGGCTGGCGGCACACGTGCGGCCTGACCGCGGACCGGATAGCTTACTGCTGGGGCGCCAACGGTAATGGTCAGCTGGGCGATGGCACGACGTCGGGCCGGACGGCTCCGACGCAGGTTGCCGGCGGGATCCTGTTCGTTCACATCAGTGCTGGTGCCGCACACACGTGCGGCGTGTCGCCCGATGGCATCGCGTACTGCTGGGGTCAGAACGGTGGCGGGCAGCTGGGCTCCGGCAGTGGCGCGGACAGCCCGGACCCCGTGCGCGTGCAGGCGGACGTGGCGTTCACCAGCACCGCAGCGGGCGCAGTACACACCTGCGGACTGACGCGCTCGGGCGAGGCGTACTGCTGGGGTCGCAACAATTTCGGCCAGCTCGGCAACGGAAGCACGGTCGACTCGCCGGTTCCGGTGGCTGTAACGGGCAGCGCCCGATTCACGTTCCTGGCAGCGCTCGGCTCGCACACCTGCGGCCGTGGCGTGTCGGGCGAGCATTTCTGCTGGGGATACAACGTCGACGGTCAGCTCGGTGATGGCACGCGCACGGATCGGTCGCGACCGGTCCGTGTGCGCGCACCGGCCCGCTGAGGATCGCCGCGCCTTCTCCTCACACTCGCAGATGAAGTCGAAGAAGTCACTGCTCGCAGCAGTGCTCGCACTGCTCTCTCTGGTTGTCAGCCCGGCCGGCCCGGCACGCGCGCAGGAGCTCGACCTGCGGCGCGATGTGCCCGCGCCGACCGTGCGCGGCTGCAGCACGGTCACGGCCGTGCCGCACGACGGCACGGCACAGGACGAGCGGGAAGCGGCGCGGCTCGTCGCGTCTGCACGCGAGGCCGCGCTGCTCGGCGATGCGGCGGCGGCGCGCGACCTGCTCCAGCGCGCGGCACGCACGGACACGAGCGCGGCGAACATCGCGTTCCTGTTCGGTCGCACGCTGGAGGAGCTCGGCGTGGTGGAGGACGCAGTGCGCGAGTACTGTCGCTACCTCCGACTCGCGCCGGACGCTCCGGATACCGCAGAGGTCCGCCAGCGCATCGCGCGCACCGCGGCGCTCGTCAGTCCCGGCATTCCCGACAGTGCCATCGACCGCTTCCGCGCGGCGCTCGCGTTCGTCGACGCCGGCCGTCTGGACGAGGCCGAGGCGGGCTTCTCCGACGCGATCGCGGCGGCGCCATCGTGGCCGACGCCGTACTACAATCGCGCGCTGCTCCGCGTGCGTCGCAATCGCCGCTTCGAGGCGCGTGCCGATCTGGAGCGTTACCTCGCGCTCGAGCCGCAGGCCGGGGATGCGACGCGCGTGCGCACGTGGATCTCGCAGCTCGATGCGCCGATCCGCATCTACAGTCCCGGCTCCGCGTTCTTCCTCGGTCTGATCCCGGGAGCGGGTCACTTCTATACCGGTCGCCCGCTGGCCGGGACGGCGCTGCTCGCGGTCGCGGGCGGCGCGGCGGCCATCGGCGTGCTCTACCAGCGGACGCAGGTGGAGTGTCTCACGGTACCGCAGAACAACGTCTGCCCGCCCGACCAGGTGCGCGACGAGTACACCGAGCGGCCCTGGCTGCTGCCTGCGATGGGGGTCGCCGCGGCCGCCACTCTCTTCGGCGCCATCGATGCCGCACGGGGTGCCCGGAGCCGGAACGCACGGGCCGCTCTCGATGCCGCCGCACGCATCGGCGCCGCCGTGCACGTCGGGCGCGGGCGCGTCGACATCGCACTCCTCCGGCTGCGTTACTGAGCCATGCGCATTGCATCGCGTGCCCGGCTCCTGCTGACCCCCCTGATCGCCGGTCTCGGCTGGTCGTGCACGGAGACGCTCGTCGGAGTCGTCGATGTCGCGCGCATCGACATCGAGCCCGGCACGGCGTCCGTCTACGTCGGCGCGGACGTCCCGCTCCAGGCACGCGTGCGCGATGAGCAGGGCAATGCCCTGACCGGACGTCCGCTCGACTGGTCGAGCGAGGACCCGCTGATCGCGACCGTCAACGGGCAGGGCCTGGTGCATGGTATTGCCGCCGGCGACGCCGACATCGTCGCGTCGAGTGGAGGGATACGCGGCACCGCGCGCGTCACGGTGCTGGCACGACCGGTCATTCAGGTCGTGCCTGACTCCGCGTTGTTCACGCTCGCGGCGAGCGCCGTGCCTGCGCCTGCGACGATCGACATCACGAATGCCGGTGGCGGCTCGCTGAGCGGCCTCACGGTCGTCACGGATTATCAGGGCGGGGCGACGGGCTGGCTCGATGCGACGCTCACGGCGACCGCCGCGCCCGCGACGCTCACGATCACTCCGGTCCTCGCCGCTCTCGCACCGGGCAGCTACGACGCCGTGCTGCGCGTCGGTGCCCCGGATGCGAGCAACACGCCTGCGCTCGTGCGCGTGCGTCTCGAGCTGCTGCGCTCGCCGCCGGCACGCATCGCGATCGCGGGCGGCGACAATCAGAGCGCGATCGCCGGCACAGCGGTGAGCAGTCCGATCGGCGTGCTGGTGACCGACTCGGATGACGATCCGGTGCCCGGCGTGGCCGTGACGTTCACGGTGACGACCGGCGGCGGATCGCTCGCGGGTACGAATCCGATCCAGACGAACGGTAACGGGATCGCGATCGCGCCCGTGTGGACTCTCGGCAGTGTCGCCGGCGTGAACACGCTGAAGGCGAAGGTCGCGGGCCTGCCGGGTGACTCCGTAATGTTCACGGCGATGGGCACCGCCGGCACGGCGTCCCGCCTCGCGATCATGACCGAGCCGTCCGCAGCGGCGTCGAGCGGCGTCGTGTTTCCGCGCCAGCCGGTCCTCCAGCTCCAGGATGTCGGCGGCAATGCCGTGACGAAGTCCGGAGTCGCGGTGACCGCCGCAATCGCTTCGGGCGGCGGCGTGCTGAGCGGAACCACCACGGTGATGACCGACAACGCCGGTGTCGCGCGTTTCGCCGATCTCGCGATCACCGGGACCAGCGGCGAGCGCACGCTCGTGTTCTCCAGTACCGGCCTCGCGCCGGCGACTTCCTCGTCGATCGTGATCACGACGGGAGCCGGAACGCGGCTCGCGATGGCCACGCAGCCCGACTCGTCGGCGCCGAGCGGCGTGCCGTTCGCGCGGCAGCCGGCCGTGCAGCTCCAGGACGCGGCCGGAAACGCCGTCGCGCAGCCCGGGATTGTCGTGAGCGCGAGCATCGCGACCGGCGGCGGTACACTCGCCGGCACGCTCACAGCCGCCACGGATGCCGCCGGCGTCGCGACGTTCACGGACCTGCGCATCAGCGGCACGATCGGCGTGCGCACGCTTCGGTTCGCCGCAAGCGGCATCACGGCCGCGACGTCGGCTCCGATCACGCTCACGGTCGGCCCGCCGTCACCCGCGCACTCGAGCGCCGTCGTTCCCGACGGCATCGCCGGAAATGCGACACCGATCACGATTACGGTGCGCGATGACGGCGACAATCCGGTGACCGGCGTGGCCGCGTCGCTCGCCGTATCGATCAGCGGCGCGAATACGGCCACGCCCGCGGTGAGCGAGACGGGCGGCGGCGGTTATGCCGCGAGCTACACGCCCGTCGCGACCGGAACGGATCGAGTGGCGATCGACATCGCGGGAGCCGCGATCGCGGGCAGCCCGTTCACGAGTGCGATCACGCACGCGGGCGTCAGCGCCGCCATCAGCAGCGTGAGCGCTGCGCCGACGAGCGGCCTCGTCGCGAACGGCGCGGACGCGTCGACCGTCACGGTCCTGCTCAGGGATGCGAACGGCAACGCCGTCCCCGGCCTCGCCGGCTCGTTCGGCATCGGGCTGGCAAGCGGCGCCACTGCCGGCACCGTCACGGAGGCGGCGACGCCCGGGACGTACGTGTTCGATGTCAAGAGCACGACTGCCGGCACCATCACGGTCGTCGTGACCGTCGGTGCCACGACACTGAACGATCAGCCGACGATCGCGTTCGGCGCGGGCCCGGTCGCCCCCGCAGCGAGCAGTGCGACGGCCGCGCCGACGGCAGGCCTGGCCGCGGATGGCACCGCCGCGTCGACCGTCACGGTCGTGCTCGCCGATGCGTTCGGCAACGCGATCGGCGGTCTGAGCGATGCCGGCTTCAGCGTCGCGCTCACGGGAAGCGCGCAGCGCACGACCGTGGTCGAGACCGCCACACCGGGCACCTACACGTTCGGCGTCACCGACAAGACCGCCGAAACGGTCACGGTGACGATCACGGCGGCCGGTGTGCAGCTGTCGCAGCAGCCGCAGATCCAGTTCGTCGCCGGCGGCGTATCGGGTACGTTGAGCAGCGCCGTGGCGAATCCGACTTCCGTGACTGCCGACGGCACCAC
>DASUSS010000009.1:0-7988 GCA_036374995.1 Longimicrobiales bacterium | reverse complement strand
CAGGTACGGATTCAATCGCGGAGCGCGCGGAGGACGGCGAGTTCCGGAGGCGCCGCGGGTAGTTCGAGGACGGGACCCCGCACCACCGTTGAGCCTCCCCAACCTCGATTCCCTCCCTGAACTCCGCGAGTGAAGTCCGTTGTCCGTTCGCGTAGTCGACCCGCTTCGTCGGTTCGACCGCCAACAGAATCATCTCGCAGAGCGCGCAGAGGACGGCGAGCTCTGGAGGCGCGCGGGCAGTTCGAGCACGGGACTCCGCACTACCGTTGAGCCTTCCGAACCTCGACTTCACTCCCTGAACTCTGCGAGATGATTCCGTTATTCCGTTTGCCGGGCGCGACCGGTCGCTCGGGCGCCGCCAGACGTCGACCCTTGACGCGTCCCTCCGGCGCTCCTATACTGAACCATATGGTTCAGTATTCGCGACGCCTCGACCGGACGTTTGCGGCCCTCGCGGATCCGACGCGGCGCGGGATCGTGGAGCGGCTCGGGCGCGGGGACGCGTCGATCACGGAGCTGGCGATGGCGTTCGGGATGACGCTGACGGGGATGAAGAAGCACGTGCGGGTACTGGAGGAGGCGGGGCTGGTGCGGACGAGGAAGGAGGGGCGGGTGCGGATGTGCACGCTGGGATCGCACGGGATGGGTGCGGAGGCGGCGTGGATCGAAGGGTATCGGCAGATGCTGACTGCCCGACTCGACAGGCTCGGGGAGTTCCTCGAGCGAACGAAAGAGGAGGCATGATGGGCGCGATGGGGACGGAGGCCAGGGCGACGGTGACGATGCCGACGGATCGTGAGATCCGGTCGGAGCGTGTGTTCGATGCGGCGCGCGATCGCGTGTGGCGCGCGTATACGGAACCGGAGCTGCTGGCGCAGTGGTGGGGTCGCGGCAACAAACTGGTGATCGAGCGTTTCGAGCTGGAGCGGGGCGGCCACTGGCGGTTCGTGGAGCACAGCGACCACGGCGAGCACGGCTTCGAGGGCCGGTTCCGCGAAGTGAGTCCACAGGACCGGCTGGTGTACACGTTCGAGTGGGATGGGATGCCGGGCTACGTGGTTCTCGAGACGGCGGAGTTCGAGCCGATCGACGGCGATCGCACGAAGGTGGTGGCGACTGCGCTGTTCTTCAGCACGGAAGAGCGCGACGGCATGGTGGCATCCGGCATGGAGCAGGGCATGAACGAGAGCTACGCGGCGCTCGATCGGCTGCTCGCGAGCATGGAGTAGCGGCGTTTCGCGCCACCAACGGATTCAATCGCGGAGCGCGCGGAGGCCGGCGAGCTTCGGGTGACGATCAGCGGTAGAGTGCGATCTGCTCGACGACTGTTGAGCCTCCCTAGCTCATGTCCTCCGCGCGCGCCGCGATTGAATCCGTTGTCCTCCTGGCAGTTCATCCCGGACCCCTTGCGAACCGAGGCGTGAGGCCCCATACCTTGGTTCGTCACCTATCGACATCCCCCTCCGCAACAGGGGCTCCATGCCGCGCAACGTGATCGACGCAGTCCAGGGCACACTCGAGTTCCTCGTGCTGAAGACACTGAGCTGGGGGCCGATGCACGGGTACGCGATCGGCCGCTGGATCTTCGAGGTGACGAACGCGGAGCTGGACGTGGAGCAGGGCACGCTGTATCCGGCGCTGCATCGGATGGAGGACCGCGGCTGGCTGCTGTCGAGCTGGCAGCTGTCGGATACGGGGCGGCGAGCGAAGGTGTACCGGCTGTCGGCGGCGGGCAGGCGCGAGCTGGCGGCGCGGCTGGCGGACTGGAAGCGGATGGTGGCGGCGGTGGACCGTCTGTTGGTGACGGCGCCGGAGCGCGGGTGATGAGGTCGGAGGAGCCTCGCTGGCGGCGCTATCTGCGCTTCTGGGGACGTGACAGTGCGCGCGATGCGGATGACGAGCTGGATTTCCATTTCGCTGCACACGTCGCCGATCTGATGCAGCGCGGGATGACGCGGTCGGAAGCGGAATCGAGCGCGCGCGGCGTGTTCGGCGATGTCACTGCGATTCGGGCCGAGCTGCACGAGCGGGGTGCGCACCGCGATGCGCGTCTGGCGCGAGTGGAGCACCTGCGCCTCGTGCTGGCGGATCTGCGGATTGCCGTGCGTACGCTGGCGCGGCGCCCGGCGTATGCGGCCGCTGCGGTATCGACGCTCGCTCTCGGCGTCGGTGCAGCCACGGCGGTGTTCAGTGTGCTGGATGGCGTACTGCTTCAGCCGTTGCCGTACCCGGACGCCGGACGTCTGGTGGTGCTGTGGGAGCGGAACGTTCCGCGGGCGCGGGCCCGCAACGTGGTGTCGGTGCCCGCGTTCGAGACGTGGCGCGAGCAGTCGACGAGCTTCGTTGCGCTTGCGGGACTGGTGCCGGACCGGATCACGTTCACGGATCGGAATCCCGAGCGTGTGTATGGGGCCGCCGTGTCGCCCGAGTGGTTCGAAGTGGTGGGCGTGGCGCCGCGGCTGGGGCGCGGTTTCACGGCTGCGGATGCAGTGCAGCAGCCGCAGCCGATCGTGCTGAGTGATGGGCTCTTTCGCGACCGGTTCGGCGGAGACGAGTCCGTCATCGGCCGGACCGTGGTGCTCGGTGAGCGGTCGGTTCGCGTCAGCGGTGTGATGCCGGCCGTGTTCGAGCCGCCGTCGTTCGGCTGGCTCGAGGACGGCCAGCGGTACTGGGTGCCGTTCGTGCCCGATCCCGACAATCGACAGTGGGGCCGCTTCCTGCTGGTGCTCGGACGCCTTCGGGCCGGGACCACACCTGCCGGCGCCGACGCCGAGGTGGAGCGCATGGCTGCGGGGCCGGGTGTGTTCGACGAGCGCGATGAGTGGTCGGCCGATGCCGTCGGGCTCATCGAGGAAGTCACGGGCGACATGCGGGCGCAGGGGCTGGCGGTTGCGCTCGCGGTCGCTCTGCTGCTGCTGATTGCGATCACGAACGTCGCGGGCGTGGTGCTCGTGCGCGTGCGTGGTCGCGCGGACGAGCTGCGCATGCGCGTGGCGCTCGGCGCATCGCGCGGCAGCCTGCTGCGCCAGCTGCTGGCCGAGTCGGGAGCGATCGCTCTGTGCAGCCTTCCGCTGGCGGTTCTCCTCACGTTCGCAGGCGTGTACGGTGCGCGCCGTCTGCTTCCGCCCGAGCTGCCGCGGCTCGACGAGATCGGTGTCTCGTGGCCGGCGATTGCGCTGTGCGCGGTCGTGCTCGTCATCGCAACGATCGTGATCGGACTCGCGCCGCTCGTGATGCGGCGCGACAGGGCGAGCGTTGCGGTGTCGACCGCGCGCGTCGTGCGCGGCCCCGGCATGGGCGTCCTGCCGGCAGTGGAGATCGCGCTGGCGCTCACTCTGACCGTCACGGCACTCCTGGCCACGCGCAGTGTGCTGAACGCAAGGGCCGTCGATCCCGGGTTCGACGCGGGCGTTCTCGTGGCCGCGCGCCTGTCGCTCACGTCCGACGATGCGTCCGGCGACGCGCGACGCCTCGCCGCCTCCCGTCTCGAGCGACTGCTCGCCGCGGAGCCCTCGATCGATGCGGCCGGTCTCGTGAGCTTCCGACCGATGTACGCCGGCAATCCCGCGACCGGCGTCCTCCTCCACGGCTCCGACATGGAGCCGGTCGTGTCCGACGTGCTGGTTGCGACTGCCGCCTACTTCCCAGCGGCGGGCATCGATGTGGTCGAGGGCCGGACGTTCGCTGACGCCGATCCGGTGCAGGTCGCACCGCCCGTGGTCATCAACCGGACTCTGGCGCGCCAGCTGGGCGTTGCGAACGCGGTCGGAGCGCGGATCACGGTGCGACTGAACGACCCCTTCGTCGAGGGAACGGTCGTCGGCGTCGTCGAGGACGTGAGGTTGAGCGGACCGCTCGTGGAGCCGCGGGCGACCGTATACATCCGCCACGCCGACTGGCCGGTGAACACGGTCGATGTCGTGGCGCGCGCCAGGACGTCGAAGGCGCGCGCGGCTGTCGCGATCCGCAGTGCCGTGCGCGGGCTGGATCCGCGTCTCGCGCTCTGGGACGAGATGGACGTCGAGCGGACGCTGCACTCCGCCACTGCGCGCGAACGTTCGCTCGCGGCAGTGCTGTCGGTGTTCTCGGTCGTGGCGTTGCTGCTCGCGGCGGCCGGCGTGTATGCGGGCGCGGCCGTGCGGGCTGCGGCGCGGCGGCGCGAGCTCGGCGTCCGCCTCGCGCTCGGCGCGACGCCGCTGCGCCTCGGCAGTCGGGTGCTGGGGGAGACGGCGCTGATGGCGCTGCCCGGCGTGCTCGCCGGCATAGCGATCGTGCTCGCCGGGTCGGCACTGCTGCGGCGCGTGCTGTTCGGCATCGCTCCGACCGATGCACCGACGCTCGCTGCGGCTGCCGTACTGCTGATCGTGGTTTCACTCCTCGCGAGCCTGCTGCCGGCATGGCGTGCCAGCCGCACGGAGCCGGGCGCCGTACTGCGCATGGAATGACCCGCACCGCGCCGCTCGCGGTGTCGCGTAACGGCGCGATGATCGCCGCGTCAGCGCCGGCCGACCCGCTCCCGGATCCACGCCGTCATCATCTCGAGTGCTGCCGGCGCGAACGTCTCCTCGATCGCCGCGTACTCCGCGGGCAGTCCGGACTCGGCGTGCTGGAAGAGATGATTGAGTCCGGGGAACACGTGGATCGTGGCATCGGGATGATCGGCCCACAGGCGCTCCAGCACGGGAGTGCTCTGCTGCGGCGGGACCTGGAGGTCGAGCTCGCCGAAGAGCGCGAGCACCGGCACGCGCAGCGCGTCGAGCGCGGGCGCGGGATCGTACGTGAGGAGGAAGCGGAACCAGGGCGTCACGGTCGTCGCGATGGACTGCCGGAACTGCTCGGCTCGGCCCGGGGCACTCCACGCGCTGTCGAGTGCCGCGGCCTGGTCCGGCGGCAGTGTGCGCAGGATCGTATCCGCGAGCGCGAGGATCGCGTTCACGGCCCGCGCGGAGTCCGGCTCGCTGCGGATGATCGCGTAGAACCTGCGCGCGACGGCTTCACTGCCCTCGATGAACGCCGGTGACATATCGCTCGCTGCGGAGATCGCGCGGGTCTGCGCGTACAGGATCTCCTCACCGCTCACGGCGGGACCGGCGAGCATGACGACGAATGCGATGTCGTCGGATCGGCTCGCGGCGAGCGGACCGACCCAGCCGCCCTCGCTGTGTCCGATCACGCCGATGCGCGCGGCATCGATCTTCGGATGCGCGCGCAGCAGCTCGACCGCGGCCAGTGCATCGCCGACGTTGTCATCGATCGTCGCGTGCATGATGCTGCCGGTCGAGCCGCCGACGCCGCGATCATCCGCGCGCAGGACGGCGATGCCGTTGCGCGTGAGGTGGTCGGCGATGATGAGGAACGGCCGGTGTCCCATCACGGTCTCATCCCGGTTCTGTGCGCCGGATCCCGTGATCAGCACGGCGGCCGGGAACGGCCCATCGCCCCGAGGCAGCGTCAGCGTCGCCGCGAAGCGGGTGCTGTCCGTCGCGTTGTGGTACGTGACCTCCTCGACATCGTAGGGGAACGGCGGCTTCGGCTCCTGCGGCCGCGAGAACGATGTGGCGCTGTCGGAGCGCACGAGCCGGAGCCCTAGCTGCGTGCCGCCCTGCACCCAATCGCCGGCGAGCGAGGTCGCGCCCGGCGCGACTGCCCCGCGGAACGTGCCGCCGAGGTAGCTCAGCTCGAGGAACAGCGAGTCACCGCGCAGGTCGACTGCCGTGACCGGCAGGTTCTCGACGCTCTGGTCCGGACTGTCCATCGTGACGAGCACCTGGCCGCACGGTGCAGGCACGAACTCGAGTCCCATGCGCAGCGCCATCATCTCGCCCTGGTACAGGCCGCCGCTCCAGTAGCCGGCCAGCGCGAGTGCCGGATCGGGTGTGGCGCGCGTGAAGCCGAACGGCTGCCTCAGCGTGTCGGCCGCGACCTCGCCCTCGATCCGCGCGTCGGCGAGGCGGCCGCTGAACGCCGGTCGACCATCGCGCGACGGCGCGGAGAACGTGATCGCTCCGTCCGCCACGCGGATGTCGGTGAGCGAATCGGAAACGATGCTGCGGCTGAGCACGTGGATCGCGCCGCGCCATGCGCCGGCTGCACGCTCGAGCTCGAGGGCGGCACGGCGCTGCGCAGGACCCGCGCCGATCGTGCCCGCCCAGCACCCGGACGGATCCTGGGCCGCGGCAGGCAGGGCGGTCAGCAGCAGGATCCACGTTGCGTGCAGCAGTGCGCGCTTCATGTCGTCTCCCTCGGTTCGTGTCGTATGCAGTTCAGTCGTCTCTGCGTCCGGGATCCCACACCGCGACCGCGACACGGGAGTCTGCGGTTCCGTAGTACAGGAACCAGCGTCCGCGGAACGGGATCAGACCCTCGACGAACGTAGTGCCTTCGACATACTGGCCGGTGCGCTCGTACTCCTCGGTCGGCCTGATGAAGGGCTCCTCCACGCGATCGAGGAGTCTCCAGGGCTGCCCGGGATCGTAGAGTGCCTGGCCGCCGGTATACACGCGGTGCGGCAGGCGCGGATCGCCGTGCTCCCTGCTGTTGCCGGCATTGTACAGCAGGACGATGCCGTCCGGCGTGAGCAGTGCCGGCGGACCCGCTTCGACCAGCCAGGAATCGAAATATCCCGGCCGCGGTGACAGCACCTTCAACGGCCTGCCGTTGTCGTCCTCGAGCACGGTCCAGTGGATCAGGTCGTCGGACGAGGCGAGCAGGATGTCCGGCACGTTGAAGTACATCCAGTACTTTCCGTGCACCCTGGCTGCGACGATGCGGTCGCCGAGCGCGCGGCTCAGGATGGCGCCCGACTTGGACTCGAGATCACGATACCTCCCATCGGCGGCGGTCGCGAACGCCGGCCCGTGTTTCTGCCAGTGGATCAGGTCGTTGGAAGTGGCGATCGCGAGCCGCGGGATGTCGCGGTTCCACTGCGTGTAGGTCAGCACGTAGCTGCCGTCGGCAGTCTCGACAATGCGCGGATCCTCGACCCCGCCGGGCCACTCGTACCCGGCCTGTGCATCCCGGTCGGGGTAGAGCACCGGCTCGCTCCGGCGGGTGAAGCGCAGACCGTCCGTGCTCTGCGCCAGCCCGATGCGCGAGGTGTGGTGTCCGATCTCGGCCCTGCCCGTGGCATCCTCCGCGCGATAGAGCAGGTAGACCGTGTCGTTCCTGACCACCGCCGCCGGGTTGAACGTCGCGTACTCCTCCCAGCTCACGAGGCTGTCGTTCGGCGGCGACAGAAATCTCGCTGACGCGTCCGGAACGATGACCGGATTCACTCCCGCCAGTTTCACGAACGGGCCGAAGCTCCAGTCCCGGCCCTGGGAGAAGCACGGTCGCGGTGCATCGCACATCGCCAGGATACAGAGCACGGCCAGAGCGCGGAGCATCGGCATGGGCTGCTATCGGCGTTCGGTGGACCCGCGACGCACGATGCGGGCGTGGGTTACGGCTTTCGAGCCGACGAACTCGGCGCACTCGTAGCGTGCGGGCAGATCCGCCGGCGCGGGATCGAAGATGCGCTCCCCGGCACCGAGCAGGATCGGCACGATCGCGAGGTGCATCTCGTCGATCAGCCCTGCCTCAAGATACTGCCGGACGGTCGAAGCTCCACCACCCAGACGGACATCCTTCCCGCGGGCCGCCTCCAGCGCCCGCTCGAGTGCGGCCTCAATGCCGTCGGTGACGAAGTGGAACGTCGTGCCGCCCTTCAGCGGGATCGGCTCGCGCGCATGATGCGTCAGCACGAACACGGGGTGGTGGAACGGCGGATCGTCGCCCCACCAGCCCTTCCACTCCTCGTCCGGCCACGGCCCGCGGATGGGACCGAACATGTTGCGCCCCATGATCGTAGCTCCGATGCCGACCTCACCGCGCTCCACCCAGTCATTGTCGATCCCTCCGGCACCGCCCTCCATGCCGTGCGTGCGCCGGGCGCTGCGCGTGGCGAACGCCCAATCGTGCAGCCGCTCGCCGCCGACGCCGAGCGGGTT
>DASUSS010000008.1:0-13708 GCA_036374995.1 Longimicrobiales bacterium | reverse complement strand
GTCTGCGGGCCGAGCACGGCTCCATCGACTGCCGCATCCATGCGCCCGACGACCGGGTCCGTTCGGGCGAGCCGGATGAGGTCGCGGTGCAGCCGCAGCACGTGATCGTTGGCTTCGCGCTCGCCATGGTCGAGCTGTACGAGCTCGAACGTCCGGGCGGAGGCGGGCTCCGCCAGCCGCTCCTGAACCGCAGGCTCCCGGAGGCTGCGGAACTGCGTGAGAAACTCGCGTCGCCCGGACCGTACCATCGCGGCGATCCCGGGCTCGTGGTCCGCGAAGTAGAGGAAGCGCGCGGACGCGGCATACTCCTGTCCCTGGAACAGCATCGGGGTGCCCGGCATCAGCAGCATGAGCGCAGTCATCGCGCGCAACTCGGCCGGGCCGGTCAGCTCGTGGATGCGGCGGCCGGCGGCCGAGTTCGCGATCTGGTCGTGATTCTGGAGGAAGTTCACGAAGCGATGCGCCGTGATACCCCGCGTCGATGTACCGCGCCGCTTCTTCTGCCACACGTAGTACTGCCCCTGATAGAGGAAGCCGTGACGCGCACACGAGATCAGCTCCTGAGGCGTGCCGCGGTAATCAGTATAGTAAGCCTCCGCGCTGCCGGTGAGCGTGACCATCGCCGTGTGATGGAAATCGTCGTTCCACATGGCGTCCATACCGAAGCCGCCCTCCTCCGCCGGCCGGATCAGCCGCACGTCCTGCGGCTCGTTCTCGCCCACCAGCCAGAGCCGCCGCGCACCGGCCGCCGCGCGAGCGTGCTGCACCATCTCCTCGAGGATGTGGCGAGGCGACGCGTCGTAGATGTTCTGGGTCGCGTCGAACCGGAACCCGTCGACGTGAAACTCGCGGACCCAGTATTCCACGTTCGAGAGGAAGTACTCGCGCACGGCCGCAGAGCCGGCGCCGTCGAAGTTGAGTGCGGGTCCCCAGTCGGTGCGATGGGTGGTCGAGAAGTACTCGTCGGCGAAGTGCTGCAGGTAGCAGCCATCCGGCCCCACGTGGTTGTAGACGACGTCGAGGATGACGCCGAGACCGAGCGCGTGCGCATGATCGACGAATGCGCGCATGTCGTCCGGCGTGCCGTAGGCGCGTGTCGGAGCGAACGGCGCAACCCCGTCATAGCCCCAGTTGTACCGGCCGGGGAACTCCGCCACCGGCATGAGCTCGAGGATGGTCACGCCGAGCGCGGCCAGGTCCGGCAATCGTCGGGTCGCCGCCGCCCACGTGCCCTCGCGCGTGAACGTGCCGATGTGCATCTCGTACACGACCTGTCGCGCGTCCGCCGGACCCTCCCAGTCCTCGTCCGTCCACGGGTACGCGTCGGGCTCGATCACCATGGAGGCGCCGTGCACACCGTCCGGCTGCCAGCGTGATGCGGGATCGGGAACCGCAGTACCATCGCCGGTCCGGAAGCGGTAGCGCGTCCCGGCCGGTGCGGACACCACCGTTCCGCTGAAGTAGCCGTCCTCCTCCGGCGCGAGCTCGTGCTCGCCGGAGTCGCCGGATTCCACGACGACGTGGACGGTCCCGTGCTTCGGTGCCCAGACTCGGAAGTGTGTGCCGTCGCTGCCGGGCTCGGCGCCTACGGGCAGTCGCCGCCTGACGATCTGCTCCATCCCGTGAATCCTCCCTCGACCCGGCTTGAGGATGCACGATCCCTGCCCGCGCCGCGCGGCCGCACGCCAGGATCCACGCAGGGTGCGGACGGTCGCGTGCGGCCGAGGGTCATCAGCGAGGCGGGTTGCGCTCCCACGAGCCGTACATCGGATTCGGCAGCAGAAACCACGTCCGGCCGAAGTTCGCGTAAGCCGATGCGGGCGCATTGCGCAGCTGCTGTGTCTGCGCGGGGAAGTCCTGGATGTTGTCACCGACGAACACGAGGACATCGAGCGGCGGCAGCGCAGAGCCCGTCGTGCCGGTGCGTACCGCCTCGAAGCGACCGTTCTTCCCGCTCTCGCCCGGCGCCTGGCACAACACGACGTCCACCGCGATGGCGAGCGCGGCGAGATTGCGGCGCGTCGGCTCGCACACCTCCTCATCACGGTTCGTGACGATGGCGACGCGGCCGCCGAGCTCGCGCACGGCGCGGATGAAGGCTGCGGCGCCGGGCAGCGAGTCGGCAGCAGCCTCGCTCACCCACGCGTTCCACGTGCTCGTCTCGAAGCGTGCGCCGCGTGCGGCGAGGCGGCGCTGATACTCCGAGTTGTCGAGCACGGTCTCGTCCGCATCCAGAACGACGGCCCACGTACCGGCACGCCGGCCCGCGGCGAGCTCGCGCACCCGCTCGGTCGCAAGACGATAGGTCTGAAGGAAGATCCCGCGATGCTCCGCGGCGGAGCGGACCCAGTGGATCTCGTTCGGCTGTGCGGATCCGCCGACCGCCGCGCGCGGCGGCGCGGTCGCGCACGCCGCCAGCAATCCCGCGACCGCGAGAGTCGGCACGCGCACACGCGCGACTGACCGAAGCCCGATCACCGCAGTCCCGATCCCGCTGCGCAAACCGAGGCCGTCAATCTCCCTCACCCTCCAGGTACGTGTAACCGTTCAGCCCGGCGATGTAGTCGGCAATGAACGCGTTGGCCTCGACGCGCGCCAGCCCATCGGCGTTCTGGACCTTCCGCCGGAACGTCGTGATGAGGTCCTGCGCGTTGAACTGGACGTAGTTGAGCACCTCGGTGATGGTGTCGCCGTGCACGAGATCCTCGATCTCGTAGCCCGTGTCCGTGAGCCGGATGTGGACGGCGTTCGTGTCGCCGAACAGGTTGTGCAGGTCGCCGAGGATCTCCTGGTAGGCCCCGGTGAGAAAGATGCCGAGCACGTAGGGCTCTTCGGTGCGGAGCGTGTGCAGCTCGAGGTTCGGCTTGGCACGGCGCCAGCCGACGAACCGGTCGATCTTGCCGTCCGAGTCGCAGGTCACGTCCTGGAGTGTGCCGCGGCGCGTGGGCTCTTCGTTGAGCCGGTGCACGGGCATGATGGGGAACAGCTGATCGATCGCCCACGAGTCGGGTAGCGACTGGAACAGGGAGAAGTTGCAGAAGTAGCGATCGGTCAGGAACGCGTTCACCTCCGGCAGGATGTCGTCGTACTCCTCCTCGTTGCGGGCGGCGAGCTGCGCGATCCGGTTCATGAGCGCGAGCTGGAGCCGCTCGGCGACGGCCCGCTCGCGGAGCGAGAGCACGCCGCTGTGGAAGTGCGACTGCATCTGCTCCTTCGCGAAGAGCGTGTCGTGGTAGACCTCGCGCAGGCTGCGATCGCTCACGTCGCGCAGCGTCGCGAACAGCTCGTGGACGATCGGGTGCGCGTCCTCGGGGATCTCCGCCGGCGGGTCGGCGATCTGTGTCTCGATGTCGATGACATTGAGGAGCAGCAGCGCGTGATGTGCCGTGAGCGCGCGGCCGGACTCCGAGATGATGTGCGGCATCGGCAGCTCCGCCTCGCGGCACGCTTCCGCGAGCGAGTACACGATGTCGTTCGCATACTCCTGGATCGAGTAGTTCACGGACCCGGCAGCCGTGGAGCGCGTACCCTCGTAGTCCACGCCGAGGCCACCCCCGACATCGACGTACTCGATGTCGACGCCGAGCTGCTGGAGCTCGACATAGTACCTCGAGACTTCCGTCATCGCCGCCTTGATGTTGCGGATGTCCGGGATCTGCGAGCCGATGTGGAAATGGACCATCCTGAGGATGTTCGTGCGGTCGACCGACTGGAGCTTGTCCACCACGCGCATCAGCTGTGCTGCGTTCAGACCGAACTTGCTCTTCTCGCCCGCCGTCTCGGACCACCGGCCGGCGCCGGTCGTCGACAGCTTGATGCGGACGCCGGCCGTCGGCACGACATCCATCTCGTCGGCGACCTTCAGCAGTGTGTCCACCTCGGCGATCTTCTCGAGCACGATGAGCACGGTGTGGCCGAGTTTCTGGCCCATGAGTGCGAGCCGGATGTACTCCTCATCCTTGTAGCCGTTGCACACGATCATGTAGTCCGCGCGCTCCGTGAGCGCGAGCACCGCCTGGAGCTCCGGCTTGCTCCCGACCTCCAGCCCCACGTTGAAGCGACGCCCGAACGTGACGATCTCTTCCACTACGTGACGCTGCTGGTTCACCTTGATCGGATAGACGGTCGTATAATCGCCGGTGTACTCGAACTCGGAGATCGCGGCGCGGAACCGCTCGGTCAGCGTCTCGATCCGCGTGCGCAGGATGTCCGAGAAGCGGAGCAGCAGCGGGAGTCCGACCCCCTGCGCCTCGAGGTCCATGGCGAGCTCGTAGAGGTCCAGACCGCGGTGGGGGTCCTTCGTCGGGTGCACGGTGACGTGGCCGATCTCGTTCACCTCGAAGTAGCCGATGCCCCACCCCTCGATGTTGTAGAGGTCGCGACTGTCCTCGATCGTCCAGCTCATCTCCCGATCCTGCTGAGGTGGTTCGGCCGCGCGCGCCGGGCCGGGTCGACTGGAATTGTAGCAGGTCGTCACGCACGCGAAAGGGACGCGCGGCGGGCCGCGGCCCCGGCGGGGACGTCGCACCGTCGCCCGGGATCGATCTCCCGTTCCCACCCCTCGCGTTCGATATTGCCAGGGGCGTGCAAGCGAGGATGCCGCACTCGCCGCCGGGAGTCGAGCGGCCCGGGTCCGGTATCGCGCGCAGCCCCGTATCGCGCCGCCTCCTCCACGGGCGGCCGGCCGCAACAGAAAGCGAGCTCGAACCGTCATGCCTGCTCCCGCACTCAGAGCCGGACGTATGGCCGCACCGATCCTGTGCGTCGCCCTCGCCGCGGCGTGCACGGCAGTGGCCGCGCGGCCGCCGGTCACACCCGCCGCATTTCGCGACGCCGACAGCGCCGCCGTCACACCCATCACAGCGGGCGTGACACACACGTTCGTGCGCGCTGCGCGCGGTCCGTGGGCCATCCACGTCGTCGAGATCGACGCGCGCGTGTGCGCGCCCGCGCTCGCGGCACGGAAGCCGGGGCCGGATCTCCACGCGCGCGCGACCACATCGACGATCGGAGCCGGTGCGCTCGCCGCCATCAACGCGGACTTCTTCATGCTGCCGCGCGGAACTCCCGTCGGCGCGCACGTCACGCGCGGCGTGCCGCTCACCGGTCCGACCGACCGCCCCGTGTTCGCCGTCACGCAACACGGCTGGAGCATCGGCGTGGCGCGCATCGACGGCCACGTGCGCGCAGGCAGCGACACCGCCGCCATCGCACAGCTGAATCGCACCTCCGCTCGCACATCGGCCTACCGCGGGACGGACTCCGGCATCACGCTCTTCACCCGCTGGATCGGCGACAGCGTTCCGCCCGACAGCACCGCGCGCCGCGTCACGCTCCGCATGATCCGCGGCGACGAGGCCGCAGGCACCGCCGTGGTCGCATCGAGCGATTCGACCGCCGACGCGACCCCGATGTCGAGCCGCACCGCGATCCTGCTCGCGCACGGGCCCGCGCGCGACTGGGCGCGCCGCCGCGCCCCCGGAGACACCGTCTCCTGGAGCATTCGCGTGCTGGTCGACGCGCCCGTCCGCGAAGCCGTGGGCGGCTTCCCCCACCTGCTCCGCGACGGACGCATCGTCCTCGACAGCCAGACCGTCAACCCCGCCTTCCGGAACAACCGTCACCCGCGTACCGCCGTCGGCTGGACTCCCGACGAGCGACTCCTCTTCGTCGTCGTCGATGGCCGACAGCCCCGTCACTCCGACGGCATGTCGCTCGATGAGCTGACCTGGCTCTTCCAGCGCCTCGGCGCCACCGATGCGCTCAACCTCGATGGCGGCGGCTCATCCGCTCTCGTCGTGAACGATCGCCTCGTCAATCGACCGTCCGATCGCGAGGGCGAGCGCGCCGTCGGCAATGCACTCCTGCTCGACGGCTGCGCGCGCGCGCAGTAAGTACGAGTGCGCGTGGTGTGCGAGCCTTAGAAACATCTGGTCCGGGGCTTGCACCGCCTGCCGTCATGAACGATGCGACGGCTCCGCGCCGCCGCACCGCCGAGGTGAGCCGCAGGACGCTGCTGGCCACGCTGCGGGAGCGGTTCGGCCTCACCGATTTCCGACCGGCACAGGAAGACATCATCCGCGCGATCCTCGCGGGCCGGGACACGCTCGCCGTACTGCCGACGGGTGCGGGCAAGTCACTGGTATTCCAGCTGCCGGCGGTGCTGCTCGACGGCCTGACGGTGGTGGTATCGCCGCTGATCGCGCTGATGAAGGACCAGACGGACAAGCTCGCGGAGCGGGGCGTGGACGCGATCACGATCAACTCGGGCCTGAGCGCGCGCGAGCAGGCGGATGCGGAGCGATCACTCGGCGCGGGTGCCGGCGACATTCTGTATGTCACGCCGGAGCGGTTCCGCGATCGCGAGTTCTTCGAGATGCTGCTCGAGCGACGCGTGGCGCTGTTCGTCGTGGACGAGGCGCACTGCATCAGTCAGTGGGGGCATGATTTTCGACCCGACTACATGATGCTCGGCTCGGTGGCGGAGCGACTGGGGCGGCCGCCGCTCGTGGCGGTGACGGCGACGGCGGGCCCGGAGGTGCAGGCGGACATCGTGCGTCAGCTGCGGATGCGGCGGCCGTACCGGCGGGTCGGCGAGCTGATCCGGCCGAATCTGCACCTCGAAGTGCACCGCACGGTGAATCCGGCATTGAAGGATGCGCGGCTGGACGAGCAGCTGGGCGACATTGACGGCACGGGCATCATCTATGTCGCGACGGTGAAGGAGGCGAAGCGGCTGCACGCGGAGCTGTCGGCGCGCTGGCCGGTGACGATGTATCACGGGCGGATGGCGGCGCGGGACCGGCACGAGGCGCAGGAGCGGTTCATGGCGGACGGCGTCAAGGCGGTCATCGCGACGAACGCGTTCGGGCTCGGCATCGACAAGCCGGACATCCGCTTCATCATCCATTACCACCTGCCGGGCTCGATCGAGGCGTACTACCAGGAGGCGGGCCGTGCCGGACGCGATGGTGCGCCGGCGCGGTGCTCGATCCTGTATCGCGAGGAGGACCGCGCGATCCAGGGCTATTTCCTCGGCGGCAAATACCCGGACGACACCGAGGCGCTGAAGGTCGCCCGGATCGTGAACAACGTGCGTGACGGCGAGCGGATGGCGCTCAACGACATCGCGGAGCGCGCAGAGGTAGCCCGCCGGAAAGCGCGCATCGTGCTCACGCTCATGAAGCGTTTCGGCGCCGTGCGCGAGTACCGCGGCGGTGCGTGGGAGCGGCTCATCCCCGACGTGACCACCGTCCCGCTCCACGACCAGCTGCTCGATTACGAGGCGCGGCGTCTGGCGGACCGCGCGAAGCTGAAGGCCATGGTGCAGTACTGTCGGACGGCGCAGTGCCGCACCCGTCTGATACTGGAGTACTTCGGCGAGACGGCCGACCCGGATTACCGTTGCGGCCACTGCGACAACGACGCCGCTCTCGAGTCGAACGGCACCGCGGCGCTTGCAGCCAGCGCCGGCCGCCCCTATTCTGCCAGCAGGACACCAGTCGTGGAGTGACCCGTGATGATCGACGACGTCGATCGCGCCATTCTCGAAGCGCTTCAGCAGAACGCCCGCACGTCGAACGCCGAAATGGCCCGCCGCATCGGCATGGCCCCGTCGGCCATCTTCCAGCGCGTCCGCAAGCTGGAAGAGAACGGCCTCATCCAGGGCTACACCACCCGGCTCAACGCGAAGGCCCTCGGCTTCGGACTCGTCGCGTTCATCATGGTCCAGACACGCGACAACGCCGCCGCCATCGATACCGCCGGCATCCTCGCCGGCTTCCCCGAGGTGCTCGAGGTCCACCGCGTCGTCGGTGAGGACTGCTTCATCGTGAAGGTCCGCGTGCGCGACACCGACCACCTCGCCGAGCTCCTGGAGCACCGCATCCAGCCCATCCGCTCCATCGCCTCCACCCGCACCACCATCGTCGTCAAGACCGTCAAGGACCAGGACCAGCTCCCCGTTCTGAACGGCGCCGCCACGTAGACTCGCCCGGCCCCCTCCATTTCAGCCTCGAAGTCCCCCGGTTCCGCCGCCGGCCGCCTCCTCGCGTCATATTAGCGCGGCTCGGGCGTTGTACTACGAAGGATCGTCTCCATGCCCCACATATCACTGCCGATTATGCTGCGGAGGGTGGAATGAGGAAGGTCTTCGTCGGGCTGCTCATGGTCACGGTCGGAACTGCCTGCTCCAGCGACGGTGGTCCGCCCACCGGCAACAACCAGACGGGGACGATCACCGGGCAGGTGGTCGACGCGGACAGCGGCAATGCGGGGCTGGCCGGGGTCACGGTCCAGCTGACGAGGTCGGGTGCGAGCCAGACGGTGACGACGAACGCCAGCGGCTCGTTCAGCCTGGCGAGTGCGGCGGCGGGCAGCTGGCAGGCGGCGGTGCAGCTTCCGGCAGCATATCGGCTTGCTGCGGGCGAGGGCGGTACGCGGACGGCGACGGTGAGCGGCGGTCAGACGGCGACGCTGAGCCCGTTCCAGCTGGCGCGTCCTCGCGGGACGGCATCGGGCACGGCAACGGAGAACGGCACCGGAGTGGCGGGTGGGACGGTGACGGCGACACGGGGCGGGTTCAGCAACCGCACGGCGACGCCGAACGCGTCGGGGTACACGCTGAACGATCTGCCTGTCGGGCCGTGGTCGCTGACGTACACGCCGCCGAACACGCACGTGCTGGCACAGGGCGAGAACGGTACGCGCAACGTCACGGTGACGGAGAATCAGACGGCGACGGTGAGCGCGTTCCTGCTGGCGCCCGCTCCGCCGCAGCCGGCGATCGTCGAGATCACGGCGAGCGGGACTTCGTTCTCGCAGAGGACCGTGACGATTCCGGTCGGCACGACGGTGCGCTGGATCAACGGCGACGGTGTCACGCACACGGTGACGCCGCAGAACACGTCGCAGCCGGGTGTCTGGCAGGCAGCAACGCTGAGTCAGCAGGGTGCGACCCTGGAGCACACGTTCAACGTCGCCGGCCAGACGTACAACTACCGGTGCGTGCCCCACTCCTCCGACTTCAACAACGGCATGGTGGGCACGATCATCGTCCAGTGAGGAGCCGCAACCGGCGGTGAGAGTGGGGGGATGCGTTGCGTCCCCCCACTCTCGTTTCGTTCATTGATCGGCCGTCCGCGCCGTGATCGTGCCCGCGTCCAGATTCCCGTGGTGCAGCAGCGCGTTGAAGACGAGGGCGTAGGAGCCGAGCGTCTCACTGCGCCAGAACGGGTTGAAGCTGAACATCACGATGTGGCCGCTGCCGACCGGCACGTCCACGAGCGCGGGCGCGTGCGCGAGCTCGGCACCGTTCGTGAGCCCGCCGCTGATCAGCAGATCCTTCGGATCGCTCGCGAAGCGCAGCACCGTGCGCGCGGTGACCTGGCGCGCGCCGCCGAAGCCACCGCCCTGCTGCTGCGCTCCCTCCTCCCCCTGCTGCCGCCGGAACTCCTCGACGCCGGCCTGCCCCAGGTCGCGCGGGCGGCCCTGCACGACGTCCTGCTCATCCACGCCGCCGCGTCCGGAGCGCCGCGCCGTCGTGCTGCCCGGATCCGTCTCGCGGTCGGCCTGCGCGAGTGCAGGATTGCGCCGGCCATCACTGAAGACGGGGCCGCGGTTGAAATAGACGCCGAGGTCGCTGCCGTAGCCGTACGCCAGCGGGCTCGCCGAGTCGGCCGTTGCGGTGCGGAATACGCCTCCCGGCGCCCACAGGTTCTGCGTCTCGGCCGCGGTGATCCCGCCGGCGAGACCGAAGTGGATCGGCAGCAGGCTGCTGTTCGTCAGCGTGACGAGCGTGCCGCCCTGCTCGACGAAGCGCTGGAGGTTGAGCACCCCCTGGAGCTCGAGACCGCCCCGCATGTCGTCCGTCGAGGCCTGGCGGCCGATGTTCGGCGTCAGCTCCGTCCGCTTCCACGGCAGCGGGTCGTCGCCCTGGAGACCGGACACGATCTGGAGCGGATCGTTCACCGACGGACCGAACAGGATGACGTCGTAGCGCTCGCGCAGCCGCGCATCGTCGCGCGCGTCGTGCACGGAGATGTAGTCGTACGGGATGCCGTACTGGTCCAGCGCGAGCCGCATCCAGCCTTCCGTCTGCGTCGTCTGCCACGTGTGCATCACCGCGACGCGCGGTGCGGCGACGGGGTGCGTCGAGACCGCCGGCACCGCGGCCACGCCGACGGCCGTGAACCCGAACTCGCTCGCGGCCTCGCCCAGCAGCTGCGCGAGATTGCCCGGATTGCCCGCCGTCGGGATGATGAACGTGCCGGCTGCAAACGAGCGACCGGCAGTCTCGAAGTCGCTCTCGGCCGCCTGCATCCGGAGGTTGCGATGGCGGAAGCGGAACGCGGCGAGGCCGTTGTCGGCGTTGTAATTCACGAGGAACGCGCGGGCGCCCGCGGCATTCTCGACGCCGCCCGCCGCGCGCACGCGCTCCGTGACGGGCTGCATCGGTGCATCGAGGATCGCGACATCCTCGACCCGGATCGTTTCCGCATCGAACAGCGGGCCGAACGTCCAGCCGGTGTCGTCGTACGGCCGCGGATCGTCCGGGTTGTAGTACTGCCGGTCCAGCATCATGTCGACCGCGCGCGAGAACGGCTGATCCATGCGCACGACGTAGCTGCCTGCCGCGAATGTGCGGTCGCCGACCGTCGCGGCGGACGAGAGACGGTGCACTTCCGCGCCGTGGCGCTGCAGCAGGTCGAGCAGCGCTGCCTGCTGACCGTGCCGCGGATCGCCGGCCGGGAATACGTACGCCGCCGGCCCCTCCGCACGTGCCTTGGCGACGCTGCGCTGCGCCTTCAGGTAGTAGTTGCTCAGGAACTCCGAACGATTCTCGGCCACTTCGCGCAGCGCGATCAGCAGCGCGCTCTGCTGGAGATTCACGTTGTTGCGGATCGACCAGACGACCTGGCGCAGCGGCGTGCTCGGCCGGTGCCACTGCCGGTCGGTGTTGCTGCTCACGATGTAGTTCGACGCATTGCGCGAGCCCTGCGTCTCGTAGAATCGGCCGATCGAGTTGCGCATGTTCGCAACCCAGAACATATAGTTCGGCGCCCAGCCATCATAGAAGTCGAACGTGTAGATGCCCGGCACGCCGTGCGCCGTCATGTCCTTGACTTCCTTGAACGCGAGCCGGTTCCATTCGCTCACGAGGATCGGGTCGATCCAGGCGTTGTACGGGCCACGGCCCGTCGACGTATAGAGGTAGGTCGCGGACTCGTGCAGGTCGTGGAACACGGTCGGGTTGTACTCGAGGAACGTGGTCATCACGTGCTGCGACAGACGGAGCGAGAGCGACATACCGTCGCGATTGTTGTCGTGCGCGACGTACTTGCCCCAGTAGAGCGGCCGCGTCGGGTAGTTGCCGTCCGGGTCCTTGCGCGGGGCCATGTGGAGGTCGACCACCTTTGCCCGCCCGTCCACCTCGATCACCGGTGTGATCAGCACGATCACGTTGTCGCGGATCGTGCGGATGTGCTCGGACTCATCGACCGCGAGCCGGTACACGAGCTCCATCAGCATTTCCGGCGAGCCGGTCTCCGGCGCGTGGATCGCGCCGGTCGCCCAGTAGATCGGCTTCGCCTGCGGTACCAGTCGTGCGGCTTCTTCCGGCGATGTCCGTCGCGGGTCGCCGAGTCGCGCGAGCATGTCCTTGTAGTCATCGAGACGCGCGAGCGTCTCCTCGCTCGATACGGCGACGAGGATCATCTCGCGGCCTTCCTCCGTCTCGCCCATGCTGAAGACGCGTACGCGCGGCGACGCCTCGTCGACGGCGCGCATGTAGCGGTAGATCTCCTCGGGGTAGCTCAGCACGTCCGCGGCGCCGGAGACGTGGCCGAGCACGTCGAGCGGAGTCGGGACCGTGGCGGACTCCGGCAGATGGTCGACGAGCGGTGTCAGGAAGAACGGCTCGGTCGTGAAGCGCCGGATCTGCTCCGTGTACTGCTGGTCGACGGGCTGCTGGGCGAGCAGCGCACGGGAGGGCATGGCCGCGGTGGCGAGCACGGCGAGGACGTGCAGCCACCGGGCGAAGCGGCGGTTCGGCATGGGGGGCTCCTTGGAGTCGATGGGGGTGCCAGCGTAGCATAGGTGCGGTCGGACACGCTGACAAGACCAGGCATGCGCAACCTCGACGCACCCGAGTACTTCGAGAGCTTCCTGATCGCCGCGATCGCGACGATCCTCGGCATCCGCGTGTTTCTGCACGTCACCGGATATCCGGCGATCGGCGGGGAATCGCTCCACATCGCGCACATGCTCTGGGGCGGGGTGCTCATGCTCGTGGCGCTCGTGCTGCTGCTCGGCTGGCTGGGCAGCCCGGCACGCAGCGCTGCGGCGGTCATCGGCGGCGTCGGCTGGGGCTCGTTCATCGACGAGCTCGGCAAGTTCCTGACGCGCGACAACGACTACTTCTTCGAGCCGGCTTTCGCCCTGATCTACGTCAGCTTCGTTGTGCTGTACGTCGCGTTCGATGCGCTGCACGTGCGTCGCGTGGTCACGCGCGAGGAGGTGCTGGCGAACGCGCTGGAGCTGATGCAGGAGGCCGTGCGCAGCGACATGGACGAATCCGAGCAGCGCCGGGCGGTGGATCTGCTCGATCACTGCGACCCGATGGACCCGGTGGTGCGCTCGCTGTCACGCGCGCTCGCGCAGGTCGAGCTGGCCCAGCCGGGCCGGGCGGGGCCGATGCGCCGGGCGAAGAACGCGGTGCGCGCGGGTTATGCGTGGCTGGTGCAGCGTCACTGGTTCAAGACGGCAGTGGTGCTCTTCTTCGTTGCCCACTCCGTGAACGCAATCTTCCAGTCCCTGCTGATCGTGCGGCAGCTGACGGCATCACTCGTGCTGCTGATCGGCGGTCTCCTGCTCGCCGGTCTGCTGCTCCGACCGGACAGTCCGGACCGCGTCACCCGCATCGGCCTGCCCGGCGCGATCGCCGTCCTCGGCGCGGCCCTGCTCGCCGGCGCGGCGATCGCGCACCGCGTCCTGCCCGAGCTCTCGTTCATGCAATGGGCGGAGTTGACCTCGTCCGTGGTGCCCGCGCTCTTCGTGCTGCTCGGCATCGCGCGCCTGCGCCGCTCCCGGCTTCAGGCCTACCGCACGTTCAAGACGGCCATCCTCCTGATCATCTTCGTGACGCAGTTCTTCACGTTCTACCACCAGCAGCTGCTCGCGGTGCTCGGCCTCGCGCTCAACATCGTGATCTGGGTCACATTGCGCGCCATGATCCAGGAGGAGGAGCGGCTGGCACGGGCGGATCACGCGCCGGCAATCGAGACCGTGCGCGAGTGAGTGCGCGGGGGACTTCATTCACCGCGGAGTCGCTGAGGACGCGGGGCACATCGGAGTCATCAGTCGAATCGGTGAACCGGCTCGGCATGTCGTTCAAATCGATTCGTTCCTCCGCGTCCTCAGCGACTCCGCGGTGAATGAAGTTCCCTGCCCCGAAGCCTCCCGTGCCCGAGAATGGCGAGACTCAGCCGCCGAGGAACCGCCGGGCGGCGACGATCTCCGGGCGCTCCGCTTCACCCTTCGCCATCACGTCGAGGATCTCGCGGTAGCGGGCAGCGGCCGCGTCCCGGTTTCCGCTCAGCTCGGCGGCCCGCGCGGCGCCGTACAGCGCGCGGGCGCGGCGTGGCTCGCGCTCGAGTGTCTTCTCGTACGCGGCGAGTGCCTCCGCCGCCCGGCCCAGCTCGAGCAGCAG
>DASUSS010000007.1:0-84398 GCA_036374995.1 Longimicrobiales bacterium | reverse complement strand
CTTTACCGTCGTGGACTGACCGACCCGGGCGCGCAGCGGCGAGCCGTTCGGCGCATCGATGCAGGAGCCGATCGCGAGCGGCGCGAGCGCGTCGGCGGCGCTCGCCGCGAAGAGCTCGGCGTTCTGTCCGCCACTGATCGCCAGCGCAGGTCCGCGCCCGCCGTCGACCTCCAGCGTGAGCACCCCCGGCTCGTGCGCGCCGAGGGCGTTCGTTCCGCGGAGCGGACGCGACGCGGCGATCCAGAGTCGGGACCACACCCATTCGACGTCGAGGCCGACGCGCAGCTCGCGGGGCGCGCGACCGCGATTCTCGGCCTCGATCCGGATCATGAAGCCGCGTGCGGGTGGATAACCGCCGGGCGCGCAGATCGTACCCGTCACCGTCGATCCGTCCGGCAGCTTCACCGTGAACGTCGGGATCCAGCGGTCGAGGCGGCGCCACTGCGCCTCTGAAATGCGCACGGCGTCGCCACCGAAGCCGATCGCCGGACGCAGCAGCGCACCGTCCGTCCCGCCGGCCCACTCGATCAGGCCGGCCGACGCGCCGTGCAGCACGTTGATCCCATCGACCGAGCCGTCGGCGCGAATCGATGGAATACTCACGTAATCGTTGCCCGTCAGGTCGGCGTCCGCCGGCATCCGGTCGTCCTTCCCCTGGTGCGTTGCGCGGCAAGTATCGCGCGGCCGGATGCAGGCCGTCAAACGCGCGTGCGATTCTTGACCCGCCCCGGGTGCCGGAATATACTGGACCCCGGCCTGCCCACGGCCCCGATCACGTTTCAACAGTAGAGTTTCCCTGACGCCAGCTGCCCCGACGGAGGGAGCCATCCCGAAGACGCGGACCGGAACCCGGACGGCGCGCTCCGGTGCACGACGGTAATACCTGGCGGATCCGGACGGTCGACGATCGAGACGCTGCGATTCAATCAATCGAAGAGGTTCCCATGGGTTCGAAGCTGAAAGTGTGGCTGCACGCAGCCTTCGCTGTGCTCCTGCTCGGGGCCGCGCCGGCGTGGGGCCAGAACGGAACGATTACGGGTCGTGTGACCTCGCAGGACGGCGCACGACCGCTGGTCAGCGCCGTCGTCGAAGCGGTCGCGGCCGACGGCCGCACGGCCGCGCGCAGCACCACCAACGCAACCGGTCACTTCAGTCTCACCGTGCCCGCCGGAACCTACGACGTAATGGTCACGGTTCTCGGGCACCGCGACGCCCGCGTCGCGGGCGTAACCGTGCCGGCGGGCGGATCCGTGAGCAGGGATTTCACGCTGGAGGTCGTCCCCTTCCAGCTGGAGCAGGTGGTGGTTACCGGCACCGGCTCGGTTGACCCGAAGCGGGCGAGCGAGACACCCGCGAGCGTCTCGACGGTCTCCGAGCGTGACGTGCGCGAGCAGCCTGCGGTGACGCCCGTCGATCACGTGCGCTCAGCGCCCGCAGTCGACGTAATCGAGAGCGGCGTCCAGTCGCGCAACGTGGTCGTGCGCGGCTTCAACAACATCTTCTCCGGTGCACTGCTCACGCTCACCGACCACCGCATCGCCGGTGTACCCTCGCTCCGCGTAAACTTCCTGCAGTTCGTGCCGCAGAGCGATGAGGACATCGGTCGCATGGAGGTCGTGCTCGGCCCGGCTTCGGCGCTGTACGGCCCGAATACCGCGAACGGGGTGCTGCACATCCTGACGAAGTCGCCGTTCGAGGAGCAGCGCACTACGCTCACGCTGGCGGGTGGCGAACGCGATCTGTTCCACGGCACGTTCCGCACGTCGCATACGCTCTCGGACCGCTTCGGCGTGAAGCTGTCGGGTCAATACATGCGCGCCGAGGAATGGTTCTACCGGGACACGGGCGAGGACAGCATCCGCGCGATCGTCGATGCCGGTGGCGGTGCCGTTCTCTTCCCGCCGACCATGCCGCAGGCGGAGGTGACGAGAAGGAGCGCACTGATTGCCAACCGCGATTTCGACCTGAGTCGATTCTCGGGCGATCTGCGCGCCGACTGGGCGGCAACGGATCGTCTGACGGCCGTGTTCTCGGCCGGCCTCACGAACACGAACAGCATCGAGCTCACCGGCATCGGCGCGGCGCAGGTCGTCGACTGGAAGTACAGCTATGCACAGGCACGCGCGACGTACGGGAACCTGTTCGCGCAGACATACCTCAACATGAGCAATGCCGGCGACACCTACCTGCTCCGGAACGGCTCGCCGATCACGGACAAGTCACGGGTATGGGTGTCGCAGCTCCAGCATCGTCTGAATCTCGGAACCTGGCAGAACTTCGCGTATGGTGTCGACTACGTACGCACGATTCCGGTGACCGAGCAGACGATCAACGGACGCAACGAGGACAACGACACGTACGATGAGATCGGTGGATACCTCCAGAGCGAGACGGCCGTGCACCGCATGTTCGACATCGTGCTCGCCGGCCGCGTCGACAAGCACTCCGAGCTACCCGACCCGATCTTCTCGCCGCGCGCCGCGCTCGTCTTCAAGCCGACGCAGGATCACAATTTCCGCGCAACGTACAACCGCGCGTTCTCGACGCCCACGTCGTTGAACCTGTTCCTCGACATCGATGCCGGCCCGCTCGGCGCGCTCGGCCCGTTCGGATTCCGCGCGCACGCACAGGCGCCGGGACGGGCGGGCATCAACCTGCACGCCTCGGACGGGAGCGTTCAGATCCGCACGCCGTTCGGCACGACGGGGACGCCCACCGATCTGCGACCGGTGACGGCGGCCGACATCTACGAGTATCAGGTCAACGCGATCACCGCGGCCGCCAGCCTGCCGGCGACGCTACGGGCATACATGCTGTCACTCCGTGCAGACCCGGCGTTCGGCGGGATCCCGGTGATCGCGCTCGATCCGCTCACGAGCAACGCCGAGCTGTTCTCCCCGACGGCGGTGCGCGACATCGCGGGCATCGAAGAGTCGACGACATCGACATTCGAGGTCGGCTACAAGGGCATGATCGGCGGGCGGCTGATGCTCGCGGCCGACGCGTGGTGGTCGAACCAGAAGAACTTCACGTCGCCGCTCATTGCGGCGACACCGCTCGTGATGATGAGCCCGCAGCAGCTGGTCCCGTTCCTGGTGCCGCGCCTCTCGGCCGCGTTCCAGGCGCAGGGCATGCCCCAGGCCCAGGCGGATGCGCAGGCGCAGGCGATCGCGACAGGGATGGCGCAGCTGCCGGGCGGCATCGTGTCGTCCGCGGCCGTGAGCCCGCAGGGTCCGGCTCTGGTTCTGACGTACGTGAACTTCGGCGAGGTCGACCTTTCCGGGATCGACCTGGCCGCCACGGCGATCCTGTCCGATTCCTGGCAGCTGGGCGTCACCGGTTCGCTGGTGAGCGACGACTTCTTCCGGCTGCCGCTCGGCCAGACGGAAACGGTCGTGGCTCTGAACGCACCGAAGAAGAAGGGGAGCGCCAGCCTCACCTACCGCAATCTCGGGCTCGGCCTGAACGGTCAGGTGCGCGTGCGGTACACGGACGAGTTCCCCGCGAACTCCGCAGGGTACGTGGGACTCTCGTGCGTGGATGCCACACTGGAGGGTGAGTGCGTGAAGTCGTACACGCTCGTGGACTTCCTTGCCGGCTACGAGCTTCCGGTCCCCGGCGCCTCGCTCCAGCTGTCCATCTCGAATCTGTTCGACGAGGACTATCAGAGCTTCATCGGCGTGCCGGTGATCGGCCGGATGGCGATCCTGCGGCTGCGCTACTCGTTCTGAGCCACGCGCGTAAGGCATAGAGGGGAGGAGGTCTCACGGCCTCCTCCCCTCTGGCGTATCGTAGACTTCGAGCTCAGCCGGCAGCGAGCAGCTCGCGAGCGTGCTCGATGCTCACCGCACTCTCCGGATCGCCGCCCAGCAGCCGCGCGAGCTCGCGTACCCGCGCGGCACCCTCGAGCGGCTGGACGTCCGTCGCGGTGATGCCGCCACGGTCGGTCTTCTGCACGAGCAGGTGGGTCGTCGCGCGGGACGCGATCTGCGGGAGGTGCGTGATCACGAACACCTGGTGCGCAGCCGCGACCGTTCTCAGCTTCTCCCCGACCTGGTTCGCGACGCGGCCACCGATTCCGGCATCGATCTCATCGAACACGAGCGTCGGGATGCGGTCGAGACGTGCGAGCTCCGTCTTGAGCGCAAGCATGATGCGCGACATCTCACCGCCGGACGCGACGCGTGACAGCGGCCGGGGCTCGAACCCCGCGTTCACCGCGATCAGGAACTCGACGTCCTCGGCACCGTGCGGGCCGCACTGCGCGAGCGGGTTCAGCTCGATGCCGAACTGCGCTCCGCTCATGCCGAGGTCGGGCAGCGCCGCGGCGATGGCCGCGGCCAGGCGCTTCGCACCCTTCTGCCGCGTCGTCGTGAGTCGCGCGGCGGCGGCATCCAGCGCGCTCTGCGCATCGGCGATCTCACGCTCGATGGCGCTGCGATCGAGCTCGGAGCTCTCGAGTGCTTCCAGCTCGGCGCGGGCCGCGGTCGCGGTACGGATCACATCGTCCAGCTCCGGGCCATATTTCCGTTTCAGCCGAAACAGCAGATCCTGCCGGCGCCGCAGCTCATCGAGACGCGCGGGATCATGCTCGATGGACGAGGCGTACTCGCCCATCTCACGGCCCATCTCCTCGAGACCGTAGAGCGCGTTCTCCACCGTCTCGCGCCACGGCTGGAGCGTGGGGTCGATCCGCACCAGGTGCTCGAGCGTGCGCCGAACGTCCGCGAGGCGGGCGCCGATCGCACGCTCACTCGCATACAGCTCCGTGTGCAGCGAGTCGGCGAGTGTGGCGAGCTCGCCCGCGTGAGCGAGCCGGTTCGCTTCCGTCTCCAGCTCTTCCTCCTCGCCGGACCGGAGCGTGGCGCGGTCGATCTCCTCGAGCTGGAAACGCAGGAAGTCGGCTCGCTGCTCCGTCAGGCGCACCCGCTCGTCGAGGTCCTGGAGGCGGGCGCGCGCGTCGCGCAGGCGCCGATGCTCGGCGTGCACCGCGTCGGCGCCGGACTGCGCGTCCGCATAGGCATCGAGCAGAGTCCGCTGCTGCGCCGCGTGCAGCAGAGACTGATGCTCGTGCTGGCCGTGCAGATCGACGAGATACTCGCCGAGCTCGGCGAGGAGCGATACGGTCGAGGCCGCGCCATTCACCCAGACTCGGCCGCGTCCCGCCGCGCTGATCTCCCGCCGGATGATCAACAGGCCGTCCTCCGGCTCGATGCCGTGGTCGCCGAGCAGGCGCAGCACCGGCTCGGTCGACGCGACCTCGAACACGCCCTCGACCACCGCCCGATCTGCGCCCGTGCGCACGACCTCGGCCGACGCACGATCGCCGAGGATGAGCGACAGTGCACCCACGATGATCGACTTGCCCGCACCGGTCTCGCCGGTGAGCGCGTTCAGCCCGGGCCCGAGCCGCAGCGCGAGGTCGTCAATGACCGCGAAGTCCTTGATGCGGAGCTCTGCAAGCATGAGCGAAAGGTATCAGACGCGGGTGGGCCCGCTCAATAGCGGGGCGCGCCGGGCCATCGACGGCGTGCGGCATTCATCCGCGCCACGCCCGGCTCAGCGCGATCCGGCCCGGTCGGTGTGCTCCAGGCCCCAGTGCAGCTTCCGGCGCAGCGTCGAAAAGAAGCTCTGTCCCTCGAGTCGGATCAGCGGGATCGTCGGCTCTCCGCGGCGCACCACGAGGTGATCGCCCGGCCGGAGGTAGGCGCCATCCTGGCCATCCACGGTGAGGATGACCTCGTCGATACCGGACAGCGGCGTGACCGTGATCTGGAGGTCCATCGGCAGGACGAGCGGCCGGACGACGAGCGTGTGGGGGCAGATCGGTGTCGCGAGGATGCAATCGAGGCTCGGCACGACGATGGGCCCGCCGGCGGACAGCGAGTACGCGGTCGACCCGGTCGGTGTGGCGAGGATGATGCCGTCGGCCGTGTACGTCCCGACCTCCTGCTGGTCGGGGCCGACATGGACGGCGAGCCGGATGACGCGCGCGAAGCCGCCCTTGTGCAGCACGGCATCGTTGATCGCAACGAAACGCTCACCGTCCACGCCATCACTGCCGGTGACGCGGGCCTCGATGGTGGATCGTACATCGAGCCAGTAGTCGCCGCGAAAGAGCGCCTCGAGACCGAGCGCGAGATCGGCGACGGCGAGCGATGTGAGGAATCCGAGATACCCGAGGTTGATGCCGAAGGTCGGGATGTGCGAGGCGGCGACGAGCCGCGCGCCGCGGAGCAGGGTGCCGTCACCGCCGAGCGTGATGAGCAGATCGAAGTCCGGCCCGTCGAAAACCGGCACGCCGGGTGCGAGCTCGGAGAGCGATTCCTCGACGAGCAACTCGGCACCGTGGGCGGCGGCGGCACGGCTAAGCTCGGCGAGCACTGGGCGGATCGCGTCGTGGCTCGGGTTGCCGGCCACGGCGATGCGGCGAAAACCGCCGCTCTGCATCACGCGGTCCGCGCCGCCGGCACCACTCCGTCTCCGGCCAGTGCACGCGCGCGCACGGCAATGCCGGCCGGATCGAGACCGGCCTCGGCGAGCTGCTCCGCACGGTTTGCATGGTCGAAGATCCGGTCGGGTACGCCGAGCATGTCCATGACCACGGCTGGGTACTGCCGTCGCGCCGCTTCGACATGGCGCGACAGGTGCGCGCCGAACCCGTTCACGACCGTGCCCTCCTCGATCGTCAGCAGGGCGCCGTGCCGCTCCAGTACCCACGCCAGCGTCGCTTCATCGATCGGCTTGATGAACCGGCAATTCACCACCGTCGCGTTGATGCCATCCGCCTCGAGCCGCTGCGCCGCCTCGAGCGCGGGTAACACCGTGGTCCCCGTTGCGAGCAGGGCGAGACCCGCGCCGCGCCGGAGCACTTCCCACGTGCCGTACTCGACGGGCGGGATCTCGGCGAGAGGCGGTACCGAAGCGGGCACGTTGTCGCGCGGATAGCGCAGCGAGCACGGGCCATCGGCGCGCTCGACCGCGAGCCGGAGCAGCGCCAGCATCTCCGCGCCATCCTTCGGCGCCATGACCGTCATGTTGGGCACGGCGAGGAGATAGGCGATGTCGTAGAGACCCATGTGCGTAGGACCATCGTTGCCGACCAGGCCCGCGCGGTCCATGGCGAACACGACGGGCAGGTTCTGGATCGCGACGTCGTGAATGATCGAGTCGTACGCGCGCTGGAGGAACGTCGAGTAGATCGCGACGACCGGCACGATCGACTCCGTGGCGAGCCCGGCTGCGAACGTGACGCCGTGGCCCTCGGCAATGCCGACATCGAAGTACCGTTCGGGATAGGCATCGCCGAACACCCCGGTCCCCGTCCCGCTCGGCATGGCCGCCGTGATGACGGCCATCCGGGGATGCAGCGCACCCAGCTCGACGAGTCCCTTCCCGAAGACGTTCGTGTACGCGGGCAGCCCGCCCTTCTTCTTGGACATCTCACCGCTGATCTTGTCGAACGGCGTGGCGCCGTGCCACACGACCGGATTCTCCTCCGCGAGCGGGAAGCCCTTGCCCTTCCGGGTGACGACGTGCACGAGGCGCGGACCCTCCCATTCCCGCACGTTCCGCAGAGTCGTCAGCAGGGCCGGCAGGTCGTGACCGTCGACCGGGCCGACATAGCGGAATCCCAGCTCCTCGAAGAGGATGCCGGGCGTGAGCAGCGTCTTGCCCGCCTCCTCCATCTTGAGCACGACCGACTGCACCGCCTCGCCGAGCGCGCCGGTCCGGTGCATGATGTGCTTCACCTCATCACGCACACGATTGTAGATCGGATTCGTGACGACGCGCGTGAGGTACTTGTGAATCGCACCCACGTTGCGCGAGATCGACATCTCGTTGTCGTTCAGGATGACGATGAGGTCGCGATCGGTGTGGCCGGCATTGTTCAATGCCTCGTACGCGATGCCGCTCGTCAGCGCACCGTCGCCGATGACCGCCACGACCTCGAAGTCCTCACCCTTGAGGTCACGCGCCGCGGCGATACCCAGTCCGGCCGAGATCGACGTGGCGGCGTGACCGGCACCGAAGACGTCGTACTCCGATTCCCTGCGCGACAGGAATCCGGACGGACCGCCCTTCTGACGGATGCGCGGGAACGCCTCGTTGCGACCGGTCAGGATCTTGTGAGGGTAGCCCTGATGGCCGACATCCCAGATCAGCTTGTCGCGCGGCGTGTCGAAGACGTAGTGGAGCGCGATCGTCAGCTCCACGACGCCGAGTCCCGGCGCGAAGTGGCCGCCGACCTTGCTGATGACATCGACCATGCGCTCACGCACGTCGTGCGCGAGCTGCGGCAGCTCGGCCTCCGTCAGGGCCCGCAGGTCTGCGGGCGACTGGATCCGATCCAGTATGGACACGACTCCTCCAGGCGTTTGTTGCGCGGAATCTATCATCGATCCCGGTCGGCGGCGAACCGCGCCAGCCGCTCCAGTACGGGGCTGTCCGCGCCCGTGGCCGCCAGCCGTGCGAGGGCCGCATCCACCTCTGCGGCCGCCGCCCGCCGTGCATCGGAGACGCCGAGCCGCGCGGCGAACGTGGCCTTGTTCGCGTCGGCATCCTTGCCGGCCGTCTTGCCGAGCGCGCCGCTGTCCATCGTGACGTCCAGGACGTCGTCGGTGATCTGGAACGCCATGCCGAGGTGCTCGCCGTAGTCACCGAGCGCGTCCACGGTCGCGACGCTCGCACCGCCGAGTACGGCACCGACGCGCAGTGCGGCGCGGAACAGCGCCGCGGTCTTCATGGCCGGGATGCGGCGCAGAGCGGCGGTATCCACGGCAGCGCCCTCGCCTTCGAGGTCGAGGATCTGGCCGCCCACCATTCCGCCCGCACCGGCACCGCCGCACAGCTCGCGCACGGCCTCGAGCGCGCGATCCGCCGGTGCACCCATGTCCGCGGCGGCATCCGCCAGCACACGACAGGCGAGCGGAATGAGCGCGACACCGGCCACCATGGCCGCGCGCGTGCCGTGGACCCGATGCGTCGTCGGGCGCCCGCGCCGCAGATCGTCGTCGTCCATGCACGGCAGATCGTCATGCACGAGCGAGTACGTGTGTACCAGCTCGAGCGCACACGCGGCGCGCACCTGCGCCTCGCGCGGGCCGCGTGCGCCGACCGCATCCATGGCGGCCAGGCAGAGGATCGGGCGGAGCCGCTTGCCGCCCGCAGCCAGGGCGTAGCGGATGGCATCGCCCACCGGATCATCATGCGTGAGGTCGCGCGCGATCGCAGCCAGCGCGGCATCGATGCGCGCACGATCGCCGGCGTCGAAAGCGCGTGGGTCTGGCGTCGCGGCAGCCGCGTTCATTCCGGGGGCTCGATCTCCTCGAGTCGCACGCCCCTGGCGTCCTCGAGCAGCCGCTCGATGCGCAGCTCGGCCTGCTTCACGAGCGACTCTGCTGCTCGCAGATGGGCCACGCCCTCCTCGAAGAGGCGCATCGCGTCCTCCAGCTCGATATCCTCGCGATCGAGATCCGCGGCGATGCGCTGGAGCCGATGGATGCGCGCGCCGAGCGGCATCTCGGCCGCTGCCTGGTCTTCCGCGCTCACGGCTGCTCCTCGATCGACTCGGTCCGGCCGCGCACGGTGCCATCGGTGACGCGGAGCCGGAACGGCGCGCCCGGCTCGAAATCCGCCGTGCGCCGCAGGATCCTGCCCCGGTCATCGAGCGGCACGGCGTAGCCGCGGGCGAGCGACCTGAGCGGTGAGAGCGCATCGATCCGCGCGGACAGGCGGGCGATTACGGCGCGGCGCTTCTCGAGGATGCGGTGCATCCGCCGATCCAGGCGCTCGCGCGCGACATCGAGCTGCTCGTGCCTGCGCTCGGCGAAGCGCCGCAGCGTGCGCGCGAGGCGAACGCGCGCGGCGGTGAGCTCCTCCCGGATCGCGGCGCCGTCGGGGACCGCGTGCTCCGCAGCCGCGGACGGTGTGGGCGCACGCAGGTCCGCGACCAGATCTGCGATCGTGACATCGACCTCATGGCCGACGGCACTGATCACGGGCACGGGCGCAGCGACGATCGCGCGTGCGACCGGCTCCTCGTTGAACGCCCAGAGGTCCTCGGTGGAGCCACCGCCGCGGCCGACGATGAGCACGTCGATCGGAACGCGGCCGCGCTCGAACAGCCGGATCGCGCGGGCAATGTCGTACGCCGCACCCTCGCCCTGCACGCGTGCAGGCGAGAGGATCACGCGGGTCCATGGTGCACGCCGCTCGATCACGTGAAGGATGTCCTGCAACGCCGCGCCGACGGGGGAGGTGACGATGCCGACGGTGCGCGGATAGCGCGGGAGCGTGCGCTTGCGCGCGGGATCGAGCAGGCCCTCGCGCTCCAGTCGCGCGCGGAGCCGCTCGAACGCGAGCCGCCAGAGGCCGCCATCGCCGGTGGCCTCGAGCCGCCGCACGACCAGCTGGTAGTCGCCGCGCTTGCCATAGAGCGTGACCGTGCCGAGGGCGCGGACGTGCATGCCCTGCTCCGGCTCGGCCGGAAGGCGCTGTGCATCGGAGCGAAACATCACGGCATTGATCTGCGCGTCCGCGTCACGCAGGCAGAAATAGCGGTGCCCGGAAGAATGCCGTTTCCAGCCGGAGATCTCGCCCTCGACCCAGAGCGGCGGTACGCGGGCCTCGAGCATCTCGCGCACGAGCGCGTTCAGCTCGGCGACCCCGAGCGTGATCGGCTCACTGCGCGCCGGGCGTGACGGACGGGATCCGAAATCGAACGACTCCTGCACCAATCAGTCCACCAGGGCGCCGCGCTCCGCATCCGCAGCGTGCAGCTGACGTGCCGCCTCCAGCGTGTTACGGAGCAGCATGGTGATGGTCATCGGACCGACTCCGCCCGGCACCGGCGTGATCGCCGAAGCGACTTCCGCCACTTCGTCGAACGCAACGTCACCGACGAGCCGATAGCCCTTCGGCGCCGCGGAGTCCTCGACGCGGTTGACGCCGACATCGATGACGACGACGCCCGGCTTCACCATGTCGCGCGTGATCAGGTTCGCACGGCCGACCGCAGCGATCAGGATGTCCGCCTGACGCGTGATGCCGGCCAGATCCTTCGTGCGGCTGTGCGCGATCGTGACCGTCGCATTACCGCCGCGGCCGGTGCGCAGCAGCAGCAGCGATACGGGCTTGCCGACAATGTTCGAGCGGCCGACGACGACGACGTGCCGGCCGGAAGGATCATGGCCGGAGCGGAGCAGCATCTCGATGATCCCCGCCGGCGTGCACGGCGCGAGCACGGTCTCATCGCCTACCGCCAGACGACCCGCGTTCATCGGGTGGAACCCGTCGACATCCTTCGCAGGATCGATCGCAAGCAGGATCCTCGAGGAATCGATGTGCTTCGGCAGCGGCAGCTGCACGAGGATGCCGTGCACGCCCGGATCGCCGTTCAGTCCTTCGACCACACCGAGGACCTCGTCCTCCGGCGTGTTCTCGGGGAGCGTGATCTGCTTCGAGAAGAAGCCGGCCCTGTCCGCCGCCTTGCCCTTCATGCGGACGTACACCTCGCTCGCCGGATCCTGGCCCACGAGGACTACCGCGAGGCCCGGTGTGATACCGGTCTCGCTGCGGAACGCCGCCGCCTCGGCGGCGATCTCCGCACGCATCGTCTCACTCAGCTCCTGACCACTGATGATCTTCGCCATGCCACTCGAATTCAGCCGTTGTCATACTCGTCCGCTCAACGCGCGAAATCGACCGCACGTGTCTCGCGGATCACGATCACCTTGATCTGTCCGGGATACTGCAGCTCATCCTCGAGCCTGCGCGCGATCTTCTCGCTCAGCTCGGACATCGACCCGTCATTGATGTCCTCGGGATTCACCATCACGCGCACCTCACGGCCCGCCTGGATCGCGAAGCAGCGCTCCACGCCGGAGAAGCTGTTCGCGATCTCCTCCAGTTTCTCGAGCCGCTTCACGTACGTCTCGAACATCTCGCGGCGGGCGCCGGGCCGTGCACCGCTGACCGCGTCCGCCGCGGTGACCAGGAACGTCTCGGGGTAGCGGTGCGGCTCCTCGTCGTGATGCGCCTTGATCGCATTCAGGACCTGGTCCGGCTCGTTGTACTTCTTGCACAGGTTCCAGCCGAGCTCGACGTGGGTGCCCTCGTGCTCGTGGGTCAGGCCCTTGCCGACGTCGTGCAGCAGCGCCATGCGCTTCGTCATCGTCGCATCGAGCTTCATCTCGGCCGCCATGTTGCCGGCAACGAGCGCGACCTCCTTCGCATGCAGCAGCTGGTTCTGACCGTACGATGTGCGGTAGCGGAGCCGCCCCAGGACCTTCATGATCTCGGGATGGATGCCGTGCACGCCGAGCTCGTAGCACACCTCCTCGGCGGCCTGGAGCATCGATTCCTCGACTTCCTTCCGCGCCTTCGCCACCACTTCCTCGATCCGGCCCGGGTGGATCCTGCCGTCGAGAACGAGCTTCTCGAGCGCGATCCGTGCCGCCTCGCGACGGATGGGGTCGAAGCCGGAGAGAATCACGGCCTCGGGCGTGTCATCGATGATCACGTCGACGCCGGTGGCCTGCTCGAATGCGCGGATGTTGCGGCCTTCACGCCCGATGATCCGGCCCTTCATCTCATCGGAGGGCAGGCTCACGACCGAGACCGTGCTCTCCGCGGTGTGGTCCGCGGCGATGCGCTGGATCGCGAGCGCGAGGATGTTGCGTGCCTCCCGCTCCGCCTCCCGCCGCGCCTGCTCGCGGATCTCGCGGATCGTGTTGGCCGCGTGGGCGCGCGCCTGCTCCTCCATCTGCTGGACGAGCATCCGCTTCGCCTCCTCGCGCGACAACCCCGCCAGTGCCTCGAGCCGCGCCTGCGTCTCGTGCTCGAGACGGCTGCACTGCTCACGCTGCCGCTCGACCTCCGCCTGCCGCGCGTCCAGCTCGCCCTGCCGGACCTCCAGCTGGCGATCCTTCTCGACCAGCACGTCGTACTTCCGGTCGAGGGAGCTCCGCCGCTCCTCGATCCGGTCCTCGGCGCGATCCAGCTCCTCGCGCCGCCGCGCCTCCTCCCGCTCCCACTCCTGCTTCGCCCGGTATGCCTCCTCGCGACCGGCCAGCTCCGCGGCGTGGCGGATCCGCTCCACATCGGCATTGGCGGCTTCCAGGATGCGCGCTGCCTGCGACTCCGCGTCTTCGCGGCGACGGCGGGCGCGGGTCTGCAGGACCCACGATCCGATCAGCGCGCCGAGCAGAACGGAGCCGATCGCGGCCGCCGCGATCAGCAGAGGAGTCTCCATGATCTCTCCAGAAGGGCGCCGGGAGCGCCCGGGGTAGGCAAATTGTACTGAGAACGGCAGTTAAGCGGCGCGCACGCCGCGGCAGGGCAAACTAGCGGCCGTCAGAGACTGCCCGCAAGGTCGGACGAGTCGAGCCGCTCCTCGATGGAAGCGGCGAGCATTTCCGCCCGGCGGGTGACCTCCGTCCGCAACGCGTCGAGCTGCGCGCGGGTCTGGAACAGCTCGTCGGCGAGGGCGAGTGCGGCAAGGATGGCGCCCTTGTGGGCCTGCACCAGTGATCCCTGTCGCATGATCTCCGACAGCGTGCGGTCGACATACGCCGCACAGTCCCTCGTGTATTCGGGGCTCGCGAGCGCACGGATGTTGTACTCCTCACCCGCGATCTCGACCTTGACGACGGTGCGTTCCGGCGGCGTGTTCAACGTTCCTCCGCGGTGAACTGGAGGCGGCTCATCATGCGGTCGACGGAGGCGCGGGCGCGCGTGAGTCGGTCCTCCAGCGCGGCATTGCGCTGCTCGAGCGCCCGGACCTCCTCCGCGAGGGCGACCGGATCCAGCCGACCGGTCGCGAGCTCCTGGACGGCCCCCTCGAGCTCGCGGACGCGGACCTCGGCCGCCGCCGCCTTGCGCTGGAGCGCCTCGTACGACTCGAGCAGCCGCCGGATCGTGAGCTCGAGACGATCGAGCTCCGACGGCGTCGTGTGGCGGGACTTACGCACGCTGCTGCACTCCCAGATCCTCTCCCAGTCTCGTGAGAACGCGGCGGACGGCGGCATCGACCTCGGCGTCCGTGAGCGTCCGATCCGGCGCACGGAACCGCAGTCGATAGGCGATGCTGCGCCGGTCCTCCGGCACGCCGGCGCCCGTGTACTGGTCGAACGGTTCGGCAGACTCGAGCAGGACCCCGCCGGCCGCGCGGATGGCATCGACGACCTCGGCCGAACGTCGCTCGACGCCGACGAGCAGGGCGAGATCCCGCTCCACGGCCGGGTACTGCGGCAGCTCCGCGAACTCGACCGGCGGCCGGCCGGCATCGGAAGAAAGCTCGACTTCGAGCACCCACACATCGTCCGCCCAGGCGGGCGCATCCACGACGCCGTCGCGCACCCGGCCGGCGTAACCGATCGCATCCTGATCATGGGGCGCACTCAGCCGGAACGAAAGGGCCGGATCGATCACATCGCGGGCACCCGGCGGGAGGCCGCCGTCACCGGCTGGATCGCGCGCCGCCACGCGGTCATCCTGCTGTGCGGCGCGTACGGCGAGCCCCAGGGCGCGCGCGACGTCCTCGGCGACCGCCTTCAGGTCCCAGACATCGAACGCCGGCGTGTCACCCGTCCAGTGCGGCCGCCGGGCCGGCCCGCTCAACACGAGCGCGAGCCGCGTGCTCTCCGCGGGCAGCGCCCCGTCCTGGGCGGCAGCGAACACGGTACCGATCTCGAACAGGCGGACGCTGCGCGCACCGCGCGCGAAGTTGCTCTCGGCCCGGTGGATCAGACCGGGGACGAGCGAGCGTCGCAACCGGCTCTCGGTGGCAGCCAGCGGCAGCAGCAGCTCGACATCACCCTCCGACGCGGGCGCGAACGCCGCAGTCCGCGCCTCGAGCATGCCGCGCGCCACGAGCAGCGTGCGCAGCCGATCCTCCACGACGAACAGCGGGTGCGTCGGCACGACACTGGGCCGGAACGGCCGCAGCTCGTCCGGGAAGGCGTCGTAGCCGTGGCGTCGTGCGATCTCCTCGATGAGGTCGTCCTCACGGTGGACGTCGAAGCCGCGATACCCGGGAACCGCCACCCGCAGGGAGTGCTCGTCGGTGACGCTCACGTCGAAGCCGAGCGGGCGGAGATGATCGCGGATCGTGTCCGCGTCGAAGCGCATGCCGAGAACCTGCTCGACGCGGTCGAGTCGCAGCGCCACCTCCGGCAGCGGTGGCATGTCGCTGCCGGCGAACGCGCCGCGCGACTCCGCCGTCCCGCCGGCGACGGCCAGGATCAGCGATGCCGTGCGCGCCATGGCGGTCATCGTGCCGTGCGGATCGACGCCTCGCTCGAAGCGATAGCTCGCATCCGTGCTCAGGCCGAGTGCGCGCCGCGTGCCGCGGATGGCGCGCGGCTCGAAGATGGCGCACTCGAGGAGGATGTTGCGCGTGCCGTCGTGCACCTCCGTGTCCGCACCGCCCATGACACCCGCAACCGCAACCGGCCGCTCCGCATCCGCGATCACGAGCATCTCGTCCGTGAGCCGGCGCGCCGTACCATCCAGTGTCGTGATCCGCTCGCCGGATCGGGCACGGCGCACGACGACGGTATCGCCGAGGCGGTCCAGGTCGAACGCGTGCAGCGGATGCCCGAGCTCCTGCAGCACGTAGTTGGTCGCGTCGACGACATTGCTGATCGGACGCAGCCCGATCGCCCGCAGCCGGCTCGCCAGCCACTCCGGACTCGGACCTACCTGCACGTCGCGGATCACGAGACCGAAGTAATGCGGACAGAGGTCGGGATCGTCGATCCGGACGGTGACTCCGGCGGCGCGCGCGATGTACACGTCATCGTGCGGTGCCACGTGCGGCTCTGCCGCGGCAGTGCTGCCCGGGAGATCGTGCAGCCGAAGCGTCAGCCCCTCCGCCGCGGCGATCTCTCGCGCGATACCGATGTGCGAGAGGAGATCGGGACGGTTCGGCGTGACATCGACGACGAGCCGAACATCATCGAGCCCCGCGCTCTCGATGAACGATCGACCGGGCTCGAACTCGCCGTGCAGCTCGAGAATGCCCTGATGGTCGCGACCGAGGCCCAGCTCGCGCTCGCTGCACAGCATGCCCTGGCTCTCCGTGCCGCGGATCTTCGCCTTGCGGATCGTGATTCCGCCTGGCAGCGATGCGCCGACGGGCGCGAATGGGTAGTACGCGCCCGCCTTCACGTTCGCTGCACCGCACACGACCTGTAGCGGCGCCGCGACGCCGGCATCGACCGTGCACAGGCTCAGCCGGTCGGCGTTCGGGTGCCGCTCCGTCCGCAGGACGCGAGCGATGAGGATGTCGCGCAGCGGCCCGCCGAGATCGACGATTTCGTCGACGGGCGCGCCGAGCATGGCGAGCCGGTCCGCGACCTGCCGCGGCGTCAGCGCGAGCCCGGGCAAGAGCTCGGTCAGCCAGCGATAGCTGATGTTCATACCGCCTCCGTGAACTGCTCGAGGAAGCGGACGTCGCTCTCGTACAGCAGGCGGATGTCGGGGATGCCGAAGCGCAGCATTGCGATGCGCGCGGGTCCCATGCCGAAGGCGAAGCCGGTGTACACCTCAGGATCATAGCCGACGTGCTCGAACACTGCGGGGTCCACCATCCCGGCACCCATGATCTCGAGCCAGCCGGTTCCCTTGCACGTACTGCAGCCGATGCCGCCGCAGATCATGCAGCTCACATCCACTTCCGCACTCGGCTCGGTGAACGGGAAATAGGAAGGCCGGAAACGCACGCGCGCACGCTCGCCGAACAGGCGGCGCGCGAACTCGGCGAGCGTCGCCTTGAGGTCGACGAACGTGATCCCCTCATCGACGGCGAGGCCCTCGAGCTGCTCGAACGCGGGGGCGTGCGATGCATCGAACGGGTCGCGCCGATAGCACATTCCCGGCGCGACGATGCGGATCGGCGGCCGATGATTCTGCATGGTGCGTATCTGCACCGGCGACGTGTGGCTGCGCAGCAGCACTCCCGGCGCGAGATAGAACGTGTCGTGCATGTCCGCCGCCGGATGATCGAGCGGCGTATTGAGTGCCGTGAAGTTGTACCAGTCCGTCTCCGCTTCGGGCCCGCGCGCCCGTGTGAAGCCGAGGCCACCCAGCACCTCGCAGATCTCGTCGATGACGAGCGTGACCGGGTGTCGAGCACCGGGCCATACGTGGCGAGCGGGCATGCTGAGATCGACGTGCGGCCTGGCTGCCGTCCGCCCGCTCTCGAGCTCCGCCTGCCGCTCCTCGAGCAGGCGGGTCAGAGTCTCCTTCACGTGATTCGCGCGCGCGCCTGCTGCAGGACGCGCCTCGGGCGCGAGCGCACCGAGGCCGCGCATGATCGCCGTGAGGCGACCCTCCTTCCGTCCGAGCAGCCGGATGCGCGCGGCCTCCAGCTCCTCCGGCGATGCCGCCGCCTCGATCGCAGCCCTGCCCTCCTCCTCGAGCGCGGCCAGATCGCTGTCCAGATTGACGTTCATTCCCGTGTGCATTCGTGTGAGCGCCACAAAACCAGAGCGAGGTCGCCATCCGCCGATGACGACCTCGCTCGTCGCGACCGGCGTTGCAGCCGGCGGGCTCAGCCGAGCTGGGCCTTCGCCTGCTGCACCAGCGCACCGAAGGCGGCCGCATCACGGACGGCCAGATCCGCGAGAACCTTGCGGTTGACCTCGATGCCGCCACGCTTCAGACCGTTCATAAATCGCGAGTAGTTCAACTCGGCGTCCGCCTCGCGAACCGCTGCATTGATACGCGCGATCCACAGGCGACGGAACTCGCGCTTGCGCTGCTTGCGATCCCGGTAGGAATACGCCCAGCCGCGCTCGACCGCGTTCTTCGCAATGCGCCACAGCTTCGAGCGGCCACCGAAATAGCCGCGCGCCGCGCGGAGGTACTTCTTCTTCTGGTGCCTCGGCACCGCACCCGTTGCGCGCGCCATCTCAGCCTCCCCGCAGCATCCGCTTCACGCGCTTCGCATCGCCGGGCGCGGCGATGGCCGACTTCCGCAGCTTCCGCTTACGCTTCTGCGTCTTCTTCGTCAGAATGTGGCTCTTGAACGCCTGGCCGCGCTTGACCTTGCCCTTGCCGGTCACCTTGAAGCGCTTCGCCACGCTCTTGTTCGTCTTCATCTTCGGCATACTGCCCCCAGATAATCCGCCGTGATCGCCGCGCCTTCACCTGCATTCCGGCACGACGCCGTGTCCAAAGATCCGTCAGGTCTTCTTCGGCCCGATGACCATCGTCATCGTCCGCCCCTCCATCGACGGGACCTGCTCCACCTTGCCGATGTCGTCCAGCTCACCCGCCACCCGCACCATCACCTCGCGACCCATCTCCGGGTGTGCGATCTGCCGGCCACGGAACATCATCGTGACCTTCACCTTGTTGCCCTCCTCCAGGAACCGGCGCGCATGCCGGATCTTGAACTCGAAGTCGTGTGCCTCGATACCGGGCCGGAACTTCACTTCCTTGATCGTGATGTGGTGCTGGTTCTTCCGCGCCTGCCGCGCCTTGCGCGCTTCCTCGTACTTGTACTTGCCGTAGTCCATGATCCGGACCACCGGCGGACGCGCATTCGGCGCCACCTCCACGAGGTCCAGACCCTCGCTCTCGGCGGTGGCCAGCGCTTCTTCGATCGGCAGGATCCCCAGCTGCTCGCCATCCGACGCAATCACGCGCACGGGGCTGATCCGGATCTGCCGATTTACACGGGTTCGCTTCTCTGTCGTTATGGCGCAGCCTCCCGAAATAAAAAGGACCCGCCTACCGCAGCGGGTCCCCGAACGCGACGAACACCCTGCCAGCCGTCCGGCTGGAGTTCGCTGGTCAGGACCCGGCGGTACCGCGGAACGGACCGAAAGGTGAGAGGAGCACCACGCTCCCCTGCTTTCTCGTTTTTTCCGACGTTCAGGTTAGTCGAGGAGGGGGGAGGTGTCAAGGCGGGGAAAGGGGATTTTTTCACCGCGGAGTCGCGGAGGGCGCGGAGTGGCGCCGACGCTTTGTGGCGCGGCGTCGGCCGGCGCCGGTTTCCGTTTGTTCTTTTGATTGTAAACAAACACACGGCGGCTGCTGCCTGGGTCTCGGACGCACGGCGGAGGACTTCCCCGCGCTCCTCCGCGCACTCTGCGCCTCCGCGGTGAAAATATTCGTTCCCTACCCCTGCAACCTCTTCGTCCTGACCTCCTCGCCCAGCCGCTCGATCAGCTCGTCGCGACCCATGACCTCCTGCCGGCGACCGCCGGAGCGGCTGCGCACGGCCACGGTACCGGCTTCCTTCTCGCGCACGCCGATGACGGCCATGTAGGGCACCTTCTGGAGCTCGGCCTCGCGGACCTTGTAGTTGAGCGTCTCGGCGCGGTCATCGACGGTCGCGCGCAGGCCGCCCGCGCGCAGACGGTCGGCGAACTGCCGGGCGTCATCGGCCACCTCATCATTGATCGGAAGCACGCGCACCTGCTCGGGCGCGAGCCAGAGCGGGAAGTCACCGGCGAAGTGCTCGATGAGGATCGCAATGAAACGCTCGAACGAGCCGAAGATCGCGCGATGGATCACGACCGGCCGGTGATCCCTGTTGTCCTCGCCTGTATACCAGAGGTCGAAACGCTCCGGCGCAGCGTAGTCGAGCTGGATCGTGCCGAGCTGCCAGGTGCGACCGATGGCATCCGCGACGTCGAAGTCGATCTTCGGGCCGTAGAACGCGCCGTCCCCCTCCTTCGTCTCGTACGCCAGCCCGGTCGCCTCGAGCGCGGCCTTCAGCACGGCCTCGGCGCGATCCCACATCTCGTCGCTGCCAATGCGAACCTCGGGCCGCGTGGCGAACTTCGGCTCGTAGGTGAGACCCAGCGTGCTGTAGAAGTAGTCGACGAGCGCGACGAGCCGCTTCACCTCCTCCCCGACCTGGTCCTCGCGCAGATAGAGGTGCGCGTCATCCTGCGCGAACTGCCGCACGCGCGTGAGACCGCTCAGCGCACCCGAGACCTCGTTGCGGTGCAGTACGTCCTGCGTCGCGTAGCGGATCGGCAGCTCGCGGTACGAGTGCTTCCTCGTCGTATACAGCAGGTGATGCGACGGGCAGTTCATCGGCTTGAGCGAGAAGTCGTGCTCGCCCGACTCGCTGTCCAGCACCAGGAACATGTTCTCGCGGTACTTGCCCCAGTGACCCGAGATCTCCCACAGCCCCTTGTTGAACAGCAGCGGCGTCTTCACGTGCTGGTACCCGTTCGCCGACATCGTGTCGTGCATCCAGTCGCCGAGCGCCTTGTAGATGGCGGTACCGCGATCCGTCCAGAACGCGGCGCCGGGCGCGAACGGATGCATCAGGAACAGATCGAGGTCGCGGCCGAGCTTCCGGTGGTCCCGCTTCTTCGCCTCCTCCAGACGATGCAGGTGATCCTTCAGGTCCTTCTCGCTGAACCAGGCGGTGCCGTAAATGCGCTGCAGCATCTGCCGCTTCACATCACCCCGCCAGTACGCGCCCGCCGCGGACATGATCTTCACGTTCTTCACACGCCCGGTCGACGGCACGTGCGGGCCGCGGCATAGATCGAGGAAGGCGCCGTTGCGGTAGACGGTGATGACCTCGTCATCGCCGAGCTCTTCGAGCCGCTCGAGCTTGAGCGGATCGTCCGCGAACAGGTCGCGCGCCTCGCGCTTCTCGACGACCTTCCGCTCGAACGGTTCGTCCGCGCCGATGACATCCGCGACCGCCGCCTGGATCTGCTCGAGATCCTCCGGCGTGAACGGGTGTGGCACCTCGAAGTCGTAATAGAACCCGTCCTCGATCGCGGGGCCGAAGCCGATGCCGGCCTTCGGGTAGATCCTGCGCACGGCCGTCGCGAGGACGTGCGCTGCGGAGTGACGCATGATATCGAGGCCCTCCGGATCCTTCTCGGTCAGGATCTGGAGCTTCGCGTCTTCGTCGATCCCGGTCATCAGATCGATGACGCGGCCGTCCAGCTTCGCGCCGACGGCGGCCTGCGCGAGGCGGGGACCGATCCGCTCGGCGGCATCCTTCGCGGTGCCGCCCTTCGGGATCTCGATCACCTTCCCGTCGGGGAGGGTGAGCTTCACGTTCTCTTTCATCTTTTCCTGTCGTCCTCCCCTGCGGGCGTGTGAAGCTAGGCAGGGTCACGAGATGAAAAAAGGGCCGCCTCGATTGTCTGGTGTTCGAGGGGCCCGTCGTCCTGCTGCGCTCGCTGCGCTCGCGCGGGATTACCGGCGCCGCCTCCTTCCGGGCGTCGTCGTCGTCGTGGTCCGCGTCTGCGTGAGCTGGCTCATGGTTGCAGGATAACAGGTTTCGGGTTTCGGGATCAAGGTTTCATTTGGTGCCGGGTTGTCATGGGCATGGGCACGTGCACGGGCAGGGGTCAGACGCACGCACACGTTTACGGACACGGGCAGCGGCATGACCGGTTCGTCCTGTTCGGCCATTCTTCTGCCCATCTCGTGGACTCATCGTGTAGACATGCGTGACAGGTCTCCTTCGCGCGGAGCTCCCATGAACGGCGGGGAGGTGGTGCTCGATCATGAGCGCCTGGATGTCTACCAGCTCGCGCGCGAGCTTGCTCGAGTCTGCCGCAGCATACTCGAGCAGGTGCCGCCGGGGCGTGCCGACCTCGTGGACCAGTGCCGCCGCACCACCATCTCCATCCCCCTGAACATCGCAGAAGGCGCCGGCGAATTCGCGCCGAAGGAGAAAGCCCGTTTCTACCGGATCGCCAATCGATCCGCCACCGAAACCGCCGCCGTCCTCGACCACCTGGTCGATCTGGAGCTCTACATCCTTCTGAAGTGAGCAAGGCCAAGCTGTTGCTCCGGAGGATTATAGGCGCTCTCGTCAAACTGATCCTCGCGACCGAAAGAGTACCTGTCACGCGTACAACCACCAGTGCCCCCGCCCCTGCCCGTAAACGTGTGCGTGCGTCTGACCCCTAAACGTGCCTCTGCCCATGCCCATGCAACCTGATCCCGACGAGTAGTAAGCGGCAGAAGAAAGAAAACGGCCCCGGAGCACCACTGCCCCGGAGCCGTTCCTCCAACGAAGGAAGGGATCGAGCCGAAACGCCCGATAACCTTTCCTAGTACATGCCGCCCATGCCGCCGCCGGGCATTGCCGGCGCCGCCTTCTCCTCTTCCTTCTTCTCGACCACGACGCACTCCGTGGTGAGCAGGAGCGAGGCGATGGACGCGGCGTTCTGGAGCGCGGTACGGGTCACCTTGGTCGGGTCGATGACGCCGGCCTCGACCAGGTCCTCGTACTGCTCGGTGCGGGCGTTGAAGCCGTACGTGGCGCTGTCCGCAGTGCGGACCTTGTCCACCACGATCGAGCCCTCGGCGCCTGCGTTCTCCGCGATCTGGCGGATCGGCTCCTCGAGCGCGCGCACGACGATGCTGACGCCGATCTGCTCATCCGCATCCTCGAGCTTGTAGTCGCGGATCTTCTTCTGGATGCGCAGCAGCGCGACACCGCCGCCCGGCACGATGCCCTCCTCGACCGCGGCACGCGTCGCGTGCAGCGCGTCCTCGACCCGCGCCTTCTTCTCCTTCATCTCCGTCTCGGTCGCGGCGCCGACATTGATCACCGCAACACCGCCGGCCAGCTTCGCGAGCCGCTCCTGGAGCTTCTCCTTGTCGTAGTCGGACGTCGACTTGTCGATCGAGACGCGGATCTCGTCGATCCGGCCCTTGATCTGGTTGCTGTCGCCTGCGCCATCGACGAGCGTCGTGTTGTCCTTGTCGATCACGATGCGCTTCGCCTTGCCGAGATCATTGACCGTGGCGTTCTCGAGCTTGAAGCCGACCTCCTCGGAGATGACGTTGCCGCCCGTCAGGATCGCGATGTCCTGGAGCATCGCCTTGCGGCGATCGCCGAAGCCCGGAGCCTTGACCGCGCACACGCGCAGCGTGCCGCGCAGCTTGTTGACGACCAGAGTCGCCAGCGCCTCGCCTTCGACGTCCTCCGCGATGATCAGCATCGGACGGCCCATCTGCGCGACCTTCTCGAGGATCGGCAGCAGATCCTTCATCGAGCTGATCTTCTTGTCGTGGATCAGCACCAGAGCGTCCTCGAGGACCGCCTCCATCCGCTCCGGGTCCGTCACGAAGTACGGTGACAGGTAGCCGCGGTCGAACTGCATGCCCTCGACCGTCTCCAGCGTGGTTTCCAGGCCGCGCGCCTCCTCGACCGTGATCACGCCGTCCTTGCCTACCTTCTCCATCGCGTCCGCGATCAGGTTGCCGATCTCCTCGTCGTTGTTCGCCGAGATCGTACCGACCTGCGCGATCTCCTTCTTGCCCTTCGTCGGCGTCGAGATCTTCTTCAGCTCACCCACGACCTGCTCGACGGCCTTGTCGATCCCGCGCTTGATCGCCATCGGGTTCGCGCCGGCCGTCACGTTCTTCAGGCCCTCGCGGAAGATCGCCTGCGCCAGCACCGTCGCCGTCGTCGTGCCGTCACCGGCCAGGTCGCTCGTCTTCGTCGCGACCTCCTTCACCATCTGCGCGCCCATGTTCTCGATCGCGTCGCTGAGCTCGACCTCCTTCGCCACCGTGACGCCGTCCTTCGTCACCGTCGGTGCGCCGAACTTCCGATCGATCACCACGTTCCGACCCTTCGGGCCCAGCGTCACCTTCACCGCCTGCGCGAGCTGGTCCACACCACGCTTCAGCGCGGCGCGTGCATCCGTATTGAAATGGAGTTCCTTGGCAGCCATGGCTGGCTTCCTCCCTCGTTTATGGGTTGTTGCCTTCAGCTCTTGATGACCGCGAGCACGTCCGACTCGCGCAGGATCAGGTACTGCTCATCGCCCACCGTCACCTCCGTCCCGCTGTACTTGCCGTACAGCACCCGATCGCCCGCCTTCAGCTCGTTCGGGATCCGCTTGCCGTCGTCCGTCATCTTGCCCGGGCCGACCGCGATGATCTCGCCCTGCTGTGGCTTCTCCTTCGCCGTGTCCGGGATGTACAGCCCGCCCCGCATCTGCTCGGTCTCCTCGAGCGCCTTCACGACAACCCGATCCGCCAGCGGCTGGATCTGTGTGGAAGCGGCAGTCGCCATGTTGCTGACCTCCGTCTGTAGTGTTTCGTTGTGGCCGGTCTCTGTTAGCACTCGACGCTCCCGAGTGCCAGAAGCCGGCGGGAACATAGCCGCGGCGACCGCCCTGTCAAGGTGCCGCCGCTCGCGGCCGCGCCGAAGCATCCCGAATGCCAGCGGAATGGGTCAAACCGGCAGATCGGAATGCCGGTCAGGCAGTTCGCCGGGCTGTCCAGGGCCGTACCGGTTGCGGTTGCGGAACGGATGTTCTCGCCGAGCGCGCGGAGGACATGCGAGAACGGGAGGCGCCCGGGTTTCCCCGTGTTTTCAATTGTGGAATCCTGGATCGTTCAACTTCCGCCGCGGCGGTCCCTGGCGGTCACGTGGCGGTAGGCGAGCTCGAGCCCCTGGAGGGTGATGTAGGGCTCGACGCGATCGACCGTGGCGCACTGCGGGGCGAGGAGTGGGGCGAGGCCGCCGGTCGCGACGACGAGGGCATCGGGGCGCCGCCATTCGTCCTTGATGCGGCGGACGATGCCGTCGATGGACTCGACGGCGCCGAAGACGATGCCGGAGCGGAGCGAGGTCTCGGTGCGGCGACCGATCACGGTGGGGGGCCGCTCGAGGTCGACGCGGGGCAGCTTGGCGGTGCGACGGACGAGCGTCTCGGCGCCGGTCCGTACGCCGGGCGCGATGACGCCTCCGATGAAGACGCCGTCTGCAGTGATGCAATCGAAGGTGGTGGCGGTCCCGAGGTCGACGACGATGGTGTCGCGGCGGAAGATCTGCGAGGCGGCGAGGGTGTTGAGGATGCGGTCGGCGCCGACGGAGCGGGGCTCATCGACGTCGAGGCGGATCGGCAGCCGGGTGTCGGCATCGATGACGAGGACGCGGGCGCCGAGGTGGCGGTCACACATCTCGGCGGCGACGGCGGTGACCTGGGGCGCGACGGAGCCGATGACGGAGGCCTGGATGGCGTCGGAGTCGAAGCCCGACTCGCGGATCAGCGCGCGGACGAGGAGCCCGAACTCGTCGACCGTGCGTTCGGCGTTCGTCGAGACACGCCAGTGATCGAGGAGCTCGGCATCCTCGAAGAGGCCGATGACGATCTCGGTGTTGCCGATGTCGAACGTGACGATCATGGGTGGGACGGTGTGTTGGAGGATGCGTGGTCCGCGACGGGCCGCACGGTCGCCGAGGTGATGCGGCGCAGACCGCGATCGGTCTCGACCAGGAGTGCGCCATCGGAGGCGATGCCGCGGGCCGTGCCGCGCTCGATATCGGCGCCCGCAATGGCGATCACGCGGCCGCGGAGCGCATCCACGGTCTCGTACGCGCGGATCTCCGCAACGGTCAGGGGCGTGAGCGGCGCGATGAACAGCGGCTCCATGGCGGTGCAGAGCGCGTCCATGACCGCAGTGCGGTCCGGCGGCGTACCCATGGCCAGGGCGATGGAGGTCGCCGTTCCGCGCAGCGCTTCGGGCCAGTCGTCCTGCTGCTGGGCGACGTTGATGCCGATGCCTGCGATCACGATCGTATCGCCGCCGGCTGTGGCCGCTTCGCAGAGGATGCCGGCGAGCTTGCCTGCGCCGCGCACCACGAGATCGTTCGGCCACTTCAGCCGTGCGTCGATACCGGTTGCGGCGCGGAGCGCCCGAGCGACGGCGAGGCCGACCCGAACGGGTGCGGCTCCGGGTGCCACTGCACGCGCCGTGCGCGCGGGTCGCAGCAGAAACGACAACAGCAGTGCGTGGCCCGGCGCTGCCGACCACGTCCGACCCATCCGGCCGCGGCCGGCATGCTGGTAGTCGGTCAGAACGAGGAGGCCCGCGGGAGCGCCGGCGTCGGCCAGTGCGCGCGCGACATCGTTCGTCGATCCGGTCTCGGGCAAGGCGACGAGGTGCGGCAGGCGCCAGCGCCGACGCAGGTCGTCGATCGTGCGACCCTCCCAGCGCGCGAGCGCGGCGTCGCGCGTCACGGCCGGTCGATGCGGAGCGACAGGTCGAACGCCGGCGCGGAATGCGTGAGTGCTCCGACGCTGATGAAATCGACGCCGGCCTCGGCCACTTCACGGACGCGCTTCAGCGTCATGTTGCCGGACGCCTCGATGATCGGCGGCCGCCGGTGCGCCCGTGCCCGCTCGACCAGCCGTCTCGTGGTCGGCGTGTCGAAGTTGTCGAGCAGGACGCGTTCGACGCGCGCGCTCAGTGCGGCCTCGAGGTCGTCCATCGAATGGACCTCGACCGTGATTGGCAGGTCGTGCGTGTTGTGCTCGCGCACCCGCTTCACGGCCTCGGTGATGCCGCCGGCGATCGCCGCGTGGTTCTCCTTGATGAGCACCATGTCGTAGAGTCCCGCGCGGTGGTTCTCGCCGCCGCCGGCCCGAACGGCCTTCTTTTCCAGCGTCCGCCACCCGGGTGTCGTCTTGCGGGTGTCGAGGATGCGCGCGCCGGTGCCCTCGATCGCGTCGACGAAGCGCCGCGTGAGTGTCGCGACACCGGAGAGCCGCTGGAGGAAGTTGAGGGCCACGCGCTCGCCGGTGAGGATCGCGCGACCGGGTCCGCGCAGCCGCATGACCGGCTCGCCGGCACGAACGCGATCACCGTCTGCCGCGATGATGTCGACCTGCACGCGGGGATCGAGGCGCAGGAACACCGCGACTGCGAGCGGGACGCCTGCAATGACGCCCGTGTCCTTCGCAACGATGGTCGCCTGGACGCGCGTTCGCGCGGGCACGGTCCAGCGCGTCGTCCAGTCGCCGGGTCCGCGATCCTCGTCGAGCGCGAGATCGATCAGATGCAGCGCCGCGTCATCGATCGCCAGACTCGCCGGCAGCTGCGCCATCGTGGTGCTCCCGGGAGCCGTCACCGTGCCAGCACCTCCTCGTAGAACGACTCGTACCGGGACACGATCGTGTCGGCGCTGAACCGCTCCGCGCCGCGCCGCGCGCCGTCGCTGAACCGCTTCCACATCTCCGGGTCGCGCAGCAGTTGAATCGCCGCAGCCGCCATCGCATCGACATCGCCGACCGGCGCGAGAAACCCGGATACGCCATCCTCGACCACCTCGGGCACGCCGCCGGTACGTGTTGCGATGACGGGCGCGCCACACGCCATGGCCTCCAGCGCGACGAGCCCGAAGGCCTCGAGCTCGCTCGGGAGCAGACACAGATCCGTGCAGGCGAGCAGCTCGGCCACCGAGTTCTGTTTCCCGAGGAAGAGCACGCGGTCGGCCACGCCCTCGGACTCGGCCACCTCGTGCACCTTGCCGCGCTCCGGTCCGTCGCCGACCAGCAGCAGCCGTGCGGGGACCTCGCGCACGATCCGGCTGAAGATCCGCACCACATCGTCGACGCGCTTCACGGCCCGGAAGTTCGAGATGTGCGTGACGATCTTCTCGCCCTCACGCGTCAGCTTCGAGCGATGACACGGGTAGGCGTCCCGGCTGTATTTCTGGAGATCCACGAAGTTCGGGATCACGTGGATGTCATCGAGCGGGATGTCGAAATGCTCGTGCGTCTCCCGGCGCAGGAACTCCGACACCGCCGTCAGGCCGTCGGACTTCCGTATCGAGAACTGGGTCAGACTCTGGAACGACGGGTCCTGGCCGACCAGCGTGATGTCCGTGCCGTGCAGCGTCGTGACGATGCGGAACCGCTCGCGCCCGAGCATTTCCTTCGCGATCCACGCCGACGTCGCATGCGGCACGGCATAGTGAGCGTGCAGCAGATCGAGGTCGTGCTGCTCCACCGCGTTCTGGATGGCTACGCTGAGCGCCAGATTGTAGGGCGGGTGCTCGAACAGCGGATAGTTCGGGACCTCGACCTCGTGGTAGTAGATGCGCTCCATGAAGTACGGCAGCCGGAAGGGCTGCGCGTACGTGATGAAATGCACCTCGTGCCCTCGCTGTGCGAGCTCGATGCCGAGCTCCGTCGCGACCACGCCCGACCCGCCGTATACCGGGTAGCAGCTGATACCGATCTTCACGTGTTCCTCTCGTGCCACAGCCGCGCGATCCGCTCGCCCAGCGCCGGGGCCGGCACCTGCGCATCGAGCCGGATCGCGCCCGGAGGCAGCTGATGCCGCAGCCAGGTGATCTGGCGGCGCGCGTAGCGGCGGGTGGCGGACCTGATCAGCTCGAGTGCCTCATCCAGCGTGAGCTCGCCGCGGACGTGCGGCACGAGCTCGATGTAGCCGGTGGCGTTCATCCCCGGCGCCCGCTCGTCGTACCCGCGTTCCATCAGCGCACGCACCTCACGAACCAGACCCGCGTCGACCATCCGGTCGACGCGCGCCTCGATCCGGCGGTAGAGAACGTCGCGCGGAAGCTCGAGCACGAACACGAGCGGGTCAATAGGCGGGACTCCGCTTTCCGTACGGGCATGCCACCACGACAGCGGCCGACCGGTCAGCACCGCGACCTCGATGACGCGGCACAGCCGCTGGCGGTCGTGCACCCGTGCCGACGACGCGCGATCCAGCTCCCGCGCCCAGCGCGCGATCTCGGCGGCCGGCAGACTCGCGAGGTAACGCTTCCAGCTCTCCTTCCGCGCCGCGTCCAGCGCCGGCTCGTCGAACATGGGGTGCGTGAGCGCGCGCAGAAAGAAGCCGGTGCCACCGGCCAGGATCGGAACGTGTCCACGCCCGCGGATCTCCTCGATCCAGGCACGCGCGAGTGCGGCGAAGCGGCCGGCGTTGAAGCGCTCGTCCGGATCGACGAGGTCGAAGCCGAAGTGGGGCACGCCCCGCCGCTCCGCCGGCGTCGGCTTCGCCGTTCCGATGTCCATGCCGCGGTAGACCTGGCGTGAATCCATCGAGATGACTTCGCCCGGCAGCCGCCGTGCGACCTCGATGGCGACCTCGGTCTTGCCGGTGGCCGTGGCGCCGACAATGGCGAGCACATCGCTAGCCATGGCGCCCGAAGCGCCGCTCCAGCTCCTCCAGCGAAAGCCGGATCACGGTCGGGCGGCCGTGCACGTCGTGATACGGCAGCTCCGTCGTGAACAGCCGCTCGAACAGCTCCTCCATCTCGACGTGTGCCAGCCGCTGCCCCGCCTTGATCGCGCCCTTGCACGCGAACGTCATCGCCATCCGCTCGTACTGGGTGCGCGCGGATCGCGTCAGCTCGCTGCCCGCCGCGAGCTCCGCGATCATCTCCCGCACGCAGCGCTCCGCGTTGAAGTACGGGTGCGGCGCCGGCGCCGAATGCATGATGATCGTGCGACCGCCGAACGGCTCGATCTCGAAGCCGGTCCGCTCGAACAACTCCCGCGCATCGAGCACGAGCGCGTACTCCGCCGGCGTCAGGCGCAGCGTGATCGGGAACAGCAGCCGCTGGCTCTGCGCGCCGCCCCGGTCGTACGCTTCCATGAGCTCCTGAAAGAGGATCCGCTCGTGGGCCGAGTGCTGATCGATGATCAGCAGGCCGGTGCGCGTCTCGGCGAGGATGTAGGAGTCGTGAAGCTGCCACAGGAGCGGCGCACCGTCCTCCGTCGATACGGCGGTTCCCGCCCCGACGGCCGGCTCCGGCTCCGCCGCCGCGATGCCGCCTGCCTCCGGCGGCTTCCGCTCCGCGGCCACCACGAAGAACGCGAGCTGTCCGGCACCCGGCTCCGCGGGGGTCGTCGCCGGCGAAGCGTCGCGGCGCAGCTGCGGCAGGGGCGTGTGACGGTCGAGCGTGGCCGCGCTGTCCACCCGGTTCAGCGCCTCGCGCACGGCCGCCTCGATGCACGTCTCGACCATCGACCTGCTCGAGAACCGCACTTCCAGCTTCGCGGGATGCACGTTCACGTCGACGGAGCCGGCATCCAGCTTCAGGTAGAGCAGCAGTGACGGCCGCGCACCGTACGGCACGGTCGTGCGGTAGCCGCGCTCCGCGGCGTATACGAGACCGCGGTCGCGGAACGGCCGGCCATCCACGAACAGATGCACCCGGCGCGGCCCGGACAGCGCCGCGTCCGGCCGCTCCACCAGCCCGCCGACGGTAAGACCCGGCTCCGTGCGCCCGACCGGGATGAGCCGGCCCGCCGCCTCGTCGCCCCACAGCGCCGCGACCCGACTCGCCAGGTCGCGCGCCGGCGGCAGCTCGAGCAGCACCCGCCCGTTCGACTCCAGCCGGAACGCCGTCGACAGATGCGCCAGCGCGAGCGTCACCACCGCGTCCACCACGCCCCGCGTCTCGACCGCGGCGCTCCGCAGGAACTTCGACCGGGCCGGCACGTTGCCGAACAGGCTGCGCACGGAGACCGTCGTGCCGGTCTGCCGCGCGCATTCCTCCACGCCCGCAATGCGACCGCCGTGCACCCGCACCCGCGTCCCGACCCCGCCCGACTCCGCCGTCTCGAGCGTCAGCCGCGACACCGACGCGATCGACGGCAGCGCCTCCCCGCGAAAACCGAACGACCGGACCTGCCGGAGGTCCTCCGGCCGCGCAATCTTGCTCGTCGCATGCCGGTCCAGGCACAGGAGCGCATCGTCCCGACTCATCCCATGCCCATCGTCCGCCACCCGGATCTCCGTCTTCCCGCCGTTGCGCACGGCCACGTCGATCCGCGTCGCGCCCGCATCCAGCGCGTTCTCCACCAGCTCCTTCACCACCGACGCCGGCCGCTCCACCACCTCGCCGGCGGCGATCTGGTTGGCGAGCGTGTCGGGCAGAATCTGGATGCGTCGCGCCATGGCTCAGCGTTCGTTCGGGACGGAATGCAGCGGGAAGATAACCGTATATAAACCGAAAGTCACGCCGGGCCGAGACGGTAGAACCGGCGGGCATTCCGCTCCGTCGAGGCCGCGAGAGTGGCCGGATCCTCGCCGCGCAGCGCCGCGGCGACGCGGCCGGTCTCGAGCACGAACGCGGGCTCGTTGCGGCGCCCGCGGTGGGGCACGGGTGCGAGATAGGGGCTGTCGGTCTCGAGCAGGAGTCGATCCGCGGGCGTTGCCCGCAGCAGGTCGGCGCCGTCGAAGTTCCGGAACGTGATCAGGCCGCCGAAGGAGACGTACCAGTCGGCCTCCAGCGCGGCATCGAAGAGCTCTCTGCCGCCGGCGAAGCAGTGAAGGACACCGCTCACGCGCGCGCGACGTATGAGTGCGGCGGTTTCGTGGTCGGCGGAGCGGCTGTGCACGACGACCGGCAGCCGGCAGCCGGAAGCGATGTCGAGGTGGCGCTCGAAGCTGCGGCGCTGGATGTCACGCGGCGAGTTGTCGTAGTGGAAGTCGAGGCCGGTCTCGCCGATCGCGACGACTTCGGCGGAATCGGCCAGGTCCCGGACCGCGTCGAAGTCGGCGTCCGTCGCCTGCGCGGCGGCGTGCGGGTGGACGCCGGCGGTGCAGCGGATGCGGGGTTCGCGCCGGGCGAGAGCGAGCGCGGCGCGGGCGTCCGCGACATCGGAGGCGATCGTGACGAGGCCGGTCAGACCGGCCGCCCATGCGCGCTCGAGCACGGCGTCGAGATCGGCCGCGAACTTCTCGTCGGTCAGGTGACAGTGCGAGTCGAACATCGCGATGCGAGTCGGGGCCGCGCGGCGCAGACCGCGACGGCCCCGAAGCAGTGGGACGGCACGGTGAGCGTCAGACGCGGGTGGGCCGCGGCGCGGCCGCACGCGGGCGCCGTGCGTGCTTCTGCTCGTGCGGGAAACGCTTCTCGATCTCGAGCAGTGCGGGCGCCGCAATGAAGATCGAGGAGTAGGTGCCGAGCAGGATGCCAACGATCAGGATGAGCGCGAACTCGCGGATGATCACGCCACCGAACAGATAGAGCGAGAGCAGTGTGACGAGTGTCGTGGCCGTGGTGAGCACGGTCCGCGGCAGCGTGTCGTTGATGGAGCGGTTCAGCACGGCGAGGAACTCCTGCCGCTTCGCCGTCTTCAGGTTCTCGCGGATGCGATCGAAGATGACGATCGTGTCGTTGAGCGAATAGCCGAGGATCGTGAGCACGGCGGCGACCGTCGGCAGCGATACCTCGAGCCGCAGGAGCAGCAGGAATCCGATCGTCAGCAGGATGTCGTGGAGCGTCGCGATCACGGCGGCGACGCCGAAACGCCACTCGAAGCGGATCGCGAGGTAGATCAGCGTCGCGGCGAAGGACACGAGGATGGCGATGAGCGCGCGGCTCTGGAGCTCGCTGCCGACCTTCGCACCGACCGAGTCCTCGCTCTCGAGCTCGACGTTCTGTTCGCCGAACTGCGCGCGGAGCGCCTGCATGACCGCCTGGGAGGATTGCGTCGCGGCATCGGTGCCCGTGCTCGGCATGCGGACGCGGAACTCGTTCTCGTCACCGAACGCCGAAACCGTGGCGCCCGGCGCGGCGGCCGTCGCCACGGCGCGGACCTGTGCCTCCGAAACGGACTCGCCGGCGATGCGGAACTGGATGATCGAGCCACCCGTGAAATCGACGCCGTAGTTCAGCCACGTCCCGCTGCGGACCTGGAAGAAGGCAGCGGCCAGAGCGATGAGGAGGATGGCGACCGCGCTGATCGGCAGCGTGATCCGGCGGGCGCTCAGGAAATCGTAGTTCGCGTTTGCGAAAAGGCGTCGCATGGCGACGATATCTCCGGTTAGATGCTGATCGCGTCAGCCGCACGCCGACGTTCCATGTAGAGCAGGAAGAACGTGCGCGTGATGAACACGGCGCTGATGAACGAGGCGATGATGCCGAGCGAGAGCGTGACGGCGAAGCCGCGCACCGGCCCGGTTCCGACCTGGAACAGGATGAGGCCGGTGATCAGCGTGGTGATGTTCGAGTCGACGATCGCCGACATGGCGTGCTCGAACCCGTTGTCGACCGCGGCACGCACCGTACGGCCGAGCGACAGCTCCTCGCGGATGCGCTCGAAGATCAGCACGTTCGCATCCACGGCCATGCCGAGCGTCAGGATGATGCCCGCAATGCCGGGCGCGGTGAGCGGTGCGCCAAGCATCGACAGGCCTGCCAGCAGCAGCAGCGTATAGATCGCGAGCGCGAGCACCGCGAGGAACCCGGCCATCCGGTAATACCCGATCATGATGAGAATCACGAGCGAGATCCCGATCACACCTGCGACCTTCCCCTGATCGATGGAGTCCTGACCGAGCGACGGCCCGATCGAGCGGTTCTCGACCTCCTCGAGCGGAGCGGAGAACGCACCCGCGCGCAGCACCAGAGCGAGATCGCGCGCCTCCTCCATCGGCGCCTGCCCCATCTCGATCTGACCGCTCGCGTTGATCTGCGACTGCACCACGGGCGCACTGTGCACCTGGTCGTCCAGCACGATCGCGATGCGACGGCCGATGTTGCGCGCAGTGACGTCGCCGAACGTCCGGCCGCCGCGCCGGTCGAGCTCGAACTGCACGATCGTCTGGTTGAACTGCGGGTCGCGCGCGGCCGTCGCGTTCTCGAGCCGCTCGCCCGTGATGAACGCCTGTTCACGCAGCAGGTAGAGCGACCGGTACAGCTGCGCGCCGACGGCCGCCGTGTTCGCGTCCCAGACCAGCTCCATGCCGCGCGGGATCAGCGCCTGAACCTCGGGGACGGCCAGATAGCGCCTGGCACGCTCCACGTCCTGCTCCGCCACCAGCATCTCGCCGTCACCGCCCTCGCGCAACAGCTCGCTCAGCACGCCGGTGGTCGGCTCGGGCGGGGTCAGCGCGGCCGTGTCGCCTGTGGCGCTGTCGGCCGCGGCCGTGTCCTGCCGGCCGAACAGCCGCTCGCGCACATCCTGCTGGAGCTGTCCCGCGCCCTCCGCGGCGGTGTCGGTCTCCTCGAGCGCCTCCTCACCGAGTGCCGCGACGACCGCCCGGTCCATGCGCGGCAGCACGCCGATCAGGGGCGTGAGCTCCTCGACCAGCTTGAACTCGAGGAACGCCGTCTGGGAGATCAGCGCGCGCGCCCGCTCGATGTCGGTCTCGCCGGGCAGCTCCACGATGATCCGGTCATCGCCGACCCGCTGCACGTTCTGCTCGCCCGTGCCGATCGGATCGATGCGACGGCGCAGGATCTCGAGGTTGCGCTCGATGTGATCGCGCCGCACGTCCGGCGTCATGGTGCCCTCGGGATCGGCGACCTCGAGCGCGAGGTAGATGCCGCCGCTCAGATCCAGACCGAGCTTGATGCCGCGCATGGCGACCGTCGCGACGCACGCGATGACGAGGGCGGCGATGAGGAGGAGTCGGCCTTTCAGCGTGCCGAACATCGACGAAACTCACTGTGATTGGCGGAGATAGGCGGGGCGACCCCCGCATCGGACACAAGCCGGTAAGTTGACGCGGCGCAGGGCCTTTGTCAACGTGGCCCGGCCGGACGGCGACGCCTGCCGTGTACGCAGGGACCGATGCATTTCGCCACATCGTACTGTCGTTTCGCCGGCCTCAGGTCTACATTGGCCCCACTCAAACGTTGTTACTGAACGGACGGTGCCGTATCGCTCGTGCGGAGCATGCTCCGGACGACCTGGCGGCTCGCCCGAAAACGACGTGAGAACAGGTCCGGAGCGGCCCCGTGGACGGCCGCGCAACGACAAGCGTTCACCAATCCACACCGAAGGAGGGAATATGAGACGTGCTTCCTGGCTACTCCTTCTCGCGGGTCTCCTGGGTTCGCCCGGGTGGCTGTCGGCGCAGGAGGCTCGGACGATCACAGGCCAGGTGACAGCGGCCGAATCGCGGCAGGCGATGGCTGGCGTGCAGGTCACGGTGAAGGGGACGACGACGGGTACACTGACGGATGGTCGAGGCAACTTCTCGATCGAGGTCCCGGCATCGGCCCAGACGCTGGTGTTCACCTATGTCGGTTACCGTACGGAAGAGCGGCCGATCGCCGGGATCACCGGTCCGGTCCAGGTCGAGATGCAGGTGCAGGCGATCGGTATCGAGGGCATCGTCGTCACGGCGCTCGGCGTGCAGCGTGAGAAGCGCAGTCTCGGGTATTCCGTGCAGGACGTGACCGGCGAGCAGATCGCCGAGGTGCCGGAGCTGAACATCGTGAACGCGCTGAAGGGCAACGTGGCCGGCGTTCACATCACCGATGCCAATACGACGGGCGGCTCGGCGCGGATCGTGATCCGCGGCGCCAGCTCGATCGCGGGCAACAACCAGCCGCTGTTCATCGTGGACGGTGTGCCGATCGACAACGCGGCGCCCCGCAACACGGGCTACGGCGGCATCGACTACGGCAATGCGGCGCAGGACATCGACCCGAACAACATCGAGTCGATCAGCGTCCTGAAGGGGCCGAATGCCGCAGCGCTGTACGGCTCGCGCGCACAGAACGGCGCGGTCGTGATCACGACGAAGAGCGGCCGCGGCACCGAGGGCACACTGGGTCTGTCGGCGAGCGTGAGCATGACGGCGGAGACGCCGCTGCGCCTGCCGAAGTACCAGAACCTCTACGGCCAGGGCATCGACGGCGAGTTCCAGTGGGTGGACGGCGAGGGCGGCGGTGTGTGGGACCACGTGGACGAGAGCTGGGGCCCGCGTCTGGACGGCCGGCTCATCGATCAGTTCACCGGCCCGCAGCAGCCGTGGGTGCCGCACCCGGACAACGTGCGTGACTTCTTCGAGACCGGCCGTACGCTGAACGCGAACGTCGCGGTTTCGCGTGCGGGCGAGAACTCGAACGTGCGCCTGTCCGTCACGAACACGAACGTGTCGGGCATGTTCCCCGGCAACGACATCAACCGTCTGGGCGTCGCGGTCAAGGGTGGCGCGAACCTGACGGACCGGCTGAACGCCGAGGCGTCGGTCAACTACATCAACCAGACTGCGGAGAACCGGTCGGGCACGGGGTACGACGAGGACAACCCGATGCAGCAGTTCATCTGGTTCGGCCGCCAGGTCGACATGAACGCGCTGAAGAACTACCGCTGCACCGGCGACGAGGTCACCCCCTGCCAGGTCGGAGGCCAGTACAACTGGAACTACAACTACCACAACAATCCGTACTGGGAAGCGCTGGTCAACGGCAACGAGGACCGCCGCGACCGTGTCATTGGCCACGTGGCGACGGGCTATCAGCTGACGGACTGGCTGAACGCGCGCGCCCAGCTGAGCCGCGACTGGTACCGCGACTACCGGAAGGACTGGACGCACCACTACAGCCTCGACGATGCGGGCCAGGGCTCGTTCGGCGAGACGAACATCTACCGGGCGGAGACGAACGGCGAACTGCTGCTGCACGCGACCCGCAGCATCGCGACCGGCCTGCGTCTGGACCTGACCGCCGGCGGCAACGTCCGGCGCAACGACGTCCAGAACAACAGCGTCTCCGTGTCGCGGCTGACCGTGCCGGGAATCTACAGCCTGGCGAATGCCGCGGTGACGCCGAACCCGTCCGACTTCCGCTCGAAGCAGGAAGTCCGCAGCCTGCTCGGGTCGCTGTCGCTGAACTACAACGGCTACCTGAACGTGGACGTGACCGGCCGCAATGACTGGTCGTCGACGCTGCCGGAGGACAACAACTCGTACTTCTATCCGTCGGTCTCGACCGCGTTCGTGTTCTCGGACGCGTTCGGCCTGACGAGCGATCTCCTGAGCTCGGGCAAGGTGCGGGCAAGCTGGACGCGCGTCGGTAACGACGCCTCGCCGTACCAGCTGGCTTCCGTGTTCTCCGCGCAGCAGGGCTGGGGTGGCATCCCGATGTTCGCGGTGCCCAACGACCTGCCCAATGCGGACCTGAAGCCGGAGGAGACGACGGCGTGGGAGGTCGGCACCGACCTCGGGTTCCTGAACGAGCGGCTCGGCTTCGTGCTGACGTACTACGACTCGCGCACGAAGAACCAGATCCTCGGCGTGCAGATCTCGCGCGCGAGCGGCTTCACGAATCAGGTGCTGAACGCCGGTGAGGTCCGCAACTACGGCCTCGAGCTGCTGGCGATCGCGAACCCGGTCCGTTCCGGTCAGTTCAGCTGGGACATGACGGTGAACTGGGCGAAGAACAACAGCCAGGTGCGCGAGCTGTACGGCGACCTGCAGACGCTCGTACTCGGAAGCTACTGGAGCCTGAACATCGAGGCACGCGGCCCGCGTAAGGATGACAACGGCAACATCGTCGAGTACTACCCGTACGGCACGATGTTCGGCAACGGCTACTTGCGCGATGCCGAGGGCAGGCTCCTGCTGACGGCGGGCGGCTCGCCGCGCGTCGATCCGGTGCGGCGCGTGCTCGGCAACTACAACCCCGACTGGACGGCGGGCATCCAGAACCGCTTCAGCTACGGCCCGGCCGAGCTGAGCGTGCTGGTCGACGGCCAGATGGGCGGCGACGTGTTCTCGGTGACCGACTGGTTCGGCGAGTACGCCGGCGTGCTCGAGTCCTCGCTGCGCGGTCGCGAGAACGACTTCTGTGATCCGGGCATCGTGGTGCCGGGCATCCTGCCGGATGGCTCGGTCAACGGCGACGGCACGAACGACGTCACGATCTGCCCGGAGAGCTACTTCGGCCGGAACTTCGGTATCCAGGAGGCATCGATCGTCGACGCGAGCTACATCAAGCTGCGCGAGATCCGTCTCGGCTACACGCTGCCGCAGAGCGTCGTGAGCCGGTTCGGCTTCTCCGGCGGCACGATCGCGCTGATCGGCCGGAACCTGGCGCTGTGGTCGGAGGCGGAGAACATCGACCCCGAGACCGCGTTCGACGCGAGCAACGTGCAGGGCATCGAGTTCGGACAGCATCCGACGGCGCGCAGCATCGGTCTGTCGCTGTCGATCCGGCCGTAAGAAACTGAACAGAGGGAGACCATGAACCATAGACCACTCGCCCGCACGGCCGCGCTCGCCGCTCTGATCGGCTCGCTGAGCGCGTGCAGTGACCTCACGGGCCTCAACGACAACCCGAACGCACCGACGGACGTCTCGGCGGAGTTCCTGCTGCCGCAGGCGATCCGCGCGGGTGTCGAGACCACGTTCGGTGCGACGATGATGCTGAGTCACACCGGCATCTGGTCGGGCCACTACGCGCAGATCCAGTATCCGGACGAGGAGACGGGACTCCTGCGGCCCGGCACGATGGACGGTTTCTGGGACGGTTACTACGCCGGCCCGCTGAAGGACATTCAGGAGGTCGTCGAAAAGGGACAGGCGACCGGCGAAGTGAATCACGAGGGTGTCGGCCTGATCTGGCGCTCGTGGCTGTTCCACCTGGTCACGGACCTGTGGGGCGATGTGCCGTATACGGAGGCACTCGCCGGCCGTGACAACACGACGCCGGTATACGACCCGCAGGCGACGATCTACGCCGGGCTGCTGAACGACCTGGAGGCCGGCGCCGCGCTGCTGGATCCCGCGGAGGCGGGCTTCGGCGATGGCGACATCCTGTACGGCGACGACATGGTGAAGTGGGAGCGGTTCGCGAACTCGCTCCGCATGCGGCTCGCCATGCGGATGGTCAATTCGGACCCCGCCACGGCACAGGCGGAATTCGTGGCCGCGTACAATGCGGGCGGCTTCCAGAGCAACGCGGACAACGCGATGCTCGTGTGGCCGGGCTCGCCGTACGAGAACCCGCTGTACGAGAACTACCTCGGTCGCGATGACCATTCGATGAGCGGTGCACTCGTCGACACGCTGCTCAGCCTGAACGACCCGCGCCTCGAGCTGTACGCGGAGCCGGCGGCAGCGGATGGGCAGTACCGCGGCCACTACAACGGCTACGACGATCCGCCGCTCCCGATCGGCAACTACTCGCGGATCGGCGACTTCTGGCGTGCTGACGGTGCCGCCACGCCGACGGCGATCATGACGTACGCCGAGGTGCTGTTCCTCCAGGCGGAGGCGGCGCAGCGCGGCTGGATCGCGGCAAACCCGGCGACCCTGTACGTCGAGGCGATCCGGGCCAGCATGAACCAGTACGACGCGTGGGGGGCGCCGGCCAACGCTCCGACGGACGCGGAGATCACCGCGTACCTGGCGAATCCCGAGGTGGTCTACAACCCGCTCACGGCACTCGACCAGATCCACCTCCAGCTGTGGATCGCGCTCTATGCCAATGCGAACGAGACGTTCTCGCACTGGCGGCGCACGGGCACGCCGCAGCTCACGCCGGGACCGGACCTCATCACGCAGGGCGGCGTGATCCCGATCCGGTTCTCGTATCCGGGCGGCGAGCAGTCGTTCAACTCGGCGAACCTGGATGCGGCCGTTGCCCGTCAGGGCGGTGGCAACGACCTGGTCACGCCGGTCTGGTGGATGCCGTAGACGGACCGAGGAAGCAGTAACAGCAAGCGCCTCCCGGCCCGTCCGGGAGGCGCTTGTTGCTGGCGGGAGCGCCGTAAGGGATTCAGCCGCCCGTGGACGTGCCGTCGCGCATGAAGACGAGGATCAGGCCGTGGGCGTGACGTCCGTAGCCGGGTCGCACGGTGACGCCGGTCGGGTAGACTTCGACGCGCTCGACATCATTCGTCTGGAGCGACTCGAGAATGCACGTATCGGTGGCACGCGCGCCGTCGACGTACACGTGAGGATTGACGTACGACTGGAAGGAGACGGCGTTGCGCAGCGTGATCTGCGGGCACTGCTCCTTCAGCCGGCGCACGCGGAAGTTCGGCACCTTGCCCATCATTGCGGCGAGGAGGTCACCCCGGCCGTCGGTCAGGCTCGCTCCGGAGAGGACGAGACCGCCGTTCTCGGCGGCGACGCCGGTCATGTTCTCGCGGTCCCGGCGCAGCGCGGTGCAGGATGTCAGGATCAGGGCTGCGGACACGGTGACCAGGAGGGTGGGACGGGGACGCATTCTGGGGCCTCCTTGGTGACAGCGGCGAGACGAATCGTCGCGCTGTCTCACTCGTTAAGGGGCGGGGGTCGGAAAGGCAAGGCTCCCGGTGCAGGATGTACCCCTCGGCGGCTGACCGGTTCGTTTCATGCAGCGAGACGGCAGGGGTTGTCGGCTCCACGCCCTCGCGTCACATTTGAATGTTCCCCGTTCAGGTGCGGCGGAACCACACAAGTCCTCCCTGGAGTCCCCATGCGACGAGCGACTCTCTCATTGATACTGATCAGCCTGTGTGCGTCACCGGCTTTCGGCCAGAGCGACAGCCGCGCGCCGGCGCCGCCGCCGGGCGTGTCCGATCAGCCGAGGGTGATCGAGCCGGATCAGGAGCGACAGAGCCCCAGTCTGAAGTCCCGGCTCGGCCGGATGTTCACGGGCGCAGTGGTCGGCGGCTGGCTGGGTTATTTCGCGTCTCACGTCGCCGTCAGCGACTGGGAGAGCGACGCGGACTTCATGCACGGCCGCGGCGCCTGGGCGGTGGGCGGTGTGGTGCTCGGTGCGGTGACCGGCCGGTTCGCCTTCGACGGCGGCCGCGGTCCGGACGAGATGCGCCCCGATTTCGCGGCAGCGCGGCAGACGATCGAGCGGGAGGAGATCGTCGCCGCCGGCGCAGCCGACGCATATACACTCGTCCGCTCACTGCGCAAGGAATGGCTTATTCCGCGCGGGCTGAACAGCTTCACCGAGTCCGCGCGCGGGCGTGCGGATTTCGATGAGCCCATTGTCGTCGTGCCCGGCGACGATCACATCCTCGTCTATCTGGACAACGCGCGGCTCGGCGGTACCCAGTACCTCTCGGACATCGGCACGGAATCGCTGGGACGCCTCGAGTTCATTCCGCCGAACGAGGCCACGTTCCGCTGGGGTACCGGCCATGCTCACGGAGTGATTCTGCTCACGACGATGGGCGCCGAGATCAGGCGGTAAGGGGGCAGGCAGGAACACGGCCCTCGCTGCGTTGTCGGTGACGGCTTGAACGCGCGTCGGGCACGCGCTGCGGGACCGTACGCCGGCAGGAGGATTGCCCTGCCGATGCGCGCAGAATGCAGTCGGCGGTACGACCTTCGAACCTCGAGGTAATTACGACAGGCCGGGTGCTCCGCCATCTCGTCGCGATCGTCATACTGGGCGGCGGCCTGCTCGGCAGCACGAGTGCGTGCTCGGCGGGTATCCGCCAACGCGATGCTGCCATGACGGCCTCCTTCCGGGACGACGTCGGGGATCCGTCGCAGCACGCCGCACTGTCGGTCAGCTCGGTGGCAGGTGCCATCACGGCGCTGGATCAGCGCGGTCGCCGTTCGACATCGCGGCCGGTTACACGCTCACCGTCACTCGAGCACGACCCGCGCGTCGCCGACACTCCCGACGGCAGCTCAGGCGCGGCCGTGCGCGACCTCATGCAACGCCACGAGCTCCACCTTCGTCGGGCGGCAGCCGACGGGCACCACACCAGCACACCACCTCCTGACAGCCGGGGTTGATCCGCGCCGTTCGGCGCGGGTGAGTTCCCGGGCGGCGCGCGACTGCGCCCCGCCGTGATGTCACGCGCGCCGGATCTGAGGTGCGCGTGAGCCCGCACCACCGTGCGGCAATCCCTGGTCTGGAGTCTTACCATGACGCTCATGCTGCTCTCAGCGACGCAGTCCGCGGCCACGGACGGACGCGTGGATGTACTTGCGATCGGTTTCATCGCAGGCGCCCTGCTGATGATCGCCGTACTCGTCTACGGCATCGTCACCACCCGGGCATCGAAGTCCGATGGCCAGGCGCCCGGCAACTCGGTTCCAGGGCACCGCGACGGCCTCAACTCGAAGGAACGCGACGAGTGATCGCTGCACTGCTCATCGCCGGTGCCGTGCTGCTGATGGCGGGCGCCGAGCTGCTCGTCCGCGGCGCCGCAAGGATCGCTGTGGCAACCGCGCTGCCGTCACTCGTCGTCGGTCTCACGATCGTCGCATTCGGCACGAGTGCACCGGAGCTGGCCGTGAGTATCGGCGCGACTTTCGCCGATCGACCGGCGATTGCCATCGGCAACGTCGTGGGCAGCAACATCTTCAATGTCCTGTTCATACTCGGCCTCTCGGCCTCGGTCGTTCCGCTCGTTGTCGATCGCCAGCTCGTCCGGCTGGATGCGCCGGTAATGCTCGCCGCCTCGGTTGTCCTGCTGCTGATGGCACTGGATGCACGAATCGACCGCGCCGAGGGCGTGCTGCTGTTCAGCGGGCTGCTTACGTACACATGGTGGATCGTCCGGCAACGGCGGCCAACCGTCGAACCGGTCACAGCTGCAGCCACGGCGCGCCCGGAGCGATTCGGGCGCCTGATCGCACGCTCCGCCATCATCGCCGTCGTGGGGCTCGCGCTGCTCGTACTCGGCGCACGCTGGTTCGTGTCCGGCGCCGTCGCTCTCGCCCGGGTGCTCGATGTGAGCGAGGCCGTGATCGGACTGACCATCATCGCTGCCGGGACTTCGCTTCCGGAGCTTGCGACGTCCGTCGTCGCCAGCATCCGCGGCGAGCGCGACATTGCCGTCGGCAATATCATTGGCAGCAACATCTTCAATATCCTGGCCATTGTCGGGCTTTGTGGTATTCTCGCGCCACACGGTGTTGCTGTCGTGCCGAGCATGATCGACTTCGACATCCCGGTCATGCTCGCAGTGGCGGTAGCGACGCTGCCGGTTCTCTACTCGGGCATGCGCGTGAGCCGCGCCGAAGGCGGGTTTCTCCTCGCCGCATACGCCGCCTACACGTTGTACCTGGTGCTGCAGGCGACGCAGCACCAGGCGACCCTGTGACGCGTGCTACTCCGGATCATGCATTGCGGGCTCCGGCGGTGAGGCCGGGCCCGTGCCGTCCGGATCATGGTGGCGTCGATGCCGCAGAATACGGGTAAAGGACCATGTCATCAGCCCCAGTACGAACAGCCAGCTCAGCAGCATGAACAGCACCGCGCCTGCGCTCATGATACCGCCTCCATCGCGCGCCCCTCCCTGCCCGTGAGCTCTGCGAACCCTGCCCGGTCATCGTAGCGGTTGCGCTTCCAGGCGATGCGGATCAGCAACAGGAAGACGACGACGAAGAGCAGTATGATGAGCCGGGATGCCACGACGTAGCGCTCGGCACCCGGCAGGACGCGTTCCATGCGCAGGATCGGCAGTGCGTCCTGCCAACCCCACCAGACGAGAATCACCAGCAGGTACATCGGCGTAACCACCGTCATGATGAACTTGAAGACGCGCGGGATGCGCATGTCCGCGCCCAGGTGAATCGAAACCCAGGCGTTCTCCGGCTTGAAGATCCACATGAATACCAGCGTCTCGCTGACCGCGAGCAGCACCAGTCCGAACGTGCCCGCCCAGTAGTCCCATTCGTCCAGGAAACCGTGCTCGAGCCACGCAATGTGCATCAGCCCGAACAGCAGTGTGATGATTCCGAGCCCATAACACACGAGCTCGCGTCGCAGACCGAACTCCTCGCGGAAGAACGCGATGATCGGGGTCAGCATGGCGACGGAGGACGTGATCCCGGCAAAGAACAGCAGACCGAACCACATCCCGCCGAGCAGGTGACCGAGCGGCAGCTGCTGAAACACAACCGGCATGGTTGCGAAGCCGAGATTGAAGGACCCGGACTGCGCAACGGCCACGGCCCCGCCGACGCCGAAGAAGACGACCGCCGCGGGGATCGCGATGCTGCCACCGAGCACGACCTCTGCCGTCTCGTTCGTCGCCGCCGTGGCCACGCCATTGAGTGCGATGTCGTCCTTCGTCGACAGGTAGGACGCATACGCCTGGAGACTTCCCATGCCCACGGAGAGCGTGAAGAAGATCTGACCCGCGGCCGCGAGCCACACGCCCGGCTCATCGAGACGGGACAGGTCGGGACGGAAGATGAAATTCAGGCCGGTCCACGCCGTCGATCCATCCGGCCCGGCGGGCAGGGTCAGCACGACGACAGCCAGGATGGCCGCGAACAGGAACAGGATCGGCATGCCGATTCTGGCGAGTTTCTCGATCCCGCCGGAGATGCCCCTGGAGATGATCCAGATGTTGATTGCGAGGGTGACGACGAAGAAGCCGTACGGCGTGTACCAGGCGTGCTCGCGCGTGGCAGGGTCGCCGACGCCCTGGAACGATTGCAGGTAGCCGGTCATGGCGTTCTGTGTCGTGTGGCCGAAGTAGTCCCTCGTCACGGAATACCACGTGAACGCGAGCGTCCAGCTCTCGATGTACGTGTAGTAGATCATGACTACGAGCGGAATCACCAGCCCCATCACTCCCAGATACTTGGCAGCCGGATGATGCCACACTGCCGCGAACATGCCGGGGAGGTGCCCCTTCCGGTAACGGCCACCGTTCCGACCGATGCCCCACTCGATCCACATCAGGGGAATCCCGAGCAGGAGCAGTGCAATGAAGTAGCTGATCATGAACGAGCCGCCACCGTTCGCGGTCGCCTGCACGGGAAAGCGCAGGAAGTTCCCGAGTCCAACGGCGTTGCCCGCCATGGCGAGGATGAGTCCGACGCGCGTACCCCAAGCCTCGCTCGACGTAGTGCCTGAGCTCACAGTGACTCCCTTTTCACGAAGTCCTTCCGCGGCGCGGACGCGTCGCGGCGCAGCTAACGCCCGGTGCCACACGCTCGTCCGCGTGCGGCCGGAGCACCGCGTAAAGAAACCGCGGCGGCTGGAATCAGACCTGTGGTGGTGGAGTACTCAGCAGACCGGCGAACACGCCGTGTCCGAAGAGCAGGCGTGTCGCCGGAATGTGGTGGGGACAGAAGGGGAGACCGTGCGGTCCATGCACACCACGGCGCCCGTACTGCGGGGGCGCCGGGCGCGCGGTCCACGTACTGCGGTAACGCAACGGGGCTTCAGCGAGCGCGAGCGTGCCGACGCGTGCGAGCTGGTGCGCGAGGGCCGCGCCGCTGTCGTGCGCAGCGCCCGGCTCGAGGCCGTGACGCGAGCTCCGGTCATCGTCCACGATGTCGGCGCGTGCGCCAGCGCACAGGCCAGCGGCGAACGTCGCGGCGAGGAGGAACGCGCGGATCATCGATACCCGGAACAAGGCACGTTCCCGGGGGGCGGACGGGTCAGGTTGCTGCATGTCAGGCGCCGGTTCGACGCCCTGAGCGTGAAAGTGCCCGCCCCCGACGTTCACTTTCACTTCGTTTTGGCTGACCACGAGTGGGCCCGGCAGGACTCGAACCTGCGACCCTTCGATTATGAGTCGAGTGCTCTGACCACCTGAGCTACGGGCCCGGACTCCCGAAAAATAACCGCGTCAGCGGGTGCCGAACAACCGGTCGCCGGCGTCGCCGAGGCCGGGTAGGATGTAGCCGATGTCGTTGAGCTCGCGGTCGAGTGCGGCGACGTAGACCTGGACATCGGGATGGTCGTCGAGCATCCGCTGCACGCCGGCCGGCGCGGCGACGAGCGACATCAGCCGGACGCGGGCGGCGTGATGGCGCTTGAGCGAGGAGACCGCCGCGGACGCCGACCCACCCGTGGCGAGCATGGGGTCGAGCACGAAGAAATCGCGCGACGCGGGATCGGGCGGGATCTTGAAGTAGTAGTCGACGGGCTGGAGCGTGTCGTGGTCGCGGTAGAGTCCGATGTGGCCGACGCGCACGGACGGCATCAGGCGCAGCATGCCCTCGACCATGCCGAGCCCCGCGCGGAGGATCGGGACGAGCGTGAGCTTCTTGCCGCTCACCATCTGCGCGCGCGTCTTCTCGAGCGGCGTCTCGATGTCGACGTCCTCGAGCGGCAGGTCCTTCGTCGCCTCGTAGCCCATGAGCATCGAGATCTCGTCGACCAGCTCGCGGAACGTCTTCTTCGGCGTCTCGCGGCTGCGCAGCACTGCCAGCTTGTGGCGGATGAGCGGATGGTCGATGACGGTGAGGTTCGGGAACTCGTGCATGGCGCGTCCGGGGAACGGGACAGGGTCGCGGAAGTGCGGAAGTATAGGTGCGCCCCCGCGCGGGTCAAGCGCGCTCAGAGCGATGCCACGGCACGGCGCTCGACCCAGCCGTCCTGGCCGCTCTCCGTGCGAACGCGGACCCAGCCGTCGCGCCGCTCGACGAGGCGCGCGGCACTGCCCGGGGGCAACTCGCCCAGGGCGTCGTCGCGCGTCGTGGGCGCCGCGTAGAGAGCCGCACCCTGCCCCATCGGCGTGACGAGCGTCGGCCGCGTTGCGACGGTGGCCGATCCGATGATCGCAATGGCGAGAATGGTCGCACCCGGCGCGGCCGCGCTCCAGCGCCCGCGCCGGGCGATCCTGACGGCAATTCCCAGAGTCATCAGCCACCAGCCGATCGCGGCGAGCAGCGCGCGCTCGGGAGCACTCAGCCAGTCGATCGGCTGGACGGCCGCGAGAGCGGCATCCGCTCCAATCGCACGCAGGTTCTGGCGCACGTCCGCGTCGCGCGGATCGAGCTGGATCGAACGCAGCCACGCCCACGCCGCGCGCCCGGTATCGCCGGCCCGGTGCGCGGCCAGACCGTAGTCGTACCAGCCGGATGGATCGCGCGGGACGGCTTCCGTATAGCGGGCGAACGAGCTGGCGGCGGCCGCGAACTCACCGCGCTCGTACCGCTCCACACCCTCGAAGAAGAGCTCGTCCGGGTCGATCTGTGCAGACGCGAGCAGGCCGGGCAACGCGACGAGGGCGATCACCGGCGTGCCGGGCGCGCGCTTCCAGCCGCGGCGCGGAGCGATCAGCGCGATGAACGCTTCGACCCGGTCGATCAGTCGTTCGGCATCGAACGCCTCTGCCGGCGCGAAGCGGAGCCGCTGGAGCTCGCGCAGCAGACTCTCGAGCTCGGCCGCGGCCGCCGGACGCTTCTGCGACCGCAATGCAGCCACCGGCTCTCCCTCCCCTCCCGCAACCCGGACGACGGCTTCGCGAACGATCCGCTCCAGCTCGCTCAGCACGCCGGGCGCCGGCTCGCGCGCACGCAGCTCGCCCAGCTGCCGCCTGAGCTCGGCGGCTTCATCGCGGGGGCCGGGAAGTCGCTCGCGCCGGCGCCGGACGGACAGCGCGCCGAGCAGCGCCAGCAGCGGTACGATCTGAACGACGACGAACCCCGGTGAGCGGACCCAGTCCAGCGCGGCCGTGCCGCGAAGTGTGCGCAACGGGCGCAGCGCCGTGTCGGCTGCGACCACCGTCGTCACGGGCGCTACCTCGATACGCAGCGTATCGCTGCGCAGCGCGATGTAGCTGCCGAGCTCGGGATCGAAGACGTCGTATTCCACGGGCGGGATGACGAGCGTGCCGGGCTGCTCGGGCACGAGCATCCAGCGGAAGCGCTTGCTTCCGCCGACACGGTTGTCATTGACGTCGACTCGCGAGTCCTGCGCCGGCGCGAAGACCTCGGCCCCGTCGATCGGGGGCAGACGCGGCTCCGGGAGCGCCTTCACGTTGCCCGATCCCTCGAGCTCGACCGTGAGAAGCGTCGCTTCGCCGGCGCGCACGCGCACGGGCGCGACCGACGCGCGCAGCGTCAGCCGGCCGACCGCACCGTTGAACGCGGAGGGCATGCCGGCCGCGGGAACGGGGAGCACGACGAGCGGAACCGAATCGGACACGAGCTCGCGCGTCTCGGCCGCGTAGAGAAAACCGCGCCGGACCTCGTAGTGCAGCCGCGCGGGGGGAAAGTGATACGTGCCGGGCGCGAGCGGAAAGTACGCGCGACGATACGTCTGCGTCTCCACGGTGCGGCCTTCGCGGACGCGCAGCGTGACACTGATCGGATCGGGCAGGTCCTGGATCCAGAAGCCGGTCGGCGCGGGCGGATCGAACGTGGCGGGACGTGACTGCCGCGTGCGCATCTCCTCCGCGAACGTCGCCTCGGCATACAGCGTCACCTGCTCGCCGACGTACACGGTATCGGGATCGAGAGTGATGCTGAGGGACGAGGACGAAGCTGCGCGGTCGGGCGCCGGGACGGCACTGCCGCTGCGAACGATCAGGTCCAGCGGCGCCGTGCGGTATACCATTCCGGCCACGCGCACGACGGCGGGCGGGATGCGATACACACCCTGGCTGCGCGCGATGATGACGACGTCGCGGCGCGTGACGCGCGTGCGTCCGCCCGGCACCGTGATCTGCGTCTGAGTATAATCGCTCGTGCCGAGGATCTCGAGATCCCGCGTGAGATCGGGCACGCGGATCTCCTCCGGCGCCGTACCGCGCGTCTCGACCGTGATCTGGAGCGTGGTCGTCTCGCCGACGTTGATGCGTTCGGCGGAGAGCGATGCCGTGACCCGGACCGGGTCCTGCGCGGCACCGCTCAGCAGCATCGCACAGAGCAGTACGGCCGACATCTACCAGTCCCGCAGCACCGGCATGCGACGCTGGCCGCGTCGCAGCTTCTCACGCGTCAGCTCGCGCTCGTCCTGCTCGATCGCACTCAGGATCCGGTCCGCCTGTTCCTGACTCATCGGCCGGTTCTCCATGGTCGTGCCGCTGTCCTGGCCCTCGCCTGACGACGACTGCGACTCGCTCGAGCCGCTGCCGCCGGACTGCTGCTGGTCCTGTTCTCCTTCGTCATCCGACTGCTGCTGCTGATCCTGGCGCTGCGGCATGCTCTGCTGGCGCTGCTCGTTCTCCTCACGATCGCGCAACGCCAGCTCGAGGTTCCACTTCGCATCGACATCCTCCGGATCGATGCGAAGAGTACGCTTGTACGCCTCGATCGCGGCGTCCAGCAGCTCACCCTGCTGCCGGGGATCCACCTCCGCACGCCCGCTCTGCAGGAACCGGTTGCCCATGTTGTAGAACGTGCGCTTGCGCAGCTCCGGATCCACACCCTGGAGCGCGCTCTGGAAGTGGTGATCCGCTTCCTGCATCCGCCCGAGTGCGAGAAGCGCCGTGCCGAGATTGTAGTGCACCTGCGGGGTCGCATCGCCGCTCTCGACCACCCGCTGATACGCGGCCACGGCCTCCTCGTACTTCCCTTCCCGATACAGCCGGTTCCCCTTTTCCAGATCACCGATGCCGAAGCCGGTGCCGGCGATCAGGAGCACGAGGACCGCGGCCGCGGCGCGGCGTCGCGGGCGGCGGGCCGGCGGCACGATCGGCGCGGCGCCGGCCGCAGCTGGCGCGTCGGTGCGTCGCAGGCCGCCGAACAGGAGCAGGTCGAGACCGATGAGCAGGAGCGCGAGCGCGGCAAAGATCGCGAAGCGCTCGCGCGCCTCGACGCGCTGCGTGCTGTCACCGACGACGCGTTGCATGCCGCGCAGCTGACTGACGACGCGCGAGAGTGCGGCCGCATCGTCCAGGCGGACGTAGCTGCCGCCCGTGCGGTCCGCCACGCTGCGGAGCAGGTTCTCGTCGAGGCGCGAGATGACGATCTGGCCCGCCTCGTCCCGCTTGTAGCCGACCACCTGGCCCGTGGCGGGATCGATGTCGGGCACGCGCTCACCGGCGGCGGTGCCGACGCCGATCGTGATGATGCGCACGCCGGCTCGTGCCGCTCGATCGGCGGCAGCCTCGACGCCATCGATCTCCTCCAGTGCCTCGCCGTCGCTCAGCAGGACCACGGCGCGGTCGCCACCGGTCAGCTCGGAGCCGCGCACGAGGTCGGTGGCCTGGGCGATCGCGGCCGCGAGCGACGAGCCACCCTGACTGACCATGTTCGGGTCGAGCGCGTCGAGGTACAGCTCGAGCGCGCTGTGATCGACCGTGAGCGGGGAGAGGATGTAGGCGCGGCCGGCGAACACGACGAGACCGAACCGGTCGCCTGCGAGCTCGCGGAGCATGCGCCGCGCGAACAGCCGCGCGCGCTCCAGACGGTTCGGCTCGATGTCGGGTGCGAGCATGGATTTCGAGATGTCCGTGGCGATCACGACGTTCATCGACAGCGCCTGGCCGGTGCCGGTGCGGAAGCCCCAGCGTGGACCGGCTGCGGCCATTCCGAGTGATGCGCCGGCCGCCGCCAGCAGAATCAGCCGGCCCTTCGGGAAGCGCAGCAGCCCGGCACCGCCGAGGCGTGCGAGCAGATGCGAGTCGCTGAACGCGCGCGCGATCCGCTGTCTGCGCCGGGCATACAACCAGACGGCGAGTGCCAGCAGGAGCGGCAGGATCAGCGCGAGCGGCAGCAGGTCGGGCCGGGCGAAGCTCATGGCACCCTCCCGAACCGGCTGGCACGCAGAGTCCACTCGCCCAGCAATGCCAGCGCGGCGAGCGCGAGCAGCGGCAGGTAATGCGGCGTGTAGTTCACATACCGGGTGATCTCGACGCGCGTGCGCTCCAGCTGGTCGATACGGCCGTAGATGCTGTCCAGCGCGGCCTCGTTCGTCGCGCGGAAGTACTGGCCGCCCGTGATCGACGCGATCTCGCGCAGCAGGTCCTCATCGATATGCACGGGCAGGCTGGCATACTGCACGCCGAACGGACCCGTCGCGATCGGAATCGGCGCGACGCCATCACTGCCGACGCCGATCGTGTAGACCTTGATGTCGAATGCGGCCGCGGCCTGCGCTGCGGTGACGGGATCGATGTCGCCACGGTTGTTCTCGCCGTCCGTCATGAGGATCATGACGCGGGACTCACCGGGCGCGCGGCGCAGCCGGTTCGCGGCCGTCGCGATCGCGGTGCCGATCGCGGTTCCATCCTCGAGCATCCCGGTGCCCGCCTGGAGCTGTTCGAGCGCCTGATAGATGACCGGGTAGTCGATCGTGATCGGCACCTGCGTCAGCGCCTCGCCCGCGAATGCGACGAGGCCGATCCGGTCGTACTCGCGGCCGCGCACGAAAGCGGCGACCGTCTCCTTCGCGGCGGCGAGGCGATTGCGCGCCCGTCGGCGCCCCTCGTCATCCTCGACCGACATGTCCTCGGCGAGCATCGAGCTCGAGATGTCGACCACGAGCGCGATCGCAATGCCGTCCGCATCCACATCCACGACCGATGCGCCGGTACGCGGCGTCGCAATGGCAATGACGAGCGCGGCGAACGCGAGTGCGCGCAGCCACCCCGGGATGATGGCGAGAACGCGAGCACTGCGGGGGGCGATCTTCCCCAGCAGACCCGCACGCGAGAACGTGAGCGTGCCCGGCCGCGCTCCGCGGGTGAGCCACAGGTAGAGCGGGATGGCGAGCAGCAGCAGCAGCGCCCACGGATTGCCGAATCCGAAGCTCATGCGGCCCTCTGCTCGTCCGGTAGCTCGGGTTCGGCGGCGGCGAAGCGCTCGACCCAGGCGCGCGCGGCTTCGAGATCGCGGCGCGCGTTGTCGCGGGTCGTCTCGGCCCGCGCAAACTTCACGAGATCCGCCTCGCCCAGAATCCGCGTCAGCTCGAGCGCATCGGTGATGTCCACTTCCGAGCGCATCCGTGCAGCAAGCTCCGACGTCGTGAGGTCCACGCTCCAGCGCGGCTCGACGGCGGCGACGAAATGGCGCAGCGTTTCCGTCAGACGCTCGTAGAGCTCTCTGAGCTCACCTCGCTCGATCAACCCCTCGCGACGCAGTGCGTCCAGCCGGGCGAGCGCGGCGTCCCGCGGGGGCACGCCCGGCGTGAAGACTACGGGTTCTTCGGCGCCGCGCCGGCGCCGCCACCAGATGTAGAGCAGCGTCGCGATGATGGCGGCGAGCAGCAGTGCGAGGAGGATCGGCCACCACAGCCGGTTCGCTCCGAGCACGTCCTTCGCCGGCTTCGGCTCGATCCCCGCCGTATCGGCCGGCAGCACCGAAGTCACCTCGAATGCCGGCAGGGATACCGTCAGCACGGAGTCTCCGGCAGCGTGAATCACGCGGAGCTGGAGGTCGGGAAGCTGGTAGCTCCCGGGCCGCCATGCAGCGAGCGGATAGAGAACGGTCGCGTGGCGCGCCGCGCCCGCAGAGTCGATGCGTACTTCGCGCGCGCCGGCCTGCTCGACATCCTCGACCAGCGCCAGCGAGTCCGGCACGGCGAGTCGGGTCCCTGCCGGCAGCGGCATTCTCACGGCCGCGTGGAACACGTCACCGACGCGGATCGACTCGGGCACGACCGCCGCCTGCGGGCGCTGGGCACGGGCGGCCGGCGCAGCCAGTACGAGCAGGAGCAGAGCGACGGCGGCTCTCATCGGCTGCGCTGGCGCTCGCGGCGCCGGAAGAAGGCCAGCAGCGGGCGGACATACGCCTCGTTCGTGCGGACCTCGATCTCGTCCACACCCAGACGGCGGAACAGGCGTCTCGTCTCCGCACGCTCACGCGCGAGCAACGCGCCGAACAGGTCGTGCATCTCGGCGCGCGATGTGTCGATCCACGTGAGCTCGCCGGACTCGGGGTCCTCGAGCGCGACGACGCCGACGTCGGGCAGATCGAGCTCGGCCGGATCGGAGATGGACACGCCCACGACGTCGTGTCGGCGGGAGACGAGTCGCAGGGTCTTCTCCCAGCGCGCGCGCTCGGCGCCGTCGCCGTCGCTGCGCATGGCGAAATCGCTGAGCAGGAAGATGATGCCGCGGTGCGCGAGCAGCCGCGCGGCATAGTCGAGCGCGCCCGGGATGTCCGTGCCGCGCCCGCGTGGCCGGAACGCGAGCAGGTCGCGCACCAGACGCAGCGCGTGGCGCCGTCCCTTGCGCGGCGGCACGACATGCTCCACGTGATCGCTGAAGATGAGCAGGCCGACACGGTCGTTGTTGCGGACCGCCGAGAGTGCGAGCACGGCCGCCAGCTCGGCGGCCAGCTCCGCCTTGAAGCGGCCGCGCGTGCCGAACTGCTCCGAGCCCGACAGGTCCACCACGAGCAGCACCGTGAGCTCGCGCTCCTCCACGTGCTTCTTCACGTAGGGATGGCCGGTGCGCGCCGTCACGTTCCAGTCGATGTTGCGCACGTCATCGCCCGGCTCGTACTCGCGCACCTCGGAGAACTCCATGCCCTGCCCGCGGAACACGCTCTGGTACTCGCCGCTGAAGATCGACGTCACGAGACCGCGCGTGCGCAACTCGATCTGCCGCACCTGGCGCAGGATGTCGCGCGTTGCGGGAGCCGTCTGCTCCGGCGGCGGTTCGGGCGCGCGACGCAGGAGCCGGATCACGGCACTTCGACCGCCGCGAAGACGCGGGTCACGATGTCGTCGGACGTCACTTCCTCCGCCTCCGCCTCGAAGCTCGTGATGATGCGGTGACGCAGCACGTCGGGGCCGACGGCCTTCACGTCATCGGGCAGCACGTAGCCCCTGCCCTGCAGATACGCCTGCGCCCGCGCACATACGGCGAGGTATATGCTCGCGCGCGGCGAGGCGCCGTACTGGATGAGCGGGGCCATGCTGCCGAGACCGTAATCGCCCGGCTCGCGCGTCGCATGCACGATCGAGACGATGTAGTCCTCGATCTTCTCATCCATGTAGACACCGAGGATCTCGTGACGCGCGTTCAGGATCTGCTCCGTCGTGGCCACCTGCTCGAGCGCGACGGGCTCGCGGCCCGCCATGCGGCGCATGATCTCCTTCTCGTCCGTCTTCTCCGGGTAGCCGATGCGCAGCTTCAGCATGAAGCGGTCGACCTGCGCCTCCGGCAGCGGATAGGTGCCTTCCTGCTCGATCGGGGTCTGGGTCGCGAGCACGAGGAACGGCTTCGGCAGCGCGAACGTCTCGCCGCCCAGCGTGACCTGATGCTCCTGCATCGCCTCGAGCAGTGCCGACTGCACCTTCGGCGGCGCGCGGTTGATCTCGTCGGCGAGCACGATATTGGCGAAGATGGGTCCGCGCCGGGCCGAGAAGTCGCCCGTGCGCTGGTTGTAGATCATCGTGCCGACCACGTCGGCAGGCAGCAGGTCGGGTGTGAACTGGATGCGCTCGAAGGAGGCGGACATCGCGTCCGCGAGCGAGCGCACCGTGAGGGTCTTGGCGAGGCCGGGAACGCCCTCGAGCAGCACGTGACCGCCGGTCAGCAGACCGATCAGCAGCCGCTCGATCATCGCCTCCTGACCGACGACCCGCTTGTGCAGCTCCGCGCGGATGCGCTGCGCCAGCTCGCGCCCCGCGGCCGGTGTCGTCGTCACCGTTCCTTCCACCAACGGCCCCCTCCGTATTCGGGTGTTGCGCCGGCCGACAGGGTGGACGGCTCAGCGCTTGTTACGCTCTCCGCGATCCTCGTAGCGGAATACCCACGCGGCCATCCGACCCGGCCGGATCGCGACGCCTCGATCGGCCGGCTCGCGGTCGGAGCGCGAGCCGTGCTCGGGTCCGGGCCGCGTGCCCAGCTCCTGGAGCATGCATCGCGCCCGCTCACTCCATTTACGCCAGTTCGCGGGCCGAAGGTCCACCCAGCCGGCGTCCGCAAGACGTGCATCGGTCGATGGTTGACCTGCTTCGGGCGTGATCTTCACGTCCGGCCCGCGCAGCAGGCTGGCGCCATCCGGCAGCAGGATCGGCAGGCCGATCGTGAGGATGCGGCTGCGCAGATCCGTGTCGTCGTTGAGAAGATCGTGCGCAGCGCGCGCCGTGCGATCCGGATCCAGCTCGGCGACATCGCCGAGACCGGCGAGGAGCCGGGCGAGGATGGCGCTCTCGAACAGGAGCTTGGAGAGGCGCGGCGGTCCGAGCATCTCGTAGGCGACGGCCTCGACACCGTGCTCGCGCTCCAGGGAGGCCATGCGATCGAGCGCGACCTCGCGCAGGACGCCGGCACGATACGTGGGGCCGGACGTCGCGGCGTCCAGTGCGCCGACGATGTCCCGGCCGGTCGGATGCCCGCGGATCTCGCGCACCACGTTCGTGGCGATCTCCTCCGGCGTGATGAACTCCATCAGCCCGAGCGCCGTGAGCGTCTCGAACTCCCCCATGCTGAAGAGCCCGTTCTCGCCCGCATCGATGAACACGCCGGTGAGCGCTGCATCCAGCTCGCGGTAGTCCGGCTGCCCGGTGAATGCATGCTCGAGCGGCAGCGGCGCAGACGCATCGATGCGACGAATCACGCGGCCCCGGCGGCGGATCTCGCCGTACTCGATCCGCTTCCAGCTGATGGCCGCCGTCGGCTTGATCTCCTTGACCGCCGGCGCGCCCGGCGTGCGTGCCATGAGGTAGAGCAGCAGCGTGTGCGCACCGGCGACGCCGGATTTCGCAAGCAGCATCCGGCTCGGCCGCTCCTCCGAGTGCGTGAACGGGATGTTGAGGCCCATGCCGCCGGTGCCTGCGGTTCCGACCTTGATGTAGAAGCCCGTGCCCGCGCGGCGCATCGCCTCCAGCATGATCTGCACGTGACGGATCAGCTGCGGCAGGTAGAGCGTGGCGAGATGCTCCTCGATCACCTCGGCCGTCACGGTACCGGCATTGCCGAGCGCGCGCAGGTTCGCCGCGCTGTCGAACACGTTCTGATACGCGAATGCCGTGGCCGTATTGATGCAGTCGATGACGATGTCCGGCCGGGTGCGGGCGATCAGCGCGCCGAGCGCGGACCGCGCCACCACATCCTCCGTCAGCTCGCCGTAGAGGTCATCGAGCAGCTGTGCGCGTGCTGCTCGGTCGGCCAGGACGTCGGCACGCGCGCGCTCGCGCAGCACGTCCGTCTGGAACAGGTCACCCCAGGCCGGCTCGAGCTGCGTCCCGTCCAGACCGGGCTCATCCTGGAGCTCGGCGATCGCGCCCTCGGCCTCCGCGCGCGTCAGGCCGCTGATCACGAGCCGGGCCGGTGCGTGCTGCAGCAGCTCCCGGGCGACCGCCATCCCGACCAGGCCGGACCCGCCCAGGATGAGCACGGTGTTGCCGTCTATATCCATGATGTCATCGAATTCAGTCGTCCTGATCGCCGGCGCGGGCGAGACGTCGCAGCGCGTCCATCTCGCGTGGCTCGAGCGCACGCCACTCGCCCGAGCCGAGCCGACCGAGTCGTATGGGACCGTATCGGACCCGGCGCAGCCGACGCACCTGGTAACCCAGCTCGGCGAACATGCGCCGCACCTCGCGCTTGCGACCCTCGCGCAGCGTGAGCACCACACGCTGCCCGCCCTTCCGCCTCACCGAACGCGCCCGGGCCCGGCCATCCTCCAGCTGCACGCCGCGCCGCAGCTGCTCCAGTGCCGCATCATCGATCGCGGCATCCAGCTCGACATCGTACTCCCGGTCGACACCGTACCGCGGATGCAGCAGCCGGTGTGCCGTATCGCCGTCGTTCGTCAGCAGGACTAGACCTTCGCTGTCGAAATCGAGCCGCCCTACGTAAAACAGCCGCCGCATCGGCGGCGGCATCAGCTCGTACAGCGTGCGCCGTCCTTCCGGATCGCTGCGCGTGCTCAGGTAACCGCGCGGCTTGTGCAGCGCATACCACTGCGCGGCCGCCGGGCGGATCCTCCGCCCATCCACCCGCACGTCATCGCCCGGCTGCACACGCACACCCAGCTCGGACGCGACCCTGCCATTGATGCTGACGCGGCCGGCGGTGATCAGCGCCTCGCACGCCCGCCGCGACGCGACGCCGGCCTGCGCCAGGTACTTCTGGAGACGGATACCCCGCTCCTGCTCCATCAGCCGCGGTGCGGTACCTCGTCCAGCTCCCGATCCGATGGCTCCGTCGAACCCGCGTCCGCCGCCTCGTCGTCGGAGCGCTCGTCGGCCGCACCGCCCGCCTCCGGAGCGTTCGCCGCGACCGGCTCCGAGTCCGCCGCTTCGCCGGCGGCATCCGCCTGATCGGCCGCTGTGTCTTCCGCCATGTCGGACGGCGCTTCCGGGCCGGGCTCCGCCGACACCGGCGCTTCCTCGACCGCCGCGGGCGGCTGCGGCGCTTCCCCCGTGGCGTCAGCGGGCTGCGGCGCCTCGTCCGCATCGAGCGGTATCGTGCTCACGGCAGGCCGCTCCCGCAGGACGACCGGCAGCTCGTCGGGCCGCGGCAGGTCCTCGAGCGAGCGGAATCCGAAATGCTCGAGGAACTTCCGCGTCGTGCCGTACAGCAGCGGCCGGCCCAGACCCTCGCCGCGCGCGACCGGCTCGATCAGGCTGCGCTCCTGCAGAGTGCGCAACACGCCGCTCGAGCCGACTCCGCGGATGTCCTCGATCTCCGCCCGACCGAGCGGCTGCCGATACGCGATGATCGCGAGCACCTCGAGGGCGGGCGCAGAGAGTCGCGACGACTGCGGCACGGTCTCGTAGCGCTCCAGGATCGTGACGAACTCCGGGCGCGTCAGCAGCTGGTAGCCGCCGCCTACCTCGTAGATCTGGAACGAGCGCTCGCTCAGCTCGTATTCCGCGCGCAACTCCTGGATGACGGCCTCGACCGTGTCCTCATCGAGCCGCTCGTCCACCCGTGAGAGGTCCGCCGCCGACAGCGGCGAATCGCTCGCGAACAGCAGCGCTTCAATGATCTGCGTCAGACGCATCCGACTCCTCGTCCTTCCTCCGGTACAGCCAGATGTCCGCGAACAGCTCGCTCTGCCGCATTGCGACCTGCCGGCGCTTCGCCAGCTCGAGTGCCGCGATGAACGTCACCACGCCATGGAGCTTGTCGTGGAACGGCGCGACGAGCCTGCGGAACTCCACGCGCGCGAGCCGCGCCAGCGTCTGCATGATCAGCCCGATCTTGTCCTCGACGGGCACCGCCCGCGTCATCACCACATGATCCTCCGGTGGCGGCGGGCGCTCGTTCAGCCGCAGCGCGGCCGCGAAGACCTCGTCCCACGACAGCTCCAGCTCCGTCACCGGCGGCGGCGGCGTCCGTGGCGGCACGTGGCCGCGCGCGTACCGCCGCGACCGGTCCGCCTCCGCCTCGGCCAGCCGCAGCGAGGCCTCCCGGAAATGCTCGTACTCGAGCAGCCGCCGCACCAGCTCCGCACGTGGATCCTCCAGCTCGCCCGTACCATCGATGCGGCGCGGCAGCAGCATCTGCGCCTTGATCCGCACCAGCGTCGCCGCCATCTCCAGAAACTCGCCCGCCCGATCCAGCCCCACCTCCTCGACCGCCGACACCGCGCGCAGGAACTGCGCGGTGATCTGCGCGATCGGTATGTCGAATATGTCGATGTCCTGCTCCCGGATCAGGTGCAGCAGCAGGTCGAGCGGGCCCGAGAACCGGTCCAGCTCCACGACGAATGCGCCGTCCGCGCTCGCGACCGGGTGCGCTACTTCGGCCATCTCGAAATTCCGGGATTTCGGCAGTTCGACAGACATTCGCGCCGCAGCGGACCGCCCCCGCCGACCGTCGCCGGGACGCCTGCGAAGGGAGACTTCATAGGCGGAAGAAGCTATGCCGGGCAGGCCGACGGCGCCACCCCCGACCGGGGCGCGGAGGCATTGACAGTACTCCGGGAGCCGGGTAGACTTCAAGGCTCGAATAGCTGCACACAGCACCACTCGCAGGAGGCCCGGCTTGGCGAACACGGCCAGCGCACGGAAGCGGATCCGTCAGGCAGAGAAGCGCGCGGAGAACAACCGCTCGCAGCGCTCGCGCATGAAGACGGCAATCAAGAAGGTCATGAATGCGCAGGATGCCGATACCGCCACCGCTGCGTACCGCGAGGTCGCGTCGCTGCTCGACCGGATGGCCAGCCGCCGGATCATCCACCCGAACAAGGCCGCTCGCAAGAAGTCGCAGCTCGCCCGGAAGGTGTCTGCTCTGAGCGCCTGACCGCCGCACCGTCACCGGTTCACATCAGCCCCGCTCTGTCGCGGGGCTTTTTCATTGCGAAGTCCCCGGCACAAGACGCAAACGGAAAACGGATTCAATCGCGGAGTTCGCGGAGGACGCGAGCCCATCAGGAGGGCGAGGACCCTGGATCAGCCGACTTCGGATGGCGCCTGGCTCTCATGGTTTTCTCTCAGTCCTCCGCGAACTCCGCGATTGATTCTGTTGCCGTACCCTGCCCGTTTCCCTGCTCCTGCGCGTTGCCGGCTCTGCGCTCAGCCGTCGAATAAATCGAGCGTGTCGCGCACGGGATCGGGCGGTGGCGGCGCGGACGGAATGGTCGGTGGTAACTGGACCGGCTGCTCCGGCGGCTGGTCGGCCGGCCTGCGGCTCACGGGTGCGTCGTCGCCCACGTCGTGGTGCCGGAGAAAGTCGCGAGCGAGGCTGCGATCGTAGGCGGTCCAGCCGGCCGGCACGGCCTGAATGAGGGATCCGGCCTGGTTCAGCTTCGCGTCGAGGTCGTCGGCATAGTGGAGCACGAGCGCCTCGAGCGTGCGCGGCTCCCGGGGGCTCTGCCACTCGTAGCGGCCCTGATGGCTGGCGATGAGGTGCTGGAGCAGCATCAATCGCGAGGGGTGCAGTCCCGGCACTGCGGCGGCAGCATCCCTGACGATCTCGAGCCCGATCAGGATGTGGCCGAGCAGCTTGCCCTCGTCGGTGTAGGGAAAGCCCGCGCGCGCGCCGATCTCGCGGATCTTGCCTATGTCGTGCAGCAGTGCGCCGGCAATGAGCAGATCGCGATCGAGTGCGGGCCCGTAATGCTCGGCGAGCAGGTCACTCACGCGGACGACGGACAGCGTGTGCTCGAGCAGTCCGCCGAGGTAGGCGTGGTGGTTCTGCTTCGCCGCCGGCGCGAGCCGGAACGCGTGGCCGGTGTCGGTCGTCGCGCCGAGCAGCGCCGCGAGCAGCGCGCGCAGCGGCGCATCGCGCACGGACTCCACTGCGGCGGCGAGCTCGGCGTCCATGTGCTCGGCCGGGCGCGCCGACCGGGGCAGGAACAGCACGAGGTCGTCCAACTCGACGCGCAGGGGAGCGATCTGCTCGATGCGCAGCTGACGCTCTTCCTGATAGCGCTCGACGCGGCCGCGCACGCCGACGTACATCCCTGGCCGCAGCCGGTCCATCACGGCCTCGACCCCCTCCCACATGCGGGCCTCGAGCGTGCCGTAGGAATCGGCGAGGCGCAGCTTCAGGAACGGCGCATCGGCGCGCGTCTGACCGATGCTCACGGACTGGATGGTGAAGCAGGCGACGACCTCGTCGAGGTCGGGGAGGCCGAGCGTTGGCGGCCAGGGGAACTCGCGGTCGCCGACCCACTCGCGCGGCGTGGGATCGGCGCCGGTACTCACGTCCGTTCCCCGGACGCGTCGTGCACGATGCGTCCGTCCACGATGGTGTAGACCGCCCGGCCGCGGAGCTCGCGACCGGCGAATGGCGTGTTCCGGCTCTTCGAGCGGAACCGTCGCGGGTCGACGGTCCAGCGCCACGAGGGATCGAACACGGTGATGTCGGCCGGCGCGCCGCGCTCCAGCGAGCCGCCCGGCAGGTTGAACGCCCGCGCGGGCGCGGTACTCATGCGCAGCACGAGCGTGGGCAGGTCGAGGATGTCCTCGTCGACGAGCTGCGTGATCGCGAGCCCGAGCGCGGTCTCCAGCCCGACGAGGCCGAACGGCGCATCCTCGAACGCCTGCTCCTTCTCATCGTAGTGGTGCGGCGCGTGGTCGGTCGCGATGACATCGAGCGTGCCGTCGCGAACGCCCTCGATGACGGCATCGCGATCGGCGGCCGTGCGCAGCGGCGGATTCACCTTCGCGTCCGTGCGGTACGCCTCGATCGCTTCATCGGTCAGCGTGAAGTGATGCGGTGTCGCTTCCGCGGTAACGGCAATTCCCCTCTCCCTGGCCGCGCGGATCATGTGCACGCCGAGTCGTGTCGAGACGTGCTGGATGTGGAGTCGGCCGCCGGTCAGCTCTGCGAGCATGAGGTCGCGCGCGATGCAGATGTCCTCCGCGGCGTTCGGAATGCCGATCAGCCCGAGACGCGTCGACATCGTCCCCTCGTTCATCGAGCCGCCGCGCGAGAGTGTGCTGTCCTCACAATGGCTCGCGACCGGAATGCCGAACGTGCGCGCGTACTCGAGCGCGAGCCGCATCAGTCCGGCCGTGGGGACCGGGCGTCCGTCATCGGTGATCGCGACGGCACCGGCATCGATCATCTCGCCGATCTCGGTCAGACGCTCGCCGTGCTGGCCGATCGACACGGCGCCGCACGGATAGACGCGTGCAGCGCCCGCGCGCACGCCCTCCGCGCGCACGTATCCGACTGCGGCCGGGTCATCGATGGGGGGGTCGGTGTTCGGCATGGCGCAGACTGCGGTGAACCCGCCGGCGGCGGCGGCGGCGGCGCCGCTCGCAATCGTCTCCTTGTGCTCCTGCCCCGGCTCGCGCAGGTGCACGTGCAGGTCTATGAGCCCCGGACACACGACCAGTCCGTCGACATCGATGACGTGCGCATCGTCGGGCGAGCCGAGGCTCGTAGCGACATCGACGATGCGACCATCCGCGACGAGCACGTCCGCAGTCGTATCGCGTGAAGAAGCGGGATCGATGACCCGGCCGCCACGCAGCAGCAGCGGCTGACCGGCGCGCGGCTCAGTCGGCATGTTTTGCGGCCTCCGCCCTCTCGGGAACGCCACCGGCCAGCAGGTACAGGACGGCCATTCGTATCGCGACGCCGTTGGTGACCTGGTCGAGGATGACCGAATGCGGGCCGTCGGCCACGTCGCTGTCGATCTCGACGCCGCGGTTCATCGGTCCGGGGTGCAGGATGAGCAGCTCGCGTGGCGCACGCTCGATGCGTTCGCGCGTCACGCCGAAGAACCGGTTGTACTCACGGAGACTCGGCACGAACCCGGCATGCATGCGCTCGAGCTGGAGGCGGAGCACGTTGAGAACATCCGCCCACTCGATCGCTTCCTCGACCCGCGCGAAGACATGGACGCCGAGATCCGCGATGTCGCGCGGCAGCAGCGTGCGCGGTGCGCAGACGGCGACCTCGGCGCCCAGCTTCCTGAGGCCCCATATATTGGAGCGCGCGACACGCGAGTGGAGGACATCACCGACAATGCAGATGCGCTGCCCCTCGATCGGTCCGCGGTGGTCGCGAATGGTGAGGATGTCGAGCAGTCCCTGGGTCGGGTGCTCGTGCCGGCCATCACCGGCATTGATCACATTCGACGGAATGCGGTCGGCGAGGAACTGCGCCGCCCCGGATGAGCCATGGCGGATCACGACCATGTCGATGCGCATCGCCTCGAGGTTGCGCGCCGTGTCGACCAGCGTCTCCCCCTTCTGCACGCTGGATCCGCTCGCCGCAATGTTGACCGTATCGGCGGACAGCCGCTTCTCGGCGAACTCGAACGAGATGCGTGTGCGCGTCGATGCCTCGAAGAACAGGTTTACGATCGTCTTGCCGCGCAGCACCGGCACCTTCTTGATGGCGCGCTCGCTGATCTCCTTGAACGGCTCGGCCGTATCCAGGATGGCGCGAATCTGATCGGCACTCAGGCGCTCGAGGCCGGTCAGATCCTTGCCGAGAGCGGGCGGCGGATTCTGCGTCACGCGCCCTCCGCAGGCCTGCGCGCGATCTCCACGCCGAGCCTGCCGTCCAGGTCCGGCACGAGCACCTCGACGACCTGATCCGGACCGGCCTCGACCGTTCGGCCGACGATGTCCGGCTGGATCGGCAGCTCGCGGCCGCCGCGGTCGACGAGTACGCACAGCCAGATACGGGCGGGGCGGCCGAAATCGGCGAGTTCGTCGAGGGCGGCGCGCGCGGTGCGTCCGGTGTAGAGCACGTCGTCGACGATCACGAGATGGCGACCATCGATGCCGCCGGGCGGCAGGCGGGTCTCGCCAAGGATCGGGCGCGGCCCGATCGCGGTGAGGTCGTCGCGATAGAGCGTGATGTCGAGGGTACCGACGGGTGGGCGCTCGCCCTCCGCGCGCTCGATCTCCGCGGCAATGAGTCCGGCCAGCTGCACGCCGCGCCGCTGCACGCCCATGACGCAGAGCAGGCTCACGCCATTGTTTCGGTCGACGATCTCCCGGGCCATACGCGCGAGGGCGCGCTCTACGGCGCGCTCGTTCATCAGCTGCTGGCGCTCGGGAGGTGCCATGTCACTTCGGTTCGGGGGGTCGAGGGCCGGCGGAAGGTACGGACCGCGCGGGCACGCTGTCAACGAGCGCCGAATGCCTTTACACACCGGCGGCGAAGGCCTAGCTTCGCTCGTCCCGACCGTGCCGCTGTGACTCGAATCGTCGGTCACGGCTGTCACCCGCGCCCGACTCTCATGATGACAATTCCCGTCGAGCCAGGATGGCTCACCCTGCTGCCGCCGCTCATCGCCATCGTGTTCGCGCTGATCTTCCGCGAGGTCGTGGTGTCGCTGTTCATCGGCATCTGGCTCGGTGCCCTGCTGCTCAACGACTGGAATCCGCTCGTGGCCTCCCTGCGCACCCTCGATCAGTTCATCGTCGGCGCGACCGCCCAGGACGCGGACAAGGTCTCGATCATCGTGTTCTCACTGATGCTCGGCGGAATGGTCGGGATCATCAGCCGGAGCGGCGGTACGCGCGGCATCGTGGAGGCGCTGCGACCACTCGCGACATCGCCACGCCGCGGCCTGTTCTTCACGTGGCTCGCCGGCATCATCATCTTCTTCGACGACTACGCGAACACGCTGATCGTCGGCAACACGATGCGGCCGGTGACGGATCGGCTCCGCGTGTCGCGCGAGAAGCTCTCCTACATCGTCGACTCGACGGCCGCGCCGGTCGCGGCCATTGCGGTGATCTCGACGTGGGTCGGATTCGAGATCTCGCTGATCGGCGACTCGCTCCAGAACGCCGCCACCCAGACGACCGACGCGGCGATGCGCGCGGAGCTGATCGGCGCCAATCCGTTCAGCGTGTTCCTGCATTCGATCCCCTACCTCTTCTATCCGATCCTCGCCGTGACGTTCGTCGTGATGACGGTGCTCACGGGCCGCGACTTCGGCCCGATGCTCGCCGCGGAGCGGCGGGCGCGGACGACCGGCGAGCTGCTGCGGCCGGGTGCCACGCCGGCGGCGGACGTGTCGGGCGGCGTGCTGGAGCCCGATGCCGGCACGCCACACCGCTGGCAGTTCGCGGGCATTCCGGTACTGGTCGTGATCGCCGTCGCGCTGGCCGGCATTATCAGTACGGGCGTGGCCGCGCTCGAGGGCGCCGAGCCGAACCTGCGCAACATCGTCGGCGGCGCGGACCCGTTCCGCACGCTGATCTGGGCGTCGGCGAGCGGCGTCGCAGTCGCACTGCTCATGGCGATAGCGGCCCGCGTGCTGACGCTTCAGCAGGGTATCGAAGCGATGGTGAACGGGATGCGGGCGATGTTCATGGCCATCGTCATCCTCGTGCTCGCCTGGGGCCTCGGCGATGTCACCGAGGCGCTCAACACGGGCGGCTACCTGGCAGCGCAGATCAGCGATGCGCTGCCGATCGTCACGCTGCCCGTGCTCGTGTTCGGCATCGCCGCGCTGATCTCCTTCGCGACGGGCACCTCCTGGGGCACGATGAGCATTCTCTTCCCCGTCGTGATCCCGCTCGCCGTCGCGATGGGTGCCGCCGTCACGTTCGACGGCGGCGAGCACTACTCGATCCTGCTGGGCGTCATCAGCTCCGTCATGGCGGGGTCCATCTTCGGCGACCACTGCTCGCCGATCTCCGACACGACGATCATGAGCTCGATGGCGTCCGGCGCCGACCACATCGACCATGTGCGCACGCAGCTGCCGTACGCACTCGCCGTGGCCACCGTCGGGATGCTCGTCGGCGACATACCGACCTCCTTCGGATTGAGCCCGTTCGTCTCACTGCCGATCGGCGTGCTCGTGCTGTTCGTGCTGCTCAGGCTGGTCGGGAGGAAGGTGGATGCGGAGCGTACTGCGGCAGGATAGCCGCCCGGTCCGTGCCAACCGCATCGCGCCGGCGATGACGTGAACCACAACGGATTCCGCGCAGAGTTCGCCGAGGACTGCGAGGTTCGGGAGGCAACTGCGCGCATCGGCATCTCTTCTGAGACGTCAGCCCTTTTGTAGTTTCTTCAACTTGGTAAGCCTGCGTTGCGACGCGAGCCGCGGCACGGCGGAAGCGGCTCCCGATCAGTTCGTTTCTCGGCGAACTCTGCGCGAAAAACGACCGGCCACGTGCCCGCCTTCAGCGGCGTGCGCGGAAGAACCCGCGGAGCAACTCGCCGGCGGGCTCGGCGAGCACACCGGATGCGAGGTCGACGCGGTGGTTGAGCCGGCGATCCTGCACGATGCAGCCGAGCGATCCGCACATTCCGGTCTTCGGATCCGCGGCCGCGAAGACGAGGCGCTTCACCCGGGCGAGCACGACGGCGCCGGCGCACATCGCGCACGGCTCGAGGGTCACGTACAACGTGGTGTCGAGCAGCCGCGCCGTGCCGAGGCGCCGGGCGGCCCGTCGAAGGACGACCATCTCGGCGTGAGCCGTGGGATCGTCGACGGTGCGCGTGAGGTTGTGCGCCTCGGCGATCAGGCGGCCCGCGTGGACGAGCACGCAGCCGACCGGCACTTCGTGGACGGAGACGGCGGCAAAGGCGAGCTCGAGCGCGCGCTGCATCCACAGCGCGTCCTCGACGGCCTGATCGTGCTGGATCGGAACGTCAGCTGGCAGCGACAGAGACGGCAGCGGGCCTTCCATCCGGCTGCGGGACGTGCATGCGCCGCACGAGGCCGGTGACACGGCCACGGATGACGGTCGCAGCCTGACGCGTTGTCACGGTGAGCGCGATCTCGCCGTTGCGGACGGGCTCGAGGCAGATGTCGGTGCCATTGCGCAGGCATCGGCGCGCGGTGCTCGACCCGCCGGACCGGGCGACGACGAGGTCGCCGTTCTCGAGCGTCTGCACATCGACCGGCTCGACGATGAGGAGGTCGCCGGGCCGGACCCCGTCCTCGCGCAGGTGGTCGCCGGTCATCGGGAGCAGGAACGCGCCGTGTGCCGCGACGATCTTGCGGTCGAGCTCGAAGTGCGCGGCGGCCGCCGTGTTATCGGCGGAATCGTACACGGGCAGACTCACCGTCTGGACGCGCATCTCGACGCCGAGCAGGCGCACACCGCGCGAGCGCGAGGGGTCGCGCTCGATCCAGCCCTTGTCCGCGAGCGACTGGAGCAGCTCGGACACCGTTTTCGTGCTCTTGATCGCGAACTCCCGTCCGATCTCGCGAATCGAGGGCTGGTACGTGTTCGCCCGCAGATACTCGACGAGATAATCGAGTACGCGGCGTTCCAGGTCTGTGAGTTGATCCGGCATCGTCGCCTCCAGCATAAAGCTGTGCCAGACGATGTGCGATACGGCAGAAGACAAGAGGCACGGACCGCACGTTCTACAGCCCGCGCCCCGCCAGGTACGTGGGGGATTGCCCCTCCTGGGCTCGAACCAGGACTCTCCTGATCCAGAGACAGGCGTGTTGCCAGTTACACCAAGGGGCAGCGCGTATTCGAATGGTATTCCTGTCCCGGGCAGAATGTCAAGCGATCAGCGGCCGTCGCGGGGAGTACCGGCGGCCAGAGTGGCGACCGCCCGCTCGATACGCGTCAGCACGCGCTCCCTGCCGAGCAACCGGGCGACTTCGAAGATGCCGGGGGACGCAGCGGCACCGGTGAGTGCGACGCGCAGGGGGTGGATCAGCTTGCCGGCACCCGTCCCCTCCGCCTCGGCCCTCTGCCGCAGTGCCTGCTCGAGCGCCGGCTCGGTCCATTCGGCGAGTGCTCTGAAGTCACCGTGCAGCCGTTCCAGCCGGGACGCGACGGCAGCCGGATCCTTCCAGTGCTTCGCGACGGCGGCATCGTCATAGCTCAGGTCATCCTCCACGTACGGCCGCGCGAGCTCGATCATCTCCGCGATGGTGCGCGCGCGGACCTTGAGCAGATCCGCCAGCTCGGCCCACCACTCGTCCGCGTAGGGCGGCGAATCGCCGAACGCGGCGCGCAGCGCGGGCGCGAGCCGGCCGGCGGACTCGGCGGCGAGGTAGCGGCCGTTCATCCACTCGAGCTTCTGCGTGTCGAAGATGGCACTCTTGCGGTTGATCGCCTCGATCGTGAACCGCCGGACCAGCGCGTCGCGGCTGAAGATCTCTTCGTCCGTGCCGGGCGACCAGCCGAGCAGCGCAAGGAAGTTGAAGAGCGCGCCGGCGAGGATCCCCTGCTTCCGGTACTCTCCGACGGCGGTCGCGCCATGGCGCTTCGAGAGTCGCCGGCCGTCGGGACCCAGGATCATCGGCACATGCGCGAATACCGGTACCGGCGCTCCGAGCGCCCGATACAGCATGATCTGCTTCGGCGTGTTCGAGATGTGATCGTCGCCGCGGATGACGTGCGTGATCCGCATCGCCACATCATCGCTCACCACGGCCATGTTGTAGATCGGCGTGCCATCGGTGCGCAGGATGATGAAGTCCTCGATGTCCGCATTCCCGAAGCGGATGTCGCCGTGCACGGCGTCCTGCCACGCCGTGGCGCCATCGGGCACGCGGAACCGCACGGCGAACGGCTCTCCGGCATCCGCTCTGCGGCGGGACTCGGCGGCCGGAACGGCGTGGCAGCGGCGGTCGTAGCGGAACGCATCGCCGCCGGCCGCGCCGGCGGCCGCCCGGCGCGACTCCAGCTCGTCGGCCGTGCAGAAGCAGCGGTAGGCGGCGCCGCGGTCGAGCAGGCGCAGCACATCCCCACGGTGCCGCTCGATGCCATCGGCCTGATGGAGCGGACCCTCGTCCCAGTCGAGGCCCAGCCATGTCAGCCCGTCGAGGATCGCGGCGGTCATCGCGTCGCTCGAGCGCTCGCGGTCGGTGTCCTCGATCCGCAGCACGAAAACGCCGCCGTGGTGGCGCGCATACAGCCAGTTGAAGAGCGCGGTTCGCGCACCACCGACGTGCAGGTAGCCGGTCGGCGACGGCGCGAAGCGCACCCGTACATCACTCGGCTCGGTCATGCGCTGACTTTACCCGTGCACGAGGGTGCCCGACAAGTGCGACTTGATGGACGGCATGCCGCGCGTATTATACGGCGCCGCGCCGGACGGGCGCGTATCCGTTCACCGCATTCAGGAAGGCGCATGCTCACGGACATCGAGATCGCCCAGAGCGCGACGCTGCGCCCGATCGTCGAGATCGCCCGCACGCTCGGGCTGGACGAAGCCGATATCGAGCCGTACGGCCGCTACAAGGCGAAGGTGCACGCGGAATCGATCCTGGGGCGCGCCGAGCAGCAGGGCCGGCTCGTGCTCGTGACGGGGATCAACCCGACTCCGGCGGGCGAGGGGAAGTCGACCGTCTCCGTCGGGCTGGCCGATGCGCTGCACCTGCTCGGCCGGAGGGTCGTGCTGGCGCTGCGGGAGCCGAGCCTGGGGCCGGTCTTCGGCATCAAGGGCGGCGCGACCGGCGGTGGCTACTCGCAGGTGCTGCCGATGGAGGACATCAACCTGCACTTCACCGGCGATTTCCACGCGATCACGTCCGCGCACTCGCTGCTCGCCGCCATGCTGGACAACCACCTCCAGCAGGGCAACGCACTGGGAATCGATCCGCGGCGGATCACGTGGAAGCGGACGATCGACATGAACGACCGCGCGCTGCGCCGTATCGTCGTCGGTCTGGGTGGCACGGGGAACGGGATCCCGCGCGAGGACGGCTTCCTCATCACGGCGGCATCGGAGGTGATGGCGATCTTCGCGCTGGCGTCCGATCGTGCCGACCTGGAGCGCCGGCTGGGCAGGATCATCCTCGGCTACAGCCGGGAGGGGCAGCCGGTGCGCGCGGCGGACGTGAATGCTGCCGGTGCGATGGCGCTGCTGCTCAAGGACGCGATCGAGCCGAATCTCGTGCAGACGCTCGGCGGCGTGCCCGCCTTCGTGCATGGCGGACCGTTCGGCAACATCGCGCACGGCTGCAACTCGCTGATCGCGACGCGCACGGGCCTCGCGCTCGGCGACATCGTCGTGACGGAGGCCGGCTTCGGCGCGGACCTCGGCGCCGAGAAGTTCTTCGACATCAAGTGCCGCACCGGCGGTCTGAGGCCGGAAGCGGCCGTCGTCGTGGCGACGATCCGGGCGCTCAAGATGCACGGCGGTGTCGCGCTCGCCGACCTCGGCTCCGAGAACGCCGATGCGGTCGTGCGCGGCTTCGCGAATCTGCAGCGGCACGTCGAGAACGTGCGCAGGTTCGGCGTGCCGCCGGTCGTCTCGATCAACCGCTTCGCGTCGGATACGCCGGGTGAGATCGAAGCGCTCGCGGCGGAATGCCAGAGGATCGGCGTCGATGTGGCCCTCACCGACATCCACGCGCGCGGCGGCGCGGGCGGCCGTGAGCTGGCGGAAAAGGTGATGGGCCTGCTCGAGGCGGGAACGGCGGACTTCAGGCCGCTCTATCCGCTCGGCCAGCCGCTCAGCGCGAAGATCGAGACGATCGCGAAGGAGATCTACCGCGCGCGCGGCGTCAGCTACACGCCCGGGGCACAGCGCGACATCAAGCGTCTGGAGGACATCGGCATGCGCGATGTGCCGGTCTGCATGGCGAAGACGCAGTACTCGTTCTCCGATGACCCGTCGCTGCGGGGCGCACCCGAGGACTTCGTGATCACCGTCCGCGAGGTTACGCCGTCTGCGGGCGCCGGCTTCGTCGTGGCACACACGGGCGACATCATGACGATGCCCGGCCTGCCGAAGCGACCGGCTGCCGAGGGCATGCACGTCGCTCCGGACGGGACGATCACGGGTCTGTTCTAGGCTTCGCGTGCCGGCTGTCCGGCATCGCGGCGAGTCCAGCGTCTCGCTCGCACGTAGACGAACGCCGCGCCACCGAGGATCGCGGCGACCGGCAGGAGGTAGACGACGAGGTTGAACCCGCTGGCTTTCGGCTGGAGCAGCACCCACTCGCCGTAACGGGCGGCGAAGTAGTCCTTCACCTCCTGCTCCGAGCGGCCGGCCGCGAGCTGCTCGCGCACCACCGCGCGCATCTCCTGCGCGAGCGTGGACGGCGAATCCTGAATCGAGAGGCCCTGGCAGACGACGCAGCGCAGCTGCGAGGCGACGTGCTTCACCTGGCGGTCCAGCTCCGTCTCGCGCACGACACCATCCGCCGCGGAAGGCACGGGCGTCGCCGGAGTCTGAGCGAAAAGTGGCGCGCCGCTCAGCGCGAGCAGCAGGATCACCCGGTGGGCGCCACTCACGTTTCCCCCGGGTGCACGGGTGTAGCGGCGAGCAGCGGATCGATAATGGCGGACAGCTGCTGGGCGGTGATCGGACCGATCTGCTTGTGCACGACCCTGCCCTGCTGGTCGATGATGAACGTCTCGGGCACGCCGTACAGGCCGTAGTCGATCGCGGTCCGGGACCCGTCGTCGACGAGGGCCGGGTAGGCCTGCCCGCCCATCTCGCGGATCCAGCTCCGGCCGTTCGCCTCCGTGTCGCTGTAGAGCACGCCGTAGAACCGCACGCCGCGCGGGCCGTACATCGACGACACGAGCGACAGATCACCGTGCTCGACGCGGCACTCGAGACACCACGACGCCCAGAAGTTCAACACCACGACCTGCCCGCGATGCGCGCTCAGCCGCACGGTGTCGGGCGGAGCGGAGTCCATGACCCGGAGCGCGAACTCCGGCGCCGGCCTGCCGGGAAGCGTCGACGGCAGCTTCTTCGGGTCGGTCGTCATCCCGTAGGCGAGCAGCGCGATGATGGGCAGGGCGATGCCCACACCGATGAGGGCTCTGCGCCAGTTCATGTTACCTCCGCTGCCGCGAGCGGCTCGCGTCGCACGCCCGACACCGGAGTGCGGCGCCGGCCGCCGAGAATGCTGAAGAGCGCGCCGAACGCGACTACGAACACGCCGATCCAGATCCACACGACGAGCGGCTCGACGATCACGTGCAGCGTAGCGCTGGACCCATCCCGCTCGAACGCGAGCAGATTGACGTACAGATCGTTGTGCAGGCGGCTGCGCACCGCCGGCGTCGTGATCGCTTCCTCGCCGCGCGTGCGGTAGTAGTTCAGCCGCGGGTCCAGACTGCCGGCCTCCCGGCCATCCAGCAGGACGGTCAGATTCGCGCCGACTACGAACCGGTGCGGCTCCTCATCCGCCCACAGCTCGTCGAAGCGGACCGTGTACCCGCGCAGCTCGATCGATTCGCCCGGCCGGACCGTGGCCACGATGTCCGACTGGAGCACCGCGGACCCGGTCATCCCGATCGCCGACATGATCAGCCCGAGGTGCGCCATGTAGCCGCCGTAACGCCGCGGATTGGCCCGCAGCAGGCCGGCGAGCGCCGCGATCGGGCCGGCGCCGCTCGCACGGCGCCGCGCGGCCGCACCCCGCACGAACTCCTGGACGTTCGCAACCGCAGCCCACGCCGCGAACGTGAACGCAGCGAGACCCCAGACATTGCGCAATCCCAGTGTGAACGCGACCGCGAACGTGAGCAGCGCCGCGATGCCGGGCGCGACCATCTTCCGCTTCAGCTCGTCGGTATCGACGACGCGCCACGGCAGCATGGGCCCGACCCCGATCAGGAACAGCAGAGCCATGCAGATCGGCACGGTCATCTGATTGAAGAACGGAGCACCCACGCTGACCTTCTCGCCGCGCACGGCCTCGGCCACGAGCGGGAACATCGTCCCGAGCAGGACCGTGAACGTGAACGCCGCCAGCAGCAGGTTGTTCAGGAGGAACACCGTCTCGCGCGACAGCATGTTGTCGAGACGGCCATCACTGCGCAGCTCGGAGGAACGGCCGGCCAGCAGCGCGAGCGAGAACATCAGGATCAACGCGATGAACGCGAGGAAGTACATGCCGATCGGACCCTCGCTGAACGCGTGCACGGACGTGATGATGCCGCTGCGCGTGAGGAACGTTCCCAGGATCGTGAGCAGGAACGTCGTGATGATGAGCGACATGTTCCAGACGCGGAGCAGACTGCGCCGCTCCTGCACCATCGAGGAGTGCAGGAACGCGGTGGCGGTGAGCCACGGCATGAACGAGGCGTTCTCGACGGGATCCCACGCCCACCAGCCGCCCCAGCCGAGCACCTCGTAGGACCACCACATGCCGGCCACGATGGCGAGGGACAGGAACACCCACGCGGTGATCGTCCAGCGGTGCGTGACACGCAGCCACGTGTCATCCAGTCGACCGGACAGCAGCGCGCCAATGCCGAACCCGAACGGCACCGTCATGCCGACGTAGCCGAGGTACAGCAGCGGCGGATGCACCCCCATGAGCCAGTGGTTCTGGAGCAGCGGGTTCGGTCCGGGGCCGTCGAACGGCGCGGGCGAGACAAGGCCGAACGGATTCGCCGGTCCGATGAGCAGCAGGTAGAAGAACACGCCCACTGCGAGCATCGCGGCATTCGCGTACGCGCCGAGCGCGCCGAGCCGGCCGCGCGTCAGCCACACGGAAAGTGCCGTGTAGAAGGACAGCACCCAGCCCCAGAACAGGATCGACCCCTCGAGCGAGCTCCACAGCGAGATGATCGTGAAGAACAGGGGCGTCGAGCGGCTGCCGACCTGCGCCACGTAGGCGATGCTGAAGTCGTGCGTGATCAGGCCGTAGATCATCGCGCTGTTCGCGATCGTCATGAGCCCGAACACCGTGTATGCCGCGGCACGTCCGCTGCGCACGAGTGCCGCATCGCGCCGTCGCACGCCGGCGACCGCCGCAACGATGCCGTAGGAGGCGACCGCGAGCGCCGCTATGCACCCGGAAAGACCCAGGATCCTGATCACTTCACTCCCTCATTCTCCGACCGTAAACACTCACGGCTCCCGGATCAGGCTCCGGTACATGTCTTCCGGTTTCGGATGTCCATCCTCCGGGGGCCGGTACTCGTTCGAGTGCTTGACCATGACGCTCGACGACTCGAACACGCCATCGCGGTTCAGTCTGCCCTCGACGATCACGCCCTGCCCCTCCCGGAACATCGCCGGCGGCGCCTTCGTCGAGTGGACGCGGATCCGGCCGTCCTGATCCTGGATCGTGAACCGCAGGTCGATCGCGTCCGCATCCCACTGCATGCTGCCCGGAACCACCTGTCCGCCGAGCCGCACCGGCGCATCGTACGCGTCCGTCCCCTTCGCCAGCAGCTCGCCCGGCGTCAGGAACAGCACCAGATTCTCGCCGATCCCGCCGTAGACCAGATAGCCGAAGCCGGACAGCACTACGATCAGTGCGACTCCGAGCCCCACCTTCTTCCGCATGCCCGTCATGACTCACCTCCGGCAGCCTCGCGCGCAGCGCGCTCGGCGGCGATGCGACGGCGATTGAGCAGCAGCATGAATCCGCCGAGCACCGTCCACGTGATGCCGAGCGCCAGCCATATGTAGAACCACTCAGACATTGACCGTATCTCCCCGCAGTGCCTTCTCCTCGATCCGCGCGAGCCGCGTGCGCTCCAGCCGCGCGATGTAGTAGCGCATGCCGACGAGGAAAATGAACAGGAACAGGAACGCGAACGCATTGAGCCTCAACCCGAGCTTATACACCGAATCGACCGTATCGGGCGTCGACTGCACCTGGTGGATCGTGCGCCACCAGCGCACCGACATGTAGACGATCGGAACGTTGAGGAACCCCAGAATCCCGACCGCCGCGCTCCAGCGGGCGCGCTGGTCCTCGTCCTCGCTGAACGCGCGCAGGGCGAGGTACCCGGCGTAGATGAGGAACAGGATGGCCGTCGTGGTCAGGCGCGGATCCCAGATCCACCAGATGCCCCAGGTCGGCCGGGCCCAGATCGAGCCCTGGATGAGCGTGAGGCCGATGAACACGATGCCGACCTGGGCCGCGGATGCGGCCAGCAGATCGTGCTTCGGCTGGCGCTTCCAGAGGTAGAGCACGCTCGCGACGAAGACGACGGCCGGCGCGATCATCGCCATCCACGCGGTCGGCACGTGCACGTACATGATCTTCTGGAGGTGCCCCATGTCGCGGTCCGGCGCCGACATGAGCAGCGCCGCGGCCTGCGTCGCGACCAGGAAGAGCACGGCAAAGACGCCGAACGGCAGCAGCCAGCGCGGGCGCTCCGGCGTGGGGGCCGGCCTCACGGAAGTCGTACTCATCTCAATCCTCAATGATGTACTCGAAGGCGAACAGCGCGCCGACGAAGAAGACCGTGTCGAAGACGAGCAGCACGCGCAGCCACGAGCCGCTCAGGTTCATGGCATCGCCGGCCAGAATCGCGCCCGTCGCCTCCACGGCCGCGATCAGGAGCGGGATGAGCATCGGGAACAGCAGCAGCGGCAGCAGCACCTCGCGCGCGCGCAGCCGGCTCGCCATGGCGGCGTAGAACGTACCGAGCGTCACGAAGCCGATGCTGCCGAGCAGGAGCACGAGCGCGAGCGGCAGGATCACGCTCCAGATCGGGATGTCGTAGAGCAGCGCCGCGATCGGAATGAGCACCGCCTCGACGAGCAGCACGAACGCGAGGTTCGCGAGCAGCTTGCCCAGGAAGATGGAGCGGCGATCACCCGGATAGAGCAGCAGCATCTCGAGCGCGCCGTTCTCCAGCTCCTGCTCGTAGCTGCGATTGAACGACAGCACGCCGCTGAACAGGACGGTGAGCCAGAGCACGCCGCCGGCGACGTTGCGCAGAGCCTCCGTGTCCGGCCCCAGCGCGAAGCCGAAGAGGAGCAGAATGAGGGCGGCCAGGAAGATGACCGCATTGAAGTTCGCCTTCGTGCGCCGCTCGGCCGTGAGGTCCTTCCACACGATCGCGCCGACACGGCTGACTTCCGCGTTCACGTGACCACCCCCACGCGCGGGATCGCGAGCCGGTCGTACTGCTCCGTGAGCAGCCCCTGCTCCACGTGGACGTGTCGCGACATGAGGTCCACGGCCCGCGCCATGTCATGCGTGGCGAGGAGCACGGCCCCGCCGGCGGCCGCGACCTGTGCGGCGAACTCGTTGACCAGGTCGATGCCATCGGGGTCGAAGCTCGCATACGGCTCGTCGAGCAGCAGCACCGTCGGGGGTCGCAGCAGCAGGCGCGCCAGCCCGAGCCGGCGCCGCATGCCGGCCGAGAAGCCGCGCACGGTTTCCCGGGCCGCATGGGCCAGACCGACGCGCGCCAGCACCTCCGCGATCGCCGGCGCATCCGCCGGACGGCCGGCCATGCGAAGCGAGAATACGAGGTTCTCCTCTGCCGTCAGCTGGTCGTAGAGCCCCGTGTTGTGGCCCAGCAGACCGATATGGGGGCGGACGGCATCCGCGCTGCGCACCGTGTCGTGACCCAGCACGGTGGCCGCGCCACGGGAAGGACGGAGCAGCGCGGCGATGATGCGCAGCAGCGTGGTCTTGCCGCTGCCGTTGCGTCCGGTCATGGCGAGGACGTCGCCGGGGCGGACGACCAGGTCCACGCCGCGCAGGACCCAGCGCTCGCCGAACCGGCGGGCCACGCCGTCGAGCCGGACCACCGCACCCGCAGGCGCCACCGGTTCTGACAGATGAGGTCGAAGCATAAGATTCAGAATAAGATAGCCTCGCCGACCCCCGGACTCAACTCGCCGCTATACACCGGCTTTGACCTGCTGGACCAGCGCGGTCAGCGACTTGCGCGCATCACCGAACAGCATCCGCGTGTTGTCCGCGTAGAACAGCTCGTTCTCGATACCCGCGAACCCCGGATTCATGCTGCGCTTCATGACGATCACGTTCTTCGCGTGATCGACATCCAGAATCGGCATCCCGTAGATCGGACTGCCCGTATCGTGCCGCGCCGCCGGGTTCACGACGTCGTTCGCGCCGATCACGACCGCCACGTCGGTCCGGTCGAACTCCGGGTTGATCTGCTCCATCTCGACGAGCTGCGGGTAGGGCACGTTGGCCTCGGCGAGCAGCACGTTCATGTGGCCGGGCATGCGCCCGGCGACCGGGTGGATCGCGTACTTCACATCCACACCGCGCGTCTGGAGCAGGTCGGCGAGCTCGCGGACCTGATGCTGCGCCTGCGAGACGGCCATGCCGTAGCCCGGCACGAACACGACGTTGCGCGCGTATCCCAGCAGGATCGCAGCGTCCTCCGCACTGATGTCGCGCACGACCCTGCCGTCCGCACTCACACCCGCCGGCCCGGCGGTCACCGTCGCGCCGAACGCACCGAACAACACGTTGGTGAGCGAGCGGTTCATCGCGTCACACATGATCTTCGTGAGGATGATCCCCGACGCGCCGACCAGTGCGCCGCTCACGATCAGGACGTTGTTGCCGAGCACGAACCCGGTCATGGCCGCGGCGATGCCAGAGAACGAGTTCAGCAGCGAAATCACGACCGGCATGTCGGCCCCACCGATCGGGATCACGAAGAGCACGCCGATCACGAGCGCGGCGATGTTCAGCCCGACATACAGAGGCAGGTTCGCATCCGCCGCAACGAGGTATGCGGCGAGCGCAAACGTACCGCCGAAGATCAGACCGTTGACGATCTGCTGGCCCGGATACGTCACGGCGCGTCCCGTGATCAGCTCCTGCAGCTTGCCGAACGCGATCAGGCTGCCGGAGAACGTGAGCGCGCCGATCAGCACGCTGAGCATGATCGTCGCCTGCACGTTCATCGGCGCATCGATGGCGCCGGACGCGAAGCGGATGTACTCGTCGCCTGCGACCAGTGCCGATGCGCCGCCGCCGAAGCCGTTCAGCAACGCCACCATCTGCGGCATGGCCGTCATCTTGACGGTGCGCGCCATCCACAGGCCGATGGCCGCACCGAGCACAATGCCCACCACGATCCAGATGAAGCTGACGATCTCCCAGTGCAGGAGCGTCGCGACGACGGCGACGAGCATGCCCGTGGCACCGACCGTGTTCCCCGAGCGTGCCGTCGCGGGCGAGCTGAGCCGCTTGAGCCCGATAATGAAGAGGACGGCAGCGAGGAGGTAGGAGATCTCGATCAGGAGCGGGACCGCTGCGAGCGTCCCGTTGGCCGCGACTTCACTCATTTCGTCTCCTCGCCGCGACGCCGGAACATCTGCAGCATGCGATCCGTCACCACGAAACCGCCCACCACATTGATCGTCGCGAACGCAACGGCGATCACGGCGAGTGCAGTGCTCAGCGGCGACTCGACGCGTCCCGCGACGACGACCGCGCCGACGAGCGTGATACCGGAGATCGCATTCGACCCCGACATCAGCGGCGTGTGCAGCATCTGCGGCACTTTCGTGATGACCTCGAAGCCGACGAAGATCGCCAGCACGAAGATGTAGAGAGAAAGCATCAGTCCTTCGGGCATGGCATCAGCGCTCCTGTCTGACGGTTGCGCTCACACGCGGGTGCACGACCTGTCCACCATCGGTGATGAGACACTCGCGGACGATCTCGTCTTCGGGGTCCAGACTGACGGCGCCATCCTTCGCAATGTGCTGGATCAGCGCTTCCACGTTGCGCGAGTACATCTGGCTCGCGTGGATCGCGGTGCCGGCCGCCAGGTCTGTCGGCCCCAGAACGACAACGCGGCCGTGGCGCACCTCCTCGTCCGGCCGCGTCAGCTCGCAGTTGCCGCCCGACTCGGCGGCCAGATCCACAATGACCGAGCCCGCCTTCATCCCATCGACCATGTCGGTCGTGATCAGCACGGGCGCCGGCCGCCCGGGTATCTGCGCGGTCGTGATCACGACGTCGGCTTCGCCGACGAGCTTCGCCAGATGCTCGTGCTCCCGCCGCTGCGTTTCCTCGGACACTTCCGTGGCGTAGCCGCCGCTGCCCTCGGCCTCGCTCAACTCCATCCCGACCCACTGCGCGCCCAGACTCTCCACCTGCTCCTTGACCGCCGGCCGGATGTCGAAGCCCTGCACCACAGCACCGAGGCGGCGCGCCGTCGCGATCGCCTGCAGGCCGGCCACACCCGCGCCCAGCACGAGCACGCGCGCGGGCGGGATCGTGCCCGCGGCCGTCATGAGCATCGGGAAGAACCTGCCATGACCCGTGGCCGCGAGCAGCACCGCCTTGTAGCCGGCCGCCGTCGCCTGGGAGGACAGCACGTCCATCTTCTGCGCCCGCGTGATGCGCGGCACCAGCTCCATCGCGAGCGCGCGCACGCCCCGCTCCGCCAGCCGCTCCACGTGAGCGGGCGAGCTGAGCGGGCGCAGCATCCCGATCTGCGCAACACCCTTGCGCACCGTGCCCAGGTCGGCATCCGGCAGCTGACGAACGGTCACGATGAGATCCGCCTCCGACAGCAGCCGGCCACGATCGGCATTCACCGCCGCGCCCGCCGCCTCGTACGCCGCATCGTCGAATCCCGCCGACGCACCCGCGTCCCGCTCGATGGCCACGGCGTGGCCGGCCTTCACCAGTCGCGCCACACTCTCCGGCACCAGCGACACGCGCCGCTCTCCCTGCCCTGCCTCCTTCGGCACTGCGATCTTCATGAGCGCTCCCGTCTCGTTCCCTGAGGTCGACGCCGACAGCCGCCGCCGCGGCCGATCCGATCACTCGTCCAGCCGGCGCGCAACCTAAACCGCCACCCCGCCGGCTTCTGTCGGGCGGCAGACGATTGTGCCGCCCTCACACACGCACCGCCTGTCAGGAGATCCACTACACCGACCCCTGCCCCACCGCCCGTCACTCACGCCAGTCGGCAATGAACACGTTCGTCTCGCCCGCCTGCGCCTGCTCCCGGTTCGACGCGAACACCAGCTTCCCGCCATCCGCCGTGAACATCGGAAACCCGTCGAAATCCGGTGAGCTCGTCACCCGCTCCAGACCCGTACCGTCCACGTTGATCAGGTACAGGTCGAAGTTGCGACCGGCCGGATCATCCATGTTCGAGCTGAAGATGATGCGCCGCCCGTCCGGGTGCATGTAGGGCGCGAAGTTCGCCGCACCGTTGTTCGTCACCCGCACCCTGTTCGAGCCGTCCGCATCCATGATGTAGATGTCGAGTCGCGACGGCCGGATCAGGCCGCGATCGAGCAGACGCCGATAGTCGGCCAGCTCCTCGTCCGTCTCCGGATGCCGGGCCCGGTACACGATCTTCGTACCATCCGGCGAGAAGAAGGCGCCGCCGTCGTAGCCGGGCTCGTGCGTCAGACGGCGGACATCGCTGCCGTCGGGGTTCATGGTATAGATCTCGAGGTCGCCGTCGCGCGTGGAGGTGAAGACGATGCGCGAGCCATCCGGCGCGATCGTGGCCTCGGCATCGTAGCCGGGCGTGCTGCCGATCCTGCGCAGGTCGGAGCCGTCGGGGCGTGCTGTGTAGATGTCGAAGGGGTGCAGCGCCCAGACGTAGCCCTCGCTGTAATCGGGGCGTGGCGGGCACTCGGGCGCGTGCTCGTGGGTAGAGCTGTAGAGGATGCGGTCGCCGTCGGGGAAGAAATAGGCGCAGGTCGTGGTCCCCTGCCCGGTCGACACCATGCGGACATCGGAGCCGTCCGCATTCATCGTGAAGATCTGGTCGCACGCGCTGACGCCGGGCCGGGTCGCCTGGAAGATCAGGCGGGACCCGTCGGCGGAGAAGTAGGCTTCGGCGTTCTCACCGCCGTTGGTCAGCATGCGGAGGTTCGTCAGGCGCGGCTCCTCGGGCCGGTCCGGGACGGTCCGGGGGACATCGGGCTGAGCCAGGGAGGCGGTCCGAACGGTCTCGGATTTCGGGCCGCAGCCAGCCAGCACGAGGGCCGCGGCCACTGTCACAGGGAGTCTCATTCGGTTAGAATACCGGGAGAGGCGTACGGTGTCGAGCCGACGTCTCCCCCCTTGATGGAACAGGACCCCATGCACGATTGCGCCCGCCGCAGGGGCCTGGCCGCCGCAGCACTGCTGATCTTCAGCGGCACCGCCGCGAGCGCCCAGACCTGCCCCGATCCCGTTCTGCTGACGCGCGACCTGCGCGAGCCGCTGGCCACGGTCCGTTTCCTCGCCGATGACGCGCTAGAGGGCCGGCGCGCAGGCTCGAGCGGGGAGCGCTGTGCCGGTGACTACATCGCGGCACGCTTCCGGGCGCTCGGTCTGCGGGCCGCCGGCCACGACGGCTTCTTCCAGGACGTCCCGGTCCCCGCGACCGCCGCCGGCCCGCACGGCAGCGGCCCCGACGCGGAGACCGTCACCGGCCGCAACGTGGTGGCCCTCCTCGAGGGGTCGGATCCGGTTCTCCGGGAGGAACTGATCGTCGTCGGCGCGCATTACGACCACCTCGGGCTCGGCGGCGCCGGCTCGCTCGAGCCGGGCGCGGCAGCCGTGCACAACGGTGCGGATGACAATGCATCCGGCGTGGCCGCACTGCTCCGCATTGCCGAGCGCCTGGCGGCGGGACCGCGTCCCGCTCGATCCGTCCTGTTCCTGGCGTTCACGGGCGAGGAGCTGGGTCTGCTGGGCTCGGCGCATTTCGTACGCTCGCCGACGGTCGGGCTGGAGGGCGTGCGGGCGATGCTGAACCTGGACATGGTCGGGCGTCTGGAGCAGGACCCGCTGATCGTCTACGGCGTCGGCACGGCGGCGGAATGGAGGGAACTGGTGGAGCGTCAGGCGGGCGCGGCAGAGGTCACCGTGGCGCTCCAGCCGGACGGCGTGGGACCGAGCGACCATACGTCGTTCTATCTGAGCGATATTCCCGTCCTGCACTTCTTCACGAACACGCACGCGGACTATCACAAGCCGAGCGACGACTGGGAGCGGGTCGACGCGGCGGGGCTGGAGCGGGTGTCGGAACTCGTCGCGTCGATCGCACGGGAGCTCGCGGGTGGCACGACGGCGCTGACGCTCGTGCGCGGCGCCGGCCAGCCGGCCCAGGCGCCGCAGAGCGGGTCGGGCGCATGGCTGGGCACGGTTCCGGATTTCGCGCCCGTCGAGCGGGGCGTGCTGCTGAGCGGGGTGACGGCGGGCTCGCCGGGCGAGACGGCCGGGATGAAGAAGGGCGACATCCTGATCCGTCTGGGCGAGCATGAGATTGCGGATCTGCAGGGCTTCACGGACGCGTTGCGGGCGCATCGGCCGGGTGACGCGATCGAGGTCGTGGTGCTGCGGGAGGGTCGAGAAGTCCGCCTGCGCGCCGTTCTGGGCAGACGAGGCGGCTGAGCCCTTCCTGGCCATGGAGCCGGAAGCATGGACGCAGACATGAACCTGGACGCGGAATCCACGCGGCTGCCGGAGCAGGAGGCCGGCGGCGATGCGGGGCTGCGCAGCGACGCCTCGACGGCGGCGGCGCGGCTGGCACTCCAGGTCGCGCGTGCGCAGGAGGGTCGGATGGCGTTCCTGGCACGGGCGAGCATGGCGCTCGGCACGAGCCTGGACAGCGCCGCGACGGCGGACCACGTGGCGCGGCTCGCGGTGCCGGAGCTCGCGGATCTCTGCATCATCGACCTGACCGGCGGCCGGCCGTACCGGGCAGCCGCACTGGATGAAGCGCTGGGCGGTGTCGCACGCCTCGACGAGCTGCTGGCTGCGATCGCGGCCGAGGACTCGCCGCAGCAGGCCGCACTGCGCACCGGCCGTGCGCAGATCGGCGTCATTGCGGACGGTGCCGCGCCGCCGTGGCCGCCGGATTCCGCCGAGGCTGCGCTGCTCCGCGACATCGAGGTTCACGCCTATCTCGTGCTGCCGCTCCGCTCGCGCGGCCACATCCTCGGCGTGGTGACGCTGCTGTCGTCACGGCGACGCGCGTACTCGGCAGATGAGTTCGCGACCGCAGGCGAGTTCGTCGCCCGTGCATCGGTCGCGATCGACAATGCCCTGCTCTACGAGACGGCAGTCCGCGCGCGGGCGGCGGCGGAAACGGCACAGCAGCAGTTCCAGTTCCTGGTCGACGGCCTGCGCGAGAGCGAGGAGCGGTACCGCACGCTGTTCGAGGAATCGCGCGACGCGATCTACATCACGCGCCGCGATGGCCGCTTCATCGACGTGAATCCCGCGGCACTCGAGCTGTTCGGCTATACCCGCGAGGAGCTGATGCGCGTGAATGCGCGTGAGCTCTACCTCGATGCGCGTGCGCGCGACGCGTTCTCGAAGGTGGTCGAGGAGCACGGCTCGGTGCGCGACTACGAGGTCACGCTGCGCAAGCGCAACGGCGAGCGGCTCGACTGTCTGCTCAGCTCGATGGTGCGACGGGCGCCGGATGGCGCCATCATCGGGTATCAGGGAATCATCCGCGACATCACCGACCGGAAGCGGGCGGAACGCCGGCTCATGGAGTCGGAGCACTTCACCCGCGCGATCATCAGCAGCGTGCGGCAGGGCGTCATCGTGTTCGACCGGGATCTCACCTGCAAGGTGTGGAACCGGTTCATGGAGGAGCTCACGGGGGTCGGCGGCGACCAGGTGATCGGCACGCACGGGCTCGATGTGTTCCCGCAGCTGCGCGAGCACGGCACGGAGGCGCTGCTCGAGCGCTCGCTCGCCGGCGAGACCGTCTACTCCCAGGATACGCAGTTCATCATCCCGGAAACGCGCCGGTCCGGCTGGGTTTCGGCCGTGTTCAGTCCGCACCTGTCGCCGGACGGCGACGTGATCGGCGTCGTTGCGATCGTGCACGACATCACGGAGCGGAAGCGGGCCGAGGAGCAGCTGCTGCACAACGCGTTTCACGATGCGCTGACGGGTCTGCCGAACCGGTCGCTTTTCGTGGACCGCCTCGAGCGTCTGCTGCGCCAGGCGGAGCGCCATCCGGAGATGGTGTTCGGTGTCGCCTTCCTCGACATCGACCGCTTCAAGTTCGTGAACGACAGCTTCGGTCACATGATCGGCGACGACCTGCTCGTGTCGATCGCACGACGCCTCGAGGGGTGCGTGCGCACGGGAGATACAGTCGCGCGCTTCGGCGGCGATGAGTTCGCCGTACTCCTCGGCAACGTGCCGGACGTGCGGGATGCGACGCGCGTCGCGGAGCGGATCCTGCTGGAGCTGAGCGTACCGTTCCGCCTGTCGGGCCACGAGGTGTTCACGAGCGCCAGCATCGGCATTGCACTGAGCTCGACCGGCTATGAGCGGCCGGAGGACATCCTGCGCGATGCCGACGCGGCGATGTATCGCGCAAAGCTCGAGGGCCGGTCGCGCTACGAGATCTTCGACCGCGAGATCCATCAGCTCGTGGTGAACACGCAGCAGGCCGAGTTCGAGCTCCAGCGTGCGCTGGAGCGCAACGAGTTCCGGCTCGCGTATCAGCCGATCATCAGCCTGGCCGACGGCCGGATCACCGGCTTCGAGGCACTGATCCGATGGGAGCACCCGTGGCGCGGCCTGCTGTCACCGGAGGAGTTCATGCCGGTGGCGGAACGCAGCGGGCTGATCGTCGAGGTCGGCTGGTGGGTGCTGGAGCACGCGTCGCGCCAGATGCGCGAGTGGCTGCGTCGCTTCGCCGATCGAGCCGATCTGACGATGAGCGTGAATCTGTCGGCCACGCAGTTCGAGCAGGAGGACCTCGTCGAGCGCATCGACGACATCCTCATGCGTACCGAGCTGCCGCCGACCGCACTGAAGCTGGAGATCGCGGAGAGCGTGCTGTCCACCGAGGACGAGAATCGGACGGCACTCATCGCTGCGCTGCGCGAGCGCGGGATCAGGCTCTGCATCGACGACTTCGGCAGCGGCTGCACGCCGCTCGGCCAGCTTCACACATTCCCGGTCGACACGTTGAAGATCGACCGCTCCTTCGTGAGCCGCATCGGCTTCAGCGGTGACAGCACGCGCCTCGTCGAGACGATCATCGCGCTGAGCCATACGCTCGGCATGGCATCCGTCGCGCAGGGCGTGGAGACGCGCGAACAGCTCGAGTTCCTGCGGCAGCTCGGTCCCGGCTTCGCGCAGGGGTTCCTGTTCTCGACGCCGCGCTCACCTGCCGAGATCGACGAGCTGCTGCGTAGCAATCCCGTCTGGTAACGGGTCAGTCGGACGGGTCGAGGCGATACACCGAGCCGTTCCCGCTCAACACGTACAGCTCCCCGTCCGCGTCCACGCCGAACGACAGCACTTGCCCGATGTCGCCAACGGCCCACTCCCGATGGTCCGTGGCCGCGCCGCCCGCGAGCCGCAGGCTGCGCAGCCAGCCGCCGCAGTAGTCCGAATAGAAGTAGTGTCCCTGAAGCCCGCCGAGACGCTCGCCGCGGTACACGAAGCCGCCGGTCACCGAGCACCCGTCGGGATGCGGATAGGAGTGGATCGGGGTCGTGAGGCCGGTCTGGCTGCAGCTGGCCGCGTTGAAGCACTCCGGCCCCTCCATGATGTTCCAGCCGTAGTTGAGTGGCGCCGCGTCGTCGGGGACGGCGTTGATCTCCTCCCAGTCGCCCTGCCCCACATCGGCGATGTAGAGCCGGTCCGTCGCGGGGTCGAACGAGAACCGCCATGGATTGCGGAGTCCGATCGCCCAGACCTCGGGCCGGGCGCTCGTGGAACCGATGTACGGGTTGTCCGCCGGGATACCGTACGGCACCGCCGATTTCACGTCGATGCGCAACAGCGCACCGAGCAGGGTCGACGGGTTCTGGCCGTGGCCGAGCGGATCCCCGCCGCTACCGCCATCGCCCATGCCGATGTACAGCATGCCATCGGGCCCGAACGCGAGCTGGCCGCCGTTGTGATTGGAGAACGGCTGGTCGACCGCGAGTACCAGCAGCGCCGAAGCCGGATCGGCCACGTCCGGATCGGACGAGACCGTGTAACGCTCGATCCGGGTGTCACCGGCGTCGTCGGTGTAGTCGACCCAGAAGTGACCGGTCGATGCGAAGTCGGGATCGAACGCAACGCTGAAGAGTCCCTGCTCGCCGCCGAAGCTGACCCTGTCCGTGATGTCGAGAAACGGCGTCGGCAGCAGGGTGCCGTTGCGGATGATGCGGATGCGCCCCGCCTGCTCGACGACGAACAGCCGCTCGTCACCCGTCGGCGCCGTCAGATGGACGGGTGCCTGAAGCCCGCTCGCCACCGGCACTGCCCGAATGCCATCGATCGGCTCGAGCGGCGGGCCGGTCCCATCGCTCGAGCACCCGGAAACGACCACGGCCACCGACAGGAAGCACAGCACGTATCCCTGCATC
>DASUSS010000006.1:0-50613 GCA_036374995.1 Longimicrobiales bacterium | reverse complement strand
CTTGTCCTTGCGTGCCTTGCGCACTTCGCGCTCGAAAAGCTCCTTGCCGAGGCTGACGGACGCAGTCGATTCCTCGCTCTTGATCCACTGCCGGATCTTCTGCCGCGCGCGCGCCGTCTTCACGAACGCCAGCCAGTCGCGCGACGGCCGCTGGCGCGGATCCGTCAGCACCTCGACCGTGTCACCGTTCTTCAGCTCGCGCGAGAGCGGCGTGATCCGGCCGTTCACGCGCGCACCCGAGCAGTGCAGCCCCACTTCCGTGTGCACGGCGAAGGCGAAGTCGATCGGTGTGGCGCCCTTCGGCAGCTGCTTCACGTCGCCCTGCGGCGTGAACACGAAGATCTCGTCCTGGAACAGGTCGATGCGGAGGAACTCCATGAATTCCTCCGGCTCGCGCGTCTCCTGCTGCCACTCGAGGACCTGCCGGAACCAGGACAGCGTCTCGTCGACCTCATCGGCCGGACGCCGCTCGCCCTCCTTGTAGCGCCAGTGCGCCGCGATACCGTACTCGGCGGTGCGGTGCATCTCGTGCGTCCGGATCTGGATCTCGTACAGGCGGCCGCCCGGCCCGAAGATGGTCGTGTGCAGCGACCGGTACATGTTCGACTTCGGCGTGGCGATGTAGTCGTGGAACCGCTCCTGGAGCGGCGTCCACTTGTTGTGGATCACGCCGAGTGCGTGGTAGCAGTTCGCGATCGTGTCCGTGACGACGCGGATCGCCATGAGGTCGTAGATCTCGTCGTACGGCCGCCCGCGCTGCACCATCTTCCGGTGGATCGACCACAGGTGCTTCGGCCGGCCGTAGACCTCGCACGGGATGCCCGTCCGGCGCAGCTCCTCCTCGAGCGGCCGGCGCAGCGCCTCGATCTGCTCTTCCCGCTCGCGCCGGCGGTCGGCGATCTTCTTCGCGAGGTCGCGATACGACTCCGCCTCGAGGTGCTTGAACGCGAGGTCCTCCAGCTCCCACCGGATCTGCGCCATGCCGAGCCGGTGCGCGAGCGGCGCGTAGATCTCGCGCGTCTCGAGCGCGATCCGGCGACGCTTGTCCGTGCGCAGGTGCTCCAGCGTGCGCATGTTGTGCAGCCGGTCCGCCAGCTTGATTGTGATCACGCGCGCGTCCTGCGCCATCGACAGCAGCAGCTTGCGGTAGTTCTCGACCTGCTGCTCCGTCGTCGAGCGGAACTGCACCTTGCCGATCTTCGTCACGCCATCGACGATCGTCGCGATCTCCTCGCCGAACTCCGCCTTCACACCGTCGAGCGTGACCTCGGTGTCCTCGACCACGTCGTGAATCAGCCCGGCGGCGAGCGAGAAGCCGTCCAGGTGCAGGTCGGCCAGGATCTTCGTCACCTCGATGCAGTGGGCGAGGTAGTCCTCGCCCGACGCCCGCTTCTGGCCGGTGTGCGCCTTCTCGCTGAACCGGTAGGCGCGCGCGATCAGGTCCACGTCCAGCCGCTCGGCGTACGCCTCCACCGACTCCCGCAGGCGCGGCGGGAGCACGTCGAGGGCGGCGTTCCGGCTGAGTGCGGCGGCAGTGGTAGCCATATCAGAGCGGTAGACCGAGACCGGCTTCGACGAACGAGACGTAGCGGCCATCGCCGAGAATCACGTGGTCCAGGACCGGGATGCCGACCAGGCGCCCCGCCTCGGCGAGCTGCCGCGTCACGTCGCGGTCCTCCGGCGAGGGTGTCGGATCGCCGGAGGGGTGATTGTGCACGAGGATCATCGCGGCCGCACTCTCCGTGATCGCGGCGCGGAAGACCTCCCGTGGATGCACGATGGAGGCGTCCAGCGTGCCGCGCGTGATGGTGATCTCGCGCACGACAGCGTGCTGCGTGTTGAGCAGCAGCACGCGGAACTCCTCCTGACTGAGGTCGCGCATCGCGGGCGCGCAGAGGTCATACACCTCGCGCGGCCCATGGATACGCGTGCGCTCGAGCGGTCCCTCCCGCGCGAGTCGGCGACCCAGCTCGAGCGCGGCGCTGATGCGTGCTGCAACCGCAGGGCCAATCCCCTGCTGCGCCGCGAGTTCCGCGGGCGAAGCCCCGGCGAGCCGGCGCAGCGAGCCGCCGGTCGAACGCAGGAGCGCGCCGGCGATGTCCACGGCCGAGACCCCTTCGCGGCCGCTTCCGACCAGAATCGCCAGCAACTCCCGGGAGGCGAGCGCCCCCGCACCGTCCGCATGCAGCCGCTCGCGCGGCCGCTCCAGCGCCGGCCACTCCCGGATCGCGTACCCGGTCATCGGCCTCACCCGCAAACGAGCAGACGAGCTCAGACGCTACCCGCGCCGTGGCACTTCTTGTACTTCTTGCCGGAGCCGCACGGGCACGGATCGTTGCGGCCCACGGTCTTCTCGGCCGTGACCGGCTGCTGCGGCGCCGGCGCACCGTCCCCGCGGTTCGTGGTCAGCGTGCTCACGTCCCGCCGGGGCGGCTGCGGCGCCATCCTGCGCGCCCCGGGCAGCGCGGCGGACAGTGCGTCCGACGGCTCCCGCTGCGGCTCCGGAGCCGGCAGCGACGTCGATGGCCGCGTCTCCGGCGTCTCGCTCGGCCCGCTCAGCGTGAGCCGGCGCGGCGGCTGCGGGCGCGGCTGCGGCACGGCGAGCTGCGCGCGGAACGCGAGCGTGGACACCGACTTCCGCAGGTCCGCCATCAGCTCGACGAACATGTTGTAGGCTTCCTGCTTGTACTCGATCAGCGGGTCCTTCTGGCCCCAGCCGCGGAAACCGATCGACGCCTTCAGGTGGTCCAGGTCGTACAGGTGGTCGCGCCACTTCTCGTCGATGACGCCCAGCATGACCCACGACAGGATGCGCTCCCGGTGCTCGCCCCAGCTCTCGAGCTTGCGCCTGAAGCCCACGCGCGCCGCCTCGATCACCAGGTCCTCGATCGCGTCGGGCGAGTCGAACGCGTGCTCGCCGCCCTCCTGCGCCGGCAGCTCCTCGACGACGAGGAAGTAATCGAGCACCAGCCGCTGGCGCAGTGCGAAGAGGTTCCACTCCTCCGGGTGCTCATCGGCCGGCGCGTATTCCGCCACGACATCGCGCAGCGCCTGCTCGATCATCTCCCACACTTCGCCCTTCAGGTCCTCGCCGCCCTCGAGTGCGAACAGGCGCAGGTCGTAGATCACCTCGCGCTGCTGGTTCATCACGTCGTCGTACTCGAGCAGCCGCTTGCGCGCCTCGAAGTTCTGCATCTCGACGCGGCGCTGTGCACCCCCGATCGAGCGTGTCACCAGCGCGTGCGTGATCACCTCGCCCTCTTCGGCGCCGAACTTCTCCATCACCCCGGCAATGCGCTCGGAGTTGAAGAGGCGCATGAGGTCGTCCTCGAGCGAGAGGAAGAACTGCGATGCGCCCGGATCGCCCTGGCGGCCGGCGCGGCCGCGCAGCTGCCGATCGATGCGGCGCGACTCGTGGCGTTCGGAGCCGATGATGTGCAGTCCGCCGTCCTCGACCTCGTAGTCGCCCGGCTGCGCCTCGAGGTCCACGACACGCGTCGGGTCCGGCACGTTCCCGACATCCTTCGCGTCGATGCCGTTTTCCCGCAGCCAGTCGATCGTGCGCGGCGCGGTGACGCCGGCTCCCAGCTTGATGTCGGTGCCGCGGCCGGCCATGTTCGTCGCGATCGTGACCGCGCCGGGACGACCCGCGCCCGCCACGATCTCGGCCTCGCGCTGGTGGTACTTCGCGTTCAGCACGTTGTGCGGGATGCCGCGCCGCTTGAGCATGCGGCTCAGCGTCTCCGACACATCGACCGACACCGTACCGACGAGCACCGGCAGCTGCATCCGGTGCAGCCGCTCGATCTCGTCCATGATCGCATTGTACTTCTCGCGCTTCGTGCGGTACACGAGGTCCTGCCGGTCATCGCGCACGATCGGGCGGTTCGTCGGGATGACCATCACCTCGAGGCCGTAGATCTGGTGGAACTCGCCCTCCTCGGTCTCCGCCGTGCCCGTCATGCCCGCGAGCTTGTCGTACATCCGGAAGTAGTTCTGGATCGTGATCGTCGCGAGCGTCTGCGTCTCGCCGCGCACCGACACGTTCTCCTTGGCCTCGACCGCCTGGTGCAATCCGTCGGACCAGCGCCGGCCCGCCATCTTCCGGCCCGTGAACTCGTCGACGATGATGACCTGGCCATCCTCGATGATGTACTGCTCGTCGCGGTTGTAGAGCGTGTACGCCTTCAGCAGCTGATGGATCGCGTGGATCTTCTGGCTCTTCTCCGCATACTCGGCCTCCAGCTTCTGGATCTGCTCGCGCTTCTCATCGACGGACAGCTCCGCATCCCGCTCGAGCGCGCCGACGACCTCGGACAGGTCCGGCACCACGAACGCCTCCGGATCGCCCGGCGACAGCTCGTCGAGCCCGCGGTCGGAGAGGTGGATCGAGTGACCCTTCTCGTCCATCGCGTACAGCAGCAGCTCGTCGATGTCGTGCAGCTTCTTCTCGCGCATGTAGTCCGCCTCGACCTGCCCGGCCAGCTTCTGCAGTCCGGGATTGTCGGCGAACATCTTGAGCAGCTTCTTGTGCCGCGGTGAGCCGCGCCGCGCCGCGAGCAGCTTCTCGCCGGCACTGTATTCGTCCGTCTCGATCTCCTTTTCCGCTTCGGCAACGAGCTCGTTGACGATGCGCGACTGCTTGCGGTAGAGCGCCGCGACCGACGGGTTGTACAGCTTGTACTCCGCCGACTGCTCCTGTCCGACCGGGCCGCTGATGATGAGCGGCGTACGAGCCTCGTCGATCAGGATGGAGTCGACCTCGTCGATGATCGCGTACGCATGCTGCCGCTGCACGCGCTGCGCGAGGTCGTGCACCATGTTGTCGCGGAGGTAGTCGAAGCCGAACTCGTTGTTCGTGCCGTACGTGATGTCCGCGTGGTATGCGGCCCTGCGGTCCGGCGTGCCCGGCTCGTGCAGGTCGATGCAGTCCACCGTGAGGCCGAGATAGCTGTAGACGGTGCCCATCCATTCGCTGTCGCGCTGCGCCAGGTACGGGTTCACGGTCACCAGATGCACACCGCGGCCGGTCAGCGCGTTCAGGTAGATCGGCATCGTCGCGACCAGCGTCTTGCCCTCGCCGGTCGCCATCTCGGCCACCTTGCCGCGGTGCAGCGCGACGCCGCCGATCAGCTGCACATCGTACGGCACCATGTCCCAGGTCAGCTGCTGCCCCGTTACCGTGATCTCGGTCCCCAGCAGCCGGCGACAGGACTCCTTCACGGTGGCGAATGCCTCCGGCAGCAGCTCCTCCAGGACGGCCTCGAGCTCCGCCTTGAGCGCGTCTTCGGCATCGCGCAGCTGGACGGCCAGGTCCTCGCGCTCATCGGCGTTCTCCGCGCTGCGCTTGCGCTCGCGCAGGCCGGTGATCTCGGCTTCGAGTGGTGCCGTCCGCTCACGGATGATGCTGCGGAACTTCTCCGTCTGCGCGCGCAGCTCGCTCTCGCTCAGGGACTGGAGGCCCTCGGCGATCGTGTTGATCTGGTCGACGAGCGGTGCCAGCCGTCGTGCCTCGCGCTCGTGGCGGTCGCCGAACACCTTGCTCAACAGGGACTTTATCATGAAACCGTGTCTGTTCCTCGCTCGGGGTGATCCAGGGTGCTACCCCATCACCGGAGTGCCGTTTCGGACGTACAGCTTCCGCTCGAATATGAACTCCTCGACCGCTGCCGGCACGAGGTAGCGGATCGGCAGACCCGCCGCGACGCGCCGGCGGACCGATGTCGCCGAGATGTCGATGCGCGTGACCTCGACCCGGATGTCGCCGTGCGGCAGCTCCACGATGGCCGGCAGGTGCAGCTCCCGGTCGGACACACCGATCCGCTCCGCAGCCGCGCGGTCCGCCGCGCCGCCGTGGCGCCCGCCGCGCGTCATCACCGCCAGGCGCGCGAGGCTGCGGATCTCCGCCGGGTCGCGCCATGACTCGAAGTCGACATACTGATCCGCGCCCATGAGGAGCGTCCACCGGGTGTCGGACTCGCGTTCCGCCAACTCGCGCAGCGTCTGGACGGTGTAGGAGGCGCCCTCCCGCTCGATCTCCAGGCGGTCCATGCCGAATCGCGGGTCTTCGCGGATCGCCAGCTCCAGCATCCGCGCGCGGACACCCGGCGGGGACAGATCGACGTGCTGCTTGTGCGGCGGGACGGCGGCCGGGATGAACAGGATGCGGTCGAGACCGAGCGCGAGCGCCGCGTCCTGTGCCACGATCAGGTGGCCGATGTGAGGCGGGTCGAACGTCCCGCCGAAGATGCCGACGTTCAAGGACGGCCTCGGGCCGCTCACGGCCGGGTGTCGGCCGTCACTCCGTTCACCTGCTGTGCCTGCGGCGACGTGGGGAACTCCCGCAGCAGCCGCTGCTTCGCGGCCTCCGCTTCCTGCTCGTATCCGAGACGCGTGTACGACTCGTGGAGCCGCAGGAGTGCGCGCGGCGCCCACGGGGTTTCCGGGTAGTGGTTCACCACCCACTCGTAGTAGACGTTCGCCGAGTGGTAGGCCCGCCTTCTGAAATAGTACTCGGCGTTGTCGTAGTCCTTCTCCGCCAGCTTGTTCGTGAGCTCCAGGAGCATCTCCTCGGCGCGCGGCAGGTACTCGCTGTCCGGGTAGTAGGAGATCAGCGAGCGGCAGTGGTCGATCGCCGTGACCGTGTACTCCTGGTCGCGCGGCGGTGAGGGCGACAGCTCGTAATACGAACGGCACACCTGGAAGCGCGCATCGTCCGCCCACGGCCCGGCCGGGTAGTCCGTGGCCAGACGGTTGAACTCCAGCGCCGCCGTGACCCACTCCTCCCGACCCTGGAACGACTCGCCGAGACGGAAGCGCGCCTCCGCCACCCGCGGGTCCGCCGGGAACGTGTAGGTGAACCGCTCGAAGGCCGAGATCGCGTCGGACCAGTCCCTCTCGCGGTACTGCTCCATCGCGTACTGGAACAGGGCATCCTGGTCCATACGGTCCAGCATCGCCCCGCTCGTCGCGCAGCCCGCCGCCGCCAGCGCGACGAGCGGCACGATCCGGAATATGTTCTCGAGTCGCATTATCGCTTTCATGAAAGTCAGGCCGCGCTACTACCCGCGCCGGCCGGACCGGGTTTCGTCAGCTCACGCAATTTCGCCGTTCCAACCGGGCACATCCATGCTGTCCGGGGACGGATTGCGGCCGAAGCGCAGCTCGTCGATCCGCTGGCGAGCCCGTTCGGCGAGGGCGCCGCCCGCGGTCCGCGACGTCTCCAGCACCCGGATGTACGCCTCCATGGCCTCGTCGCGACGGCCCAGCTCCAGCAGTGCCTCGCCCCGCTCGAACCACGCCTGCTCCATCAGGTTCTGCGGCACACCCAGCTCGAGCGTCACCCTGAGGTGCGCCAGCGCATCCTCCGGTTTACCCTGTTCGCGGGCCTGCCGTGCGAGCGTGAAGGAGCAATTTCCGATGTTCCACCGCGCCTGGTCCGCCTGTTCGCCCCGCGGTCGGCGCGCACGGTACGCCGTGAACAGCTCGATCGCCTCGACGCAGTTCCCCTGCGCCTCCTGGAACTGTGCGAAATCGAACAGGAGCTCGGGCACGGAGTCCGGCGGCGCGTATGCGAGCGCGCGCTCGTAGAAGTCGCGCGCCCGGTCGACCTCACCGGCGCGTGCGTAATAACGCGCCAGCGGTGCGGCCATGTCGGCGACCGGGAGCCCCGCCCGCAGCGCGAGCGCGGCATCCACCGCGCCCGCCATGCCGAACCGGTCGGAGCGGGCCTGCGCCCGGCGCGCGAGCGTGAGATAGTCGAACACGGCCTGATCCGCGTAATCGGGCGCGCGCTCGATCAGCTCGTCATAGCTCTCCCGCGCGCGCTCGAACTGGCCCGTGATCGCATAGGCGTGGGCGACGCGGGCCAGCTCCTCGTTCCCCGGCCGGATGCTGTAGGCGAGCCGGTACTCGGCCAGTGCGGCCGTGTAGTTGGAGTCGGCCCACATGCGGTCGCCGCGCGCCATGGCGGGCTCCGAGTCCCCGCACCCCGTGCTTGCGAGCACGGCCGAGGCGAGGAGCACGCCGGCGGACCGGAGTCGGCTTTCGGGTCTAATCATCTGCGGCTCCCGCTCTTACGCGCTCGAGCATGGCCAGGTACGCCCGCACCTGCGGGTGCGCCGGCTGCTGCTCGCGGCACGCCTCCCATTCCTCCGCTGCCTCCGCCACACTGCCCTGCCGATAGAGCGCCAGCCCGAGATTGAGACGCGCGGCAATGAAGTGAGGGTTGCCCTCCAGCACCCGGCGTAGCTGCTGGACCGCCTCGTCCAGCCGGCCCATCCCGAGCAGCGCGGTCGCGTATTTGTTGCGGATGTCGTGGAACTTCGGCCGGAGCTCGAGCGCCATGTAGTACTGTGCCGCGGCCTCGCCCGGCGCGCCCGTCTCCATGTAGAGGTCGCCCACGCCGGCGTGCGCATTGGCGAGCCGGGCCGTGGCAGCGGCCGGGAAACGACCGTGGCTCTGCTGCTCGTACTCGCTCGCCCGCTCGAACGCGACCCGCGCCTCGTCGTAGCGACCCAGCTCCTGGAGCACCAGCGCGCGGTTGATGTTGGCCTCGACGTAGGCCGGGTTGATCGCCAGCGCCGCATCGAGCTGCTCCAGCGCCTCTTCCGGTCGACCCATGAACACGAGGCACAGACCCGCGAAATGGCGGATGTCCGCGTACTCCGGGTGATCCGCGAGGATCCCCTGGAAGATGCCGAGCGCGGCGGCGTAGTCCTTTCGCTCGAACGCCTGGCGGCCCTGCTGCTTGAGCTGGGTCTCGTGGGGCGACATGGCCGAATCTTACAGCCCGACCGCGGCGCACCGCCACCGGCGGCGGAGCACCCGGGCACGCGGCGTCGAGCGCCTCGCCATGACCTCAGCGTGCGATCGCCCGCGCACCGATGCGCGCCGCCGGACGCCCGATGCTCTCGTAGTGGAAGCCCAGCTCCTGCATGCGTGCCGGATTGAACAGGTTGCGGCCATCGAAGATCATCGGCTGCCGCAGCAGGCGGCGGATCCGCTCGAAGTCCGGCACCCGGTACTGCTTCCATTCCGTGACGATCACGAGCGCATCCGCATCGCGCAGCGCCTCGTAGTTCGTCTCGGCGAAGCCGACCCGATCGCCGAACCGGGCCCGCGCCGCGCCGACCGCCTCCGGATCGTGTGCCGTCACTACGGCGCCGCGCTCGAGCAGACCCTCGATGACGACGAGTGACGGCGCCTCACGCATGTCGTCGGTCTCCGGCTTGAAGCTGAGCCCCCATACCGCGAAGCGCTTGCCGCGGACGCCGTCCGGAAAAGCCCCGTCGATCATCGCCAGCAGCTGATGCTTCTGCGCCTCGTTGATGCGGTCGACCGACTCCAGGATGCCCGCATCGATGCCGTGCTCCCGCAGCGTCCGGATGAGCGCCTTCACATCCTTCGGGAAGCAGCTCCCGCCGTACCCGCAGCCGGCGAACAGGAACGAGCTGCCGATGCGCTCATCGGAGCCGACGCCCTGCCGCACGAGCGTCACATCGGCGCCCACCTCGTCGCACAGGCGCGCGATCATGTTCATGAACGAGATGCGCGTCGCCAGCATCGCGTTGGCTGCGTACTTCGTGATCTCCGCCGAGGGCACATCCATGAACAGAACCGGGTTGCCCGTGCGCAAGAACGGCGAGTACAGCTCGTCGAGGACCCTGCGCGCATACTCCGAATCGACACCGATCACGACGCGATCCGGCTTCATGAAGTCATCGACTGCGGCGCCTTCCTTCAGGAACTCCGGGTTCGAGCAGACGTGGACGGGAAAGTCGGTATGCTCGCGGATGACCGCACGTACGCGGGCAGCAGTGCCGACCGGAACCGTGCTCTTCGTCACGACGATCTTCTCGCCGTTCATCGACTTCCCGATCGTCTCGGCTACCGCGAGCACGTGCTGCAGGTCCGCACTGCCATCCTCGCCCTCGGGCGTGCCGACGGCGATGAAGATCACCTCCGACTCGCGCACCGCCTCCGCCACGTCCGTCGTGAAGCGCAGCCGGGCGTCGTGCAGGTTCCGCTCGACCAGCTTGTCCAGTCCCGGCTCGAAGATCGGAATCTCGCCGCGGCTCAGCCGCTTGATCTTGCCGCCGTCGATGTCGGCGCAGATTACGTCGTTGCCGCTGTCGGCGAGCCCTGCACCCACGACCAGACCCACGTATCCCGTACCGATGACCGCCACTCGCATCGAACCCGATCCTCCTCGGTTGCGTACTGTTCAGCCTCGTAAGGTATTGCCCTGCCCGTCGCTCCGGCAATCGCAGCCGCGCCGCTCGCCTTGCCGGCCGGCGCGCGGCGTCGTTAGACTCACGACCATGCGAATCCTGATCACCGGCGCCGCCGGCTTCCTCGGCTCCCACCTGTGCGATCGCTTCCTGGCGGAGGGTCATGAAGTCATCGGCATGGACAACTTCATCACCGGATCCCCGGACAACATCGCGCACCTGATCGGGAATCCGGGCTTCCGCTTCGTGCAGCACGATGTCACCGACTTCGTTCACGTCGCGGGGCCGCTCGACGGAGTGCTGCATTTCGCGAGTCCGGCGAGTCCGGTCGATTATCTCGAGCTGCCGATCCAGACGCTGAAGGTCGGCAGCCTCGGCACGCACAAGACGCTCGGTCTCGCGAAGGAGAAGGTGGCGCGCTACCTCCTCGCCTCCACGTCCGAGGTGTACGGCGATCCGCAGGTGCATCCGCAGACCGAGGAGTACTGGGGTCACGTGAATCCGGTCGGGCCGCGCGGCGTGTATGATGAAGCGAAGCGGTTCGCGGAGGCGATGGTGATGGCGTACCATCGCTATCACGGCCTCGAAACGCGCATCATCCGCATCTTCAACACGTACGGTCCGCGCATGCGGCCGAACGACGGGCGCGTGGTCTCGAACTTCATCGTGCAGGCGCTGCGCGGCGAGCCGCTGACCGTATACGGTGACGGCAGCCAGACCCGCTCGTTCTGCTACGTCTCGGATGAGGTCGATGGCATCTACCGTCTCTTCATGTCGGATTACACGATGCCGGTGAACATCGGCAATCCGGACGAGTTCACGGTGCTCGAGCTCGCGCAGAAGGTCCTCGCGCTGACGGGCAGCACGTCCGCGATCGAGCACCAGCCTCTGCCGAAGGATGATCCGAAGGTGCGGCGCCCGGACATCACGGTCGCGCGGCGCGAGCTCGGCTGGGAGCCGAAGATCCCGCTGGACGAGGGGCTGCGCCGGACGATCCCCTATTTCCGGGAGAAGGTGGAGAGCACGGACGCGTCCGCCCGCTCCCTCTTCGACGTGCCCGCGGAGCGCTGACGCTCACTGCAACGCGCGGGACAGCATCACCGACACGCGATAACGGTCCCACGACGCGCCCCACTCGACGCCGCCCTCGAGTCGCAGGGCCGTGCGGCCGCGCTGGAGCTCGGCGCCCATCAGACTCCCGAACGCATACCCATGTCGCTCGGGCGCGAACAGATTCTCGTGGCCGCGGCGGCGCATGAATCCATCGACGCGCAGCGTCATCGTGCCGGGCCGGTCGAGACGTGCGTGCGCGCGCCACTCGTAGCCGTGGCCGCCGAGCGGATGGGCGAACAGCCTGCCCTCGTCCGACCACGAGCCGCGGAAGAAGACGTTGCGGTACCATTGCGGATTGCCGCAGCAGGATCCGCTGAACCGTGTGTGCTCCAGCCCCAGGGATACGGCCGGCAGGCCGGGCAGTGCGCCGACGTCGACACCGACGATGTAGGTCGGCACGTCGTCCAGTGCACCCGCCGTGTCGTCGGCGCCGAATTCCAGATACGCCTCGAGCGGCACCGATCCGAGCGGCGGCCGGTACCGCATCACCACCGAGAAGACCTGGTTCTCGAAGCCTGCGCCGTGCAGACCGCCGATCATCTCGAGGAGCCGCCGCAGCGTCACCGGATTGTCCTCGCCGCCGAAGATCGAGCCACGGTTGAGACCGAGCGCGAAGCGGTCGCCGAACGGTGAGGCGGTGATGCGTCCGAATGCGACCCACGGCGCATCGATGAGACCGTTGCGCGAGATGCGGCCGATCGCCAGCTCGACGCGCGCCGGGCCCAGCGCGTGGAGGAACCACGGGAAGTCGAACGGCTCCCGGACGTGGATCCCGATCCCCTCGAACGTGTCGAGCGTGCGGTGGGCGAAGGTCGACACGTCGTCGATGCCGCTGCCGAGCACGATCGCACCGCCGCGGCCGGCGCCGTAGTGCAGTCGCCGCCGGCCGCCCCAGGCATCGAACGGGCCGAGTGCGAAGCCGAGCGTCGCGGCGGGGACGACCCACTGCCCGGCGAGTCGTCCACCCTGCACGTTCCATGAGAGCCAGCGCGTGATATGACCGTGCGCGGCGAGCACGGCGGCGGGGCCGTTCGTCGCGGAGAGCGGCTGCGCGCCCGTGAAGTCCTCGCCCGTGAAGTAACCCTCGCCAGCCAGCACCTCGCCGCTCGCTGCGGTCCAGCCGGCGCCGACCGCCGCGGCGGCAAGCACGCCGCTCGAGTCCGCTTCCGCCTCGAGGCGCCGCAGCCACGCGCATGCGAGATCGGCGAGATCCGCGCGGCCGGTCGCTTCCGCCACCTCCGCAGCATGAGTGAACACGGCACGTGCGTGCTGCACGGTGATCGCAGCGTCCATCGGATCGGCCGCCGGCTGCGCGAGACCCGCCGTGCTCAGCCGCCGGATCGCATCCCAGCTCCAGTGTCCGGGCTCGAGGAACACCGGCGCGACCTGTGCCTGGACGGCGGTCGCGTGCAGCACCAGAGCCGCGAGCAGGACGGCGCGTCTCAACGCAGCCAGCGCCGGATGCGGTCCCTGACACTGAGCCTGATGTGCAGCGGCTCCACCGGGAGCGGCGGCTGACCGTCGACGAGGCGCCGGGGATTGACCTGCAGCAGCTGCTCGAGCTGCTGATCCCCGCCGCCATCGGAGAGGATCGCGCGCGCTTCGGCGGTGGCCGGTCGGCCGCGCGCGTGGAAGTCGCTGCACATGTAATCGACCAGTCCCTGCTCGAACAGTGCGAGTGCATTGATGCGGGCAGCGTCACCGTAGCGTCCGGTGACGGAGCCGGCGTTCACCTGGAGGAGTGCGCCGGCCGCACGCCACTGGCGCGCGAGCGCGCATCCGGAATCCACACCCACGTAACGCTCGGGATGCGCGATCACCGGCGTGACACCGGTCGCGACGATCCGATGCAGGACACCCGTGGAATTCGGCGGAACCGTCATGTACGGGAACTCGCAGAGGGCGAAGTTCGTGCCGGCGAGCCGCAGCCGCTCATCGGACAGGTCGGGATCGGGCGTGTCGAGCATGACCTCCGCTCCGCGGTGGAGCTTCATCTCCGGCGTCTCCTGCCGCGCGACCGCCTTCAGTCGGTCCCACCCCGCGTCAATCCCGTCCAGCCGCTCAGCCAGCCGCGCCGGACGGAGCGTGAGCGACCCGTTCACATGCGGCGTCGCGATGATGTGGCGCGTGTCCTGCGCAAGAAACGCACGCAACGCCGCGGCCGCCTCGGCATCATCCGATGCGCCGTCATCGACGCCCGGGATCACGTGGTTGTGAAAATCGACAATGGACATCTCATCGCCATTACTGTGGCGTATTCCGGTGGCCCGGTCGAGCCGCGCCCGACGCGCGTGAGATGATACGCTGCGGGGGCTCCGCCGCGAAACCGGCCCGGGTCTTTCATCACCGCGGCGGCGGCGATACAATGGCGCGTCATCGACTCGGATGGAGCGGGTATTGAGGACAACCGGACCTTCAGCGTGGGTGGCTCTGTGCTTCGCACTGCTGCCGACGGGTGGCCTCGCCGCCCAGACTGCGGATACCACCTGCATCGTGCAGCTGCGCAGCGCCTGGTTCGTCGGCGCAGCTGCCGACGTGGTCCGGATCCTCGATGTACAGGATTCGACTCCGCGCACGCCGGTCATGCTGCGCCGGACCGGACGCGACTACCGCGCCGACGCGTGCGCCGCACCCTCATCGATTCGCGATCTGGCCGAGCACCTCTCCGTCGACGACGGCCATCGCAAGGTGCGCGTGCTCCCGGCCGAAGTGCTCATCATCGGCAACTCCGCGTATCCGCGCGACTGGAACGATGGCGTGCTGTGGTCGGGACGCGGCATGAACACCGCGCTCGTCGCGGGCGCGGAGGCGCGCTGGGGTCCCGTCACCATCGCACTCGCTCCCGTGTTCACCTGGCAGGCGAACGCCGACTTCGAGATCCATGCAGTCAACGACTCGTCGCTGTCGCCGTTCGTCCACGGGTTCTGGGGCGCGATGATCGATGCGCCGCAGCGCTTCGGCACGGAGTCCTTTGCACGCGTGGATCCCGGCCACTCGTTCGCGCGCGTCGACGTGCGCGGTCTGAGCACGGGTATTTCCACCGAGAACGTTCGCTGGGGCCCGACACGCCGCAACCCGCTGTTGCTCAGCGGAACGGCACCCGGCTTTCCGCACGTCTTCCTCGAGACGTCACGGCCCGTGGACGTCTGGATCGGCGATCTCGAGTTCCAGCTCTTCTGGGGCCGCCTCGAGGAATCCGCATACTTCGACGCGGACCCTGACAACGATGAGCGCATGCTGGCGGGACTGCTCGTCGCGCTCGAGCCGCGCATTCTGGACGGCCTGTCGGTCGGTGGTGGGAGGCTCCAGGCGCTGACCTGGTGGCCCGAGCTGTCGCTCGGCGATGTCTTCCTGCGACCGTACCGCGGCCTGGGCCAGAATCCGCAGGGTCGCGGCGGTGACAACCAGCTGATCTCGCTGTTCTTCCGCTGGGAGACGGCCGCTGCGGGTCTGGAGGTCTACGGGGAATGGGCGCGGGAGGATCACTGGGGCCGCTGGGTCGAGCTGCTGCGGAACCTCGACGCGTCGCAGGCCTGGACGCTCGGTCTGCAGAAGCTGCTGCGATACGATGACAACGCCGTCAGCATCAGCGCCGAGGTGACGCACCTCGCCGATGCGCTCCCATCCTTGTGGCAGGGTCGTCCGGGGATCATCCCGTTCTACTCCAACACGGCCGTGCTGCAGGGGCACACCCACCGCGGCCAGCTGCTGGGTGCGCCGATCGGAACGGGTGCGGAGGCGCTGTTCCTCGGCGTCGACTGGTTCTCCCCGGCAGGTCGGACGAGTCTGTCCGTCGAGCGCGCACGATACGAGGATGATGCGTACCTGTGGCTGTTCGCTGCGACGTACGGTGCGCACGCGCGCGATACCGAGGTCTCCGTGCGGGCCGGACATCTCATGGGTGCCGGTCCGCTCTCGCTGGATGCCGAGCTTGGCTGGAGCCTGCGCTACAACCGCAGCTTCCTCGGGCTGGATACGCTCTCGGCCGGACAGCCGTACCGCCGCGACGGGAACTGGAGCGTGCGTCTCGGCGCACGCTGGACTCCGCGCTGATGCGATCCGTGCGCGTGCTGCGCGGCGCGATCACCGGGCTCGCTCTGCTCGTCATGGCGCTGCCCGCGCGGGCCCAGGACGCGGGCGAGAGCTGTCTCGTCACGCTCGGTCACAGCGACATCGTCTCACCGTCCGCCGACCTCGCCCGCCTTTTCGACCTTGCGGACAGCGCATCACGGCAATCGTTCTTCCTGCGACGGACTTCCGATCGCATGCAGTTCAACGCCTGCGGCGTGCCGCGCCACGTCGCGCGACTCGCGCGCGCTCTGGCGCTGCCGGAGCTGCCGGAGCGCGGTGCGTCGCTGCTGCCCGCCGGGCTGCGCGTCCACCTGAACACGGGCTATCCGCGCGACTGGAACGATGGCGCGCTGTGGAGCGGGCGTGGCGCGGCGAGCAGCCTCACGGCGGGCGCAATGTTCCGCTGGGGCGTGCTCGAGGCTGCGCTCGCGCCGGTGTTCATTGCGCTGCAGAACAGCGCATTCGACATGCTGCCCTATCCCGATCCGGCATACTCGCGCTACATCCACCGCTGGCACGGACGGTTCATCGATCTGCCGCAGCGCTTCGGTCCGGATGCGGCCACGGCCGTCGACCCGGGGCAGTCCTACATCCGCGTCCAGCACCGCGCGTGGCGCGGCGGGTTCTCGACCGAGAACCTCGCGTGGGGCGCCGGTCTGCGTAATCCGCTGCTGCTGAGCGGCACCGCCGCCGGCTTCCCGCACGTATTCCTCGAGAGTGCGCGTCCGGTCGACATCGGGATCGGCCACGCCGAGCTCCAGCTGTTCTGGGGCAGGCTGTCGGAGAGCGACCATTTCGACCGCGATCCCGACAACGACCACCGTGCGATGGGCGGCATCATGGGCGTGATCCGCCCGCGCGGCCTCGACGGTCTCTACCTGGGCGTCGCTCACCTGCACACGCAGACGTGGTCACCGGAGACGGACGCGATCGACATCCTGACCGCGCCGGTGCGCGGCGCCGGCGTGGACAGTGCGGGCCTGCCGCGCAACCTCCGCCTGTTCGGATTGTTCGCGCGGTGGGCCGGCGTGCCGGGCGGGTTCGAGGTCTATGGAGAGTGGGCGCGGCAGGACACGTGGGAGCAGTGGGTGCGGCTGCTCAATCCGGTCGACGCTGCGCAGGCGTACACACTCGGCCTCCAGAAGCTCGTGCGGCGTGGCGACGGGGCCGTGCGCTTCAGCGCGGAAGTCTCGCACCTGTCCGACGCGCTCGCGCATCGCGACCTGGGCCGCGGCCTCATCACGTACTACGTGAGCCCGCAGGTCACACAGGGGCATACCCACCGCGGCCAGCTGCTCGGTGCTCCGATCGGTCCCGGCTCCGAGGCGCAGTTCATCGGCGCCGATGTCTTCTGGTCGGGCGGACGCAGCTCCTTCTCGATCGAGCGCGTGCGCTACGACGACGATGCCTACTATGCGGTTTGGGGCGCCGTGCACGGTCCGCACGGTCACGACACCGAGATGTCGTTCCGGGCAGGACACCTGTGGGGCAGTGGATCGTTCGCCGTCGAGGGAGAGGTCGGCTACAGCTTCCGCTACAACCGCTCGCTGCTGGGGCTGCACCACGGCAACAGCCCCGACTTCCCGTATCGCCGTGATGAGAACATCGGTCTGCGTCTGCACGGGCGCTGGACCCCGCCCGTGCGGATATGGCCGCTATGACGGCGGTCCACCGGGACGCTGCCGAGGAACGCATCGTTCCGGGAACGGAGCACTGGGATGAGAGCTATCCCGATCACATCCAGCGCTACCGTTTCGCGCTCCGCTTCGTCGAAGCGGGAGCACCTGTCCTCGATGCCGGCTGCGGCGCCGGATACGGCGCTGCGGAGCTGGCGGACGGTGCTGCGGCCCGGGTGGTTGCCGTGGACATCGATGGATCGGCGCTCGAGCTCGCACGCCGGCACTTCGACCGGCCCGGCATCACCTGGATCCGCGATGATTGCCACGCGCTCGACACCGCTGCACGATACGGCCCGTTCGCCGTGATCACGAACTTCGAGAACATCGAGCATCTCGCGCGCCCGGCCGATTTCGTCGCGCGCGCCGCGGCGCTGCTCCGGCCGGATGGCGTGCTGCTCACGAGCACACCCAATCGCCTCCTGCTGAACGCGCTGCGCGGCGCGCCGCCCGATGCGCCGCCGACGAACCCGCATCACCTCCATGAGTTCAGCGAGGACGAGTTCCGCTCGCTGCTCCGCCGTCATTTCGACGAAGTGCGGTTCCATTACCAGTCCCCGTCCGGTGCGGCCGGCCTCCGTCTGCGGCTCCGCTCGCTCGCGGGCCGACTGCGACTGCTGCCGCTGCTGCGATTCGTCCATCGCCGCCTCCGGCGGCAGCCATCGAGCGCACCCGCCGCCCGGCGTACACCGCGCGGCTGGGCGATTCACGACACGCGCCCTCTCACCGGCGTTGCCTGGACGATCATTGCAGTGTGCCGCGGGCCGCGGGCATCCTGAAACGGCTGCTCACACCGCGGACGTCCCCGAGCCGAGCAGCTCCTCGAGCGCTGCCACACTGCGGCTCCACGAAAAGGCACCGATCATCTCGCGGCCGCGCGCCGCGAGTGAGATTCTGAGCTCGGGATCCGTCAGCACGGCGGTCAGTTGCGCGGCGCCCGCCGCGGCATCGCCGGGAGGATAGAGCAGCGCGGTCCTCCCATGGATTGCGTAGTCGCGCACGCCTCCGATGTCGGAAGAGACGAGTGCACAGCCGCACGCCATGGCCTCGGCCGGCGGCAGATGCCAGCCCTCCGACATGCTCGCGCACAGATACACCGCACTGCGATTGTAGACGGCCTCCGCGAGGTGCTGCGGTGTGGCCCGACGAACGTACCGGACCCAGGCCGGCAGCCGCGGCGGCGGCTCCGTGCCGAACAGGATCGCCTCCAGCTCCGGCACGCGATCTCGCGCCCGCTCCATGATCTCCAGTCCGGTCGCAGCGCCCTTGAACGGCGTGCGCGCATGGAGCATCGCGACGCGCGGTGGACGCCGCTCCACGGGCGCGGTCGTACGGAAAACGTCTCCCGGAATCGCGATCGGGATGTGCGTCATGAGCGAATCCGGAACGCCGAGCTCGCGACCGCGCTCGACGAGCCAGCGCGCGATGACGATCTTGTGCAGCGGCGCGCGCCACACGGCGGCGATGCGCTCCTCCGATCCGTGCCACGACTCGAAGCCCTGAATCAGGTGATAGCGCCGCCCTTTCGACGGCGGCAGTGCGAGCACGGCCTCGGCCGTGGACCACCAGGTCGCAATCACTGCATCGCCGTCGGGCACCGTATGCCGCGACAGCTCGGGCACGTGCAGCATGAGCACCCGCGGATCCGGCTTCGCCCACTCGGCGCGCGGGCGGAACGCGAGGTCCCGCAGTGCGCCCGCGCCACGGCGGAGCCGGCCGCGCAGACCGGACGGGGCGGGCCAGCCGCCGGGCGGGAGCCGGCGCGGATGCAGCACGCGCACTTCGTGTCCGCGCGCGACGAGCAGGTCCGCATACCGGTAGACGACGGCGTAGCCGCCGCTCGGCTGCCACGGATAGCGCGGGAGCAGGAACGTGATCCGCATCACCCCGCTGCGCTGCTCACGTCACCGCTTCGCGGCCACCGGGGCGCACCGGGATCAGTGTGCGGAGAAGGGCGCGGTCGGCAGGATCGAGCAGCCACCGCCAGAGCGCACCGCCGAGCAGGAACACGGCGGTGAACGCGAGCGTCGCCCGCACTGGCAGCGATGTCCACGCCGCTGCGCCGAGCCCCGTGATCACGGCCGCAGCAATGCCCAGGTGCAGTACGCGGCGCCGCAAACGGGCCGCACCGAGGAGCGAGGGTGCGCCGAGCCGTTTCGCGAATGCGAACAGCAGCACGGTGTCCGTCAGCGTGAAGATGAGCTTCGCGGCGGCGGCGCCGGTGATGCCGAAGCGCGCGATCAGCAGCGCGGCCGCCGCGATGTACAGCGGGACCTGCACGATGTCGAGCTTCGCCTTCAGGTCGGGGCGGCCGAGGCCCTGTACGCAGGCGAGTGCGATCTGCGCGAACGCATTGAGGAAGAACGCCGCTGCGAGAAGCCGGAGCGCGCCGGCTCCCGCTGCGGCCGCATCGGCACCGACCCACAGTGTGAGGATCTCGCCCGGGAAGAACCAGAACACGACGAGCAGCGGCCACTCGAGCAGGAGCAGCAGGCGGAGCGGTCGCACGAACAGCTCGCCGACGTCGCGGCCGCGACTCTGTGCATGACTGAACGCCGGGAAGAGTGTCGCCGCGATCGCGGACGGGATCACCGCGGTACGCGCGACGATCTCGAACGGCACGGCATACCAGGCGAGGTCGATCAGCGAGCGGAACGCACCGACCAGCAGCCGCTCGGCATACGTGAGGATCGGCACGGCCGCGAGCGACACGGTCAGCCAGCCGCCGAAGCCGAGCAGCTCGCGCAGCGTCGCACCGTGCGGTGCCGCCGGTCGCAGGTCATCCGCCGTACGAGCTGCGAGCGCGGCAAGGCAGAGCAGTGCAGCCGCGCGCGCGAGAACGATCCCGGCCACGATCGCGGGCAGGCTCCACCCGAGCACCACACCGGCAGCCGGCAGCGCGAGAGTCGCGACGCTCGCTGGGACGCGCACGAGGTTGACGAGATCGAACCGCTGATACGCCTCGAGCACGCCCGAGAACGTGCCCGACAGCAGGACGAACGGCAGGCCGAACGCAACGACCACGAGCGTCGCGCGCGTTTCGGTGACGAGGAGCGGATCCGATATGCGGAGGACGTCGCTCGCGAGGACGGACGCGAGCAGCGCGATGGCGAGCCCGCCCGCGAGGCCGAGGCCGGCCTGCACGGCGACCGCGCTCCACACCACGCGCCTGATCTCGTGCGGCTTCCCGGCGCCGAGCAGGCCGGCGACGAAGCGCGTGGCGGCGCGGCCCAGGCCGAGATCGAGGAACCCGAAATAGCCGATGACCGTCCAGGCGAGCGTGAGCACGCCGAAGCGCTCGCCGCCGAGACCGCGCAGCACGAACGGCACGAGCGGCAGCGCCACGAGCAGCGGCACGATCTGCCCGGCCGCATTCACCACCGTGTTGCGTACCAGCAGCCGCGCCCGCGGAGTCGCCGCCGCGCTCACGCCGTCCCTTCGTGTTTCAACTGCCGGGCTCAGTTGTGATGCGTGCGGTAGTAGCCCGCGTAGTTTCCGTAGTAACCCTGCATGCGCAGGTTCACGTCGTTGAGCACGACGCCGACGACCGGTGCCCGCACCGCCTCGAGCTGGTCCATCGCGAAGTCGAGCGCGTCGCCGCGCGTCACGCCCGCGCGCACCACGACCAGCACGCCGTCCGCCTGTGAGCCGATGAGCGACGCGTCCGTGACCAGGTTGAGCGGCGGTGCATCGATGATCACCGCATCATACCGCTCGCGACACTTCTCGATCAGCGTCTTCAGCCGCGATGACCCCAGCAGCTCGGCCGGGTTCGGCGGATGCACACCGCCGGAGAGGAAGTCGAGCTGTGCGCGCACACCGTCGAGCGTGACCGTCTGGATCGCCTTCTCCAGCGGCACCTGATTCGCCAGCACCTGCGAGAGGCCGGGATCGCGCGGCACTCCGAACGACTCGTTCAGCGAGCCGCGCCGCATGTCGGCATCGATCAGGATGCAGCGCGCGCCCTGCTGCACGAGCGTGGCCGCGAGATTCACCGACGTCATCGACTTGCCGTCGCCGGGCGTCGGGCTCGTCAGGACCATGACCTGCTGCGGCCGGTCCGGTTGCGCGAACGAGAGGTTCGTGCGCAGCTGGCGATATGCCTCCGCGGACGGGCTACCGGGCTCGACCACGTGAACCGCCGCGCCGTTCACGCGCGTCGTGCGTGCGCGCGGAATCACCGACAGGATCGGGAGGTGCGGCAGCGTGAACTGCAGCTCCTCGCGCGTCCGCACCGTGCGGTCGACGTGCTCGCGCAGCAGCGCGCCGGCCAGTCCGAGACCGAGGCCGAGCACGGTCGCGAACGCGAGGCTCAGCCTCGGACGCGGGCGGATCGGTCGGCCGGGCGCGATCGCCGGATCCACGAGGCGCACACCGGCGTCGTGCACGGACGCCGCGATCTCGGCCTCCTTCACGCGTGTCTGCAGCAGCGTGTGGATCTCCTCGAGGACTTCCGCCTGCCGCCGCAGCCGCGCCAGCCGGATCTCCTGCTCCGGTATCTGTGCCAGCTCGTCCCGATACCCGTCCAGCACCGCGTCGAGCGAGGCAACGGTGTTGTCGAGACCCTCCAGGTACGAGTTCGCGATACCGCGCAGCTGGTCCTCCAGCTCCGCGATCCGCTGCGTCGTCACCTGCACATCCGGATCCTCCATCGTGCGCTGCTGGAGCAGATTCGCGCGCACGTTCTCCGCCTCGTTCAGCGCCCGCAACAGCTCCGAACCCGACGGGCTCTTCAGAATCGTGTGGAACCCCACGATGTTGCGGTAACTGCCGCTCAGCGTGTCGCCGCCGCGGATCACCAGCCCCGAAAGCGCCCTGCGCTCCGCATCCGCGAGATCGCGCTGTGCCTTCAGGTCCGCGAGCCGGCTCACGTACGACTCCGCCTGCGCCGTCATCGCGATGATACCGCTCTGCTCGCTGTAATCGCGCAGCGCCTCTTCCGCCGTAGTCAGCTGCAGCGTGAGCGTGTCGATCTGCTCGTTCAGGAATGCGACCATGTCGACGGCTTCCGACGTCTGCTCCGTCTGGCGGCGCCGGATGAACCTGTCGACCACGGTGTTGACCACGTCCCGCACGAGAGCCGGATCGGTGCTCGTGTAGCCGATGCGCACGACATCGGCTTCGCGGTTCGGCCGCGCCACGCTCAGCACCCGCTGGAAGCCACGCACCGCATCGTCGAACGCCGCCACTTCGATCCGGATCTCCTCCTGCTCCAGCCCGGCGCGCGTCAATGACGCGTCGATGCCGCCGAAGCGGAGCGGCTCGCCGCGGCCGAACCGCTGGGCGGCGCCCGGACCGTCCACCCGCAGGACCTCGACGCCGGTGGCGCGCGGCCGGATCACCCACTCCGCCGCCGGCGCGGACCGCGTCACGTCGATCCGCTCGAACAGCCGGCTCCGCGCCACGTTGCGCGGCGCTGTCACCGACAGCTGGAGCGAGAGCGAGTCGACGACCGTCCCGGCGAGCGTCCGGGACCGCAGCACCATCATCTCCGTCTCGATCTGCGATCCGCCCGAGAGCGATTGCAGAGCGTCGAGCACGGCGAGGTTCGAGCGCTGCTGATCGATCCGCAGCTGTGCGCTCGCCTCGTAGATCCGCGGCAGGAACTGGAGTGCGATCAGTGTGGCGGCAATGACGACGATCGGCACGAGCACGGCAAACGGCCAGTTCCGCCGCACGGCGCGCAGCAGCGTCTCCAGCGGTCCCGCCGTCTGACGGTGCCGGTGGTCCCCGTTCGTGCTGAGTCTGTTCACTGCCTGCATGTCACTTCGAGGCCGCGAGGATGATCATGGTCGCGACGAAGCTCAGGAGCGCTCCGCCGATCCCGACCGCTGCGTTCGTATTTCGTGACAGCCAGCCGCGTTCCGGTACGTACAGCTGGTCGCCCGAGCGGATCGCCGACTCGAGGATCGGCGCGTCCTGCCGGATCTGTGCCTCGATCTCCTCCCCATCGCGGACGAGCTCGACCCGGTCCGGGCTGCCCAGCGGCGTGGGGCCGCCCGCCTGGAGCACCACGTCCCGCACGGTCATCGTCGGATCGACATGGTAGACGCCCGGCCGCTGTACGGCTCCGCCCACGACGATGCGCCGCAGGAACACGATCTCGATGGCCGGTGACCGCAGATAGCGCGCGTACGCCTCCACGAGCTCCGTCCGAAGCCCGGTCGGGTCCTTTCCCGTCACCGGCCAGACGCCCAGCCGGGGCAGCACCACATTGCCGTCCGCATCCACCGGGTACTCGCCCGACATGCTCTCCTCCCGCCAGATGCGCAGGCGGACGATGTCGCCCGGCGCGAGGTAATTCTGCCCCGCTCCGTCCCGCGCCGTCTGCTGACCCCGCAGCTCACCGCTCAACGTGCACAGGAACACGACCAGAAGACAATAGGCAATTCGCATTTTCTCAATCGTTTGGCGGGCTCACGCGAGCCGGCGTGGTGGTCGCGCTCTGCCGCACCGTGCCCAGCTGGCCTCGCCGGCCATCTCCCCAGCAGTAGACGCCGCCGTCGGTGCCGGCGGCACACACGTGGGCGTAGCCGACATCCAGCTGACTCACGCGAAGGTCCCGGTAGATGGGTACCGGCACATACATGATCACGGGCTGACCGGAGCCGAGCTGGCCCTCCAGCCCACGGCCCCAGCATGCCGCACTGGACGGCGGCATGTGCGCGCACGTGTACCCGTCGCCGGCGTGGACGGACGTGTACGAGTAGCCGAGGCGCGTCGGCTCGGGTACGACCGCGCCGGCGAAGCCCGCCTCCACGACGCCGCCGTTGCCGATCTCGCCGAATTCGTTGCTGCCCCAGCAGTACGCCGCACCGGTGGTGGCGATCCCGCAGGTGTGCGACACGCCGGCGCTGAGCGACTGGAAGCTCAGGCTGGTCTGGACCGGGACCGGCGCTGTCGAGCTGACGAGGTCGCCCGTACCGAGCTGGCCGAGGTGGTTGAGGCCCCAGCACAGCGCCCGGCCATCCGGCGTGAGGCCGCAGGTATGGAACGACCCGGCCGTGACGGCGGCGAATACCTCGGTGGTGGCCACGGGCGTGGGCTCGAGCCGGTTCACGAGCGTGCTGTCGCCCAGCTGCCCCTGCCCATTGGCGCCCCAGCAGCTCACGGTCGCCCGCGTCGTCACGGCACACGTATGGTTCGCGCCCGCGCTGACCTGAACGTACGTGTCCACCGTCGCGAGCTCGGACGCGCCGGCGAGCGTCGCGGTGTTGCCGGTGCCGAGCTGGCCGTAGAAGCCCCAGCCCCAGCACTGGAGGTTCCCGTTCGCACGAACGCCGCACGTGTGTCGGCGCCCGCCGTCGAGCTGGACCCAGTCGTCATAGCCGTCGACACGGACCGGCACGTTCGAATCGTGAACACGCTGATTGCCCAGCTGCCCCTCGGTGCCCCGGCCCCAGCACCAGGCTGAACCCTGCGCCGTGATGGCACACGTGTGCTGCGCGCCCGTAGTGAGGTCGAGCACCTCGCGCAGCGCCCCCGGCGCCGCGGGCGAGTCGCAGCCGCTCGACCACACCACAGCCGCGAGCACGAATGCCGCGACCGCAGCACGCCGTCTCATGCCCGCCCCTCGACCGGCTGCGGCGCGTCCTGGCTGCGCGCCGCCGGAGCGACCGGCGCGAGCAGCGTCGCGGCCGCGGCTCCGCCCGCCAGGAAGCCGAGGTACTGCGTGAACGGTCCGTAGTAGTCGAACGCATTGTCCGTGATGCCGATGATCGACATTGCGGCAATGCAGCCGAGAGCCGGTAGCGCGTACTCGCGTGCGGTGCGATCACCCGTCCGCAGCGCACGGACGGCCACGACGACCCACGCGATCAGTGCGGCGCCGAACAGCGTCACGCCTATGAGCCCCGTGTCGGAGAGCAGGCGCAGGTAGTCGTTGTGCACTACGTTGCTCCAGTACGATGGGAAGTTCACGCGCAGCACGAACGCCGATGAGCCGAGCCCCAGGCCGAGCACCGGCGATGCGAGATACGCGGCAATGACGACCGGCCAGTAAACCTGGCGCCCCTCCCAGTTGATCGCCAGATACAGCGCGCGCGGATTCGTCGCGAGTGCGAGCAGGTCACCGAACGACGGCACGTAGCCGAACGTCCGCTCGAGCACCGGCGGCGCGAACGGTATCGCGAGCAGCAGCACGGCCGCCGTCGCGCCGAACAATGCGCGGTAGCTGCGCGTCACGAGTGCGCCGGCTATGCCGACGACAACGAGTGCGACCACGGCGGCCCCGAACGCGATGCGGGTGATGGTGAGCACCATCCAGGCGCTGCACACGGCACACAGCAGCACGTAGCGCCACTGGCGGCGCGTCGTCGCACGGACGAACGACATGAGCAGCGCGGCGAGCAGATAGAACGCGAAGGGGTTCTGGTGCGAACCAACGCCCTGCAGGCGGAGCCAGCCGCCGACCTCGCGCTCGAAGTCGCCGAACGCCACGTACAGCGGGTTGATGATCAGGCAGATCACGGCCGTACCGATGAGCACGGCATCGAGCAGCCGATCGAGCTGCGCCCGCCCCGGCGACATCCCCGTGATGACGACGAAGACGAGGAGCGGGTATGCGAGCTTGAGCAGCAGCCGCGAGCCATCGATCGGAGACGGCGAGAAGGACAGCGTGAACGCGGCGTACACGATCAGGGCGGCGTAGAAGATCGCAGCCGGCCGGAACAGCTGCCGCCCGACGCGTCGTTCCGCCAGCACCACGAGCGTCAGCGCCCCGGTCATGCCGATCAGACGGATTCCGTTCATGTCGAGACCGCCGAGCTGCTCGAACATGCTCTTGAACCCGCCCGTGATGAACGACAGATCGATCGGGCCGAGCGCCAGCATGAGACCCACGAGCACGAGCGGCTGCATGAGAGCGAACGTCATCAGTGCACCGCCCGTGACGACGCCCATCGTGAGGAATGGCGAGACCGCGACGCCGATCCCCGAAACGGCGGCGATCAGACCGGTCAGCACACCCGGCGCGATTGCGAGCCCGCGTCCGGACGGTCTCAGCCGCTCGACCACGGCGGCGCCGATCAAGGTGCCCCCTCGTGCAGTGCGCGCAGCGGTGGCCGGGGACCGCTGCGCGGCATGAGTCCCGCCGTGAGCGCCGGTGAGACCGACCACGCGAGCTGGAGCGCGTGCGTGCGCCAGTCGAACACGCGCGGGTACCGCTCCCTGAAGCTGCGCGGCAGCGCGCTGCCGACCGTGCAGACCGCCAGCCTGACGAGCGAGCGCAGCAGGAAGACGGAGCGCGCAAGCGCCGCCCAGACGGGGCCGTCGCCGTCACGGATGAACCGCTGCTTCGCTTCCACTTCCAGCAGCGTCAGTCGTGCCGGACTCCGGCGGCTCGAGCTGCCGCCGTAGTGCACGATCGAGACATCGCCGCGGTACAGCAGCGTGCGGCCGCTCCGGCCGATTCGCATGCAGAAGCTGAGGTCCTCGTGATACATGAAGACGTCGTCCGGCAGGCCGCCCACCTCGAGTGCGACGCGGTGCGGTACCATCATGAACGCGCCCGACAGCGCATCCACGTTGCGTACACCGCGGTGATCCCAGTCCCCCATCACGTGCTCGGCAAAGATCCGGCTGCGCGGAAACAGCATGTGCAGATAGAGCACCTCGTAGACGAGGTGACGGAACCGGTACCGGCTGCGCCCGCCCTCGTACTGGACACGGCCGTCGGGAAACTCGATGCGGCAGCCGACCGCACCGAGGTCCGGGTCCGCATCGAGTGCGCGGACGCACGCCGCGAGCGTGCCCGGCCGCACTACCGTGTCCGGGTTCAGGAACAGGACATGACGCCCACGCGCGAGTGCGAGCGCCTGGTTGTTGGCCGCGGGAAAGCCGTGGTTCTCCGCGTTCTCGACCACCCGCACCCACGGGAACTCCTGCCGGATCGCCGGGGCAGTGCCATCGGCCGACGCATTGTCGACCAGGATCACTTCCGTGTGCGGCCGTGCGGCGTCCGCCGCAATCGATGCGATGCACTCGCGCACGTGCTCCCGCACGTTCCACGAGACGATCAGAACGGACAGGTCCGGCAGCATGTCACTCATCCAGCACCGATCGGAACACTGCGATCATGCCATCGATCCATCGCTCGACGGTATAGCCCTCGAGGTAGCGGTTGCGGGCGGCGACACCCATGCGTGCGCGCAGCGCCGGGTCCGCGACGAGCCGGCGCAGCGCGGCCGTGAGGCCGGCGGTATCGCGCGGCTGCGTGAGCAGACCGGTCTCGCCGTCCACGACCGTCTCGGGGATCGCGCCCCGGCGCGTGGTCACGACCGGCAGCCCCGCGGACATCGCCTCGAGCACCACGAGAGGATGTGCTTCCGAGTGACTCGGCAGGGCGAAGATGTCCGCGCGCTCGAGCAACGCATGCTTCCGCGCCTCGTCCGCCACGCCCGGGAAGCGGATCCGTTCGCCGTACGGCCGGGCCCGCAGCGCCGCTTCCGCGCGGGCGGCTGCATCAGCCACACCGCCGGCAAACACGAACTCGACGTCCGCGCCCTCGTCCAGCAGTCGTGTCGCTGCATCGACCAGGTCGAGACAGCCCTTTGCAGGCGACAGGTTGGCCAGGAACAGCACGCACACCCGGCGTTCTGCGGACGCCGGCCGCCCGGGCATGCGGCCGAATGCATCCGGCACGCCGTTCGGCACCAGCCGCACGCGGTCGCGCCCGACCACACCGTCGAGCATCGGGATCAGCGCTTCTCCCTGCACGATCGCTGCCCGGGCACGCCTGAGCGTGCCGTCCGCGACCATCCGCAGCACAGGATTGACCCCGCGCCGGAACGTGCCGAACCCCTCGCCGTGGAAGTGCACGACCATGCGGCTGCGCGACAGTGCCGCCGGCGCGAGAAAGAGCGCGTCGCGCATGAAGCCCCATGTGTTCTGCGCCACCGGTATGTATACCAGCTGCGGCCGCGCGGCAACGAGCACGCGTGCAAACGCCGCACCGTGCCGCGCCGCCAGGCGTACGTTCCCGAAGTCGAAGCGTCCGATGTTGTCGACGTCGCGCGGATCCGTGATGTCGACGTGCACGACCTCGAACTCCTCGGCAATGCGCGAGCCGAGCAGCAGACGCGTGAACACGGAGCATCCGTGCACCGGTGGCGGCAGCGGCCCGACCACGGCCACCACCGGCCGCCCCGTCCGCACTCGCGGCGGACGTCCACGGGCGCGTTCCCGCCCGGCGCGGATCTCGCCCGTCGCGATCACGAGACGGCCTGCTCCGCCGCCCGCGCGGACCACAGCGCCGCGAGCGGCTCGCCGGCCTCGGCGCCGCCCGGCCCGATGCCGAGAGCGACGTACTCGATGCCCGGCGCGCGCTCCAGCTCGTCGCGCAGCAGCCGCCAGAAATCGACGACCACGACCGACGCACCCGGCCGCGCGAAGTCGCTCGCCCGGAGCTTCGCATAGGCGCGGTCCGGTGTGGTGATCAGCGTGGCATCCGCTCGTTGCAGCACATCGCGGACCTCCGCCGCGATGTCGATGCCGGCGCCCAGCAGCGGCGCCGCCATCGGACCCGCGAGCGGGTCGTGCGCGATCACGCGCGCGCCGGCAGCCGCGAGCGCGCGCGCAATGTCGATGCTCTGCGACTGCTCGACCACCTGTGTCTCCGGCTTGTAGGCCAGACCGAGCACGCCGATCGTGCCGGCCCGGGCGAGAACGGGCCGGAGGCGCTCGAGGATCCGGCCGGGCAGCGCGACGTTCACCGCATCCGTCGCGTCCGGAAGCGGCGCCCGCTCGCCGAGGGAGCGGGCAAGGAAAGCGAGCGCGCGGTTGTCCCGCGGAAAGCACGGCCCGCCGTACCCGAGCGCGCCCGTGAGATACGCGCGCCCGATCCGCCGGTCGGCGCCGAGCGCGGCCGTGACGACATCCACATCGCCGCCGGGGATGCGCTCGCACAGACCGGCGATCATGTTCGCGAAGCTGATCTTCATCGTGACGAACGTGTTCACCGCAATCTTCGTCAGCTCCGCATTCTCGAGGCTCATTCGGCGGATCGGCGGCGAGCCCGGCATGATCTCGCGGTAGGCACGCTCCAGCATCGCACCGGCGGCTTCATCGCTTTCGCCGATGAGCAGGAAGTCCGGGTGCAGGAAATCGCGAATGACGCTGCCGAGGGCGATGAACGCGGGACTGTAGCACACGCCGATGCCATTGCCCACCGCCCGTCCGCCAGCCTCCTCGAGAGCGGGTATCAGGCCGTAGCGAACGGAGCCCGGCAGCACGGTGCTCGTGACCACCACCGTGTGCTGCCACTTGCCCGCGAGGGCCCGCCCGATCGCGGCGAATGCCTGAGTGGCACGGGAGACGTCGAACGCGCCGGCATCATCGCTCGGCGTCGGTACGACCACGAACGTCACATCCGAGTCGCGGATCGCCTCCTCGAGGGAATGCGTCGCACGCAGCCGCTCGCGGTGCGTCGTGATCAGCTCCTGCAGCGCCGTTTCCTCGACCGGCGCACGGCCGGCAGACAGCCGGTCCACCACTTCCGGCACGACGTCGTAGCCAATGACGTGGTGACCACGCGAGGCGATCGCGGCCGCCATGCTGCACCCGAGCTTGCCGAGACCGACCACCGAATACCTCATGCTCCCGCCACCGTCGCCTCCGGCAGCAGCCTGAGCTTCGCCGCAACCTGACGCTCGATCCACGCATAGGTCCGGGCGATCCCCTCCTCAAGCGCGATCTCCGGCTCCCAGCCCAGCACCTCACGCAGCCGCGTGTTGTCCGAGTTGCGACCCCTCACTCCCTGCGGGCCCGGCACGTGCACCTTCTCTATCGCCGTGCCCGCGACGCCCGCGATCATGTCCGCGAGCTCGTTGATGCTCACCATCCGGTCCTGCCCCAGGTTCAGCGGCTCGCGGTACGCGGACCGCATCAGCCGCAGCAGGCCCTCCGTGCAGTCATCGATGTAGCAGAACGACCGGGTCTGCTCGCCATCGCCCCAGATCTCCACGACCGGATGCCCCGTCAGCTTCGCCACGGCCACCTTGCGGCACAGCGCCGCCGGCGCCTTTTCCCGGCCGCCCTCCCACGTGCCGTCAGGACCGAAGATGTTGTGGAAGCGGACCACGCGCGTGTCGACGTTCTGCTCGTCGCGGTAATGAGTGCAGAGACGCTCCATGAACAGCTTCTCCCAGCCGTATGCATCCTGCGGCTGGGCGGGATACGCGTCCTCCTCCCGCAGCGGCACCACGTCCGCGCTCTCCTGGAGGTACTCCGGGTAGACGCACGCGGAGGAGGTGAACAGGAACCGGCCGACACCGCTCTGCCGCGCGGCTTCCAGGGAGTGGATGCTGATCAGTGCATTGTTGTGCATGATCCGGGAATGGTTGGCCGAGATGAAGCCCATGCCGCCCATATCGGCGGCGAGCGCATACACCTCGTCGATTCCCTCCATCGCGCGGAGGCAGTTCTCCCAGCGTCGGAGGTCGAGCAGCTCGAACTCGTCCGCGGCGGACGGGCCGAACTCCGGCACCCTGATGTCGACGCCCCGCACCCAGTAGCCTTCGGCACGGAGCCGCCTGACGAGGTGCGACCCGATGAATCCGCCTGCACCGGTCACCAGCACTCGAATCGAACGCAGACTCATGCAGCACTCACCATGTTCCCGCCGGCCGCGGGCTTCGCCTGCGGCGGGCACCAGCGTTCGTAGAGATCGAACAGCGGATCCGTGACGTGCCGCCACGAGAGCAGGCCGTCCGCGAGCGCGAGCGCACTGGCGGAAGCCTGCGTGCGCAGGTCCGGATCCCGCAGCACGTCGAGGATCGCATGCGCGAAGCCGTCGGGATCGGGCGCGGCCGTCCGACCCGCCCGGTACCGGCTCACCCAATCCGCAGCCGCACCGACGTGCGGCATCACGACCGGCACGCCCGCAGTCAGGTAATCGTTGATCTTGCCGGGCCACCGCGCGTGGCTGGCCACGTTGTCGCGCAGCACGACCGCACCCGCGTCCGCGGCCGCCAGCCACTGGCGGAGCACACCGGCATCCACGAAGCCGGCACTGCTCACACCGGCACCCGCCAGGGCACTCGCGCGCACGCGCGTGTTGCCGACGAAGGCGAGCCGCGCGTCGGGCAGGCGCTCCCGCACGATGCGGAACGCCGCGGACAGCAGCGCGGCGTCCGCCTGGTGCATGGCGCCCACGTGCACGAGGAGCGGCGTCCCGGGCCCCAGACCCAGAGCCGCTCTCGCCCGGGCGCGCTCCGCCTCGGACACGGGTCGCGCCGGATTACAGCCGTTCGGCATCACGTGCACGCGATCGGCCGGCACGCCCAGGCCCATGCAGCGGTCCCGCAACCGTTCACTGATCACCGTGTTCGCCGTCGCTCCCGTGCGAAACGCCTCCTCGAACCAGGTCTCGATCGGACCGAAGAACGTGCGCACCGCCCACCCGGACCGCTCGCCGATGACGCCGCCGCGACCCCACCAGTCCGCCCAGTCGAGCACGAGCGGAGCCCCCGTCGTGGCACGCGCCGCCAGGGCCGGCACGATCACGACCGGACGCGCATCGAATGCGTGAATGAGATCGAAGCGCTCACGCACGATCCGACTGCTGCGCCAGGCCGTGTTCCACGCATCCCAGCCATTGCGCGCCGGTCCGCGCATCAGGTCCGGGGCCTCGACCACGCGCACACCATCGATCGTGCGGCGTTCGCCGCGCACCATGCGCGTCCGGCTCGTCGCAACGAGCACCGCGTCGTGACCGCGCCGCACGGCCTCGCGGGCAATGTGCAGCGCCCGCTGATACGTGCCGGACCCGGCGACGTTGTGGTTCAGATAGAGTATCCGCATCGCGCGATCAGTAGGCCCCGCGTGCCGACAGCACGGCCGGAATCGTCCGGACCAGCAGCACGAGGTCCAGCAGGAGGTTCCACCGCGCGATGTAGTCCAGGTCCAGCCGCACCCACGAATCGAAATCCGAGATCTCCGACCGGCCGCTGACCTGCCAGATGCACGTCATCCCCGGAATCACCGCCAGCTTGCCGCGCTGCCACGGCTCGAAGTCCGCATACTCGTGCGGGCCGGGAGGCCGCGGACCGACGAGGCTCATCTCGCCGCGCAGCACGCTCCACAGCTGCGGCAGCTCGTCAATGCTGTATTTCCGCAGCCAGCGTCCCAATCGTGTCACGCGCGGATCGTTCCGCAGCTTGAACACGGGACCGTTCATCTCGTTCTGCTCCATGTATTCCGTCTTGCGGACGTCCGCGTCGACGATCATCGTGCGAAACTTCAGTCCCGTGAACGGCCGCGCGCGCCAGCCGAGGACCGGATACCGGTAGAGTACCGGACCCGGCGAGCTCAGCTTGACCAGCACCGCCACGAGCAGGAGCAGCGGCGAGAGCAGCGCCACCGCCATACATGCGATCACCACATCGAGCACGCGCTTGATGCGCTGCTGAACACGCCAGCTGCGACTGCGCGCACGCGCGGGCAGGTACGCTTCCCAATCCGGTTCGCCATCGACCCGCAGCGCGCCCGTCGTGCCTGCCGGGACCCGCATGGACGCGGCCACCGGTCTCATCCGCGCCTCATGGCGTGATGCTCTCCCACTTCATCGGCTCGTGCTGCAGCACCGGGTGGGAGACGAGGAGGTGCCAGACGAGCGCATGAAACGATTCCGTGTGCGGCGTCACAGCCTGCTCGTTGACGACGGGGATCACGACGCAGTGCTGCGCGACGCGCGCCGTGTATCCGCCATCGCGGCCGACCACGCCGAAGATCGCGGCACCCTGCGCGGCCGCATACCGGAGCGCGTGCACGAGATTCGCACTCACATCCCGCGCCTCATCACCACCACCGACGGAAAACACGAACACCCCGTCACGCGCATTCAATCTGCTGCCGCGCAGGAATTCCACGAACGTGGAGTGCCACCCGTCGTCGTTCGTGCGCGCCGTGAGCTCCGACACGTTGTCCGTCGCACAGTAGCTCTCGATCCCCGCCAGCTTGCGGAAATCGTTCGTCGCATGCGACGCATTCGCTGCGCTTCCGCCCACCCCCAGAAAAAAGAGACGCCCGCCCCCGGCGCGAAGACCGGCCAGCGCGTGCGCCATTGCCTCCAGTCGGCCGGGATCCAGGCGCCGCGCGATCTCGATCGCGTCCGCCACATAGCCCGCCGCGTGGCCGTCGCCCTCGAGGGGCTCCCCCTCCAGCACCAGCGTCCGGGCCGGCCTTCCCCCCTGCCGAGCCGTCACTCCGCACCTCCCGTTTCTCCGAGCACCCACGCCACCGCGTCCGCGAGCGTGTCCACCGCCACGTCCGGAGCAGCATCCCGGTTGTATTCACGCCGGATCAGCACCGACCGGCACCCCGCGGCCCGTGCCGCCGCCACATCCCGCCACATGTCGCCGACCATGCACGAACGAGCCAGGTCAACATGCCAGTGACGTGCCAGATCGAGCAACATGCCGGGCTTTGGCTTCCGGCACTCGCACCCGTCCGCGTCCTCGTGCACGCAGACGCGGACGTCGTCGATGCGGACCCGGCCCCGGATCGCGGCGAACATCCGGTCGAGCGTCCCGGTGTCGATGAGACCCCGTGCGACGTCCGGCTGGTTCGTCGCGATGAACAGCAGGTAGCCGGCCTCGGCGAGCCGATCGACGGCCGCGATGTCGGGGGCGAGGCGCAGCTGCTCGAGCGTCCGGGGCGAGGCGGGCTGGCCGTCGCGCATCACGATCTCGTTCAGAACGCCGTCGCGGTCGAGGAAGACGGCCGGACGGAGGCGCTTCATCGCGCGTGGAGATCGGCGCCGAGCGTCGCGATCGACACGGCCGACCCGCTGCGGGCCGCGGCGTAGAGTGCATCGATGGTGGCGATGATCTGGAGGCCGTCCTCGGGCAGACCGTGGCGCAGCGGCTCGCCGTGCATTGCAGCGGCGAAATCGGTCCACTCCGCGGTCCAGGAGGATTCGGCGTTCTCGATCAGCATCTTCTCGGATGTGGAAGCGTGTCCTGCCTCGCCCCGCCGGATGACCGTCAGTGTCTCGACGTCGGGGCTCGAGGACTCGAGGACCAGGCCGCCGCTCTCGCCGAGGAGCTCCAGGGAGAAGAACGCCTGCCATTCGGTCATGCTGACGTGGAACTGGCCGACGACGCCGGCGCCGAAGCGGAGCAGGCCGAACGCGTTGTCCTCCAGCCGGCCGAGATTCCAGAACGCGTTCTGCAGCTCGGATTGAGCGCGGTTCGCGGGACCCGCAAACCAGTGGAAGAGATCGACGATATCGACTCCGTGGCGCAGCAGCTCGCCGCCGCCCGCGAGCTCCGCGTCCGCGCGCCACTCGCGCTCGAGGTTCAGGCCGCCGCCATCGCCATACGTCGCTCGGAGCTGAAGCAGGCGACCGATGAAGCCGCTCGCGTAGAGCTCGTGAGCCCGCACCGCCCCGGGGCGGTAGCGGCTGTTGAAGCCGATCTTGAGCACCGTGCCGGCCTTGCGTGCCTCGGCCGCGACTGCGCGCGCCTCGGTGGCATTGCGACCCATCGGCTTCTCGATCAGCACATGCCTCCGCGTCCGCAGCGCGGCGATGCTGATCGGCACCAGCAGGGCGTTCGGCGTACACACCACCACTGCACCGACATCCTGCCGCGCCAGGGCATCGCGCCAGTCCCGCACGCTGTCCGCCCCCAGCTCGCTGGCCAGCCCCGCACTGCGGCGCCGGTCCGTGTCCACTACGACCCGCAGCTCCGTGCGCGGGTCGGCGGCGGCAGTGCGCGCGCGACGCTGGCCGACGGCCCCGCACCCGATCACCGCCACGCCGATGCGGCTCACGGACGGCCCGCCCCGGCCGGCCACCTCGCGCCATCGCGAGTCCGCCGCCGGATCATCATGCCCTCAGACGCTGAACGGCCGACGCACTGGCCGCGCTCGGCGCCGGCGCGTGCGTCCCGGGATTCGCGATCACCTTCGAACCCTCGGACTCGATCGCGTAATGGAGTCGCGGCATTCCCTGCTGTGCCATGAACGTCTCGAGCTTCCGATGATCGCGCGGACAGTACAGCATCAGGAACCCGCCGCCGCCCGCGCCCGCGATCTTGCCGCCGAGCACGCCGTACTCGGCGCGCACGTGCTCGTACAAGGCGTCCACGTGATCGAGCGAGACACGCGACGAGAGCCGCTTCTTGCTGCACCAGTGCTCGTGCAGCAGCAGCCCCCAGTCGTCGTACGACCCGGCCTCGATCGCTTCCAGGATCCGATGGCCCAGGTCCTTGATGCGGAGCAGCGCGTCCACGACCGCGCGGCCCGCTGCATCCACCACGGCGTCCCCGCCGCTGCGAGCGCGCACCCGGCGCACCGCGCCATCCTGCTCGCGCAGCACGTCCACTGCGCTGCGCCGGTGACCGGTGTAGTACAGGTGTGTGTTCGCCACGAGTCCGCCGAGACCGCCCTCCGGGCTGACGACGGGCCGCACATCGACCGTACCATCGCGCGCGATGTCCAGCGCGGTGAGACCGCCGAACACGGCCATGTACTGGTCCTGCTTGCCGATCGGCTTGCGGAGCACGTCCAGCTCGATGTGGCACGCCTCCTCCGCGAGCGCGTGAAGCGAAACGAAATCGCGGCGGTACTGGTGCAGCGCCGTGAGCAGCCCGACGAGATAGGCGCTCGAGCTGCCGAGACCCGTTCCGTCGGGGAGATCCGCCATCGAGGACACCTCGATCCGGTTGCGAATGCCGTGCAGCCGCAGCGCCTCGCGCGCGAGATCGTGCTGCAGCTCGTCGATGTCATCGACGACTTCGGTACGACTGTAGTGCAGTCGGACCTGGTCATCCATCGTCGGCGGCTTGAGCATCAGGTACATGTACTTGTCGATGCCCATCGCGAACACGAACCCGCCATGGTCGCGGTAGAACGACGGCAGATCCGTGCCGCCGCCGCCCAGCGTGACGCGAAACGGTGTGCGTGTCACGATCACGGCGCGACCTCCATTCGTGATCGCAGGGCGACGCGCGCGCACTCCAGGCGCTCCGGTGTGTCGACGCCCAGACACCACGCGCCGCGCTCGAGCACGTGCGCTGCCACCTCTCCGCTGCCGGCGAGCGTCGGCAGCACATCGTGGCCGAAGTCGGTGTAGCCGGGCGTCAGCCGCTCGCGCAGCTCCGGTTCCACGCAATACACCCCGGCGTTGATCATTCCCGCGCCGCCGCGCTCCACGAACTCCCTCACCCGTCCCCCCTCGATGCGGGCGCGGCCGCCCGCCGTTCCACTGTGGATCGTGCGCTCCGGATCGAACACCGCGATCGTCATCAGCGCACCGCTGCCGCGGTGCGTGGCGAGCAGCGCGGCGGCATCGAAGCGCATCACGTTGTCGCCATAAACGACCAGCGAGGTGTCGTCCCACTCCCGTTCGAGCTTCTTCCACGCGCCCGCGGTGCCCAGCAGCTCCGGCTCGAACGAGTACGAGACCTCGATTCCGCCGGCCGTGCCGCCGATCCGCTCTCGCACCAGCTCCGCATGGCCGTGCACGTTGATCCAGATCCGCTCGAGCTGCAGCGCCGCCAGCCACTCCAGCGCCAGCTCGAGCGGCGTGCTGCCGCCGACATCGATCAGCGGCTTGGGCATGCCGCCCGACGCGCTGCCCAGGCGCGTTCCCTTCCCGGCCGCGAGCACGAGCGCCTTCATGCGCTCACATCCATACGGTCCGCAGCCACCACGTGCTGCCGGATGTATTCGATCGAGCGCCTCAGACCCTCGCGCAGTTCCGTGCGCGGCCGCCACCCCAGCGCGCGCGCGCGGCTCACGTCCGCACAGGTCCGCTCCGCCTCTCCCGGCAGATCCGACTCATGCCGCGCCTCGATCGACGTCCCGAGCAGATCCTGGATCTCCGCCAGGATCTCCTTCACCGAGAAGTCCCGGCCCGAGCCGATGTTGAACGTACCCCCGTGCGTCCGCATGTCCGTGAGACACTGCAGGTGGAACTCGTTCACATCGTCGACGTAAACGAAATCACGGCGCTTGTCGCCCGTGCCGTAAATCGTCGGACGCTCGCCGCGCAGCAGCCGGATGATGAATGCGCTCATCACCGGCGGGATGGTGCGCCGGTAGTCCTGCCGCGGACCGTACACGCAGAAGTAGCGCAGCGCGGTCGTGTTCATCCCGTGGAACCGCGCGTAGGCCGCACCGAACTCCGCAGCGGCCAGCTTCGTGATCGCGTAGATGCTGCGCGGCGCCACGACGTCCTCGCCGGTCGGCAGCTGCGCCACTCCCTCGTACAGCGCGGACGACTCCGCGTAGATGACGCGCTGCGCCCGCGCGCGCCGGGCGGCCTCGAAGACGTTCACCGTGCCGACCACGTTGATCGAGGCCGCCGCCACGGGATCGAGCTGGCAATCGGAGATGCAGTTCCTGGCTGCGAGATGGAATACCGCATCGACGCCGCGGAACAGCGGCTCGATCGCGGCCGAGCGGATGTCGAGCTGATGGAAATCGACACCGGCCGGGACCTGTTCCGCTACACCCTGAGACAGATCATCGATGCCGGTGACCGCGTGGCCTTCATCGAGAAGGCGGACGGCCAGGTTGCTGCCGATGAATCCGGCCACACCGGTGACCAGGATCCGGCGGGGGCCGCCGCTCAAAGCGTGTAGCCAGCCTTCACAGCGTCCGTGTAGAACATCTGCACCGTCTCGCGCGAGAACTCGGCCAGGTCCTTGTTGCGCAGCGACAGTTTCCCGAGCAGCTCCGCCGTCAGCACGATGACGTGCACGCCGCACGCATCCGCCTGGTAGACGTTCAGCACCTCGCGCGGGCTCGCCCACAGCACGCGGAGATTCGGCTTGTCGCGGCAGATGTCGACCGCCTCACGCATGAACGGACACGGATCACGACCCGTGTCCGCAATGCGGCCGGCGAAGATCGAGACGAACGTCTGGACGTCCGGGTGCACGCATTCCGCGACACCCACGACCTGATCCAGCGTCATCACGGCAGTCACATTGATCGAGAGCCCATCGCTCGTCAGCTCACGCACGATCTCGAGCGTCGGCTCGCCGGACGTCGTGGTCACCGGCACCTTCACGCTCACGCGCGGACCCCAGCTCGCGATCTCCCGCGCCTGCGCAGCCATCGTCGGCAGGTCATCCGCCAGCACCTCGAACGAGATCGGCGCCCCGTTTACCCGCGCGAGCGCCTCGTCCGCGAAGCGGCGGTAATGGGCTACACCCGCCTTCGCGATGAGCGTCGGATTCGTCGTGAACCCCTCCACCACGCCCGCCCGCGCCGCCGCCTCCATCTCATCGAGGTCCGCACCATCGAGGAACAGCGTCACGCGCAGCGGCAGCGGCGCCACGCTGCTGGACTGTTGTGCTACCTCGGTGAGCGTCATTCCCTCGCTGCTCAGCTCTTCGTTGGTCGCCCTCATCGCACCGTCATGGCCCCGGCACCGGCCGCAGCACCCTCGTGTCGATGTCCACTTCCAGACCCTGACCGATCGCCTGCAGTCCGATGAGCACGCGACGCCGGTTGCGCTGCTCCACCACCACTCCGCGAACGCCGGCGAGCGGCCCCGCCATCACTTCGACCCACTCCCCCTCCGCAAAGAACGGGCGACGTTCCACCTCGATCCCGCCACCCGACAGAGCACGCACGAACCGCCGCACATTCGCCAGCTCCTCATCCGCGATCGCGGCCGGACGGCCGTTCGTCTTCACCAGCGTCGCCACCCCCGGCGTGCTCAGGATCCGCGGCGACTCCACCAGACGGAACCGGCCGAACACGTACGACGGGAAGAGCGGCCACTCCACAATCTTCTTCCGGTCCTTCCACTGGCTGACGCGAGGCATGAGCGGCAGGAAGGTCTCGAACCCGCGCTCCCTGAGCAGCCGGTCCACCTGTTTCTCATGTCGCGACCGGGTGTAACACGCATACCACTGCGGCACTTCCACCGTGTCCCCGCGCGCGCCCGCACCGTCCGCTCGCAAAGTCTCTGCCATGGCGCCTCGCCCGCCCATACAGCCCTGCCCTGTCAGTTACAGGCATGTCTGACCCAGCCCACCACTCCGGCGCAGCGCCTCCGGAGAGAAGGGCCGCCAGCGGCCCAGTCGCAATGTACTCGCTGGAGCAGGTCCGGTCAAAGCGTACAGCGATGGCAAAGGTTGACGCAACTGGCGTTGCTGCAATCGTTTGCACAACCGGGCCGCGGAATCGGCCGCCGCGGCTTCCGTGGGCGGTACCATTCTAGGATCGCGGCGCGATCGGGGCAAACTGCTCCGGCCTGCGCACGGGCACCCGGCGCGAACACGGCCACCTGACCGGCGCCGCCGCGCATCAGCGGTGTGCGGCGTAGTACTGCTCCAGCGCAGCGACGAGGCCGGCCAGAGTATGCCTGGAGGGCATCACGTGGACGCGCAGTCCGCGCCGCCCTGCCTCTGCGAGTGTGGCCGGCCCGATGACGGCGATGACGGGGTCACCGTCCGGGCGCGCGGCTGCATAACATTCGACGGACGAGGGTGCCGTGAACGTGATCGCATCGACGCCGCCGTGCTCGACCAGGGACGCGAGGCGACGAGCCGCGTCGGGATCCTCGATCGTGCGATAGGCGATCGGGTCGTCCAGCAGCGCACCGGCGCCAACCAGCGCCTCCGGTACCGTATCGCGCGCGCGGTCTCCGCGGGGCCACAGGATGCGCGCAGAGCGGAGGGATCCCTGCGCCAGGAGCGTCGCAACGAGCGCGTCCGCAGAGAACTCGGCGGGAACCAGGTCCGGATCGCGCCCGATCAGGCGACGGACGCTCGCCGCGGTCGCACTGCCGACAGCGGCGATGCGCGGGCGGCGTGTCCCGCTCGCGCCGGCGAGCGGGGCCAGCGCGTGCACGGCATTAGCCGACGTGAATACGATCCAGTCGTAGCGGTCGACGTGGGCAGCGGCGGCGCGGAGCGGGGCGTCATCGGCGGGCGCCGTGATGAGCGTCAGCGGCACGATCACGGGTTCCGCGCCCGCGTCCCGCAGCGGCTCCGCCAGCGCCGAGGCCGAGTCCGCCGGCCGCGTCACCGCGATGCGGATCCCCTCCAGCGGCCGCGCGATCGGTCACCTCCGCCGGAATGCCGGCTAGGCCTCGGTCGTGATCTCCGCGACGCCGCCGGGCCGTTCCGTCGGCGCACCCGACCGCTGCGGGAACATCATCTTGAGCAGCGGCGGCGCGATGAACGTGGTGACCATCACCATGAGCGTCACCGCGCTGAAGAGTCCGGTCGTCAGAGCACCGGTCGTGAGTCCCATCTGGGCGAAGATCAGCCCCACCTCGCCGCGCGGAATCATGCCCACGCCGATCACCGACTTCTTGCCCTTGAACCAGAACGGCGCGAAGCCGGCGATGAACTTGCCCACGATCGCCACGGCGATCAGCGAGCCGCCGATGACGAGGACCTGCGGGTCCGTGAACGTGCGCACATCGACTGCGGCACCGACCCAGACGAAGAAGATCGGCACGAACAGCATGCTCAGACGAAGCACGCCGTGCTCGACGACGTGCGCGTGGGGCGTGGGCGCGAGCACGAGGCCGGCGGCGAAGGCGCCGATGATCAGCGCGGAGCCCGCCTCGTTCGCGAGGTATGCGATCAGGAACGCGAAGGCGAGCGCCATCGTGCCGAGCGTCTCCTCGCGCCCGACGCGCGCGAGCCAGTTGAAGATCGGCGGGACGACGAATCCGCCGATCACCACGACGCCGATCACGAAGCCGAACGCGATGAGCGTGATCAGACCGACGCTGGCCGCCGTGAGCTCGCCGCCCGCGAGGATCTGGGAGACGACGGCAAGGATGATGAGCCCGATGATGTCGTCGAGGACGGCGGCGCCGAGCACGATCTGGCTTTCCGGCTCCTGGAGCCGGCCGAGATCCGACAGCACGCGTGCCGTGATGCCGACCGACGTCGCCGTCAATGCGGCGCCGGCCACGATCGCGGGCAGCGTGTCCAGCCCGAGCGCGAGCGACACGTAGTAGCCGAGCACGAACGGTGCGACCACGCCGGTCGTTGCGACGGCCGCCGCGGCGGGTCCGACCTTCAGCAGGCGGCCGAGGTTCGTCTCGAGACCGATCTGGAACAGCAGCAGGATGACGCCGACTTCGGCGAGGAGATGGATGACCTCGATGTTCGGGTCGAGCACGCCGAGGACGGAGCCGCCCAGCAGCACACCGGCCAGCAGCTCGCCGAGCACGGCCGGCTGACCGATCTTTTCCGCGAGCTCACCCAGCAGCTTTGCGGATACGAGTATGGCAATGAGCAGGAAGAGGAACTCAGGAACCGTCATGGCCGCACCACCTTCTGCGGCCGCTGCAAGGAAGAACAAACAGCCCCCTTGTCGATGATCAACCCTCGGGGTCCGGTGCACGGACCATAAACGACGAAAGCCCGGCACCTGCGGTGCCGGGCTCGCCTCCCGCTCCGACAGGGCAGCGCAGCGTGCTACGCCTTGCGAACCTTCCCGGCCGAGAGGCAGCGGGTGCACACGCGTACGTGCCGCCGCTCACCTTCGGGCGTGACAATATGAACGCGGCGCAGATTCGGCAACCAGCTGCGGCGCGTCTTGTTGTTGGCGTGGCTCACGTTCTTGCCGAACGTCCTGCCCTTCGTGCAAACGTAACAAACCCGAGCCATCGGGTCCTCCTCCTTCCGTGATGCCCCGCGGGTCTCGACCCGCTCAGCTGCCCGCCGACTCGACGACGCGGGCCTCGATGAACGTCCCGCCGAAGTCGGCGAGCATGCGCTGATCGTCCGTCAGCGAATCGGCCGCTGCCCACTGGTCGATCAGTGCCGCATCCTTCTGCAGCACCCGGCCCACCACGCGCACGTTGCTGCCGGCCGCGGGCAGCGGCGCGCCCGCGGCGATGTTCGCACCGTCCATCCGGACCAGGTACGGCGATCCGCCCGGCAGCTCGATCCAGAACATGTTCGCGCCCAGTACGTCCGACACCGGCACCGACTCGATCTCGACGTTCTGCCCGATCAGCGCCGAGGAGAACTGGACCAGCGTGTCGGCCGGAATCACCTGCGCCGGTGCCCCCGATGGCGTGTCCGCCGCCGCCGTGTCGCCCGGCTCCTGAACGGCCACGCTCTCCGGCGGCTCCCGCGTCGCCAGCCACCCCATGAAGGCCGCAACCGCGACCACGGCCACGGCTACCGGAATCCAGCTGCCCCCGCGGCGGTCCGTATTCGCCATAAGCTCCTTCGCTAATCGACGAGTTCGATGATCGCGACGTCCGCGGCGTCACCCGCACGATGGCCGAGGTGGCGAACCCGCGTATAGCCGCCGGCGCGCTCAATGTAGCGCGGGCCGATCTCGCCGAAAAGCTTTGCGAGCGCCGCATCATCCTGGATGTAGCGGCCAACCAGCCGGCGCGCGTGCAGGTCGCCCCGCTTCGCCCGCGTGATCAGCGGCTCCGCGAACTGACGCAGTTCCTTCGCTTTCGCCGTCGTCGTCTCCACCCGGCCGTGCAGGAACAGCGATGTCGCCAGGTTCCGCATCATCATCTTCCGATGCTCCGCGGTCCGATTGAAATGACGGCCCTTCTTGCGATGATGCATCGCCTACTCCTCTTCCCTCACGGCCTCGGCGCCCGCGCCGGAATCCGCCTGCTCGCCTTCGATCAGGTACAGATCGCCGTCCTCGCCCTTCTCCAGCTTCATCCCGAACTGGAGATTGTGCTCGTTCAGGAACTGCCGGATCTCCTCCAGCGACTTGATGCCGAAATTCTCGATGTTCAGCATCTGATCCTCGGTGCGCTGCACCAGGTCGCCCAGCGTGATGATGTTTTCCTTCTTCAGCGAATTCACCGAGCGGACCGACAGCTCCGCCAGCTCATCGATCGGTCGCGCGAACAGGTCGCGCAGCGGCGGCGGCACGCGCACGGCGCCGGGCGCCGGCGACACACCCTCGGCGGACGCGATGAAGCGCAGCATGTACTCCAGGTGCTTGCGCGCGAGCTCCGCCGCGTAGCCGACCCCCTCCTCCGGCGACATGCTGCCGTTCGTCTCCACCAGCAGCGTCAGCCGATCGAAGTCCGTGCGCTGACCGACACGCGTCTCCTCGACCGTGAAGTTCGCCCGCAACACCGGATTGTAGATCGAATCGATCCGCACCAGGTCCACCGGGCTGCCCTTCGGCAGCGCATGCGACTCCGCGGACACGAAGCCGCGGCCGCGGTTCACGTACAGCGCCATGTTGACCTCGCGGTCATCCTGCAGCGTGAACAGGTGGTGATCCTCGTTCATGATGCTGACCGCGCCGGACTTCTCGACCGCCCGCGCCGTCACCGCGCCCGCCTTCGTCGCGCGCAGCTCCAGCGTCGCCTCCTCGTGACCCGGCTCCAGCCCGATGACCAGCGTCTTGAGGTTCTGGATGATCTGGTGCACATCCTCGACCACGCCGGGCACCGTCTGATGCTCGTGCACGACGCCATCCATGCGGAACGCCCACACCGCCGAGCCCCGCAACGAGGACAGCAGAATACGACGAATTGTATTGCCCAGCGTCTGGCCGAACCCGCGCTCGAGCGGCGCGACCACGAACTGCGCCTGTCGACCATCCGGCGAACGGTCCACGACCTCGATGCGCTGCGGCAGCACCAGTCCGGTTAGATCCAGCTCCACAGTATACCTCCCGGCGGACACTCATGATCGGCCGCATGCACGGCCCGTATACCCTCTGTCTGCACGAGCGCCGCCCCGCTGTCCGCGGGCGCGGCGGCCTTCTACTTCGAGTACAGCTCGACGATCAGCTGCTCCTGCACCGCCAGCGGGATGTCCGCGCGCGTCGGCCGCTCCAGCATCCGGCCGGCCCGCGTCGCCTCGTCCACCGCCAGCCAGCGCACCGACGCCGGCCGCGTCTTCGACTCCAGCGACACCTGCACCGGCAGCAGGTCCTTCGAGTCCTCGTGCAGCCGCACCTCGTCGCCCGGGCGCACCTGGTAGCTCGGAATGTCCACCCGCTGCCCGTTCACCAGCACGTGCCGGTGCCGCACGATCTGGCGCGCCTGCTTCCGGCTCGATGCGAAGTTCATCCGGTACAGCACGTTGTCCAGCCGCTGCTCCAGACCGATCAGCAGGTTCTCGCCCGTCACACCCGCCTGCTTCGATGCACGCACGAAAAGCGTGCGGAAGTACTTCTCCGACACGCCGTAGATGCGCTTCACCTTCTGCTTCTCACGCAGCTGGAGCGCGTACTCCGACGACTTCTTCCTGCGCGCCTGCGCCAGACCGTGCTGGCCCGGCGCGTAGTTGCGTCGTTCGATCGGGCACTTCTCCGTGTAGCACTTCGTGCCCTTCAGGAACAGCTTCTGCCCTTCCCGCCGGCAGAGCTTGCAGACCGGACCCGTATATCTCGCCATGCGTTACCGTCGTCTCCTGGCTGGTTCGTGACTTCGGACTTCCTCCCGCCCGGACGGTGTGGCGGTTTACATCCGTTCTTCTGCCGGTCAGACCCGGCGCTTCTTCGGCGGCCGGCACCCGTTGTGCGGGATCGGCGTCACATCGCGGATCGAGCGGACCTGCAGCCCCGCCGCCGCGAGCGCCTGTATGGCCGACTCCCGGCCACTGCCCGGTCCCTGCACCCGCACGTGCACCCGCTTCATCCCCAGGTTCACCGCCTCGCGCCCGCACTGCTCGGCAGCGACCGTGGCGGCGAACGGCGTCGACTTCTTCGATCCCTTGAAGCCCGCCTTCCCCGAGCTGCCCCACGTCACGACGTTGCCTTCCATGTCCGTGATCGTGACCAGCGTGTTGTTGAACGTCGCCTTGATGTGGGCGATGCCCTCCGCCTCGACGTGCTTCCGCGTGCGCTTCGCCCGCACGCCCTTTTTCGGATTCGCCATCTCGTTCCCGGTCGGTTGGTGAGCCGCGGCCCTACTTCTTCGGCGCCTTCTTCTTGCCCGCGATCGCGACGCGCTTGCCCTTGTGGGTCCGCGCGTTCGTGTGCGTCCGCTGGCCGCGCACCGGCAGACCGCGGCGATGCCGCAGGCCCCGATAGCAGCCGATGTCCATCAGCCGCTTGATGTTCATCGAGACTTCCGTACGCAGCGCGCCCTCCACCTTGTAGCGCGCCTCGATGACGCGACGCAGCCGGTTCACCTCGTCGTCGTTCAGATCGTGGACCCGGCGCTCCGGGTTGACCCCCGTCTCCTCGAGGATCTTCCGGGCCGTCGACTGGCCGATGCCGAAGATGTAGGTGAGGCCGATCTCGATGCGCTTGTTGCGCGGCAGGTCCACCCCTGCGATCCGTGCCATGACCCTACCCCTGCCGCTGCTTGTGACGCGGGTTCTTCTTGCAGATGATCCGGATCACACCGGCGCGGCGGATCACCTTGCAATGCTCACATATCGGCTTGACGCTGCTGCGGACTTTCATGGTCGATCCCTGGTTTATTGAACAGCTTTTCAGTATAGCCCAACCACCCTTGACAGACAAGGTCGGCGCGCTCGGAACACCTCAGGCGGTCAGCACGAGCGGCCCCGCCTCCGTGATCGCGACGGTCTGCTCGAAGTGGGCACTCCGGCTGCCATCGGCGGAGACGACGGTCCAGCGATCGGGCAGTGTGCGGACGCCGACCTGGCCGGCGTTGACCATGGGCTCGATGGCGATCACGAGGCCGGGCTGGAGCCGCAGGCCGCGTCCCGGGCGGCCGTAATTGGGGACCTGGGGCTCCTCGTGGGGCTCGCGGCCGATGCCGTGGCCGACCAGATCGCGAACGACACCGAATCCGGCGGCTTCGGCGATCTGCTGGATGGCATGGCCGATGTCGCCGAGGCGGTTTCCGGGGCGGGCCTGCTCGATGCCGGCGGCGAGTGCCTCGCGGGTCACGTCGAGCAGGCGCGCGGTGCCCTCGTCGACGTCGCCGACGGGAAAGGTGCGGGCCGCGTCGGCGTACCAGCCGTCGAGCTTCACGCCGGCATCGACGGAGAGGATGTCGCCCGCCCTGAGCTTCCGCCGCTCGGAGGGGATGCCGTGGACGACTTCCTCGTTGATGGACGTGCACACGCTGGCCGGGAACCCGTAGAGTCCCTTGAAGGCCGGCTCGGCGCCGTCGTTGGAGCGGATGAAGTCCTCGGCGAAGCGGTCGAGCTCGGCGGTGGACGCGCCGGGCACGACGCGCGGCTCGATCGCGACGAACAGGTCGGCGAGGATGCGGCCGGCACGCTCGATCGCGCGGATCTCCTCGAGGTTCTTCAGCGCGATCATGGGGCGAGCAGCTCCACGAGATCGCGCTGCACGTCCTCGACGGGGCGGTCCCCGTCGACGTGATGGACGGAGGTGCTGGAGCGCTCGTAGTAGTCGATGAGGGGCGCGGTCTGCTCGGCGTAGACCTCGAGGCGGCGGCGCACCGTGGCCGGCTCGTCGTCCGCGCGCAGCGCAAGCTCGGAGCCGCACTGGTCGCAGCGATTCTCCTCGCGCGGCGGGTCGAAGTAGACGTTGTAGAGCGCACCGCAGGTCGCACACGAGCGCCGGCCGCTCAGCCGCCGGACCAGGGTGTCGTCGTCGACCTCGAGCACCAGGACGGCGCGGAGCGGTCGGTCGAGCGAGCCGAGCAGCTCATCGAGCCGCTCCGCCTGCGGCAGCGTCCGGGGGAATCCATCGAAGATGACGCCCGTGCCGGCCGCCTCGCCGGCCAGGTAATCGCGCACGATACCAATGATCACCTCGTCCGGAACCAGCTCGCCTGCGTCCATGTAGCGTTGCGCCTCCCGGCCCATGGAGGTGCCGCGACGCACGGCGTCGCGCAGCACGTCGCCGGTCGAGAGTCGCAGCAGCCCCAGCCGCTCCGCGAGCAGCGCACCCTGCGTGCCCTTGCCCGCGCCCGGCGGTCCGAAGAGGATCAGGTCCCTGTTCATGGCTCCGTAGCTTCGTAGCTCCGAGGATCCGTGGCTGCATGGCTCCGGTGACGCGCCGACGGACCGCGCGCGAACGGCGGACGATGAACGGCGGAATCGATCGCCGTCTCATCTCCGCCGTTCCAGCCACGGAGCCACCGGAGCCTCGGCGCCGCCGCGCTACATGTATCGCTGGCGTCCGCGGAAGCGGACGCGGCCCTTCTTCATGAATCCCTCGTAATGCCGCAGCAGCATGTGCTGCTGCATCTGCTGCACCGTGTCGAGCGCGACACCTACCACGATCAGCAGCGAGGTGCCACCGAAGAAGAACGTGTTGCCGAGATTGAACCAGCCGATGATCCAGAACGGCAGCAGCGCGATCAGGGCGAGGTATACGGCGCCGACGATCGTGACGCGGCTCAGCACGTAGTCGATGTACTCGGCCGTGCGCGCGCCCGGCTTGACGCCCGGAATGAAGCCGCCCTGCTTCTTCAGGTTCTCCGCCAGGTCGACCGGATTGAAGATGATCGACGTGTAGAAGTACGTGAAGAAGAGGATGAGCAGCGCATACAGCACGTTGTAGAGCGTGGCGCCCGGCTGGAGGTACTCCGCCGCACTCCGCAGGAAGCCGATGCTGCTGAACTGCGCGGCCGTGCCCGGAATGATGATGATGGACTGCGCGAAGATGATCGGCATCACGCCGGCGGAGTTGATCCGGAGCGGGATGAAGCTCTTCTGGCCCTCGCGCACGCGCCCGCGTCCCATCACCTTGCGCGGGATCTGCACGGGGATCTTGCGCGCGGCCATGGTCATGGCCACGACACCGGCGATGACGGCGACCATCATGACGAGCAGCATGATCACGGCGAACCAGCTGATGACGCCGGTCGTGACCTGCTGCCACGTCGTGAACGCGGCATTCGGGAAGCCCTGGATGATCGAGAAGAAGATCAGCAGGGACATGCCGTTGCCGATGCCGCGCTCGGTGATCTGCTCGCCCAGCCACATCACGAACACGGCGCCGATCGTGAAGATCAGCGTGCTCGAGATGGCGAACACCGGGCCCGTATTCTGCACGACGTCGGCGCCGGCCTGGGCGTTCAGCGTCTGGAGGAACATCGAGTAGCCGAAGCCCTGCATCATGGCGAGGCCGATGGTCGCGTAGCGCGTCCACTGCGTCAGCTTCTTCCGGCCGTCCTCGCCCTCCTTCTGCATCTTCTCGATGGCCGGGAAGACGGCGGCGAGGAGCTGGAACATGATGCTGGCGGAGATGTACGGCATGATGCCGAGCGCGAGCACCGTCGCCTTGGACAGTGCCCCGCCGACGAACAGGTCGTACACGCCCAGCAGGCCCGTCTCGAACTGCTGGAACGCCAGCTCGAGCGCGACGTAGTTGACACCCGGAACCGTGATGTGCGCGCCGAACCGGTAGATCAGCAGCACCAGGAGCGTGAAGAGGATCTTCTCCTTGAGCTCCGGTACCTTGAACAGGGCCGGGATCGGATTCGCCATAGGGCTCAGCTCTCCAGCAGCTCGACGGTGCCGCCGGCCGCTTCGATCTTGCTGCGTGCGGCCGCACTCACCCGGTGGGCACGCACGGTCACCTTGCGCTCGAGCTCGCCGTTCGCCAGGACCTTGACGGGCCGGCCCTTGCCGAGGTCGATCAACCGGTGCTGATGCAGCACCTCGGGCGTGATCTCGTCCTCATCGAGGCTGGCGATCGCGTCCAGATTCACGACCTGGTACTCCGTCCGGAACGGATTCCTGAAGCCGCGCTTGGGCAGGCGCCGCTGAATCGGCATCTGGCCGCCCTCGAACCAGGCCGGGATGCCGTGATGTCCCGTGCGCGCCTTCTGGCCCTTGTGGCCCTTGCCCGCCGTCTTCCCCTTGCCGGAGCCGGGGCCGCGGCCGAGCCGCTTCCGGTCCCGGTTCGCGCCCTCCGGCCGCGGCAGATTGCTCAGATCCGACATTCTATTCGTCTCCCTCCGCGATCGGCTGCACATCGACCAGGTGCCGGACCTGGAAGAGCATGCCGCGGATCGCCGGATTGTCCTGCTGGACGATCGTCTGCTGATGCCGCTTGAAGCCGAGCGCCGCCATCGTAGCGCGGTGCTTCGCCGGGCGACCGCTCAGGCTGCGCACCTGCGTGATCCGCAGCAGCGCCGCCTGGTCCTGCTTCTTCTTCCTAGGCACGGCGCACCCCCAGTCCGAGCTCCTCGACCGAGATGCCCCGCTCGCGCGCCGCGCGCTCCGGCGTGACCAGCTGCTCGAGCCCGTCCATGGTCGCGCGCGCGACGTTGATCGGGTTGTTCGAGCCCTGGCTCTTCGTGAGCACGTCCGTAACGCCGACCGCCTCGAGCACCGCGCGCACCGGTCCGCCGGCTATGACGCCGGTACCGGCGCCCGCCGGCTTCAGCATCACCTTCGCGGCACCGTGGCGGCCGATCACCTCGTGCGGCAGCGACCCCGACACGACGGGCACGGTCACCATCGCGCGCCGTGCCTGCTCGAGCCCCTTGCGGATCGCCTCCGACACCTCGTTCGCCTTGCCGAGCGCGATCCCGACGTGCCCCGCCCGATCGCCGACCGCGACCAGTGCCGTGAACGAGAAGCGGCGGCCGCCCTTCACGACTTTCGCGACACGGTTCACGAAGATCACGTTCTCGACCATGTCGGATTCGCGCTCACGCGAACGCCGACGCTCGCCGTCGCGGCCGCCCCGATCCCCGCCACCCTGGCCGCCGCCCCGCGGACTTGTCGTCGTGCTGCGCTGATTCTCCATTGCTTCCGCCTCAGAACTCGAGGCCGCCCTCGCGGGCACCCTCGGCGAACGCGGCTACGCGCCCGTGGTACAGGTAACCGCCGCGATCGAACACCACTCGGGTGATCCCCGCAGCCTTCGCCTTCTCCGCCAGCAGCTTGCCCGCCGCGCGGGCCAGCGCCGACTTCGTCCCCTCGTCGGAGCCGCGGAGCCCGTCGAGCTCCTTCGTCTGCGTCGAGATCCCCAGCAGCACACGCCCCGACGAGTCGTCGGCGATGTGCGCCTGCATGTTCTTGTTCGACCGGTGGATCACCAGCCGCGGCCGCTCCGGCGAGCCCGCCACCTTCCGGCGGACCCGGCGATGCCGGCGCTTCAGCAGATCTTCCCGGTCGCGCGTCTTCGTCCTCAGTGCCATTCGTCGTCCTCCCGCTACTTCGCGCCCGTCTTGCCGGCCTTGCGCCGGACCTGCTCGCCCTGGTAGCGGATTCCCTTGCCCTTGTACGGCTCCGGCGGCCGCACCGAGCGGATCTCCGCCGCGACCTGTCCCACCTGCTGCTTGTCGATGCCTTCGACCACAATCACCGTGGGCGACGTCGTCGACAGCTTGATGCCCTTCGGTTCCGGGTACTCCACGGGGTGGGAGTAGCCCGCATTGATCAGCAGCCTGTCGCCCCTCTTCTCGGCGCGGTAGCCGACGCCCACCAGCTCGAGCGACTTGCGGAATCCCGTCGTCACACCCACGACCATGTTGGCCAGGAGCGCGCGCGTGAGACCGTGCACCGCACGATCCTGCTTCGTCTCCGTCGCGCGCTCCACCGTCAGCTCGCCGTCGTTCAGGGCGATCTTCATCTCGGGGCGGAACGTCTGCACCATCTCACCCTTCGGGCCCTTGACCCGAACCGTCGAACCGTCGACCGACACCGTGACACCGGCCGGGACGGGAATCGGCTGCTTGCCAATGC
>DASUSS010000005.1:0-11938 GCA_036374995.1 Longimicrobiales bacterium | reverse complement strand
GCGTCCGCGATCAGGCGCTCCAGCTCCGCAAGCTCCACCTCCGTCAGCTCCTCCGCCTTCAGGTCCAGCAGCGCCGCCACGGTCTTCGTCGGCGATCCATCGAAGAACGTCCGCATCAGCCGCTCCAGCGCGCCCTCCCGCGCCCGCTCACGCGGCAGCGTCGGCTCGTACACGTACCGCGCCCCGTGCGCATCGTGCTTCAGATGACCTTTCTCCTCCAGCTTGCGCAGCATCGCCCGAACCGCCGAGTACGTCGGCGCCTCCGGCAGCTCCGCCAGCACCTCCGATACCGTCACCTGGCCGCGCTCGTAGACGATGTCCATGATCTGACGCTCCCGACGCGTCAGACTGTGATGCGGTTTGGCGCCCATGCGTGGCTCCTCCCGGCCCGTCCCTGTCGAATGCTGTTTTTGTAGCACAATGCTACGAGCGTAGCATCCGGCCGGAGCCGTCGCAACCCTCGCGGGACGGGCTGGCCGCGGCGCGGGCCGGAACCGATACTGTGCGGGAGCGGAAGCGGCCGCACCGGGGCGAGCTGCAGCGCCGTCCGGAGGGGCGGCTTTTTTTGTGGACGATGAAGCGACAGCGACGACTCTTCGCGCACGAAGTCCGGGGCTTGCTGATCCTGGCGGGGCCGATCGTGGTGAATCAGCTGGGCCAGGTCGGCATGAGCACGGCGGACACGATCATGGTGGGGCCGCTGGGCGCGGCGCCGCTGGCGGCGGCGGGACTGGGCAGCGCGCTGCACCATGTCGGGCTGATCCTGGCAATGGGAGTGGTGATGGGTATGTCGCCGCTGGTGAGCCAGGCGTTCGGTCGTCGAGACACGGCGGAGTGTCGCCGTGTGCTGGTGCAGGGCTCGTGGGTGGCGCTGGCGCTGAGCGTGCCGGTGCTGCTTTCGTGTCTGTACGGCCGGGAGCTGTCGCTCGTGCTGGGGCAGCAGGCGGAGGTGGCGGAGCTGACGGGCGGCTATCTGCGGGCGATCGCGTTCGGTGTTCCGCCGGCGCTGCTGTTCGTGGCGGCGCGCCAGTATCTGGAGGGGATGGGTCATCCGACGGCGCCGATGGTGGTGACGTTCATGGGACTCGGCCTGAACATCGTGGCGAACCGTGCGTTCATCTACGGTGTCGGCGACTGGGTCCCGGCGATGGGCGTGGTGGGCAGCGGCTGGGCGACGACGGTGGTCCGCTGGGGGATGCTGATGGTGGTGGGCGTGTTTCTGGTGACGCACCGCACGCTGCGGCTTCACGGCACGAGTCTGTCGCCGGATGCAGCGCACATGCAGCGCATTCTGAGGATCGGCGGTCCGATCGGCGCGCAGTTCGGGCTGGAGGTGGGTCTGTTCTCGTTCGCGGCGGTGATGATGGGCTGGCTGGGCGCGGTCGAGCTGGCGGCGCATCAGGTGACGATCAACATTGCAGCGACGACGTTCATGGTGGCGCTGGGCACGGCGATCGCCGGCACGATCCGGGTGGGTCATCACATCGGCGGTCGCCGACCTCGTGCGATGCGGCGTGCGGTGGTGGCCACGTACGTGCTCACGACCGGTTTCATGCTGTGCTGCGCACTGGTGTTCGTGCTGGCGCCGCACGCGCTGATCGGTCTGTACACACCGGACCCGGACATCATCGCACTGGGCGCGCAGCTGCTGCTGGTTGCAGCGGCGTTCCAGGTGTTCGACGGCGCGCAGGTGGCGGGCGTGTCGGTGCTGCGGGGAGCGGCCGCGACGCGCGGTCCCATGCTGATCGCGGCGATCGGCTACTGGGGCGTCGGCCTGCCGGTCGCGTGGGTGCTGGGATTTCGAATGGGGCATGGGCCGCTCGGCGTCTGGGCGGGTCTGTCGATCGGACTGGCCGTGGTCGCCGTGCTGCTGGTCGGTCGTGTATGGCGGGTGTTCTGGCACCGGTCCGTGCGCGTGCTCGCAGCGGAGCATGCGATTGCGAGCCCGTGAACGGAGGTGAATCGTGAGGCTCGAAGGCGGCGAATCGGCGGCGTCTCCCGGCAATGTCGCGGCATACGAGCAGCGCGCGGCGGAGCAGCTGGCACGTCCCGTATACGACTATTACGCGGGCGGAGCGGAGGACGAGGCCACGCTGCGCGCGAACCGGCAGGCATTCGGGCGGTACATGCTGCGCCCGCGGGTGCTCGTGGACGTGAGTCATATCGACGCGCGCGTGCGGGTGCTCGATGACGAGATCGCCTTGCCCGTGATGCTCGCACCGACCGCGTTCCAGCGGCTGGCGCACACGGATGGCGAGCTGGCGACGGTGCGGGCCGCGGCGGAAGCGGGCACGGTCTTCCTCGCGAGCACGCTGTCGACGTTCCCGATCGAGGAGATCACGGCGGCGGCGCCCGGAGCGGCGGTGTGGTTCCAGCTGTACGTGTTCCGTGACCGCACGATCACGCAGGAGCTGGTGCGCCGCGCGGAAGCGGCCGGCTGCCGCGCGATCTGTCTCACCGCGTCCGTGCCGGTGCAGGGCAACCGCGAGCGGGACACGGCGAACCGGTTCACGCTGCCGGTCGGCGTGGAGATGGCGAACTTCCGCGGCCTGCGGCAGGCGACGTTTCCGGAGGCGCGCGGATCCGGCCTGCTCGCATTCATCCAGTCGGAGTTCGATCCGTCGCTCACGTGGGACGCCGTTTCGTGGCTGCGCTCGGTGACGCGGCTGCCGGTGCTCGTGAAGGGCGTCATGACGGCCGCCGATGCGCGTCGCGCCGTGGAGCATGGCGCAGCGGGCGTGATCGTCTCGAACCATGGCGGGCGCCAGCTGGATGGTGCCGAAGCCACGCTGCGCGCGCTGCCGCGCGTGGCGGAGGCCGTGGCCGACCGCGTACCCGTCCTGATGGACGGGGGCGTCCGGCGCGGCACGGATGTGGTCAAGGCCCTGCTGCTCGGCGCCCGCGCGGTCCTCATCGGCCGGCCCTACCTGTGGGGACTCGCAGTCGGCGGTCAGGCCGGCGTGGCGCACGTCCTCGAGATTCTGCGGCAGGAAGTCGTCCGCACGATGGCGCTTCTGGGCGCGCCTTCGGTCGACCGTCTGGAGGGCGACCAGATCGTCCCCGCCTGAGCGTGAGCGGACGCGGCACCAGATGTTCGTTATGGCGCATCCGGCCATGATTCCGCCCCGCTGCCGGCGCGGTTCTGAAACATTCGCATGCGCCGACCCGTCATAACGAACATCTGGTGCCGCGTCCGCGGTCGTTGGTCCCTGCCGCATTGGCCCCCTGCGGCCGCCACCGCATCTAGAACGATCCTTCGTCATCCGCGCGCCGCGCGGCCGGTTCCTCCGGAGGCACCATGCCCGAGCTGTTCTCCGACATTCGCTACGCCGTTCGGTCCCTGGCCCGCTCGCCGGGCTTCGCACTCGTCGCCCTGCTCACGCTCGCGCTCGGGATCGGCGCGAACAGCGCGATCTTCAGCGTGCTGAACGGCGTCGTGCTCCGCCCGCTACCGTACGACGAGCCGGATCGGCTGGTGCGGGTGGCGAGCCGGTTCCCGAGCCTCGGCTTCGACAAGTTCTGGATCTCACCGCCGGAGTACATGGAGCTGCGGGAGCGGACACGGTCGCTCGCGTCGTTCGGTGCGTACCGGACGGGCATGACGAGCGTCGGCGGCGGCGACGCTCCGCTGCGCGTCGTTTCGGCGATCGCGACGGCCGACCTGTTCGAGACGCTGGGCGTCCCGGCGCGCGTGGGTCGCCCGTTCAATGCGGCCGAGGATGTCCCGGGCGGCGAGAACGTCGTGACCCTGTCCTACGAGCTGTGGCAGAGCGCGTATGGCGGTGATCCCGGCATTGTCGGCCGGAACATCATCGTGAACGGCAGGGATGCGCGGGTGACGGGTGTGATGCCGCCGGGATTCGATGTTGCTGACGCACGCGTCGAGATCTGGGTTCCGGGGCAGCTCGACCCGGCGAACCGTCAGAACCGCGCATCTCATTTCCTGGATGTCGTCGCGCGGCTGGCGGACGGTGCGACGCTCGAGCAGGCGCGTGCGGAGCTGGACGTGCTCGTGACGCAGTGGGCGGACATGAACCCGGATACGCACGTGCCGACGCCCGACGGCCATCCGATGTTCCTCACGGACCTCCAGGAAGATCTGATCGGCGGCACACGACCCGCACTGCTGCTGCTGCTCGGTGCCGTCGGCTTCGTGCTGCTGATCGCGTGTGCGAACGTCGCCAGCCTGCTGCTCGCGCGCGCGGAATCACGTCAGAAGGAGATCGCCGTGCGCGCCGCGCTCGGCGCGGGCCGCGGCCGGCTCGTGCGTCAGTTCCTCACCGAGGGCGTGGTCCTTTCCGTCATGGGCGGCGTGCTGGGCCTGTTCCTCGGCTATGCGGGCGTGCGCGTCCTGCTCGCGACGAATCCGCGCGGCATTCCGCGCGCACTCGAGATCGGACTCGACGCGAACGTCCTGCTGTTCACGCTCGCCGTCTCGATCGGCACGGGGCTGCTGTTCGGCCTCGCGCCGGCACTCCATCTGACGCGCCGCAGTGTGACGCAGTCGCTGCGTGACGGCACGGGACGGACGACGGCGAGCGGCGCCCGCCAGCAGGTGCGACGGCTGCTCGTCGTCTCCGAGGTCGCGCTCGCGGTCGTGCTGGTCGTCGGATCGGGCCTGATGCTGCGCAGCTTCGCGGAGCTCCGGAAGGTCGATCCCGGATTCGAGCCCGAAGGCCTGCTGTCGTTCCAGCTCTTCCTGCCGGCCGCGACGTATCCGGAGGCGACGGACCAGGCCGCGTTCCTCGACCGGCTGCTCGACCGGATGCGGGCCATCCCCGGCGTCACGGCCGCAGCCGCGATGAGCGGACTGCCACCGCGTCGGGATGTGAACGCGAACGACACCGAGTTCGAGGGCTTCGTCCCGACGGAGGACGGTCCGGCGCAGAACACCGACTACTGGCAGTTCGTCACGCGCGACTATCTGGAGACGATGCGCATCCCGTTGGTGGACGGGCGCCTCTTCACGTACGCGGACGAGGGCGGTGCGCCCGTGGTGCTCGTGAACGAACGCCTCGCGCAGGTCTTCTATCCGGACATGAACCCGATCGGCCGGCGACTGCGTCCCCCCGGCGATGGCATCCCGTGGCTCACGATCGTGGGCGTGGTCAGGGACGTGAAGCAGGGCGGACTCGAGGAGGAGACCGGCACCGAGGTCTACTTCCTGTTCCCGCAGACGGCCCGGTCCGTGGGCTTCGCGCCCCGCTCGATGAACGTCGTGCTGCGGACGGACGGTGAACCGCTCCGGCTCGCGACCGCGGTACGCGAGGAGCTCCGTGCGCTCGACGCGCAGCTGCCCGCGGCAAACATGGCGAGCATGGAGGAGGTGCTGGCCGATTCCGTTTCGGGTCCGCGCTTCATCACGCTCCTGCTCTCGATCTTCGCCGCGGTCGCGCTCGCGCTCGCCGCGATCGGGACGTACGGCGTCATGTCGTACGCCGTGGTCCAGCGCCGCCAGGAGATCGGCATCCGGATGGCGCTCGGCGCACGGGCCGCATCCGTCCTCGGCATGGTGCTCGGTCAGGGTTTCGTGGTCGCCGCGATCGGGCTCGCGCTCGGCATCGCCGGCGCTTTCGCGCTCACCAAGCTGATGTCTTCGCTCCTGTTCAACGTCAGCACGACCGATCCACTCGCCTTCCTGGGCGCACCGCTGCTGCTCGCGCTCGTCGCACTCACCGCGTGCTACATCCCGGCGCGGCGGGCGACGCGCGTGGATCCGGCGTCGGTGCTGAAGCAGGAGTAGGGGTAGGAGTACGGGAGTTTTTCACCTCGGAGTCGCGGGGGGCGCGGAGCTTCGCAGGTCGCGTCCTGCGGCGTCGCATCGTGGGGCTTCGTTCCGCGACACCACCGCGTCCCCCGCGCCTCCGCGGTGAACAACCCCTCCCCCTGAAACCCTCCCCACCTCCCGGCCGTAGAGCCGTCACGCTGCTGCATCGGACGTCTCGAACTTCGAACCTCGATGGACACGCTCGCCAAGGATGTGCGTTTCGGCGCACGCATGCTCATCCGGAACACCGGATCCTCCACCATCTCCGTCATCGCTCTCGCGCTGGGCATCGGTCTCACGACCATGGCGTTCAGCATTGTCTGGGGCGGCATCCTGCGCGGGCTGCCGTTCGAGGACTCGGAGCAGCTGGTGACGATCGTGCGCACGAACCTGGCCGAGGGCCAGGAGCGCATGGGCGTGAGCATACACGACTACGAGGACTGGCGCGCACAGCAGACGTCGTTCACGGACCTGGCGGCGTTCTACACGGGCACGCTCAATGTCAGCGGGACGGACGCGCCCGAGCGCTACGACGGCGGCTTCATGACGGTGAACGTGTTCGACCTGCTGGGGGTGCAGCCGATGCTGGGCCGCGGCTTCAACGCGGAGGATGGCAGGAGCGGCGCGGACCCGGTGATGCTGCTGAGCCACGACACGTGGCGGACGCATTTCGGTGCCGACCCGAACGTCGTCGGGCGGGCGGTGCGCGCGAATGCGCGGCCGACGACGATCATCGGCGTGATGCCGGAGGGCTTCAGTTTCCCGAACACCGAGCAGGTGTGGGTGCCGCTGCCGCTGGATGCCTCGGCGCTGCCGCGCAACGAGGGCACCTGGCTGGGCGTGTTCGGCCGGTTGCGCGATGGCGTGACGCTGGACCGCGCGTCCGCGGAGATGGCATCGATTGCGAAGCGGCTGGAAGCCTCGTATCCGGAGACGAACGAAGGCATCGGCACGGATCTCCGGCCCTACATCCAGGGCTTCCTGGGCGATGAGCCCGTGACGATGCTGTTCACGATGCTGGGCGCGGTGTTCATGGTGCTCCTGATCGCGTGCGCGAACGTCGCCAACCTGCTGATCGCGCGTGCGGCTGCACGCAGTCGCGAGGTCGGCATCCGCACGGCCATGGGTGCGTCCGGGATCCGGATCGTGCGACAGTTCCTGACGGAGTCGGTGCTGCTGTCGCTCATGGGAGCTGCCCTGGGTCTCGTGATCGCGTCCATCGGCATCCGTCTCTTCAATCAGGCGATCGCACCCACCGATCCGCCGTTCTGGATCGACGTCCGTCTGGATGGCGGCGTCATGACGTTCGTCGTCGCGATCACGGCGCTGAGCGGGTTGCTGTCAGGCGCGATCCCGGCGTGGCAGGCATCGCGCGCGAATGTCGCGGACGTGCTGAAGGATGAGAGCCGCGGCGGGTCGAGCTTCCGGCTCGGCCGGATCAGCCGCGCGCTCGTCGTCACGGAGATCGCGCTGTCGGCCGGGCTGCTCGTCGGTGCCGGGCTGATGATCAAGAGTGTGACGAAGGTGAGGACGGTCGATTTCCCGTTCGCGACGGGTGACGTGTTCACGGCGCGGATCGGCCTGCCGGAGGCGCAGTACGCCGATGCGGAGTCGCAGCAGCGCTTCTTCGAGGCGCTGTTGCCGCGGCTGCGCGAGATTCCGGGCACGGCCGGCGTCGGTCTGATCCAGGCACTGCCGGCGCTCGGCGCGCCGGAATCCCGGTTCGCCGTTGAGGGAGCCACGTACCCGGCTGATCGGGACTATCCCACGACGAACGCGGTGCTCGCGGCCCCCGGCGCCTTCGAGGCGCTCGGCGTCGCCGCGGTACAGGGGCGCACGTTCACGGAGCAGGACCGGCCGGGCTCACTGCCGGTCGCGATCGTGAACGAGGAATTCGTCCGCCGGTTCTTCCCCGGGCAGGACGCGCTCGGCAAGCGGATCCGTTTCGGCACGCGTGACTCGGAGGAAGAATGGCGCACGATCATCGGCATCGTGCCGGACATGTACGCGGGCGGTCTGGATGGCAGCGAGGCGCAGCAGGCGGTCTACACGCCGGTCGCGCAGGGTAGTGCCCGGTTCATGAGCGTGGTCGCGCGGGTGCGCGGCGGTGATCCGCTGGTGCTCACGCAGGGCGTGAGGGACGCCGTTCTCGGCGTCGATGCCGATCTGCCGATCTATTTCGTCCAGACGCTCGACAAGGCGATCAACGACAACAACTGGTTCTACATGGTGTTCGGCTCGATCTTCATGGTGTTCGGCGCGGCCGCACTGTTCCTTGCGGCCGTCGGCCTGTACGGCGTGATGTCGACGTCGGTCCGGCAGCGCACACGCGAGATGGGCGTACGCATGGCGCTCGGCGCGCAGCGCGCCGATGTCCGGCGGCTCGTCATGCGCCAGGGCCTGACCCAGCTCGCCGTCGGACTCGGGCTCGGACTCGGACTCGCACTCCTCGTGTCGAACCTGCTGCAAATGCTGCTGTTCGAAGTGGACCCGCGTGATCCGACGATTTTCCTGTCGATCGGTGCCGTGCTCACTGCGACGGCGGTCTCGGCGTGTCTCGTGCCTGCACTGCGCGCGACGCGCGTCGATCCGATGCACGCGCTCCGCTACGACTGATCCGACTGTGGCCGCTCCGCGGCGGGAATGATGAACCAGAACTCCGTTCCCTCGCCCGGCCGGCTCTCCGCGCCGATCCGCCCGCCGTGGGCTTCGACGATCGACTTCGCGATCGTCAGCCCCAGTCCGAGTCCGCGGCGGTCGCTCGGCCGCGCCTGCCAGAACCGGCCGAAGATGCGTTGCATCTGATCCGCGGGTATGCCCGGCCCCGTATCGATTACGGCAATGCGGACGGCGCCCACATCCCGCTGCGCCTGAAGCATGATGCTGCCGCCGGGCGGAGTGAACTTGATCGCATTGCCGATGAGATTCGACAGTACCTGCAGGATCCTGCCGCGGTCCACGCAGACGCGAGGCAGGTCGGGCGCGAGTGCGGATCCCAGGGCGAGCTTCCGTTCGGTGGCGAGCGGCGCGAGCATCTCGACCGCCTCGTCGAACAGCGAGCCGACGCTCACATCCTCGACCTCGATCGCGAGACGCCCCGTCTCGAGCTTCGCGACATCGAGCAGGTCCTGCACCATGCGGTTCATGCGCTCGCTCGCCCGCCGGATGACGCCCACGCCACGCTCGCGCGTCGCGTCGTCCTGCTGCTCGAGGATCATCTCGGCCGCCATCCCGATCGTGTTGAGCGGATTCCGCAGGTCGTGCGACACGATCTTGAGCACCTCCTCACGTGCAGCCGCAGCCTCGCGCGCGTCATCATAGAGCCGCGCGAGCTGCACGCGCGCGATCTCGTTCGTGATGACGCGGCGGATGATGCGCGTGAGGCGGCCGCTGAGCAGCCCGGTCAGCAGCACGGCCAGCGCGAGAAACGCGACCTCGAGCACGCGCAGGCCGGCGGCCACGCCGATCACCAGCGCCGCTCCGGTCGCCACCGCGGTGGTGAAGCGGACCGAGGTACGGGACAGGCGCAGCGACCCGGAGAACGCGATGAGCGCGCAGGCGGATACCGCGACCCACACCGCGCCGACCGGCGCGCCGCCGAACGGGGCAAGGCTGCGTTGCAGCAGGAGCGTCAGCACGAGCACGGCGGTCGCGTCCACGGCGGGAACGACGCGGCGCAGGTGTCTATGGTAGAATCCGCGCCGGAGCAGCAGTAGCAGTGTGACGGCGAGGAGGAGCCAGGTGGCGGCGGCGGCGACGTTCAGCAGCGGCATTGCGGGCAGCGCGAGCGCCTCGGGCCGCACCCACGCGATCATCGTGACCAGCAGGTAGGCCGCGAGGACGAGACTGCGGCCGATCGCGAGCGTGTACTCGCTCGCGCGCGACTCGTGGAGCAGCGCCGCCTCGACCGCATGCGCGATGTCGGTCGCGCGACCCGGCAGCGCGAGATCGAGATGCACGGCCCTCGCGATCGACGCGGCGAGCAGCTCCTGCGAGTCGGCGTGCCTCACCATGCCGGTTTCCTGTCGACTAGTTCGCGATCATGAACGCGCTCGTGCTGTCGATACGGACGATGGCACGGGAGACGTTCACCTCCGTGCGCAGCTTCTGGGATTGGGCGATGTTCTGCTGATTCAGCCTCCACACGAACCAGTCCCTCTCCTCGATCACGTCGTCGTCACAGCGTCTGACGTCGATAATGAGTGTGGGCGATATCATGAACCGCACGCGACCCCGATCCCCGCGCACGGGCCGACCCTCGACGATCACGCCCACGCTGTCCGCAGCCAGACGTTTCATGGAGAACACGTGATCCTCACGCAGCGCGGCAGGCGGCACGGTGAGCTCGCCGGTCGTGGTGCGCAGTCGGCCTCCGGCCGCACCGATCACCCCGGCGGCGCTATCGGCGCCGATACCGGCGTCGGCACACGCCAGTCGCAGCCCCGGTGTGGCGACGCCGAGCACCTCCTCACCCGGAGGCAGGGAGATGCCGCCCAGACCGCATCCGCTCGACGAGAGGCACGCTGCGACTGCAATCACGAGCCGTTTGCGGCATTCGAGCCGTGTCATGAGTCCCCCGTTGTTTCCGCGTGGAGAGTATGCGATCGTCGTGGGTCTGCAGCCGCGCCGACCATGGGCAGGCCTGAATCGCCCGCGAGGATGCTGTCGATCAGTGCATCGAGATCCGTTCCATGTTCCGCCGGTCGCGGATTCGCGCCCAGCTCGACGAGCAGCCCGGCCGCCTTGCGGCGGGCGTCATCGTCACTGCCCGGATGTCTCGCGATGATCTCCGCCAGCTCGACGGCGCCGTGACGGTCGCCCTGCCGCTGGCGCAGTCGCGCGAGTGTCAGCAGCGCCTCGAGGGCGAGCGGATCGTTGCGCACGGCCGCGGCGGACCGGAGTGCGCGATGCAGCGCGGACGTGGCTCCTGTCTCATCGCCCTCGCGAATCGAGATCTCCGCGAGCCCGACCAGCGTCAGGCCGGCCATGCTCTGGTAGCCCATTCGTTCGCTGATCTCCAGTGATTCCACCAGCCGCTGCCGCGCGTTCTCCAGCTCACCCAGCTCTCGTGCCGCGCACCCCAGATTGTGCAGCCCCTGCGCCCTGAAGCGTGCATTCTTCAGCTCCGACTGGAGCGCGAGCCCTTCGCGGAACCGCCGGCGCGCCTCCTCGTACTGCTCGCGGCTGGCCGCGATCACGCCGAGGTTGTTCAGCGTCACCCACATTCCATTCAGGTCATGCTCCTCGCGCAGCAGCTCGAGCGCTTCCGTGTAAAGCCGGGTCGCCGTGTCGAACTCGCCCCGCGACCAGCTCACGTTGCCGAGGTACGTCATTGACCAGCCGACCGCGAGCCGGTCGTTTGCCTCGCGGGCGAGCGCCCACGCCTCCCGGTGCAGCCGTTCGGCTTCCTCGTAATCGCCCATGCCGTGGCGAACGGCGCCGAGCCGATGCAGCGCGAAGACGATGTCCGCGCTCTCCTCCAGATCGCGCGCGGCGGCAGCGGCTCGGCGCAGCAGCGACTCCGCCGCACGAAGCTCGCCCAGCCGCTGCAGGAAGACGGCGTGACGCGCGTCCAGCTGCGCGGCGGCGAGGCGGACGGGCCTGGGCGCGGATTGCAGGCTCCTGCCGACAGCGGCGCTGGTGTGCCCGTATACTTCGGCGCCCTCGCGCGCCCAGCCGCGTACCTCGTAGAAGTAGAACAGCCCGTCCATCGCCCGCAGCAGCGCCGCCGTATCGTTCGTCTGGGTGGCAAAGCTCCATGCCGACCGGACGTCGTCGATGGACGAGGCGATGCTCGCGATGGCGGCGGCGTCCCCGCGCTGCACGCCGTGCTGCAGCTCTCCGAGCATGGAGGTGAAGCAGGCGCGGTGTCTTTCGTGCGCGAGCCGCTCCATGGCGGGATCGGCCGCCAGCCGATCGAGCGCATACGTCCGCACTACATCCAGCATGAGCAGGCGGTCGCCCGCGCGCGTGAGCAGGGACTTGTCGACGAGCTGTCGCAGCAGCTGCCGGTCCGCGCCCGCCACCTGCTCTGCCGCGGCCGGATCGAATGCCGAGCGGAACACGGCGAGGCGTGCGAGTGCGGCCTGCTCGTTCGCCGCGAGCAGCCGCCAGGATGCATCGAACGTTGCCCGCAGGCTGCGATGTCGCTCCTCGAGATCGGGGGCCTCG
>DASUSS010000004.1:0-37046 GCA_036374995.1 Longimicrobiales bacterium | reverse complement strand
ATTGCTCGATGCGGCGAAGTTCGGTCCGTTCGGCGGTATCGAGCGCGAGTGGAAGATCATCTGCGCGTTCGGCCCCATGACGCCGGGGCCCCAGCCCCAGCCCCAGAACGACCCGGTGAAGCTGCCGTCGCGCAGGCGCTGCACCCACGTCGTGCTTTCGAACGCGCGCGGCACGAGGTCGATGCCGACGCGGCGCAGCATGCTCTGCATCGCGACCAGCACATCGCGCCGGGTCTGATCGCTCGCGACGTAATCGATCTCGATGCGCAGCGGCTGACCGCCCTGATCGAGCACGCCGTCCCCGTTCGTATCGCGCCACCCGGCCGCGGCCAGGAGCTCGCGCGCACCGCCGGTATCGTACGGGATCGGCCGGACCTCGGGCGAATGCTCGCGCAGGATCGCCGGTATCGGAGACAGCGCGGGCTCGCCTATGCCGCCGAACAATCCCCGGGTGATCGTCTCGCGGTCCACTGCCATCAGCAGCGCGCGGCGGACGCGTGCATCGGCGAATGGCGGGCGCCTCGTGTTCAGTGCGATCCACGCAGGCCGGATACGGGGCGCGGTATGTACCTCCACGTTCGCCGCCGCCTCCATCCGGTCCTTCTGCGCCGGTGGCAGCCGCGGGATGAGATCGCCCTGACCCGCGAGGAGCTCGGTCAGCGCCGAATTGATCTCGGGCGTGAAGCGCATGACGATACGCTCGACCGCTGCGCGTCCGTCCGGCTTGTCCGGATTCACATCGAGTGTGAGACTCTGACCGGCGGTCCAGCCGCCGAAACGGTAGAAGCCGTTGCCCGTCGGATTGCGATTGAACGGCGCCGCATGCATCTGGTCCGGCGCCACGGCCTCGAGCAGGTGCTTCGGCACGGGCACGACCTCGAGCAGCGAGTTGATCGTGTACAGGCCCGTGCGCGCGAGCCGTACGGCCACCGTGAAGCTGTCGCGCGCCGACACGGACGTGACTGCAGCGACGTCGGCCTGGCGCGGGGATGCCGTCTGCGGATCGCGCTGCCGCTCGATCGTGAACACGACGTCGGCCGCGGTAACGCGCGTGCCGTCGTGCCAGTAGACGTCATCGCGCAGTGTCAGGACGACGGTCGAATCGTCCTCGAGGCGCCACGTGGTCGCGAGATCGGGCGCGTAGCCGCTCAGCGTGGAGTCGCGGCCGGCCAGAGCGCGGAACATCAGGTGAACGGCGTGATACGCCGGCACGCTGTTGAACGTGAGCGGATTCAGCTGGTCCGGCTCGCGATCCGCGAGCACGACCACGACGCCGCCGGGCGGTCCGCCTCCGAGCGTCTCGAGCTCGCCGGACTGCACCGGCTGCCCGGACTCCGAGTCACCGCCGCACGCGAGAGCGGCGCACGTCAGGATCGTGGGGAAATACCGGAACGCTGAGGGCATCATCTCCTAGAATCGATCGAAGATCCACGGCTCGGGCAGCATCAGCGCGGTGTCGAGGATCGGCAGGAGCTCCGGCCGATCGCACTCGAGCAGCCCCGCAGCGAGCGCCGCCGAGGGTGCGAGCGCGCCGATGTAGATGCGCGACAGAGTGGATACGTCCGTACGCAGCGTGAGGTCCACACCGCCGGCACGCTCGACCGTCGCCCGGCCGGCATCCAGCGCAATGCGCCAGCTGCCGTCGTTCGCGTCGATGTCCGCATCGCGCAGTTCGATCGTGAGCGCGAGCGTCGGCCCCGGCTCGATTCGGCGACCCTCGAACGCAGCGCGCACATCGAGCAGCCTGAACATCAACCCGCTCAGCACCGTTGCGGCGGGCGCCCACAGGCGCCACGGCGGCGCACTGCCACGCGGCAGCCGCGGCTCGCGCAGCCAGTCACCGATCCGCTGCGATGGCAGCGCGCGCATCACGATGTGCGCCCACTGGTCATCCAGCGATGCGAGCCAGCCGTACAGTCCACGCCGTGCAGCATCCGTGAGCCACACGATCTCATCGACCTCGAGGTAGCGCTCGCGCGGGGGCAGATCGGTGCGATAGAGCGCGAGCGCGTACCCCTCCAGGCCCCCGCCCGATGCGCGGTACCCGACCAGCGCGTGGTCCGCGGCATCGAAGAGCCGAGTCCACATGCCCGGCGTGCGCGCGAGCTGCCCCGTCTGCTCGCGGATCCACTGGTCGTACAGCTGGAGTGCCGACCGCCGCCCCTCCTCCGTCTCCAGCAGTTCCACGCGATGCCGCTCGTCGGAGTCCGGCAGCGCCTTCGGCGGCACCTGAATCTGTACGGCTTCGCCCGCCAGCCCATAGCCGAGCCTGCGGTAGAACGAGACGCGGAACGGGTACAGCGAGGATGCGATGTCGCCGCGCTCGCGCCCCGCGCGCAGCGCAGCGCGCACCAGGTCTGCGCCGTGCCGCTGCTGTCGATGCGTCGGCGAGATCGCGACCGTTCCCACACCAGTAACGGGTAGCGGCTCGCCCGCCACCCACTGCTGCAGCGGATGGATCTGGCACGCCGCCGCGATCCCGCGCGCATCCGCTCCGACCAGCAGTGTATCCGGTCCACCGCCGAACACCGGCCTCGCGAGGTGCTCCTCGAACCAGTCGGGCGTGCGGTCGGGCGCCGGGAAGCTGTGGGCCACGAGGCGTGCGACTGCGGAAATCTCGTCGGCGCGGGCAGGGCGGTAGTTCATCGGACGCGGCAGTTCATCGGACGCGGCACCAGTTGTTTGTTTCGTCTCGTCGGAGCAGTATTGGCGCCCACGGCCATGGGCGCCCGGAACGGCTCCTGCACGGGTGTGCCGCGGCGCCAGCGCGCGCGCCGACGTCCGGGACGGCGGCGCTGAGGGCGCAGTCGTGCCCGGATGGGCCGAAACAAACAACTGGTGCCGCGTCCGCGGGGAGACAACATGGAGCGACGCAAACTGCCAACGCAACTGCTCGTGCTCGGCCTGGCCGCCGGCTTCGCCGCCGCATGCGGCCCGCCACCACCGGCCACCTCGGCCGATGCGGCGAGCTCCGCAGCATCGGATACTTCCGGCGGTCCGCCCGCATCGACGAGCGTGGTACCGGGGCTCGAGGTGCTGCTCCGTGATTCCGTGCACCTCGTGCGCGGCAAGCGGGTCGGGTTCCTGACGAATCAGACTGCCGTCACGTCGGCGGGCGCGAGCGGCATCGACCTGCTGCACGCGTCGCCCCACGTGCAGCTCGTCGCGCTGTACGGCCCGGAGCACGGCCTGCGCGGCGGCGTCGAGGGCGGCGTGAAGATCGAGAGCGGCATCGACGCGCGCACGGGCGTGCCGGTCCACTCGCTCTACGGCAGCACGCAGCGCCCTACTCCGGAGATGCTGCGCGGTGTCGAGGTCCTGCTGTTCGACATGCAGGACATCGGCGCGCGGCCCTACACGTTCGTGTGGACGATGGCGATGGCGCTGGAGGCCGCGGCCGCCGAGGGCATCCCGTTCATCGTGCTCGACCGGCCCAACCCGATCACCGGCCGGATGGAAGGGCCGCTGATGCAGATGGAGATGCGCAATGTCGGCCAGGCGATCACCGGTTACTATCCGGTCCCGCTTCGTCACGGCATGACGGTCGGCGAGATCGCACGGTACGTCAATGCCGAGTATGGCATTGGCGCCGATCTCACCGTCATCCCCGCCGCCGGCTGGCGGCGTGACGACTGGTTCGACGAGACCGGACTGCCGTGGATCGATCCTTCCCCGAACATCCGCTCGCTCGAGGCCGCACTCAATTACTCGGGTCTCGTGCTGTTCGAGGCGACGAACCTGTCCGTGGGGCGAGGCACGGACGCCCCGTTCTCCTATGTCGGCGCACCCTGGCTCGATCCTGCGCTCGTTCTCGCGAGTACGGCAAGGTACGACCTCGCGGGTGTCGCGCTCGACACGACCAGCTTCGTCCCGGCCGGCGCGGGCTGGATTCCGTTCCGCGGCGAGCGCGTGCGCGCCATCCGCATCCGGATCACCGACAGGAACGCACATCAGCCGGTCCGGCTCGCGCTCGTGCTGCTCGCCGGGATCCGCCGCGCGCACCCCGAGTTCCGCATCACGAACGATGGCATGACGCAGATGCTCGGCTCGCGCTGGGCTCGCGAAGCGCTCGAGAACGGCGAGGATCCTGACGTGATCTGGCAGCGCTGGGAGGACGAGCTGGCGCAGTGGCAGCGGGTCCGCGACCGCTATACACTCTATCCGTGAGGCCGGTGAATCGCGTGTCCGGAACGGTGCGGCGATGATCGCGGACCTGCCGCTTCCTCGACGACTTCGGCGCACACGTGCTGCCCGAGCTGGACACGCGGCCCGCGCGAGCGGCGCGATGATCACACGTTGCCCGCTCATCGCGCTGGTCCTGCTCGCCGCGTCCTGCAACGCGGCGGACGCGCCGCCGGACGGGGCGGCGGCAGAGTGCCGGCCGGCGGACGCCCGGAGAGTCGTCGAGCACTTCGGTACACGGCTCCGGAACGTATCGCTGCTCGCGCCCGACAGCGTGCTCGAGCGCGAGATGCGGGCGAGCTACGAACCGCTCGTCGAGCTGCAGCTGGTCCGGTCGTGGCTGAGCGATCCGCTGCAGGCACCCGGGCGTCGTGTATCGAGTCCCTGGCCGCAGCGCATCGAGATCGGCGCCATCGTAGTGAATGAAGCGGGCGAGTGCATCGTCGATGCCGATGTCGTACACGTCGTCAACCCCGACACCGCGACCGCCGTGTCGCGCGAGCGGGTGTCGCTCACCGTGAGCGCCGATGGCGCGCGGATCATCGCCTATCACGCCGCCGGACGCACCACCACGGACGCGGGGGTGATGCCGGCGGACGCACCGGGCGTGGCCGGGCCGGACTCGACTCCGGCCGCCGTGATCCGTGCCTATTTCGACGCGATCCGTGCCGGTGACTACCGCCGCGCCTACGCGTACTGGGGGAACGGCGGTGACGCCAGCGGTCAAGGCTACGAGGCGTTCGCGGCCGGCTTCGCGGAGACGGCGTCCGTGCGGGTCGAGGTCGGCCGGGCCGGACGGGTCGAAGGCGCGGCCGGCTCGCGCTTCGTCGAGCTGCCCGTGATCGTTCATGCGACCACGCGCGCGGGCACCCGCCAGATCTTCGAGGGGACCTACACGCTGCGCCGCAGTGTGGTCGACGGCGCGACCGCGGAGCAGCGGCGCTGGCACATATATTCCGCGGACATCGCCGAACGTTGACAGCGTCACGGTGATTCAGGAGCAGCACATGCGCGCACTCGTTGTCCTCGGCCTCGTTCTCTGCGCGTGCGGACCGTCCATGCAGGGCGGCGGCAGCGGAGACATCCGACTCGCAGCCGCGGCCACGGCCGCCGGCGATTCCATCGAGTTGACGCTCACGAACCGCTCGGCACAGGAGATCGGCTACAACCTGTGCACGACCGCCATCGAGCGTCGGGTCGGCGACGACTGGCAGCCGGTCCGGACGGATCGCGTCTGTACCATGGAGCTGAGGACACTGCAGCCCGGCGCCGAGGCGACCTACCGTACCACGTTCCCGCCCGGCACCACGGCCGGTGACTACCGGTTCCACACCACCGTCCACCTGCTCTCCGCCGAGGAGCGCCGGGACGTCCGCAGCAACGTCGTCCGGGTGGCGGCCTGAGTGCTGGGCCCGGCGCCCCGGTGCCCGGCCGCACCGCTCCGCCAGGGCCGCAGGACTGACCGCCCGGGAATTTCTGCCCGCCGCCTGCAACCCCGACACCATTTCAGCCGTCCAAACGTAGGGTTGCCGTCGACACGCCGGCGCTGGGGCCGGTCCTGTTACCCTCACATCCCGGGATCTCATGCGTAGTCTGCGACTCGCGTTCCGTACGCTGTTCAAATCACCGTTCGTCACGACCGTCGCGATCCTCTCGCTCGCGCTCGGCATCGGTGCGAACGCGGCGATCTTCTCACTCTACGACCAGATCCTGCTCCGACCGCTGCCCGTCCACGACGCGCACCGCCTGGTCAATCTGGCCGCGCCCGGGCCCAAGTACGGCTCTACCTCGTGCAATCAGGCGGGCGACTGCGACGTCATCTTCAGCTATCCGATGTTCCGGGACCTGGAGTCCGCCGAGACCGCGTTCAGCGGTGTCGCGGCGCACCGGCTCACGAGCGCGAACGTCGCGTACAACGGACTGACGCTGAACGGCGAGGCCATGATGGTGTCGGGTTCGTACTTCCCGGTGCTCGGGCTGCAGCCGGCGCACGGGCGGCTGATCGGTCCGAGCGATGATGAGACCGTCGGGGCGCATTCCGTCGCAGTGCTCGGCCACAGCTTCTGGGAGGGCCGGCTCGGCGCGGACCCCGGCGTCGTCGGTCAGACCATGGTCATCAACGGCCATCCCATGACGGTGATCGGCATCGCGCCCCGCGGTTTCGAGGGCACGACGGTCGGTGCGCGGCCGATGGTGTACGTACCGATCACGATGCGCGGCATCATGAATCCGGGGTTCGCCGGGTTCGACAACCGGCGCAGCTACTGGGCGTACGTCTTCGCGCGGCTGAAGCCGGGGGCCACCATCGAGCAGGCGCACGCCGCGGTGAATGCCGTGTACCGCCCGATCATCAACGACATCGAGGCGCCGCTCCAGGAAGGCATGAGCGATGCGACGATGGCGCAGTTCCGGGCGAAGGAAGTCACGGTGGCGGACGGCCGGAAGGGTCAGAGCAGCACGCAGACGGAGGCGCGCACGCCGCTGCTGCTGCTGCTCGGGACCGCCGCCGTCGTGCTGCTCATCGCGTGCGCGAACATCGCGAACCTGCTGCTGGCACGCGGCGCGAACCGCGGGATGGAGATGGCGGTGCGGCTCTCGCTCGGCGCCAGTCGCGGCCAGGTCATCCGACAGCTGCTGACGGAGTCGGTCGTGCTCGGCGCGCTGGGCGGCGCCGTCGGCCTCGTCGTCGCGTACTGGACGCTCGCCGGCCTCGCCGCAATCCTGCCGCCCGAGGCTTCGAGCACGCTCGAGCTGCAGCTGAACACGTCCGTCATCCTGTTCGCCGGAGTCCTTTCGATTGCGACCGGCCTGCTGTTCGGTCTCTTCCCGGCTCTGCACAGCACGCGCTCGGAGCTGGTCACGACGATCCGCGCCAACGCGGGGAACCTCACGGTGACCCGCGGCGCCGCCCGGTTCCGTGCGGCGCTCGTCACCGTGCAGATCGCGCTCTCCATGGCGCTGCTGATCACGGCGGGCCTGTTCCTGCGGAGCCTCACGAACGTGAGCCGTGTCGATCTCGGCCTCCGCGTCGACGACGTCGTCACGTTCGCGATAGCGCCCGAGCTGAACGGGTACGATCCGGAGCGCGCGAAGCTGCTGTACGAGCGCGTCGAGGAGGAGCTGGCCGCGCTGCCCGGCGTCACATCCGTCACCAGCTCGCTCGTGCCGCTGCTCGCCGGCAGCAACTGGGGCAGCGATGTCAACGTCGAGGGTTTCGAGCGCGGACCCGACATCGACTCGAACGCGCGCTTCAACGAGGTCGGGCCGGCGTACTTCTCCACGCTCGGCATACCTATCCTCGCCGGCCGCGAGTTCACCGCCGCGGACAACGAGAGCGGTGCAGACGTCGTGATCGTGAACGAGGCCTTTGCGAAGAAATTCAATCTCGGCCGCGACGTCGTCGGCAAGCGCATGGCGGTCGGGGATGAAGTGCTGAACATGGAGATCATCGGCCTGGTCAGGGACGCGAAGTACAGCGAGGTCAAGGCCGACGTGCCCCCGCTGTTCTTCACGCCGTGGCGACAGGACGAGCGGGTCGGATTCCTGACGTTCTACGTCCGGACCGGCATGGATCCCTCGCAGATCATGCGCAGCATCCAGCCGCTCATTGCGCGGCTCGACCCGAACCTGCCGATCGAGAACCTGAAGACGCTGCCGCAGCAGGTGCGCGAGAACATCTTCCTCGACCGGATGATCGGCACGTTGTCCGGCACGTTCGCCGCGCTCGCGACACTGCTCGCGGCCATCGGGCTCTACGGCGTGCTCGCGTACACGGTCGCACAGCGCACGCGCGAGATCGGAGTGCGCATGGCGCTCGGCGCGAACACGGGCAACGTGCTGCGCCTTGTGCTGCGCCAGGTCGCCCTCATGCTGATCGTTGGCGCTGCAGCCGGTATCGGCGCGGCGTTCGCGCTGGGTCGCGCCGCAAGCGCCCTGCTGTACGGCGTCGAGGCCGTCGATCCGCTCGCGTTCGCCGGAGCGGTCGCGCTGCTCGGGCTGTTCGCGCTCGCTGCCGGCTACATTCCGGCGCTGCGCGCATCACGCGTCGATCCGCTCAGCGCGCTGCGCTACGAGTGACGCTGTGCCCGGCAGTCCGGCGCGCGCCGGGCTGCGCGGCGACGGATCAATCGTCGGCCACGACACCGTGGACGGGACGCGGCACACCGACCCGGCCAAGCACGTCCTGATAGGCGGGTACGCCGGCCAGCGCGCGGGACAGCGGATAGGTCGAGAACATGCCCAGATTCGAACGCTCGCTGTACGCGCGCTGCAACCACGCCGCGACCTCGGCCGTGTCGCCTGCGGCTGCGAACGCGGCGGCCACATATTCGCCGGGCACGTAGCGCGTCTCCGCCCGCGCGCGCAACTCCTCGGCCAGCCCCTGCGCCTCGCGCACGCGATCGCGGTTGGCATACATGTAGGCCAGCTCCGCAACGGCGATCGGCGGTGCCGTCCGGGCAAAGCCGCCGCGCTCGTTCAACGCCGTCGCATACGCGTCCAGCACGGCGACGGCTCCATCTCGATCACCCTCGTCCCAGAGCAGCCACGCACGCAGCCGCGGTATGAGCGCCGACGTGCTGCCGGCCTCCTCGAGCGCATCGAGGGTCGCGCGCGCATCGGCCGGCCGGCCGGCGAGGAAGTACATCTGAGCGAGAGTCGTGAGCGGCAGGTGCCCGACCGGGTCCAGCATACGGACGCGCTCGCCTTCACGGACGGCGGCGTCTAAATCGCCGATCGTGACGAGGTACCAGACGTAGCAGATGCAGCGCGTGTACACGGTGCGGTTCACGGAGAACGAGCGCCGGTAATTGCGCTCGGCCGCCGGCCAGTCCCATTCGTAGAACCAGTTGATGCTGGCCAGTGCGACGTACCCTTCCGCCAGCTGATCGTCCAGCTCGAGCGCGCGCAGCGCGGCCTCCTTCGCCCGCGGGAAGACTTCCACCGGGACGGCATGCTGTCCGCCGAGCAGCATGTAGGCGTCCGAGAGGCCCGCGTACGCCAGCGCATATCCCGGATCGCGCTCGATCGCGGCCTCGTAGTGGCGGATCGCCGTCCTGAGGTTGGTCTCCGACGTGCCCTGCCAGAACGCGAACCGGCCCTTCAGGTACTCCTCGTACGCCTGCACGTCGGTCGTCGAGCCGTGCCCTTCCGGAGTCCTGCCGCCGAATCTCGGGAGCAGATTGGCGACAATCTCGTGGGAAATCTCCTGCTGGATCGTGAAGATGTCCGCGAGTTGCCGGTCGTAGATCTTCGACCAGATGTGATAGCCGTCCGCAACGTTGATGAGCTGCGCCGTGATCCTCAGCTGGCTGCCCGTCTTGCGCACGCTGCCTTCGAGCACCGTCTCCACGTTGAGCGTGCGGCCGATCTCGGTGACCGGCCGGTTCACCCCCTTGAACGCGAAGGCGGATGTCCGTGCGGCGACCCGCAGGTCCTCTACCTGCGCGAGCGTATTGAGCAGCTCCTCCGTCAGGCCATCGCTGAAGTACTCGTTGTCCGCGTCGGCACTCATGTTCACGAAGGGCAGCACCGCGATCGAACGGATTGCCTCCGTCCGCCCATCGCCCGCGGCGAGAGCGGGGGGGGTGCGCAGCCGGTACATGTACGTGCCCAGCACGACGGCCGCGAGCACCACCAGAACCGTTGCCAGCGTTCCGCGACGGCGCGGTGCGGCGTCAGCCGGGGGCTCCGTGCGCCGCACGCCCTCCGGCGTCACCTCGTAGGCCCAGCTCAGCACCAGCGCAATCGGGAGTCCGGCGATGAGCAGGACGATCACCAGAGTGATGGTCCACGCCGGCAGCGCCAGGTACGGGAATGCCGTTGCGGAGATCTGGATGATTAGCCAGGCGATGGCCGCATACACAGCGGCGACTCTGAATACCCGACGTCGTTTGAGCTCGGTGAACAGGTCCGGCGGAGTCGAACTCATGCGGATCGCTGGGAAGCGGGGAGGACGAAGCTGCTGTCCAAGTTGGAGCGGCGGCGTACACGCGGCAAGGACGGCATTTCCCGCGCCCGCTCCTTGCATCGATCCCGCCGTGTGAAACTCCCCGGCCAGTGCTCGACCACCGGCGCCGTCGCACTGCTCGCCGTCGTCGGCTGCGGCGGCGGAAGGATGCCGCTGCCCGCGCTCGAACCTTCGGCGGTCGGTGACACGAGCGGCCTGGTTCAGCGCGGCGAGTACATCGTCCGCAACGTGGCGAACTGCGGCCATTGCCACGCGGCCGACCCCGGGAATCCCGACGGCCCGCTGAGCGGCGGCTTCGCGTTCCGGAACTGGCGGCTGGGCACGGTGCGCGCATCGAACCTGACGCCGGACCCGGTCACGGGACTCGGCGCGTGGTCGGATGCGGAGATCGTGCGCGCGATCCGCAACGGCATCGACCGCGACGGCCGCGTGCTCGCCCCGGTCATGCCGTACACGTGGTTCAGCGGCATGTCGGAGCGCGATGCACTCGCGATCGCACGCTACCTCAGGACACTCGAGCCCGTCCGCAACGTCGTGCGCCAGGACCACAATCTGATCTACGCGATCGGTGAACTGCTCTTCCTGGAGCCAGCCCGGTCCGGGCAGAGCCGGCCACCGCCCCGCGCGGCCACGCCGGAATACGGTGAGTACCTGGCACTGCACATCGCGCTGTGCGCGGACTGTCACACGCCCCGCGGCGGCCTCCGCGCCGCGCCCCGGCTCGATCAGCTTTTCGCCGGGACCGCGGATCCGCCCGCCGGGTTCCCCGAGAACCCCGACAATCTGACGCCGCACGGCGGCACCGGCATCGGCTCCTGGACGGAAGAGGATTTCCTGCAGACGCTGCGCACGGGCGTGAACCCCGCCGGCGTCGAACTGCACCCGTTCATGCCGTGGCGTCAGTTCCGCCGCATGACCGGCGACGATCTGCGCGCCATCTACCGATATCTGCGTACGGTGCCGCCCGTTCGCAACGAGGTGCCGGACCGCGCAGGCTAGCTCCGGGGATTCGGAGTGGCCGCTTGCGACGCTGCGCCGCGTGTGCTATCGGTCACCTGCGGCGGGCGCAACCGCCGCACCATCCTACAAGCCACTCGAACCGGAGCGCGCCATGACGCCGCCGTTCCTACGCATTGCGGGAACGCTCTCCCTTGCCGTACTGCTCGCGCATGCGGCACCTCGTCCGGCCGCCGCACAAGCCCGCGATGTCCGCCGCATGATCGACGAGGTGACGGCCGAGGTCGAAGCGAATCGCAAGCTGACCCAGGTCATCGTCGACAAGCTGTTCAGCTTCTCCGAGCTCGGCTTCCATGAGGTGGAGACGAAGCGCTACCTCACGAACCTGCTGCGCCAGAACGGGTTCACGATCGACGACGACGTTTCCGGCATTCCGACGGCGTGGTGGGCGACGTGGGGATCGGGCGAGCCGGTGATCGCGTTCGGCAGTGACATCGACGGCATCCCGAAGGCGAGCCAGAAGCCGGGCGTCGCATACCACGACCCGATCGTCGAGGGCGCACCCGGGCACGGCGAGGGCCACAACTCCGGCCAGGCCGTCAACATCACGGCGGCGCTCGCACTGAAGAAGATCATGGAGCGCGAGCGCATCCCGGGCACCATCGTGCTCTGGCCGGGCGTTGCCGAGGAGCTGGTCGCGAGCAAGGCGTGGTTCGTCCGCGATGGCCGGTTCCGCGACGTGGATGCCGTCTTCTTCACGCACGTCGGCAACGACCTCGGCGTGACGTGGGGCGATGCGAACGGCACGGGTCTCGTGTCGGTCGAGTTCACGTTCAAGGGCGAGGCGGCGCACTCGGCAGGGGCGCCCTGGCGCGCGCGCAGCGCGCTCGATGCCGTCGAGCTCATGAACATCGGCTGGAACTTCCGCCGCGAGCACCTCCGGCCGGACCAGCGCTCGCACTATGTCGTGAGCGACGGCGGTGATCAGCCGAACGTTGTGCCATCGTCGGCGAGTGTCTGGTACTACATCCGCGAGATCGAGTATCCCGACATCAAGCACAACTTCGACATCGCGGTCAACATCGCGGACGGCGCGGCGAAGATGACGGACACCGAGGTCACGCATCGGATCCTCGGCACGGCCTGGCCCCGTCACTTCAACAAGGTCATTGCGGAGACGATGCACGAGCACATCCGCGCTGTCGGCCTGCCCGAGTGGAGCGAGGCGGACCAGACGCTCGCGCGCGCGGTGCAGAAGGAGGTCGGCGCACGCGAGAACGGACTCAACACGGAGCCGCCCGACTCGCTGCGCGCGCCGCCGCAGCGCCGCACGAGCGGCGGCTCCGATGACATCGGCGACATCTCCTGGGTCGTCCCGACCGTGACGCTGCGGTTCCCCTCGAACATCCCTGGCCTGCCCGGTCACCACTGGGCGAATGCGATCGCGATGGCGACGCCGATCGCCCACAAGGGCGCCACGGCCGGCGCGAAGGTCATGGCTCGCACCGCGCTCGAGCTCTTCCTGCGGCCCGAGCTGGTCGACGAATCCTGGAAGTACTTCCGTGAGGTGCAGACGAAGGAGATGCAGTACACGCCGTTCATCGACGCGGACGACCCGCCACCGGTCTGGCTGAACACGCGCATCATGCAGGAGTTCAAGCCGCAGCTCGCGCGCTTCTACTACGACGAAACGAAGTTCGACACGTATCTCGAGCAGCTCGGCATTACGTATCCGACGGTGAGGCGTTAGGCGCGACGAGGGGCGACCGGGTCTGGCGAGGCCCGGCCGCCCCTCGCCAGATCGGTATCCCTCTCCTTATCTTGCCTGCCCGACCTTCGAATGACCTCCGGAGCTCCGATGACGATCCGCGATCTCGCCCGTCGCCTGGTGCCGGCCCACACGCTCACGGTTCTGCTCGCCGCCTGCGCCACCGCCGGCCCGCCCGCGGCTCGGCCGGCATCGCCGACCGAGTTGAGCGAGCTGGCCGCACGGGTCGAGATCCGACGCACGGAATTCGGCGTGCCGCACATCCTCGCGCCGGACCTGAAAGCGGGCGCGTTCGCGCTCGCGTACGTGCAGCTCGAGGATCACGGCGCTCGCATCATCGACGGGATGAACGCGGCACGTGGCCGCTCGGCGCTGATCGAGGGAGCGGACCGCATCGACGCAGACGTCGCCGCCCGGCTGCGCCACGCCCGCGCCCGTGAAGCCTACGACCTCCTGCACGCTGACACGCGCAGCGTGTACGAGGGGTTCGCGGCAGGGATGAACCATTACATCCGCGCGCACCGTGCCGATTTGCCGGAGTGGGTGCAGCCCGACTTCACGGCGTACGATGTCCTTGCCCGCGACATCGTCGCACCGGCTCCGGCGCAGCTGAACCGGTTCCGGCAGCGGCTGCTCGAGGACACCGCGAACCCGCGGCTGCTGGTCGCCGATGATGAGAACGTGGGCTCGAACGCGTGGGCGCTCGGGCCGGCGCGTACCGCGAGCGGCCATGCCATCCTCCTGCGCAACCCGCACCTGTCCTGGACGGCCGGCTACTATGAGGCGCACGTGCGCGTGCCGGGAGTGCTCGACTTCTATGGCGACTTCCGCATCGGCGGACCGTTCACGGTCATCGGCGGATTCAACCGCGACCTGGGCTTCGCGACGACGAACAACGCCTCGCGCAGCCATGAATTCTACGCGTTCCGCATCGATCCGGAGAACCGCAACCGCTTCCTCCTGAACGGCCGGTCGCTGCCGCTGCGCAGGCAGGTCGTCACGGTCGAGTACCGCGACAGCGTGCGGCGCGGCCGGGAATCGCGCGAGGTGTGGACCACCGATCTCGGTGCGGTCGTCCATCGCGACGATCGGTACGTCTACATCCTCCGGACCGCGGCCGACGGCGACTTCCGTGCGGGCGAGCAGTGGCTGCGCATGATGCAGGCGACAAGCCTCGAGGAGTGGCAGGAGGCGATGCGGATCGGCGCGCGCACCACGTCGAACTTCACGTATGCGGACCGCGCCGGCAACATCTTCTATGTGTGGATGTCCGGTGCGCCGAAGCTGCCGCACTCGGCGGCCGGAGACACGCTCGCGATCCTCGCAGTGGACAGCGCGGACATCTGGACGCGACGTCTGCCGTTCGACTCACTGCCGCAGCTGCACAATCCGCCGGGTGGCTACATCCACAACGAGAACGACTCGCCGCACTTCACGAACCTGAATGCGATCATGGCGGACTCGTTCGCGTTCCCGGTCGAGGCGCCGCGGCTCCGGCTGCGCAGCCAGCACGCGCTCGAGCTGCTCCACAACGATCGCCGCTTCACGCTCGAGGACGTCGTAGCGGCGAAGCACAGCATGCGCATGCTGCTTGCGGACCGCGTGAAGGAGGATCTGCTCGCCGCCGTGCGGTCGAGCTCGACGGATTCGACCGTGCTCGCCGCGGCCGATCTTCTGGAGCGGTGGGATAACACGGCGTCCGCGGCTGCCCGCGGTGCCGTGCTGTTCGAGACGTGGTGGACGGAGTATCGCCGGTTGATGCGCGGCGACTCGCTGCATGCCGTCGAGTGGACGCCGGCGCAGCCGACATCCACGCCACGAGGGCTTGCGGATCCGGCGCGTGCCGTGCAGGCGTTCACGCTCGCGATTCCCGCGACGGTCGAGCAGTTCGGCAGCTGGGACGTCGCGTGGGGCGAGCTCCACCGCGTGCGGCGCGGCGACGTCGATGTGCCGGTCGGCGGGTGCGGCGGTGCGCTCGGCTGCTTCCGCGTCCTCAACTTCTCGACCGCGGAGGACGGCAGGCGCGTCGCGGACGGCGGCGACGGCTGGGTCATTGCCGTCGAGTTCGCGGAAACGCCTCGCGCCTATTCGGTCCTGGCCTACGGCCAGAGTCCGGACCCGACATCACCGTACCATGCGGATCAGGCGGCGATGTTCGCTGCGGGCCGGATGAAGCGCGTTCTCTGGACCGAGGAGGACATCGCGCGCGGCACGGTCCTTCGCTATCGGCCGGGTCAGGAACAGCGTTGAGAGGACGCATCATGCGAGCGAGTCGATGGGTGCCGACCGTCATCCTGCTGATCAGCGCGTGCGCTGCGCCACTCCGCCCGCCGGAAGCGGCAGCGCCGCCGGACGCACTGAAGCGTGTCGTCGCACGGAACGGCGCGGTCGCGTCGGCGAACGGCCTTGCGAGCGATGCCGGGCTGGCCGTGCTCCAGGCGGGCGGCAACGCCGTCGATGCCGCGGTCGCCACCGCGTTCGCGATCGGTGTGGTCGAGCCGCAGATGTCGGGACTCGGGGGCAGCGGCGCGATGCTCATCTGGAAGGAGGACGAGCGCCAGCCGTACTTCCTCGACTTCTACGCGATGCAGAACGCGGCATCGTTTCGCGGACGTACCGGCGAGGTGGAGGGGATCGACCTGCGCATCGTCGGCATCCCCGGCGCAGTCGCCGGACTGCTCGAGGCGCATCGTCGGTTCGGCTCGCTGCCGCTGCGCCAGATCCTACAGCCGGCGATCCGACTCGCCGAGGACGGTTTCCCCGTCGGCCAGACGCTCGCCGAGTTCATCCGCTCCGATTCAGCGAAGCTGCATCGCTTCGAGACGGCGCGCGCGCAGATGTATCCGGATAGCAGTCCGCTCGATCCCGGCGACATCTATCGGAACCCCGATCTCGCGGTGACGCTCCGTGCGATCGCGGAGCACGGCCGCGCGGGCTACGACGAGGGCGACGCCGGCCGCGCGATCATCGACGTGCTGAACCGGCACTCGCATCCCGCGACACTCGCCGACCTCGCCGGCTTCCGGCCGCAGTGGAAGCGGCCGCTGTGTACGACGTATCGCGGGCGCGTCCTGGTGTCCGCACCGCCGCCGCAGACCGGCGCGCAGCTGCTCCACTCGCTGAAGCTGCTGGAGCCATTCGACCTGCCGGCGCTCGGACTGCCGACGGCATCGGCGCGAGCGTTCGATGTGCTCGTGTCCGCGCTCCGCGTCGCGCAGGCCGACAATCGCGGCATCAACGATGACCCGCGCTGGCGCGCCGTGCCGGCTGCGGGCCGGATCACCGACGCATTCGTGGCACAGCGCCGCGTGCTCGTCGGCACCGGGACCGCCGCCGCCGAGATCGAGACCGCCGACGCGAGCGCGCACGAAGGAACACCTCCGCCGCCACAGTGTGCGCCGTTCAGGCCGTGGCCCGCGGACGCACCGGCGGCCGCGCCCGTCGAAGCGGACGGCGTGGGGCTCGATGACGCGGACGCACGGGAGGCCGCGCCCGTCGAAGCCGGCGGCTCCGGGCTCGATGGCGAGACGGGCGAGACGACGCACATGTCCGTCGTCGATGCGGCCGGCAATGCCGTCGCGCTCACGCAGACGAACAGCACGATCTTCGGCTCGGGCGCCTGGGTCGCGGGATTCTTCCTGAACGATTCCGGCTACCGCTTCCGCAGCGACAGTGCGACTGCGGGCGGCAGCTCCGTCTGGCGCACGCGCACATCGACGATCGCGCCCACAATGGTCATCGACGGCGGCCGCGTGCACATGGTCACCGGAGCACCCGGGTCGGGCCGCATCCCGACCGAGATCGCCCAGACCATGGTGTATACGCTCGATTACGGCATGGATCCGATCGATGCGCTCCGCATGCCGCGCATCTTCCCATCGCCGTCGAACCCGCGTGTCCAGCTCGAGCACGGATTCGCACCGGCACTGCTCGCGGCCGTCCGCGCGATGGGATACGACCCCGCGGCCGAATCATCCAGTCATGCGCGCATCTACATGATCGTGCGCCGCGGCGACCGCTGGATCGCCGTTTCCGACCCGCGGCACGACGGTGAGCCGCGCGGCTACTGAATCGACACGGAGACCTCTTCGCATGACAAGGTATCGCGTTGCTGCCCTGCTGCTCGTCCTCGCGTGCTTCGCCGCCGGCAGCGGTGCCGGAGCGCAGGAATACGACCTGATCATCCGCGGCGGCCGCGTCCTCGATGGCACCGGCAATCCGTGGTACTTCGCAGATATCGCCGTCACCGGTGACCGGATCGCCGCCATGGGCGATCTCGGCGACGCGACGGCGCGCCGCACGATCGACGCGGCCGGTCTCTATGTCGCACCCGGCTTCATCGATTCCCACTCGCACGCCGGCGGCGGCCTGGCGCGCGAGAGCCTGAGTCGCGCGCGACCGCTCCTCGCACAGGGCGTGACCACCGTCTTCGTCAATCCCGATGGCGGCGGTCCCATCGATATGCTGGAGCAGCGCGAGGCGCTGCTCGAGCATGGACTCGGTGTCAATGTCGCGCAGATGATGCCCCACGGGTCCGTCCGCGGAGCCGTGCTCGGACCGGCCGATCGTGCGCCCTCGGCCGCAGAACTGGAGGACATGCGCGCGCTCGTGCGCGCTGGCATGGAGGCGGGCGCGTTCGGTCTCTCCAGCGGGCCGTACTACGCACCCGGCAGCTTCGCGAGCACCGAGGAGCTGATCGATCTGGCGAAGATCGCGGCGGAATACGATGGTGTGTATACCAGCCACATCCGCGACGAAGCGGACTATACGATCGGTGTCGTCGCCGCCGTCGATGAGGTGATCCGCGTCGCGCGCGAGGCCGCGCTGCCCGGCATCGTCACGCACATCAAGGTGCTCGGGCCGCGCGTCTGGGGTTATTCGGGCGCTCTCGTGAAACGCATCGAGCGCGCGCGTGAGCAGGGCATCGAGGTGTTTGCGGATCAGTACCCCTACGAGGCGTCATCCACGAGCCTCGCCGCCGCACTGCTGCCGCGGTGGGCCCAGGCCGGCGGTCGCGACTCGCTCGCCGCGCGGCTCGCCGATGCTACCGTGCGGCAGCGCGTCCGCAGCGAGATGGTCGAGAACCTCGAGCGTCGCGGCGGCGCCGATCGCATCCAGTTCGCCTCCTGGACCGACCACTCCGTCGAGGGCTCAACACTCGACCAGGTCGCAGCGCAGCGCGGCATTCACCCGATCGACCTCGCACTCGAGATGGTCGCCGGCAACAGCCCCAGCATCGTCTCGTTCAACATGGACGAGGACGACATCGCGCTCCTCATGGTCCAGCCCTGGACCATGACGTCCTCCGACGGCACCCTCGTCGAGATGGGCAGCGGCGTGCCTCACCCGCGCGCCTATGGCACGTTCCCGCGCAAGCTCCGCCGATACGTCGTCGAGCGCGGCGTCGTCTCGCTCGAGCACGCGATCCGTTCGATGACCTCCCTGCCCGCAGCCGTGTTGCGCGTGCCCGATCGCGGCATGCTGCGTCCCGGCGCATTCGCCGACATCGTCGTGTTCGATCTCGCCCGCGTGCGCGACGCGGCGACGTACCAGCAGCCGCACCAGCTCGCGGAAGGCATGGTGCACGTGCTCGTGAATGGCCGCCTTGCCGTGGACGGCGGCTCGTTCACCGAGTCCCTGCACGGGAGAGTGCTCTCGCGGAAATAGCCGCGGACCACCCTTCATTCTACGGTTTCGGCCGGTTCAGCCATGGTTGTGCCCCGAAACCGATCTCATACTGGGGGCGCCAGGGGGCCAAACGCCCGCCGCCGGCCCGGAAATCCGCCATCAAAATGTGCATAATCGCTTTCCGGAACGGCCGTAACCGTAGAATGGAGCCTGGTCCGCAAGTTAAAGTTCGGGCAGAACCGCGGCGAGGAGCTCCAGCCGCCGCACGTCCACACCCGTCGCCCGGGCCCTCAATCCATTCACTACCCTGGCCAGCTGCGTGAGCGTGCTTCGCCGCTCCGCGCCCTGCTGCCGTTCCGCCCGGTCGAGCGTTGCACTGATGTTCTCGAGCTGATCGGCAGGCAGCGCGTTCCCGCGTCGCAGCTGATCGATGTAGGCGCGCGCCACGGTGAAGTGCGCGGGCCAGACGATGCGCGGCTGTGTCTGCGGATTGAACGTCTCGAGCCGGACCAGCTTCGCCGCCTCGATCTCGTTCTCCGAGAGGTGCTCGCCGGGCGTGAGGCGGAACACGTCCAGGCCGCGCGCGATCTCGGAGGCGTAGATCAGTCCGTTGTACCAGTAGGCACTCCAGTGCCCGCCGAGCAGCAGCTCGCCGGGATTCAGGGGACCGCGGTCGAAGTATGCGATCTCGATCGGATCGGCGGGGTCCGTGAAATCGAATACGGATATGCCGCCCTGATACCATGCCTGCGCCATGATGTCGCGGCCGGGCACGGGGATCAGGGATCCGTTGTGCGCAACGCAGTTCTCCTGCTCGGTCTGCGGTGCGGGCAGCTTGTAGTATCCGCGCTGCGTCAGCTCGCGATCATGCAGCTCGAAGATGGCGTCGGCACCCCACTGCGGGTCGTCGCTCTCACGGCAGCGTGGCGCGAGGCCGCCGCCCCACTCGTCCGTGAAGATGACCCTGTCACCGGCGTTGTTGAACGTGGCGGAGTGCCAGTAGGCGAAGTTCGGATCGACGACCTCATCGATGCGCCGCGGGTTCGCGGCATCCGAGATGTCGAGGAGGATGCCGTTCCCGGAGCAGGCGCCGGCCGCGAGGCCGAGCGCGGGATACGCGGTGATATCGTGGCACTGGTCCGTGACAGCGGTCTGCTGGGTTCCCGGCCCGTGCGCGCCGCCACGCCACAGTCCGGCAATCGCGCCGGTCTGCGGATCGGCGAAAATGCGGGGCGCATTGACGATGGTCGCGTTCTGCGGCTCGGCGAGCGGCACACGGATCACCTCGATCCGGAAATACGCCGTATTCGGATCCTCCTCGGGCGGCCGTCCGGAGCAGCCCGGCAGCTCGGTCTCGGGTCGGACCCCGCTGGTGCCGGAGACGTAGATGTAGACATTCTCGTCGTCGTCGGGATCGGTGACGAGTGTGTGGGTATGCGAGCCGCGGCAGGTCTGCACACCCGCGACCTGCCGGGGATCGTCGAGATCGCTGATGTCGAAGATCCGGACGCCGAGGAACCGCTCCGTGCTGGCAGAATCGGACATGGCGCCACCGGTGCCGCAGTCGACCTGGCCGTTCGGCATCTCGACCGACATGAAGAGCAGGTTGCCGTGTACGGACATGTCGCCCTGCCCGCCCGGGCAGATGACGGACGCGCGCAGCCGCGGCGCGGACGGATCCGCGATGTCGTAGATGTTGAAGCCGTTGAAGTTGCCGAGGAACAGCGCGTTGCCGCGGAACGCCATGTCGGAGTTCGCGAGCAGGATGTTGCCGAGCGAGCCCGGATCGACGAAGCCTTCCGGCCGCTCGACGTTCACCACGAGCTCCATGTTGCTGCTCGCCGCCGCGGCATCCCTCCAGCCGCCGCGCAGCGACGAGCGCGGATCGGTCGACTGCTGTGCCGTGCCCTCACGAGCTCCGCCGAGCATCACGGCGACGCACGCCGATGCCAGCACCATCCCTCTCATCGTGCACCTCTCTCTTCGATCGATTCGAGCAGCCGTCTCATGCGCGCGATCTCCGCGCGTTGATCTGCATCGATGTGTGAAGCGACCTGGAACAGCTCCGGCTCCTGTCCCCCGCCTGAGGCGAACAGCTCCGCGACCATGGTGAGCGCGCCCTCGTGATGCCGGATCATCTGCTCGAGGAACAGTCTGTCGAATGCGACGCCAGTCGTTGCCGAGAGCGTGCGGAGTTGCTCGGAGGTCAGCATCCCGGGCGCCACTGCGTGCTGCGCGTGCGCCGTGCTGTCCGGCACCGGCTCGCCGCGCCGCTCGAGCCAGCGTCGCATCATCCTGATCTCGTCCTTCTGCGATACATCGATGCGACGCGCGAGCAGTCGGATCTGCTCGTGCTCCGCGCGCGTCGCGACCATGTCCGTCATCAGGATCGCCTGGGCATGGTGGGCGATCATGCCGTGAACGAACCGGACATCTGCGGCGCCGTGCATGCGAGCTGCCGTTGTCTGCGCCGGCACTACGGCGGCGCCGCGGGCCGAGGGCGCGCCGCCGGAGCCGCACGAAACGGACAGGACGAGCAGCGCGGGAATGGCCGTGGAACGGGGGAATCGCATCGCGAAACGCTAGCACCGCCCCGGCCGCGCCGCAATCGAGCCGGCGCGGTCGCCGCCGGTGCCGTGATGGACCGAGCCTGCGGCGCCGCGAGCCGTCGCAGCCCGTGCCGTGATGACGAAGCCTGCGGCGCCTCGAGCCGTCAGCGGTCGCTCAGACGCTCTCGCACGAGGCACCGGAACGTGCCGTGGTATTCCTGGCGGTCAGCGGTCGCTCAGGCGCTCCCGCACGAGGCGCCGGAACGTGCCGTCCTCGAGGTACTTCCTCAGGTGCTCTCCCGGACAGGTGGTTCCGGCATAGTCGTAGTGTCCGCCGATCCGATCGAGCGGCACGTCGAACCGGTCGACCGCCCAGGCCATCAGGTCGGCGATCGCACGTACCTGCGCCGGTGTTGCCTCCTGCCGCTCGTAGTTGCCGATCACGCTGATGAGGAAGTGTCCGGCGGGATCGTACGTCGTGTTCGTCTCTCCCATGTAACGCCAGTCGCGCCCCTCGTAGACGCGGCCGTCGAGATCGATCAGGAAGTGATAGGGGACGTCCCACCAGTTGCGGTCGCTCGCGCCCCACGACTGGAGCCCGCGCAGCTTCGCGACTGGGTCATCGGACGGCCGCAGCGGCTCCGCACTGCCGGTATGATGCAGCGTGACGTGGGTGATCCGGTGCGGGATGCGCAGGCGGAGATCCGCGCCTCCCGCAGTCGTGGACGCGGCGACGTGTGCGGGCAGCGATGTCACCGTCGCGACCTCGAGTGCAGTGAGTCCGGCGCCGAGCTCGCCCGGCCCGTACACCGCCACGACGGCGACATGATAGCCCTGCCAGTTGAACGCGGCGCCCTCGCGCACCGTGCGCTCCTCGACGGCACTGCCGCGTGTGAGGCGGAGCGTCACGGCGTCACCTGCGGAGTCCGCGCTCGTCCGCATCACGGACACGACCAGGTCACGGAACGAGAGCACGTCCCCCGCGTGCAGGTTGCGGCGGTTCGCATCCGCTGCATGCCCGAGCGCCGGCTGCGACTCCCAGCGCACATGCGGGATCACGCCGGGCAGCAGCTCGTGCTGCGGCGCGTCCGCGACCGCCGACGACTGCACGCGGCGCGGCCGGCTCTGATTGCCGACGCGGTCGACCGCCGACACCCAGACGTCCTGCGGCGTGCCGTTCATGTCGTACGAGCTGCCGGCGACCCATTCGCGCGCGCCTGCGGGAACGATCTCCGTGCGCCACCCCTCGGGCCAGCGCGACTGGATGACCCACAGGAACGCGGGCTCGCCGCCCGCCGGCTCGAGCGCCAGCCGCGCGCCACGTCGTGACGCGGTCGGCGAGCTCGGCGGATCATCATCCAGCCATGTCATGGCCGGCGTGAGCGCAGGGCGAGCGTACGTCTCGCGCATCAGCTTCGCCGTCATCGAGTCGCGTCGCGCCTGCACGCGCCGCTGCGCCGCCCGGATCGAGTCGACGCGCTGCCGCGGCAGCGTATCGGCAATCGCGCCGAACGCGCCATCCGGCATGAGACTGCCCATGCGGAAGTGCACGTGGCCATCGGCACCGGGACGCCCGCGCGTGATGTAGATCTGGCCGATGATCTCGTCGGGATCCCAGCCGCCGCGGCCGCCGATGTCGAGGTTCACGTTGCCCGGAATGAGTCCGGCGTACATGCCGCGGTTCAGCGGATTCTGTCGTACCCACCAGTCGAGCAGCACGGGAAAGCTCACGTCCGTGCGGGCGATCGGCCAGTACAGCTGCGGGACCAGGTAATCAAGCGATCCCTCGACGAGCCATTTGCGCGAGTCGGCGTAGATCTGCTCGAACGCGTCGAAGCCGCCGAGCTGCGGCTCCACATTGGGCCGCCACGTACCGATCGGACTGACGCCGACCTTGACCCACGGCTTCTCCCGCTTCACCGCATCGTACATCTCCTGCACGTAGCGATCGACGTTGGCGCGCCGCCAGTCGCCGCGCCCGAGCGAGCCACCGGCCGCGCGGTACTTCGCGTAGCTCGCAGAGTCGGGGAAGTCGAGCTCGCGGCCGTCCGGGCCGCGCTCACGATACGGGTAGAAGTAGTCGTCGATGTGCACGCCATCGACATCGTACCGACGGACGACATCCACCACGACATCGATGCTCCGCTGACGCACGGCGTCCTCGCCCGGATCCATCCAGAGGTAGCTGCCGTACGTCTTTACGAGCTCCGGACTCGCTCGGCTGATGTGGGTCGGCGCCAGCTCACCACGCGCTGACGGATGACGCGCGCGGTACGGATTGAACCACGCGTGCAGCTCCAGACCGCGCGCGTGCGCCTGCTCGACGGCGAACTCGAGCGGGTCGTAGAACGGCTCCGGCGCCCTGCCCTGGCGGCCGGTGAGATACTCCGACCAGGGCTCGAGCGAGGACGCATAGAGCGCGTCGGCGGCAGGGCGGATGTGCAGGATCACCGCGTTCAGCCGCAGCTCGCCCGCGCGATCGAACATGCGGATCAGCTCCGCGCGCTGCGAGTCCGGCGGAAGCCCCGCCCGTGACGGCCAGTCCATGTTCGCGACCGCGGCGATCCAGACGCCGCGGAACTCGCGCTCCACCGGCGGCGGCCCGTCCGCGGGCGCAGCCGTCTCGACCGGGCCGGGCGCGCAGCCGGCGTGCAGGGTGATCAGCACGAGCGCACCCGCGCGGGCGAGCGCGGATGGACGAATCCAGCGATCAGCGAGCATCGGCTGCCTCCAGTGCATCCGCGGTTTCCCGCAGTACCCGGATCGCCATGTCGATCGCACGCAGGTGCGTACGATGCGCGAGCACGGCGAGCCGGAGCGTGAATCGGCCATCGAGCATCGTGGATGAGAGGAACACGCGGCCATCGCGCCGCACGGCGTCGACCAGTCGCTGATTGAAGCGGTTCGCGGCCTCGGCGTCCCTACCCGCGGGGACGCGGCGGAACGTCACGATGGAGAGGTCGGGCTCGGGCCCCGTCTCGAACCCTGCGCGGGCGATCTCCTCGCGGAAGTAGCGCGCGAGCAGCAGCTTCTCCTCGAGCGCTGCCGCGAACGGCCGCGTGCCGAGTGTCACGAGCGGCAGCCACATCCGCACCGCGCGGAAATGGCGGGTCAGCTCCGGCGATACATCCGCGGGCGAGACCTCGCTCGTCTCCGCAATCGCGTCCTGCATGTAACTCGCCGAGTACGCATGCGATGCCGCGAGTGCGCGCGCATCGCGCACGACCAGGATGCCCGAGCCGTACGGCAGGAACATCGCCTTGTGCGGGTCCAGAACGACGGAATCGGAGCGCTCGATGCCGCGCAGCATGCTGCGCCCGTGCGCGGTCAGCAGGAAGAAACCGCCATAGGCAGCATCCACGTGGAACCAGCAGCGCTCGCGTGCCGCGATGTCCGCAATGGCATCGAGTGGATCGACGGCGCCGGTATCCGTCGTGCCTGCGGCTGCCACGATCAGCCACGGCTTCAAACCGGCCCGCCGATCGGCATCGACGGCAGCCGCGAGCATGTCCGTGCGCATCCGGTACTGCTCGTCCATCGGAACGCGGCGCAGCACCGCTTCACCCATCCCCGCGATGCGCAGCGCGCGGTCGATGCTGTGGTGGGCCTGCGCTGTCAGGTACACGACAGCGCGTGGATAGTCCGCGGCCCGGAGACCCCGGGTCTCGCGAGCCGTCACGATCGCCGACAGATTCGCGATGCTGCCGCCCGACGCGATGTTGCCGCCGGCCGTGGACGGGTAACCGACGAGGTCGGCCGTCCAGCGGATCATCATGTTCTCCATCCGGACGGCACCCGGCCCGGCGAAGAACACGCCCGCATACTTGTTCGTCACGGCCGTGATGAAATCGCCGAGCGCGGAGTGATACAGTCCGCCGCCGGGTATGTAGGCCAGATATCCGCCGGACGCGGGATGACCGCCCGGCCGCACGACATCACGCTCGAACACCGCGATCGCCCGTTCGATCGGAATCCCCGTCTCCGTGATCGGTAGCTCAAGGATGCGGCTACCTCTGTCCTCCGTCTCCACGAAGCCCTCGAGCGACGCGATGCGCCGGAGGAACCGCTCCGAGGACGCGACCACCGCATTGCGCAACCTGCGGCGCCGCCCGGCGCCCGGCTCGAGCGGTCGCGCCGCGCGCTCCAGCCGCCGGATCCGCTCCCGCCGCGTATCGCTCGCGAGCGCCACGCTCAGCTCCCCGTCATCACGGGCAGCGGCGGCAGCTCCGCGTCCGGGTTGTAGTGCCGGAACACCTCCCGGCCGATCCGCGCAATCAGCAGGTGAGCGGCACTGTCGACGCGGTACGACGTGTCGGCGTTCTCGCGCGTCATCACGCACAGCGCGATCGGCGCTGCGGGCGTATACATGATGCCGCAGTCGTTGCGCGCCTGATCGACCGAGCCCGTCTTGTGCGCGACCCGCACGCCGGACGGCACCCAGCGCGTCATCATGTTGCCGTCCTGATTCGCCAGCAGGATACGGATTGCGAGCGAGTCGAGGGCGGGCGTGACCGCGCGGCCCTCGTGGAGCAGCGAGAACAGCTGCACCATCTCGTCCGGCGTTGCGACACCGAGCCCGTACTTCGCGGACGAGTCGGGCGCGATCGATGTCTCACGGCGGAACGTCTTCGAGTGGATCTTGCTCTGCGGTAACCCGAGCGCCTCCATCTTCACGCCGACCGTACGTATGTCCAGCTTGTCGAGCAGCAGGTTCGTCGCGGTGTTGTCGGAGAGCGTGATCATGAGCCAGGCGAGGTCCTCGAGCGACAGCTCGGTGCCCGTGCGCAGGTGCTTGATAACGCCCGACCCGCCGACACGGTCGCGGGCGATCATGGTCGACAGCTCGTCGAGCTGCATCCGCCCCTGCCCGACCTGATCGAGGAGCGCGACGAGCACGGGCACCTTGATGAGCGATGCGGACGGGAACTTCTCCTGGCCACGGATCGAGATCGACTCGCCCGTGGCGAGGTTCCGTACGGTGATTCCGGTCACGCCCGCGTGAGTCGCGACGATGCGCTCGAGCGCACGACGCAGCACCGCCGTGTCCGCGGGAGCGTTCGCCGAGAGCGCGAAATCGTCGATCGCGTACAGGTCTGCGGCTGCGGTCACGAGGAGGATCGCAAGTGCGGCTGCACGGGTAGAGTGTCGCATGGCCGTCCGTTGGCTGTGGTGGGCGCGTCGGGCGCTCCATCAACCTTCCGCGGGACCCGCCGGATGTCAAACCGCCGGCGCGTCGGTCAGCGCCTGCGATGCCGGCGTCACGTCCGCGGCCGGGACCACACCTTCACCTCGGCACCGGCCCCGGCGTTCGACCTCCCAGAACCTTGCCGCTAGGCGGCCCGCGCCGCGCGCTCTTCCCGCGCAGTCGTCTGCGACGACGTGTCGCGATCGGCACCCCGTGCGAGCATCGCATCCACGGACCATGCACCCGCGCCCATCACGATGAGCCCGATCGCCGCCGCCATCAGCATCAGGTTGAACTCGAACCCGTCCGGCGCGAAGAACCCGTTCGGGTAGTGGACCAGAGCGATCGCGCCCGTCATTACCGCGATGACGCCCAGGCCCGCAACGCGTGTGAACAGGCCCAGCACCAGCGCAATCCCGCCGCCGAGCTCTGCGAGTACGACCAGCGGACCCATCACGCCCGCCGCCGGAACGCCCATCTGCTCGAGTCCGGCACTGAAGTTCGCGACCCCGATGGCGAACAGCTTCTGTGCGCCGTGCGCGATGAAGATCGTGCCGAGCACGAGGCGGATCAGAAACAGGCCGATCGTCGTCTGGCGCGACGTCGGCATCGCCTTGAGCAGCTGCATGCGCACCTCCCGGGCAGAGACTTGCCGAGCGGTGCTGCAACATTAATTCCAGCAACAGGATGCACGCGCTGCGGCAACGGGATCGACGCATCGTCGCGCAGCGCGGTGTACGGCAGTCGAGCGGCAACGGGCTCGACGTATCGTCGCGCGGCGCGGTGTACGGCGGTCGTCCGGGACGGGACCGTCAGTCGGGGGCCAGGTCCGCGGACAGGCGCGCGACCACGCCGGCGATCTCGCTGCGACGCTCCGGACCCCATTCCGCGATGACCTCGGCGAGGTGCTCGCGGCGGGCGCGGGCGAGACGGTCGAGGGCGTCGTGCCCGGCGGGAGTGAGCACGCAGCGTGTCCGGCCCTCGATCCCGGAGACCTCGACGAGGCCGCGCGCCCGGAGCTCGCGCGTGGCCTCGCGGACGCCCTCCTCGTCGGCGATGCCGGCGGTCCCGCTGTCCGTCACGTGGCGGGAGTCCTCCTCGCCGATGCGGACGAGAAGCCAGGCCGCGCTGCGACTCAGGTCGAGACCGGCGCGACGCACGACGCGATCGATGTAGTCGAGCTGCGTGTCGCGGTGTGCAATGAGGGAGAGCGCCCGCTCGATTCGTGCGACGGACGTGGCATCGGTCGGCATGGGGAACAGGTCCTCCGCCTCGCGGCCGATGTCCTCGGCGACCGCGGCAATCGTCTCGCGCAGGCGATGCTCCGGCACGAACCAGGTGAGCGCGAACCCGACGAGGGCGACGGCCATGGCGGCGAGGAACACGACGCTGAGCGATGCGGTGAACGCCTCGATGTAGACCGCACGTGTGGCGGGCTCGAGCTGGCTGATGGTCTGCGGGCTGATGCCGTTGCCCGCGGGCAACGCAAGGCCGCGTGCCGCTGCATCGGCGAGGTGCACGGCGAGCCGGCTGGCGAAGATGGCGCCGAACACCGCAGTCCCGAGCGATCCGCCGATGAGCCGGAACAGGGTCGCTCCCGACGTCGCCACGCCGAGGTCGCGGTAATCGACGGCGTTCTGGACCGCAATGATGAGGACCTGCATGACGAGGCCGAGACCGAGTCCGAGCACGAGCATGAACACGGATGCTTCGGCGACGGTCGTGTCCGCGCTCATACGTGACAGCAGGAACAGTCCGCTGGCCACGACGGCGGTGCCGACGATCGGGAATACGCGGTAGCGGCCCCAGCGGCTGATGAGCTGGCCGGACGTGATCGACGTCAGGAGCATACCCCCCATCATCGGCAGCATCTGGAGTCCCGACCCGGTCGGTGTCGCGCCGTTCACGATCTGGAGGAAGAGCGGGATGTAGGTGACCGAGCCGAACAGGGCGAAGCCGATGATGAGGCCGATGACGGAAGTGAGCGCGAACGTGCGGTTGCCAAACAGGCGCAGCGGCAGGACGGGTTCGGGCGCGCGGCGCTCGATCGCAACGAACGCAGCGAGCATGACGACGGCCGCGGCGCCGAGCGCGAGCATCGGCGCGGACGACCAGGCCAGCGCAATACCGCCGAGGTCCGTGAAGAGCACGAGGCTGCTCAGCGCGAGCGCGAGCAGCGCCGCCCCTGCGTAGTCCATCGCGTGCCGGACGCGCTCGGCTCGGCGCGGCAGCGTGATCGCGATGACACCGAGCGCGAGCAGCCCGAGCGGCAGGTTGATGTAGAAGATCCAGCGCCACGACCAGTGCGTCGTGAAGTAGCCCCCGAGCAGCGGTCCCGCGACGCTCGAGATGCCGAACACGGCGCCGAAGATCCCCTGATAGCGGCCGCGCTCGCGCGGCGGCACGATGTCGCCCACCACGGCCTGCGTCGTGACCATGAGCCCGCCGCCGCCGAGACCCTGGATCGCGCGGAACACGATGAGCTGCATCATGCTGCCGCTCGCGCCGCACAGCATCGAGCCGATCAGGAACAGCACGATCGCACTCTGGAGCACGACCTTGCGGCCATAGAGATCGCCCAGCTTGCCGTATAGCGGTGTGACGACCGTCTGGGCCAGCAGGTAGGCGGTCACGACCCAGGCGAGCCGGTCCAGGCCGCCCAGCTCGCCCACGATCGTCGGCAGTGCCGTCGCCACGATCGTCGAATCGAGAGCCGCGAGCAGCATCGCGAGCAGGAGCCCGCTGAAGACGACGAGGATCTGACGGTGGGTCAGGGGCGCGGCCGGCGCCGCTGCGGGATGGACGGGCCTGGTGGGTTCGGACGTCGACACGCGGGCAAGCTAGTGGAAGTCGGAGTGAAGTGGAATCCCGGGATCACTTCACTCCGACCCGGCACCGTCAGATGCGCGTCGCCGGAACACGTCGATCTCCGCCGTCAGGCGTCGCGTCGCCGGAACATGTAGATCCCCGCCCCGATCACGAGTGCGATGACTCCGGCCACCAGGTTCTGCCACGTCGCGCTCGAGAGGAACGCGAACGACAGCAGCAGTGCGAGGATCGGGATGGTCGGGCCGCCCGGCAGCCGCACCGCGTTCGGCCGCTCGCCCATCCGGCGCCGCAGGATCGGCACGGCCGCGGCCGTGCCGATGTAGGTCGTGAGCCGGGCAATGATCGAGAGCATGGCGAGCTGCACGAACGAACCGGTCAGTGCGAGCACGAGCGATACCACGGACAGCGTGATGATCGCGGCCGCCGGCGTGTGATACTTCGGGTGCACGCGCGCGAGCACGCTCGGGCCGTAGCCGTCCTTTGCGAGCGCGTACAGATAACGCGGTCCGATCAGCACGGTGTTGCCGACGTTGCCGCCGATCGAGACCATCGCGGCAATCGTCATCAGCAGGGCGCCGCCCGCGCCAAGGAACGTGCCGGCCGCCTCGGCGACCGGCGACCCGGAATCGGCGATACCCGGCAGCGTGCCGAGCGCGACCAGCTGAACGCCCGTGTAGAGCAGCGTCACGACCGCGATCATTGTCAGCATGGCGAACGGCACGTCCCGCTGCGGGTTCCGGTACTCACCCGCCGCGGCGGGCGTGTTCTCGAACCCGGCATACGCGAACAGCAGCAGCAGTGCAGCTTCGCCCAGCACTCCGGGCTCCGGCGTCGTCATCGTCGTCACGGCATCCCAGTCGACGAAGAAGATGCCGATCGTCACGAAGATGACGAGCGGCACCGTCTTCGCAATCACGAGCGCGACCGCCGTGCCCGCACCCTGTTTCACACCGACCACGTTGATCCACGTGAGGACGCCGATCAGCGCGGCAATGATCAGCACGCGGGGCGCGCCCGCGGACGCCGCGGGCCAGAGAAACGCGATCGCGAGTGCGAAGCCGTTCGATAGCGACGCGATCGAGGCCACGCGCGCGAGCCACGTCATCCATCCGACCTCGAAGCCGACGAAGCGGCCGAACGCCTCGCGCGTGTACAGATAGGCGCCGCCCGGCTCGTCGAAATAGCTGGCCGCTTCCGCGAAGCAGAGCACGAGCAGCGCAACGGCGAGGCCGGCGAGGATCACGCCGAAGATGCTGCTCATGCCGAGCAGTGCGGCCGCGGCCGCCGGCAGCAGGTACACGCCGCTGCCGATCACGTCGTTGATGGCCAGGCCTACGAGCTGGCGCCGCGAGATGGCGCGCACGAGTGTCGGTCGATCCGGTGCCGCAGCGCTCACGGTAAGCTCGCTCTGAGGGGGGAAGGATCCGGCCGCCTGCCAGCATCGGTCGCCACAATGACTGAACCGGAGCCATGCTGTCAACAGGTCCGCCCACCTGGCTCCTGCCTATGGGGTTGTGCGCTCGCGCGAACCGGTGTACTTGTACGGAGCAGCGCGAACGGCTCCAGCGCAGGAACACATGGCCGCAGACGTCGGTGTTTCACCCTCGCGACTCGTGCTCGGCATCGGGCTGTTCGTGCTGCTCGGCACGCCGCTCGTCGCCTACCTCTGGGAGACGCTCAACCGGCTGTTTGCGGGCATCATCGAGCCGGTCCGTCTGCTCATCGCGATTCCGGCCCTCGCCGTGTTCTATGTGCTGCTGCGGTTCATGGCGCGGACGGTCCGCGCCTGGGATGGCCGTGCGTCCTCGACACGGGAGGGTGGGTGATGGAGGAGCCGCGCGACGAGGCCGGTCGCGCCCCGGCGACCGGCTCCGATGCGACGGGGGACACCGAGCTGGCGCCCGAGGAGGAGCCGACCACGACGGGCACGCTCTTCCTCGTCATGATCATTCTCATGATCATCGCGGCGGTGTGGGTGATCATCTACGTGCGTCTGCTGGAGCGGTGAGGGCGGGACGATGAAGGTCCACACGTACGAGAAGGCGTTCCTCACGGTCGGGTTCATCGTGCTCATCGCGTGCGCGGCTGCGCTCGTCTACGCGACGGTCGTGCACGGCCTCCACCTGCCGGGGGTCTCGGGCCGCGTGGATCCTGCGAACGTGACGAGCACGCCGCCGTTCGACCGGCCGGGAGTGCACCGGCGCGGCCCGGACGCGTACGAGGTCGTCGTGATCGGTCGGGCCTGGAGCTTCCAGCCGGCGGAGATCCACGTGCCGGCCGGCGCGGAGATCACGTTCACGGCCACGGCGACCGACGTGCTCCACGGTTTCAACGTGGAGCGCACACGGCTGAACATGATGCTCGTTCCCGGCCAGATCTCGCGGAACACCTACACGTTCGGCGAGCCGGGCGAATATCTGCTCATCTGCCACGAGTACTGCGGGCTCGGGCATCACCTCATGTACGGCAGGGTGATCGTGCATCCTGCCGGGACCGAAGTGCCGCTCGCGACCGATGGCTAGACTCACGTCGATCGTTCTCGACCCGGACGGCTACGAGCTGCCCGTCGACCAGCGCCGCGTGCTGCGCTGGACCATCTACATTGGCTACGCCGCGCTCGTCGCCGGTGTGTTCCACGGACTCGCCAATGCCCTGTCCTACGCCGGCATCGTGATCCTCGGCTGGTTCCCCGGACTCCGGACGTACTATCAGGGGCTGACCGCGCACGGAGTCGCGAACGTGCTGATCTTCACGTTCTCGTTCGCGAACGCATTCCTTCCGCTGATGACCGCGCGGGCGCTCGCCCGGCCGCTGAACACCGCGCTGCTGTGGGCAGGCTTCGCCTCGCTCGTGCTGGGGAACGTGCTCGCGATCTATGCGGTCGTGGGCAACCACGCGAGCATCCTCTACACGTCCTATGCTCCGCTCCAGGCGCACTGGACGTACTACCTCGGGCTGGTGTTCGTCGTCGTGAGCACATGGCTCGCGCTCGCGAACATGCTCGTCGCGCTGGTCGGCTGGAAGCGCGAGCATCGCGGCGACCGGATCCCGCTGCTCGCCTACATCTCGGTGACGTCGTACCTGATGTGGCTGCTCGCGTCGCTGCCCATCGCCGTCGAGTTCCTCGTGTTCCTGCTGCCGTGGTCGCTCGGGCTGCGCGCCGAGATCGACCCGCTCCTCACGCGTACGCTGTTCTGGTTCACGGGTCACGCGATCGTCTATGCGTGGCTGCTGCCGGCGTACGTCTCGTGGTACGCACTGATCCCGCGCCAGGTCGGCGGTGCGGTCATCAGCGATTCGTACACGCGTGTCGTCTGGATCCTGTTCCTGCTGCTGTCGATCCCGACGGGGTTCCATCATCAGTACTCCGATCCCGGCATCTCGAACACGATGAAGGCGCTGCACGGCGTGCTCACGTTCGGCGTGTTCTTCCCATCGCTGGCGACGGCGTTCTCCGTGATGGCGGCGCTCGAGATCGGCGGCCGGCGGGCGGGCGGGACGGGACTGTTCGGCTGGATCCGGAAGCTGCCGTGGGGTGATCCGTCGGTGGTTGCGCAGATCCTCGCGATGCTGACGTTCGTGCTCGGCGGCGCGACCGGCCTGGTCAATGCGAGCTTCACGATGAACCAGGTCATCCACAACACGACGTGGGTACCCGGCCACTTCCACATGACGGTGGGAACGGCCGTAGCGCTCACGCTGATGGGCGTCGCGTTCTGGCTGATCCCGTATCTCACGCAGCGCGCCCTGTTCAGTCGCGGCATCGCGCTGGCTTCCGCGTGGGTCTACACGATCGGTGTTCTGATCTTTGCGCGCGGGATGATCTCCGGCGGGCTGGAGGGCATGCCGCGCCGGACGTTCATGGCGGAGGCCGCCTACTCGAGCGAGGCGTGGCGCCTGCCCGGCATCCTCACCGGCATCGGCGGCACGCTCATGTTCATCGGCGTGATGCTGTTCTTCATCGTCATCGGCCTGACGATGGCGTTCGGCCGGCGCACCGGTGCGCCGCGCGACATTCCCGTCTCGCAGACGCTGACCGCACCTGCCCGCCAGGGGTGGGAGCTCGCGCTCGACCGGCTCGGCCTGTGGGTCGTCGCCGCGATCGTGCTCATCCTGATCGCCTACGGCCCGTTCCTCGCCGGCTACGAGATCAATCCGGTCTCACCGGGATTCCGACTGTTCTGATCGCGGGGCACGGAGCGGAGGCCGCGCCACTGCGCGCCGTGGCGATGTACGCCTCGAGTGCCGCGCGGTCACCTCTGCGCCCGATCCGCGGCGCGGCTCGTCATGAAGTCGATGGTCAGGTGCGTGAGCGCGCGCACGCCGACGGGGAGCGCACCCTCATCGGCGAAGAAGAGCGGCGAGTGGTTCGACGGCGCGGTCTCCGGGTCCTGTCCTTCCGGTACGATGCCGAGCCAGAGGAACAGCCCGGGCGTCTCCTGCGCGTAGTAGGAGAAGTCCTCGGCGCCCAGGACCCACGGAGCCTCGACGACGCTGCCGGGCGCCGCGTGCTCGAGTGCGGGCAGCGCCCACGCCGTCAGCTCGGGGTCGTTCACCGTGACCGGGTACCCGAGATTGATCCGCACGTCGACCGTCGCGCCCTGTGACGCGGCGATGTGCTCGGCGGTGCGACGCACGCGCTCGTGCACTTCCGTGCGCATGTCCGGGTCGAGCGTCCGGATCGTGCCGACCATCACCACACTGTCCGGTATGATGTTGCTGCGCACGCCGCCGTCGATCTGACCGACCGTGACGACGGCCGGCGCCTTCGTCAGGTTCGACTGCCGGCTGACGACGGTCTGGAGTCCGAGCACGATCTGAGCCGCGGTCACGATCGGGTCGGTGCCCATCCACGGATACGCGCCGTGCGTCTGCTTCCCGCGCACGACCATGCGCCATGTGTCGGACGATGCCATGATCGCGCCCGCGCGGTAGTTGATGGTACCGACGGGGCGCGTGGTAACGTGCAGGCCGAACACCGCGGCAGGCTTCTCGCTCGCGAACAGCCCTTCCTCGAGCATCAGTGACGCGCCGCCCTCTTCACCCGCCGGCGCACCCTCTTCCGCCGGCTGGAAGATGAACATGACGTCGCCGGGCAGCGCGGCCCGCATCCCGGCCAGGATCTCCGCTACGCCCATCAGGATCGCAACGTGGTTGTCGTGCCCGCACGCGTGCATGACACCGACTTCCCGGCCGTTGTACTCGGTGCGCACCTTCGACGCGAACGGCACATCGACGAGCTCCGTCACGGGCAGGGCATCCATGTCCGCGCGCAGTGCCACGAGCGGGCCCGGCCGGCCGCCGCGCAGGATGCCGACGACGCCGGTGTGCGCAATGCCGGTACGGACCTCGATGCCGAGCGAATTCAGGTGATCGGAGACCAGCTTCGCGGTTCGCACCTCGCGGTTGCCGAGCTCGGGATGCTGATGGATGTCGCGCCGCCACGCGACCACGCGGTCGCTCACTTCGGCGACGGCGGCTTCGATCCGGTCATGAAGCGGGTCCGGCGTCTGCGCCGCGGCGCGCGCGCCCGTTACGGTGGACGTCAGAAACAGCGCGCATAGCACGCGGAGGGCGCAGCGGTTCATGAGGGACTCCGGTTGTATGGAGGAGCGATTGCGTTAACAGCTACGCAATCACCGTCCCGTGGGCAAGCCCGCAGCCTCGGGCCGGAGTACGCGATCGATGTAGAAGGCGGCCGCGTCGATCTCGCGCATCTCGAGCCCGGCCACGCCCCAGGTCGGCATGCCGAGCGGATGACCGGTGAAGATACGGCGGAGGATTCCGGGGATGTCCCCGGCGTACTGCCAGTCCGGCTCGACCACCGACGGTACGGTGACCGTGTCACCGAGAATCTCGACGGGTCCACCGTGGCCGAGGTAGCCGTGGCAGCGGCGGCAGCGGGACGCGAAGATGTCGTTTCCCACCGCGATGCGCAGGCTGTCGCTGGTCCACGTGATCGAGTCGAACAACGCGGGCGAGTAGAGCGAGTCCGCCTCCGACACGCGCTCCGCGCGCGAGGGCGGCTCGAACTCGTGCTTCTCGCACGCGCCCGACAGCAGGACACAACCGATCAGGGCGGCGGCCCGGCTCCTCATGGATGATTGCGCGGAGTCGTGTCGTTCGGATGCACCAGCGATGCTCCCGGCGTGAGCTGGCGCACCTTCTCCATCGCCGAGTCTGCGGCGGCGGCGTTGCCGAGCTGCCCCTCGACCATCGACAGCCCGAACCACCCGGCCGACTGCTCGGGGTCCAGCTCGATGGCACGGCGGTAGTGCGCCCGCGCAGCCTCGAAGTCGCGCGCACGGAATGCGGCATTGCCGCTGTCGAGCGCGGCCGCGACCCCGGGCGGCAGGTCGCGCGCCTCGCGCCACGACGCCGAATCGATACTTCCCGTCGGCTGGTCGTCCGGCGGCCCGCCCCGGCCGCACGCGCTGACGGACGCGATCGCCACGATCGCGATGCATATGCGTTTCATTCTGCTCCCCCGTTCAACGGGTCGGTGATATGGCACACGAGACAGATCGCGGCGTTCCGCTTCTGCGCGCGCCGCGCGTCGAAATCACGGCCGTGCGGACTGACCTTGAACGCGCCGAGCACGGAGTGACACTGCAGGCACTCGTTCTGGCGGTGGCAGCTCGCGCAACTCTCCAGCCCCTGACGCGCCGCCTGGCCGTGACGCAGCAGCCAGATCGGTTCCGCATCGTGGAACCCCGGACCGAGCCGCCCCGGCACGCGTGCGGAGCTCATCCCCGACGACGCGTGGCAGTCCGCGCAGAACAGCCGGCTGTCATGACAGTTCGAGCACTCCAGTCGCCGTCCGTATGCCTCCGCGGAGTGCCGCGCCTGGAAGTTCGGCGGATGGAACGCCCCCGGCCCGCCCGTGACACGACGGCTGTCGTCGCCCGACTGGCGGGCCGGACTGCCGGTCGCCGATGCATCGTGGCAGTCCGCACACATCGTGCGGCTGTGACACGCGCTGCACGATGCGCCGTTCACCGCCGCCTCGGTGCCGTGCTCGATCGTGAACATCGGTGCCTCGTGCGACGGCGGCATGCGCTGAGCGAGCTGGACGCCGGGCGCGCGGACATCGGCCCGCGCCGGCAGCTGCGCCACCACCCCCGGTGCCGCGCCCGCGTGGCACGCGGCACAGTCGTCCTGCGTGTGGCAGGTCGCGCACCGCGCGCGGGATGCCGTGGCGCCGTGGGTCGTCAGGAAGTCCGGCGCCAGATGCGAACGCGGCACCGGATAGTGCGCCGGGAAGTCCGGCAGCTCGCGCGCGACGACGCCGCTCGCCGCCGGCATCCGCCCGATCTCCGCCACCGCGCCCGCGTCGACGTGACAGCTCTCGCACCGCTCACGGGTGTGGCACACCGCGCACCGCGTCGCGTCCGCTCCCGCCCGTTCGCCGTGTCCGTGACGGATGAACTCTCCATCATCGCGATGATCGTCGGGCAGCGGGAGCGCGAGCAGTCGTGCGCGATCGAACGGCGCCTCGGCCACCGGGATGTGGCACGTCTCGCAGTCCGCATCCACGAAGTGGTCCTGCGCCCGATGCTCGTGGCAGTCGAGACAGCGCGGGACGACGGGTCGTTCCTCGACGGCCATGCGCGGTGCGCCCGCGCGCGTGTGACACGTCGTGCACTCGATCGCCTCTCCCTCCGACTGCGCCGGATGGTCGGGGTGCCGGAAATCGAGGTTGTCGGCGTGCTCCGTCGGACCCTGCCAGTCCACGCGCGGCGCCTCGACACCGTCGTGGCAGCGCGCGCACTGGTCGGGGGATGGATAGAACTGCGCCCGATCCCCCTGGGGCACGCCCTGATGGCAGCCCTCGCACAACGGGAACAGGCCCGCGTGCTCCTCGTGCGGGAATCCCTGCGGCTGTGCGGCCATGACTGCGGCAGCCGCGACTGCCGCCAGCGCGATCGCACCGAGTCCGACGCGGGCACGCACCGCGCGCGTCATGGCTCGCGCCTCCGG
>DASUSS010000003.1:0-27274 GCA_036374995.1 Longimicrobiales bacterium | reverse complement strand
GACCGTATCGAACATCACGGTGCGTCTGGAGACGGACGCGCTGCGGCTGGATGAGCTGATCGTGATCGGGTACGGCGAGGAGCGCCGCCGCAACATTGCGGGCGCGGTCGCATCGCTGCGGCCGGAGACGGTGGAAGAGATCCCGGTCACGTCGGTGAACCAGGTCCTTCAGGGCCGGCTGGCGGGCGTGCAGGTGGTGCAGAACTCCGGCACACCGGGTGCCGCGATGACGGTGCGCGTGCGCGGCTCGTCCTCGATCTCGGGCGGCAATGAGCCGCTGTACGTGATCGACGGTGTTCCAATGACGCAGGGCAACTTCTCCAGCCTGAACATGAGCTTCGGCGGCCAGGGCATCGACGCGATCTCGGACCTGAACCCGTCGGAGATCGAGAGCATCGAGATCCTGAAGGACGCGTCCGCGGCCGCGATCTTCGGGTCGCGTGCATCGAACGGCGTCGTGCTGATCACGACGAAGCGCGGCATTTCCAACCGCGCCGAAGTCAGCATCGGCGGTTACTACGGCTGGCAGAGCGACTGGCGGCGGATCGATCTGCTGGACGCGGACGAGTACATGGCCGTCTACAACGAGGGCATGACGGCCGCGTTCGGCCCGGCGAGCCTCGACGGCTACGATGACTGGCTCGGCTACGTGGGCCAGGGCGACTACTGGTGGAATGATGCCATCGGACCCGTTGCGCCCGGCACGAACACGAACTGGCTCGACGAGGTGATGCAGACGGCGCCGATCCGGTCGATGGAGGCGTCCGTGCGGGGTGGCACGGATCAGGTCCGCTATTTCGTGTCCGGCACCGCGCTGAACCAGGACGGCATCGTGCAGCCGATGGGCTACCAGCGGCTGAACGGTCGTGTGAACCTCGACTACAACCCGTTCCAGCGGCTCACGGTCGGCACGAACGTCTCGCTCGCGCGCAGCATCACGGACCGCGCGCGCTCGGACAACACGATCTACAGTCCGTGGGCGAACGCGATCGCGAACGCACCGATCTTCACCGTGTTCCAGTCGGACGGCAGCTACACCGAGACGACGTACCTCAATCCGGTCGGCATGGCGCGCGAGGCGGAGGCGGAGGAGCGGGGCACGCGCATCATCGGCAATGCGTTCGCGCAGTACCAGCTGCTGGACTGGCTGAGCCTGCGCGGCAGCGTCGGCCTCGACCATCTGAACATGCGCTCGCGCAGCTACGACTCGCCGACGTTCGGCCCGTGGGCGAGCAGCGGCGGCTCCGGCCAATCGGGCAACACGTACGCGAACAAGGTCACGTACGAGGGCACCGCCAACTTCAATCGGACGGTGGCCGAGGGCCACGACGTGTCCGGCGTCGTCGGCGCGAGCATGGAGGACAACGTCGACGAGTTCAGCTACGTGCAAGGCACGCAGTTCCCGACGGAGTACTTCAAGTACATCACGTCGGCCGCGACGATCCAGGACGGCTCGTCGACGCGCGCAGACTGGGGCCTCACGTCGTTCTTCGGCCGCCTCACCTACACGTTCCAGGAGCGCGTGACGACGACGTTCAACATCCGTCGCGACGGCTCGTCGCGCTTCGGTGCGGCGAACCGCTACGGCACGTTCCCGTCCGCATCGATTCTGTGGCGGATCGGCGACGAGTCGTTCATGCAGGGTCAGAACATCTTCTCGAACCTGGCGCTGCGCGCGAGCTACGGTGTGACGGGCAACCAGCAGTCGCTCGGCAACTTCGCGTCGCGCGGCCTGTTCGGCGGCGGCGCGAACTACGACGACCTGCCGGGCATCGCGCCGTCACAGCTGGCGAACCCGGAGCTCAGGTGGGAGAAGACGACGCAGCTGAATCTCGGCACGGACTTCTCCGTCCTGAACGACCGGGTCGGCATCACGTTCGACTGGTACGACAAGAAGACGGACGACCTCCTGGTGGCGCGGCCGGTGCCGCGGACGACCGGCTTCACGAGCATCTGGTCCAACGTCGGCAGCATGGAGAACCGCGGCTTCGAGGTGGCGGCGAACCTGTTCATCGTGCCGGCGGCCGGCCCGCAGGCGTTCAGCTGGTCGACGACGGTGAACGTGGCGCGCAACCGCAACGAGGTGACGGCGCTCTACAACGACCAGCCGATCAACAGCGGCTTCGCGAACCGGGTCGAGGTCGGCAAGCCGCTCGGCTTCTTCTATGGCCATCGGATGGTGGGCATCTTCCAGTCCGATGCCGAGATCTGCCGCACGCTCTCCGGCGAGACCGCGACGCAGCGCAACCAGCGCTGCGCGGCCGCCGGCCTCGCGTACCAGGCGTCGGGCACGGCGCCGGGCGACGTCCGCTTCGATGATATCGATGGCAACGGCGTCATCAACGATGATGACCGGACGGACATCGGCAGCCCGTGGCCGGACTGGGAGGGCGGCATCACGAACAACCTGGCGTTCATGGGCGTCGATGTGAGTGCGTTCGTGCAGTTCTCGTTCGGGAACGAGATCTACAACGCGAATCGCATCTACACGGACCAGTACGGCAGCTTCTTCGACAACCACACGACGCGGGCGCTGGATCGGTGGACGCCGACCAACCCGAGCACGACGGAGCCGCGCGCGATCTGGGGCGACCCGAACAACAACACGCGCGATTCCAGCCGGTTCATCGAGGACGGCTCGTTCTGGCGGCTGAAGAACCTGGTGGTCGGTTACACGCTGCCGAGCTCGTTCGCCGAGCGGCTGGGGTACCGCAGCGCCCGGATCTACTTCCAGGGCCAGAACCTGTTCACCCAGACGGACTACAGCGGGTTCGACCCGGAGGTGAACTTCAGCGGCCAGAGCTCGATTGCGCGCGGCACCGACTTCTACACGCTGCCGCAGTCGCGCACGATCACGTTCGGCTTCAATCTCGGCTTCTGAGGACGGAACTGACATGATAAAGATGAGGAGTCTCTGGTGTGTCGCCGCGGCTGCGTTCCTCGCCGCCTGCGACTCGCCGCTGGACACGAATCCGACGGCGTCGATCGATGCGGACGAAGCGCTGACGACGCAGCGTGGGATCGAGCTGGGCCTGAACGGCGCCTATCGCGGGCTCCAGGATGGCGACCTGTACGGTAACGTGCACATGGTCTACCCGGACCTGTACGTCGACAACCTGGAGTTCACGGGCACGTTCCAGACGGACCGTGAGGTGTTCCTGCGCAACATCAGTACGAGCAACACGCAGGTGCTGAACACGTGGGAAGAGTCATACGACGGGATCAACCGTGCGAACAACCTGCTGGACGCGATCCCGAACGTGTCGGGCATGGCGGCGGACCTCCAGGCGCGGTACCGCGGCGAGGCTCTGTTCATCCGCTCTCTGCTGTACTATGTGCTGGTGTCCTACCACGGCGGTGTGCCGATCATCACGGAGCCGTCGCGTGGTGTGGACGAAGCTTCGCTGGTCGCGCGAAGCACGGCTGCGGAAGTCTACGCCCTGATCATCGCCGATCTCGAGGAGGCGTCGACCCTGCTCGATTACGAGATCCGGGATGGCCGCGCAACGGCCGGTGCGGCGGACGCGCTCCTCGCACGCGTCTACCTCGAGACGGGGGATTACGCGAACGCGCGGGACAAGGCGGACGCCGTGATCACGTCAGGGCTGTACACCCTGAATGCCGACTACGCTGAGAACTGGACGCAGAAGCACAGCGGCGAGTCGATCTTCGAGCTGCCGTACAGCATCAACAACAGCAACTCGCTCGCGTTCTGGTACTTCCCGCAGTCGCTCGGCGGTCGGCTCGGTTTCGCGCCCACCGACGAGCTCTACGCCGTGTACGAGGCCGGCGACGAGCGGCGCGACTTCTCGATCGGGATCCAGGGCGGCCAGCTGTACGGGAAGAAGTACTTCCGGGTCGCGAACGGCGATGACAACGTCGTCGTGCTGCGGCTTGCGGAGATGCACCTGATCCGCGCGGAGGCGAACGCCCGTCTGGGCGCACCGGCCGCCACCGTGCAGGCGGACATCGACGCGGTGCGCACGCGGGCGGGTCTGCTGCCGACGACGGCGACGACGCAGCAGGAGCTGCTCGATGCGATTCTCCGGGAGCGGCGAGTCGAGCTGGCGTTCGAGGGGCATCGCTTCTTCGATCTGCGGCGCTACGGTCTGGCAACGACCCTGCTCGGGATTCCGGCCGAGCGTCTGCTGTGGCCGATCCCGCAGTCGGAGCTCGACGTGAATGAGAACCTGACCCAGAATCCGGGTTACTAGGGCTTCGCGGTCCGGCGCCGCGGGGCGCCGGGCCGAGATCGGGAGAGGGGCGGGAGTCGGGTGGCGTCATCCGGCTCCCGCATCCATTTTAGGTCAGGGGACCACTCAACGGGGGGTGATCATGAAGCGAGCGGTGCAGGCGGTCGTTCTGATGGTGCTGCTCGGCGGCACGATGGCGTGCGGAGCGACCACGGGTCAGACGGCTGCACGCAGCGGCAGCGCACCCATCACGGCCAATGAGATCGCGGGGACGGGGCATACGGATGTGTATGCGCTGGTCCAGGCGCTGCGGCCGCAGTGGCTGCGCGTGCGCGGCGCCGGCTCGGTGTCCGGCGGTTCCGGACAGATCCAGGTGTATCTGGACGGCTCGCACATGGGTGGCGTGAACACGCTGCGGCAGATCTCGGTGCAGTCGGTGGGCCGGGTCGAGTACCTGGACGGCCTGGATGCGACGCAGCGGTGGGGTCTCGACCATGGCAACGGTGCGATCGTCGTCACCACGCGAGGCCGTTAGCGGCGTCGGGGATCAGGAGCGGGGCGGCGGCGCGGCGGCGGCGCTCCCCTGCTCCGCTGCCGGGATCAGGAAGTCGGTGAGAATGCGGTGCAGCTCGCGGTTGTGATCGCCTTCGCGCGGTGAGACCGGATCCGACGTCGTGACGACGGTGAGCTCGAGATCGGGAACGATGAAGAGGTACTGCCCGCCATAACCCCACGCGAAGTACACGTCGTGACCGCGCCGGCTCCGGATCCACCAGCCCAGTCCGTAGCCGTGACCGTTGAAGCGGGACGTCGTCCGCTGCGTCCACGACTGCCGGATCCAGTCCTCCGGCACGATCTGCACGGTGTCGCTCCTGCCGCCGCGACGGTAGAGCTCGCCGTACGCGAGCAGGTCCCGCGGACGCAGGTGCATTTCGTTCCCGCCGAAATAGACACCCTGCGGATCGCGCGTCCAGGCGGGTATCCGGATCCCGAGCGGCTCGGCGAGTCGGGTACGCGCATACTGGAGCGTGCTCATGCCGGTGGCACGCGTCAGAAGTGCCGAGAGGACGTGCGTGCTGCCCGTGCTGTACAGCATCCGACCGCCGCGCTCATCGACGAACGGCCGCGACAGCACGTACCGCACCCAATTCCTGCTCGTCACCCACTCGCCGTAGTTGCCGAAGGACGTGGGCTCGAGGCCGGACTGCATCGAGAGCAGGTTCCCGACCGTGAGCTCGTGCAGCCGCGGATCCGCATCGGCGCCGACATACTCCGGAAAGAACGGCGCGATCGGCTGGTCCAGCCCCTCGAGGTGTCCTTCCGCGATCGCGATCCCGATCAGCGTGGAGAGCAGGCTCTTCGACGCGGACTTCAGGTTCGCGGGACGGTCGCGGCCGGGACCGCGGAAGTACTCCTCACGTTGCAGCACGCCGTGACGTGCGACGAGGAGTGCGTGCAGGCGTGGCAGGGCGGCGGCCCGCTCGAACGCCTGCGCGAGCAGCAGACTGTCGAGACCGCGCGTCGGACGCGCCGCGGGTTCCTCCGCAGCCGTGCGTGCCGGCGCGCGCGCCGCGCCCTCGCCCGACCGGTCGCATGCGCCCGGGCCGAGCGCCAGCAGCACGCCGAGCGCCGGCGTCAGGATTCTCACGCGCATGATCCGAACGTTAATGGGTGCGGACGTGCGGCAACACCCGTCGGCTGGGAACCCGTCCCGCGCCGCCGGCCGTGGCCGGAAAGCCCCGCAGCGCGCCATCGTGGGCCGGGAGCGTCGGCGGCGCGGGCGTTGCAGTGATGGCGACGCGCCGTCGCGACCGTGCGGACCCGCGTGGACAGGAGGATGCGATGCTCGTCCGTGACCTGCTGCACAAGAAGCCACCACTCCTCGTCACCATCGAGACCAGCGAGCACGTCGGCGCCGCCGCGCGACTCCTCATGGAGCGTGGCGTCGGCGGCCTGGTCGTGGTGGACGAGCACGGCAGACTCGCCGGCTTCATCGGCGAGCGCGACATCGTCGACACGCTCTACCGTCGCCCCGGCGATGTCCGGCAGCTGCCGGTTGCACAGGTCATGCGCCGCCCGCCGACGTGCCGGCCCGATGACAACGTGAACGACGTCATGTCGCGCATGACGGACGAACGACTCCGTCACCTCATCGTCGTCGAGCGCGGCGCCCCCGTCGGCGTCATCTCCGTTGGTGACATCGTCCGACAGAGAGTCATGGAGCTGGAGCTCGAGACCGGCGTGCTGCGGGATTACGTCGCGGCGCAGAGAGCGGTGTGAGCGACACCGCCGGCGAGGAACGGCATTCACTGGAGCGAGCCAGGACGCCGAGTGGGAACGGCAGGCGATGAGCGGTGAGTCGTCGTCTCCTCTTCCCCTTCCCCACCCGCCCGATCATCTTCCAGTCCATGCTGCGGAAACGCACTTACATCCTCCTCGCCGCGCTTGCCGCGGTCTCCACGGCCGGATTCGCCGGCTCCCGCAAGGCGCGGCCGCTGGCACGGCCGGCGCTCGGGTTCGTGGCGAAGGTGGTCTGCTCGGATGTGTTCGTCGGCGGCGCGACGGCGGCACAGGCGCTGTCGGATCTGCCGGATGAGCCGATCGCCCGGCTGGTCCGGACGCAGGTCGACGAGCAGGATCGGCGGGTAACGGCGTCGGTGCCGTTCGTGGCCTCGCGTAGTGCGGCCTACCGGGATGGTTTCGGCTGTGTGCTCGAGCCCGCCGACAGCTCGCTCGGAACCTCTCCCGGCCTCGTGCGGGTCACGGCCCGGGGCTCGCTCGATCCGGCGCTCTGGCCGGACGGCGAACGCGTGGAGCCGGGCGCAGCGGCCGGTGTCGACCGGACCCGCCTGAATGCGGCGATCGCCGATGCGTTCGCGGAGCCGGACCCGGCGCGGCCGCGCAGGACGCGCGCGATCGTCATCGTGCAGCGCGGCCGCATCGTGGGTGAGCGCTATGCCGACGGCTACAGTGCGGCCCACCGGTTCGGTGGCTGGTCGATGACGAAGAGCGTGACGAACGCGCTCGTCGGCATCCTCACGGCGGACGGTTCGCTGAATGTCGACGCGAACGGCTTGCGGCCCGAGTGGCGCGCGGGGGACGACCCGCGCCGCGCGATCACGCTGGACGACCTGCTCAGGATGAGCAGTGGACTCGCCTTCGACGAGAGCTACACGCCGTCCGGCGGCGCAACGCGCATGCTGTTCGATGCCGCCGATGCAGCCGCTGTCGCAGCCGCGAGCCCGCTCGTGCACGCGCCGGGCACGCACTGGTCCTACTCGAGCGCAACGACGAACATCGTGTCCTCGCTGATCCGGGATGCACTCGGTTCGGACCGGGAGTACCACCGGTTCCCGCGTCGCGCACTGTTCGATCGGATCGGTATGAGCAGCGCCGTGATCGAGCCGGACCCGTCCGGCACGTTCGTCGGCTCCTCCTTCATGTACGCGACGGCCCGGGACTGGGCACGGTTCGGGCTGCTGTTCCTGCGCCGCGGCGAGTGGAACGGCGAGCGGATCCTGCCGGATGGCTGGGTCGAGTACAGCACCCGGCCGACGCCGGGCGCACCTCTGGGCGAGTACGGTGCTCACTGGTGGCTGAATGCCGGTGCGTCGGAGGACGATACGCGCAGGACGTGGCCCGATCTGCCGCGCGACATCTACTGGGCGAGCGGCTTCCAGGGTCAGTACGTGGTCGTGGTGCCGTCGCACGATCTGGTGGTCGTCCGGCTCGGCGTGACGGCGGACGACCGGGCCTGGAGCCTGGGCGACTTTCTGCGCGCGGTCATTGCGTCATTCGAGGCTTCGGGCTAAGTATTGATGCGGTCCGGATTTTGCCCCTCTCCAGGCGCCGAACCCCGCTGAAGGAGCACGATGGCAGACACCATGAGCCACACTCGGACCGAGGTCGAGTACCGGTTCAACTACACGGCCGCCTCGCAGACGTGTCCGCTCTGCGGTACGAGGTTCGAGCCGCGCATCGGCAGCTGGCCGTTCCTGCCCGGCACCAACACTCCCGTCTGCGGTGGCGAAGCCTGCCCGATCGGCGAGGACGTGACCGGCCCATCCCCGTGCGACACGCTGTTCGAGTTCGTGGAGCTGAAGCCCGAGACGCTGGCGGCGATCGTGCGGGCGGAGCGCGAGGGTGAGTCCGTGGCCGAACGCCTGCGCCGGGTCGCCCTTGACGAGTCGCTGCCGGACCCGGACCGCGCGGTGCTGCAGCTCGCCGCGATCGACCTCCAGTTCTGCGAGGCGGATGGCACGCGCATCCGACAGGTCGAGCCGGGGCTCATCGTGCAGACCTGCCCCGAGGCCGCGGCGGAGATGCTGCTCTCCGGGTGCGGCGACATCGTCGAATGACGCTCGCCTTTCCGCCCCGACGAACTCTCGCGTCGGGGCGGGTGTAGGACCGGCAGACCCGAGCTCCCCACAAAACGGATCCTGAAGCGGAGAGGCTTCCATGCGTTCGATCACGGCAGTGCTCGTTGCGGCCGGCCTGCTCGTGCCCGCCGCGGTCCCTGCCCAGCGTCCTGCGGGCCTGTGGCTCAACGGCCATCTCAATGCGTCGACGTTCCAGTCGGAGGGTCTGCCGGAGCCGGAGACCGGCGGCGGGATGGGTTTCGGCATCGGCTGGGCGTTCACGCCGGGCGTGATGCTGTTCATGCACCTCGATGGCGCGACGATGCCCGGTGCGACGAGCGACGCGAACTATGCGCTCGCGCACGCCGACCTGGGCTTCCGGCTGAGCGCCGGCCTCGGCAGCTGGTCGCCCTACCTGCTCCTCGCCGGAACCACGCGCGTGGCGAGCTGGGAGGATGTGCCTGCGGACGGCCCGTTCGGACCCATCTACTACGACATGACACTGAGCGGGCTCGGCGGCAGCGCAGGACTCGGACTCCAGAAGATGATCGGCCGCAAGCTCGCCCTCGATGCTGCCGTGATCTACACGAAGGGCCGCTTCACGGATCGTGAGGTCGATGAGCGACCGGTCGTGTTCGAGACGTACGAGGCGGAGACGGGACGGCTGGTGCTCGGGCTCAGCTGGTATTCGCGCGCCGGCCGGTGATGCGCGAGGGAAAGTGAACGCCCGGCCACGCTGCGCGAGCTTTCACTTTCCCTCCAGGTGCCGTCAGGAAGGCCACAGCCAGCCGAACATGCCTGCGGTAACGAGCGCGTAGACGATACCGTCGAACGTGTTCTTCAGGCTCGTCCTCGTCGAGCGCTTGTACCAGATCGTGTCGGGCCAGCTGCTCAGGGCATAGGCGACGAGGGCGGTGGTGCCGGCGAAGCGGAACACGTCGAGGTAATCGGCGCCGGGCTCGAGCGCGCGTCCCGCTACGTACCCGGCGAACACGCTCACCACCAGCAGGTAGACGAACCACAGCGTCAGCTCACGGGCCATCGACATCTCGCGGCCCGGCTGGACCGTCATCGTCACGATCGGCCCGGCCTTCACCTTCGCCAGATACTCGGGCGATTTCATGTCCGCCATCGAGCCGGCGCGCGGGACGGCATAATCACCGCCGGGAATGCCGCGGAGTGCGTTGCGGACGGCGTCTTCATCGGGCGCGCGAGCGAAATCGTCGGCATGGTACCCGAGCGCCATGTGAATCACCGCGCTGACCAGGAAGACGGCGACGGCGGACAGCAGGATCGGCAACAGCAGCGACGTGAGTGGAACCATGTGAGGGCCTCCGGCAGCCTGGGTGATTGGGAACGCCCTGCGGTTCGGCGCTACACTGTTCACCCATGGTCGTGCGGGACGCAAGCAGATCGTGCGGCTCAGTTCCCGTCGTGCGCCGCCAGACTGCGGGCTTCGGCTTCGTCCAGCAGCCGATGGGCGGCTGCCAGCGCGGCCCGGATGTCGCCGGCCGTCCGCGACCGAACCTCGTGCTGGACGAGTGATTCAATTGTTTCGCGCAGGATGCTGTACTCGCGCTGCACGTCCCGTCGCGTCCAGCCGAGGCGACGCCGCTGCGCGCCATGTCGGCCGGCGAGCTCGGCGCGCAGCGCCGCGCCATCCTCGAGCAGGTCCCGGTTCGCCTCCGGGTCCTCGAGCGCGGCGACGGCGCGGCCGATGCTTGCAATGAGCGCCGCGGTGTGATCCGCGTAGCGCGCCCGCAGCGCACTCTCCTCCTCATCCGCTTGCGCACGACCCGGTTCTGCGCCTCGCACGGCGCGCAGCCGCCATACGAGCTCCTGCTCGATGGTCTCCGCAGACTCGAGCAATACCTGAGCGACCGCTGCAAACGGATGGGCCATCCGCATCGGCGGCTCCGGCTCCTCCGCGTGCGGCGTTCCGCGCGCGACCACGGCGTCCTGGACGAGCGCCGGCAGCCACAGCGAGAAACAGGAACCGCGCCCGCGCTCGCTGCGCACCGTGATGTCGCCGCTCATCAGACGGGCGAGGCGGCGGCTGATCGTCAGGCCCAGTCCGGTCCCGCCCGCGCGGCGGGTATGTCCGCTCTCGGCCTGGACGAACGCCTGGAAGATGTGCTTCTGCTCTTCGGCCTCGATGCCGACGCCCGTATCCTCCACCTCGAGCACGACCCATGGCCCGGTATCGGGCAGTGCGGCAGCCGGCGCGGGCAACTGCACCATGCGGCAGCGCGCGACCACGGCGCCGCCGGGGTTCGTGAACTTGAGTGCATTCGAGAGCAGATTCAGCACGATCTGGCGCACGCGGTCCTCGTCCCCGACGAATCGCGTCGCCTCATCGCACATCCAGTCCTCGCGCAGCGTGAGACCGCGCGCCTCCGCTTCGGGCAGCACCATCTGGACGGCGGACGAGAGAACATCGCGCGCAGAGGCCGGCGCCGCCCGCACCAGCATCTCGCCCGCCTCGATCTTCGACAGATCGAGCACATCGTTCACCAGAGCGAGCAGGTGCCGGCTGCTCGCGCGGATGCGCTCGACATATTCCTGCTGCCCCTCGGTCAGCGGGCCGACGACCTTCGCGTCGAGCAGATCCGTGTAACCGACAACCGCGTTGATCGGCGTGCGGATCTCGTGACTCATGTTCGCAAGGAACTGGCTCTTCGCGCGGTTGGCCTGCTCCGCCTCGGCACGAGCGCGCTGCGCTTCCTCGCGCGCCTGGACGTGGTCGGTGACATCGTGACCGTGCGCCACGACACCGCTCGATGAACCGTCCGGCTCGCGTAGCGGATAGTACACGAAGTCCACGTATCGCTGCTCGGGCGGAGTGCCGCGCGTCCGGGACACGAGCAGCGGCACCTCCCGGCCGACGTAGGGCGCGCCCTCCTTCATCACGCTGTGCAGCAGCTGCTCGAACCCCTGGCCGCGCACTTCCGGCAGCGCATCGAACACCGCGCGGCCGATCAGGTCGCGATGACCTACCAGCTGGTAATAGGCATCGTTCGCATACTCGAAAGTCAGCTCGGGCCCCCGCAGCACCGCCATGAATGCGGGCGCCTGCGCGAAGACGTCCCGCAGCCGGCTCTCCGCGCGCTCGGCAGCCGCCAGCGCGGCCGCCCGCGCCCGCTCCGCCAGCGTCCGGGCAGTCGTCTCCGAGACGATGTTGAGGAACGCGACGATCGTCCCGTCCTCCTCGCGCACCGCGCTGAGCGAGAACGTGAACCATGCATTCGGTGCCGACGTTACCGGCGCCGGGGTCTCATCGGCGTCGCGCTCGATGATGAACGGTGCATCCTCGGCATACGCCGCCGGACCGCCCGCGGCGATCTGCTCGAACAGCGGTCCGATCTGCGGCCAGATCTCCGCCCAGACCTCCCAGCCGCTGCGGCCCAGCGCACCCGGGTGCTTCGCACCGAGCACGTGACGGTACGCATCGTTGTAGATCAGGACACGATCTTCGCCGCACCAGAGATTGATGGGGAACGGCGAGTCGAGGATCGTCCGCACGACGAGGCGCAGCGCGCGCGGCCACTCCTCCACCGGCCCCAGCGGCGTCGCCGACCAGTCCAGCTCGCGACACCGCCGACGCATCTCGCCCGGACCCGCGAAGACGGCCTCGGCGTCGTTCATCGCGGCGGCGTGCCCGGACCCCGCCGCACGGGAGCCGGCCCCGGACAAGTGGGCATCGTGCATGGGGTGCCGATCGGGCAAATGCCGTTCCCGCGGCGAGCGGGCGCGGCCTGGCGGCTCCGCGCGGTGGACCTCCGGCACCACCGGGCCGCACCCCGGCATGCTCCTCGCACCACGGCGATCCGAGCGATTCACGGCAGCAGGGGATCAGCGGATGCGGCTTGCGGGCGGGACGGCAATCGTCACGGGATCCGACTCGGGAATCGGGCGCGCGATCGCGGCGGAGCTCGCCGTGGCGGGTGCGGACGTGTGCGTGACGTATCACACGGACGAGGACGGCGCGAACGAGACGCGCGCAATGGTGGAGGCAGCCGGCCGCCGTGCGCTGGTGCTCCACCTCGACGTGCGCGAGGAGAACGAGGTCGAGCGGATGTTCGATCGCACGATCGCGACGCTCGGCGTTCCCGACATTCTCGTGAACAATGCGGCCGTGAACGCGGACGGCACGCATGTCATCGACATGAAGACGGAGGCGTGGGACAATGTGCTGCGCACGAACCTGTACGGCCCGTTCTTCGCCTGCCGCCGCTTCAGCCGGGAACGGCGGGCGCACGGCGGAGGCGGCCGCATCCTGAACGTCACATCGGTGCACGAAGAGATTCCGATGAAGGGTGCGGGTGCGTACGACGCGACGAAGGGCGGGCTGCGCCTGCTCACGCGCACACTCGCGCTCGAGCTGGCCCATGACCGCATCACCGTGAACAACATCGCGCCGGGGATGATCCTGACACCCATGAACCAGGAAGCGCTCGAGGATCCGCAGGAGCGGGAGAAGCAGACGCGCCACATCCCGTGGCAGCGAGCGGGACGACCGGAAGAGGTTGCGAAGCTCGCACTGTACCTCGCCTCGGTCGAGGCGGATTACATCACGGGCGCGAGTTTCTTCATTGATGGTGGTCTTCGGATGATGATGGGTCAGGGCGCGTGAAGTGTCGCGGTCCGCGCTGGAACAGCTCGGCCAGGTGCGGTGCCACGTACGTGTCGTAACAGCGGGGACAGAGGTAGAAGTAGCCGCTGTCGACGGGCAGCGCGGTGATGCCGCTGAACCAGAGCGCCATCAACGCATACATGCGATCCGGATTCACGGCACCACAACGGCGACAGGGCGGCAGCACACCGCGCGGCCGAATGCCGGGCTGCGCTGAGATCAGCATGGCTGCACCCATCCTCGGTTCGGGATCTGCTCCCTGAACGATACACTGCCGCCGCGCCGGCTGCCATGGGGGACGTCACTCTGCCCGCAGCGCGAGGAGCGGGTCGGCGCGGGTGGCGCGTCGCGCGGGAATCCAGCTCGCGACGAGCGCAGCAGCGATCAGGACCGCCACGACGGCCATGATCGCGACCGGGTCCATGGGGCTCACCAGCAGCATGCTCCGGATCGCGCGTGCGAGCGCGAGCGCGAGTACCACTCCGATCGCGGCACCCAGCAGCGCCAGACGGAGTCCCTGGCGAAGGACCATGTACTGCACATCCGCGGCGGGCGCGCCCAGAGCGGTACGGATGCCGAACTCGCGCGTCCGCTGCGCGACGGAGTACGCGATCACGCCGTACAGTCCGATCGTTGCGATGGCGACCGCGAGGCCGCCGAGAACGCCGAGCACGATGCCGGCGATCCGCTGAAGCAGCGTGGCCATCCCGACCTGCTGCGTCAGCGTCGTGATCTGCGGCAGCGGCAGCGCCGGGGCGAGCGCGCGAATCTCGTTGCGCAGCGCGGGCACCAGCGGTGAGGGATCCGATCCCGTCCTCACATGCAGGACCGTGGACAGCGACGCGGGACTCTGCAGCGTCGGATAGTAGATGTAGGGCACCGGATCTTCCGTCAGCGAACGATACTTTACATCCGGCGCCACTCCGATCACCTCCGCGTACGGGCCGTCGTCGCCGTTCAGACTGACACGCATCCCGATGCCGCTGCTCCCGGGCCAGAAGCGGCGCACGAACGCCTCGTTGACCACCACGACGCCGGGCGCTCCCGCCCGATCGGCCGCGGTGAAGTCGCGGCCTCGCAGACGGATTCCCATCGCCTCGAAGTAACCCGGACCGACACCGTTGAACATCAGCTCCATGTCCTCGCCCTCGCGGGGCGCGTACCCTTCGACGTCGATCGAGCGGCGGCCCCAGCGGGGCGAGAAGGGTATGAAGTCGGCCAGCGTCACGTGCGTGACGCCCGGCATGCCGCGTACGCGCTCCAGCAGCTCCGCGTGGAGCCGCTGCGCCGCCTCCGGCGTGTAACCCGCGTCGCCCGGATCGAGCGGGACGAGCACCATGTGCTCGGCCGTGATGCCGGTGTCGATGCTGCGCGCTGCGAGCAGGCTCCGCAGGAACAGGCCCGCGCCGGCGAGGAGCACGATGGATGCGGCCACCTGCACGACCACGAGCGCACTGCGCAGCGGGGCGCGCCGGGCGCGGACGGCGTCCGCGTTCTTCATCATGGGTGCAGGCGAACGACTCGCCGCGAGTGCGGGCAGCAGACCGAACAGGACGCCGGTGAGCAGCGTGACGGCCGCGGCGAAGCCGAGCGCGCGCACGTCCAGCGACACGTCGAGCGCGACGGGCAGCGGCACCGGTAGGTTCAGCGTCCTGACGGCGCGCGTGAGCCATACGGCCAGCAGCACGCCGAGCGCACCTGCGATCGACGCGAGCAGCACGCTCTCCGCGAGAAGCTGACGCACGATGCGACCGCGCGTTGCGCCGAGCGCGAGACGCACGCCCATCTCGGCACGACGGGCGGACGCGCGCGCGAGCATCAGGTTGGCCACGTTCGTGCACGCGATCAGCAGCACGATCAGCACGACGGCGACCAGCAGGCCGAAGATTCCGAGCACGGCGCCGCGGATCTGACGCGGCACGCGCGCGTCCGATTCCGGCAGGACCGTGAACACGCGGGAGCGATTGTTCAGGTCCGTCCAGAAACCCGGATACTCCGCGTGGAGCTGCCCTGCCAGAACGTCCAGGCGGGACTGCACACCCTCGATCGTGCCGCCCTCCGCCAGCCGGCCGAAAATGAAGAGGCCGCGGCTGCCGCGCTGTGCCGGATCGAAGCGGATGACGGATGCGGGCGCAGACAGCGGCAGCCAGACATCCATGCGCACACCGTTCGTCGCGCCCCTGAACGGGCGCGGCGCGACGCCGATGATCGTGTGCACCTGACCGTTGATGCGCAGCGGCCTCCCGATCACGTCCCGTGCACCGCCGAACTCGCGCTGCCACAGCTCGTGCGAGATCACCGCCACCTGCGACGTGCCCGGCGCACCCGCCTCCTCGGGACCGAAGAACCTGCCGAGCTCCGGCTGCACGCCCAGCATGTCGAAGAAGCTCGCGCTCGTCATCTCCCCCAGCACGCTCTCCGCGCGCTCGCCCAGCGCGAGACTGAACGTGCGCGGCCGGAAGATCGTCGCGTCCTCGAACACTCCACTCTCGACGATCGACTCGTAATCGGGGTACGACGACGCGCCGAAACGCGGTCCGCTGAAATCGCTCGTGTACACGGCCACGAGCGTCGACGGATCCCGCACACCCTGGAGAGGCCGCAGCAGGATCGAATTGATCACGCTGAAGATCGCGGTGTTCGCACCGATTCCCAGCGCAATCACGAGCACGGCCACGACCGTGAACCCCGGCGACCGCCACAGCACGCGGCCGGCCAGACGCACGTCTCCCGCGAGCGAGCCCAGCACGCTCGAGCCCGTGCGCACGCCGAACGGTACCGGCTCCGGACGATCCGATCGCCCGGACTGCCTCACCCGCCGACCCAGCACGTCTTCCTCATCCAGCTCCTCCAGCGCCGCCGCCCGCGCCTCCTCCTCGCCCAACCCCGAGGCGCGCAGCTCCGCGTACCGGTCATCCAGATGCTGCGACAGCTCCTCGACGATGTTCGCCTCCGAGCCGCGCAGCCCCGCCGTGCGCAGACGTCGACCGATCTCGCGCTTCCATTCAGGCATACCTCACCCCCGCAACCTGAGACACCGCCCGCGCGAACGCCGACCAGCTCTGACGCTGCGCCTCCAGCTGCTTCTTCCCCGCCCCCGTCAGTCGATAGAACCGCCGGCGCCGCTCGCCCGGCTTCTCCACCCACCGGCCCTCGATCCACTTCTTCTTCTCGAGTCGATACAGCAGCGGGTACAGGGACGCCGCATGCACCCGCACGACACCGCGCGACTGCGACTCGATCAGCTTGCTCAGCTCGTAGCCGTGCCGCGGCTCGACCTCGAGCAGCGCCAGGATGAGCAGGGGCGTGGTCCCCTTCTTCAGCTCGGCCGTCAGCATCGCGCCTCCATGTGTTGGAGTACCATATATGGCAATGCCGGTGCTGAAAGACAACTATATTCGGGGCGGGCAGCCGGATCGGCCGGACGAGCGGGAGGACGTATGGGACGGGAGACGGCGGAGGCGTACTGGGGCGCGCACGCGGCGCAGTACGACGAATTCATCGTGCGCGTGGTGCCGCGGTACCGGGAGCAGCTGGACCGGCTGCTGGACTACACGCCCGAGCGGGCGGAGCGGGTGCTGGAGTTGGGCTGCGGCAACGGCAATGCGTCAGTGCGGCTGGCGGCGCGGTGGCCGGACGCGGCGTTCACGTTCGTGGACGGGGCGCCGGAGATGCTGGAGCTGACGCGCGCGCGCCTGCGGGAGCATTTTCCGGAAGTGGCGCGCCGTGCGGTATTCGTGGCGGAGCGATTCGAGGAGCTGACGGTGGCAGCGGGCTCGATGGACGTGGTGGTCGCGTCACTGAGCCTGCATCACGTGGCTGACGTGTCGGTGGTGTACCGTCGGATTGCGCCGCTGCTGGTGCGGGGCGCGCGCTTCGTGATGCTGGACGGTCTGCGCGGTGCGACCGCGCAGGAGCACGCGGTGCACATGGCGCGGTGGGAGTCGTTCTGGCGGGAGCCGGGCCATCTCTCGGAGGAGGAAATCCGGGACATGAGGGCGCACGTGGCGGAGCACGACCATTACCGCAGTCTGCCGGAGCATTTCGCGATGCTGCACGCGGCCGGCTTCCGGGATGCCGATTGTGCGTGGCGGGACGGGATCTTCGCGCTCGTGACGGCCGTGAAGGAGTGAGCGTCACGGTCGCATGATGGTCTCGTGGATGGTCCTGAGCAGGGTTCCGTCGTCGCCGCCCAGCTCCCAGAACATGATGCCGCCGAAGCCGCGGGCGCGGACGTAATCGGCCTTCGCCCGGACGCCGTCCGGCCCGTCGTAGCTGATGAAGACGCGGGTGTCGGGGTTGTAGAGCCAGGGTACTCGCGCCTCATCGTTCCAGTACCGGCGGAAGCCGTGATCGGCGGGCCGGCGTCGGACGAGCGCGCGCCAGTCGATCGTCTGGAAATCGCCGGCGGCGGCGGGATCGCCCTGCTGGAACAGTCCGTTGTTCTCGGGAGCGACGTTGCCGAGTCCGCGCGCGTAGAACGGTGCGCCGACGACGAGCATGTGCGCGGGCACACCGGCATCGAGGAAGATCTGCATGGATGCGTCGGTATTGAAGTCGGGCGCGGGATCGGCGGCCGCGGCGCGGAGCGGCGCATTGAAGTGCGTCGTGTTCCTGCCCGAGAGGTAGTCGTACGTCATGACGTTGATGAAGTCGAGCACGGCAGCGAGCTGCGGCAGCTGGAGGTTGCCGACCTCGTGCGGCCGCGCGGATGCGGCGATCGCGAGCTCGTATTCGCGTCCCGTCTCCTGCTCGAGGCGGTCGAGCTGCCGCCGATACTCCTCCATCAGCAGAGTGAAGTTGCGGTTGTCGTCGGGCCGGTAGCGGTTCTCGGGGAGTCCTCCGGCGACGGGGAATTCCCAGTCGATGTCGATCCCGTCGAACAGCCCGGGGTGGCTGCGGAGGAAGACATTGATCGTGGAGGCGACGAGGCGCCGTCGTGCTTCGGGCGTGGCGGCGGCGTCGGAGAACCAGCGCGAGCCGCCCCAGCCGCCGAGCGAGATGACGAGCTTCAGGTGCGGGAAGCGCTGCTCGAGCGAGCGGAGCGCAGCGAAATTGCCACCCGGCCGTGCGCCCGGTTGCGCGGCGCCGGGCTCGCAGATCCCGGTGTCGAGGCACGGATCACCGAGCGCTGCGATGCCCTCTTCGGTGACATCGCCGAACGCATAGAAGAGGTGCGTCAGTCGGTCGGCGCCGATGTTCGCGATGCGAGTGCCCTTCGTCCGCACGCCCCAGCCCGCGAGGTATCCGATGATGCGGGGCGGCGCGGTGAATGCGGCCGGCGACTCGACGGCGAGCGTCGGCGGGTCGGGGCGCCGGTAGTTGACGCCCATCGCGTCGAGCCGGGCGAGCTGCGGCGGCACGCGCCGTGTGAACGCTGCCCAGTCGCGCGCCGCCTTCGGCGACCACACGACTTCGGCGAGCGCGAGCATGCGCGGGAGCAGCATGTACTCCACGTGACCGGGCGTCGTCATGTACTCGGTCCACATGTTGCCCTGCGCGCCCAGCACGTGCGCCGCTTCGGCTTCCGTGAAGTCGGTCGGGACCGGCTCGTAGTCGTAGACCTCGCGCAGCGGCGAGTACCCGCCGATCGCGAGCGGCTCACCGGCCGGGTCGGCCTGCCAGTGGTCGAGGTAGAGGAACTGGTTCGGCGTCATGATGATGTCGTTGCCGCGTCCGACTGCCACCTTTGCGGCACTGACGGGTGTCGAGTCCGGTCCGACGGGCACGGTCGCCCAGTCGCGCCAGAACATCATCGTCGCCGTCGGCGACAGGCCGCCCTCCATGATCTCATCCCAGCCGATCAGCCGGCGACCGTGCTCGTTCAGGAACCGCTCGATCCGGCGGATGAACCAGCTCTGGAGCTCGTGCTCATCGGCGAGCCCCTCACGCCGGATGACCTCCTGCGCGATCGGACTCTCCTCCCACCGCCGCTTCGGCGCCTCATCTCCTCCGATATGGATGTACTCGCCCGGGAACAGCGCCATCACCTCCGTCAGCACGTTCTCCAGGAACGCGAACGTCTCCTCCTTGGGGCAGAAGATGTCCTCGGAGATGCCCCAGCGCGTCATCACCTCGAACGGTCCCGGCGTGCACGCGAGCTCCGGGTATGCCGCGAGTGCGGCGACGGAGTGGCCGGGCAGCTCGATCTCCGGCACGATCGTGATGTAGCGCGCGGCCGCGTATGCGACTACATCGCGGATCTCGTCCTGCGTGTAGAAGCCGCCGTAGCGCGTGGCGTCGTAGCGGTGCGGGACATCCCAGCCCGCATGGCCGACGACGGTCTCGTTGCGGAATGCACCGACCTGCGTGAGGCGCGGATATCGCTCGATCTCGATGCGCCAGCCCTGGTCGTCCGTGAGATGCCAGTGGAAGCGGTTGATCTTGTACATCGCCAGCAGATCGATGTAGCGCTTGACGAAATCAACCGGAAAGAAGTGACGGACCACGTCCAGGTGCATGCCGCGGTACGCGAAGCGCGGCGCATCGGTTATGGAGACGGCGGGGATCGTCGGTGCGGCCGGCTGCGCGCCGGAGCGCCGCGGCAGCAGCTGGCGCAGCGTCTGGGCGCCGTAGAACAGGCCTGCCGGATCCACTGCGGTGATCGTCACGCGCTGCGGCGTGATGACGACACGGTACGATTCGGCCGGTGCTCCGCCCCGCCTGTCATCGAGGCGCAGCGCGATGGTGCCGGCCTGCGTACTGACCGGTACGGCGATGCCGGTCGCCTCGGCAATGGACGCGCTGAGCAGCTCACCGATCGCGGCCAGCGCCGTGTCGTCCGGCACCGAGATGCGCGTTGCCACATCGATCCGGAACTCGCCCGGCGCGGGGTCCAGGGCGGCCGGCCACGGTACCAGCGGGTAGCGTGCCGCCAGCGCCTCCGGCTCCTGTGCTGCAAGCGGCCCGGCCGGGAACAGCACCCACAGGGCGGCGGTCATCAGCGACGCGGCGGATCTCATGGCAACCTCGGGTCTGCGAGCGTATTCCGGCATGGCGGCGCGCCATCGCGCGACGGAGCGGCAGCGCCCCCGGTCGCCAATCTGTGCCTGTGCGGGTGAACCCTACAAGGGCGGGGCATATCCCGACTGTGACGAACGGCCGCCCGTTCGCTACCTTGTCCCCCGCGCCGGCACCCGGCCCGGCGGACGAACTCTGGACACGGGAACGATCATGGCCGACACACTGACCATCACGGACAACCGCACCGGCAAGACCTACGAGCTGCCGATCCAGTACGGGACCTATCCCGGCTACGGCGCATGGGTCTCCGGCGTGGAGCTGCGAAGGATCAAGGCGAACGACGAGGACTTCGGGTTGCTCAGCTACGATCCTGCATTCATGAACACGGCATCGTGCCGGAGCTCGATCACGTTCATCGATGGCGACAGGGGCATCCTCCGTTACCGCGGTTACACGATCGAGGAGCTGGCGACGAAGAGCAACTACCTCGAGGTGGCCTACCTGCTGCTCTACGGCGAGCTGCCGACGAAGGCGCAGCTGGATGACTGGGTCCACCGCATCACGCACCACACGCTGTTCCACGAGAACATCAAGAAGTTCATCGATGGCTTCCATCACGATGCCCATCCAATGGGCATGCTGGTGAGCACGGTCGCCGCGCTGTCGACGTTCTATCCGGATGCGAAGAACATCGGCAATGCGGACGTGCGGCAGAAGCAGATCGACCGGCTGATCGCGAAGCTGCCGACGATTGCGGCGTTCATCTACCGCCACAGCATCGGCCGGCACTACGTCTATCCGGACAACGATCTCAGCTATACCGGCAACTTCCTCAGCATGATGTTCCGGCTCATGGACCAGAAGTACGAGCCGAACCCGGTGCTCGAGCGTGCGCTGGACGTGCTGTTCATCCTGCACGCCGACCACGAGCAGAACTGCAGCGCGAACGCCATGCGCAGCGTCGGCAGCTCCCAGGCCGACCCCTACGTCTCCGTCGCGGCGGCCGCGGCCGCGCTGTACGGCCCGCTGCACGGCGGCGCGAACGAGCAGGTGCTGCGCATGCTGCGCGAGATCGGTTCCATGTCCAGGATCCCCGAGTACATCAAGCGGGCGAAGAGCGGCGACTACCGGCTGATGGGATTCGGTCACCGCGTCTACAAGAACTACGATCCCCGCGCGCGTATCCTGAAGTCGATGGCGGACGAAGTGCTCGATGTCACCGGCAGGAATCCGCTGCTCGACCTCGCCATGGAGCTGGAGCGGATCGCACTGGAGGACGAGTACTTCGTCGAGCGGAAGCTGTACCCGAACGTCGATTTCTACTCCGGCATCATCTACCAGGCGATGGGATTCCCCGTCGACATGTTTCCGGTGCTGTTCGCGATTCCGCGAACGGCGGGGTGGCTCGCGCAGTGGCAGGAGATGCTGACCGATCCGGACCAGAAGATCGCGCGTCCGAGACAGGTCTACACGGGGGCGGATACGAGGGAGTACGTGGCGATCGGGCGGAGGTGACCGCTTGCGGAGAGAGCGGACGGGTGCGGGAGTGGGGGTAGTGTCGTTGATGGGGCGGTCGCTCGGGGTGGTCGCGGCGGCCGCGGTGCTCGGCGCGTGCGCGGCGGGAACGGTGCAGTCGCGGCTGGCGGCGGTGCCGGCACTGACGGTTGCGGCGCCGGAGGCGGTGGGTCTGGACGCGCGCCTGCGAACGACGCTCGACTCGATCGTGGTGCAGGGGCTGACGGAGGGTGCGGCTCCGGGAGCGGCGCTGGTGGTCGGCCGGCATGGCCGCATCGTGCACATGCGCGGGTATGGCCGGATCGACACGGCGTCGGCTGCGCCGCTCGTGACCGACTCGACGCTGTTCGATCTCGCCTCTCTGACGAAGGTCATCGGGACGACGACGGCCGCGATGATACTCGAGGAGACCGGCTGGCTCGATCTGGACCGGCCGGTCCGTGATTATCTGCCCGAGCTGGACGCACCGGACAAGGCGGCGATCACGGTGCGCATGCTGCTCACGCACAGCGGCGGCTTCGTCTCCGGTGCGCCGCTCTGGCGGGATGCGCCGGGACGCGCGGGGTTCCTGCGTGTCATGAACGAGCGGCCGCTCGCGTACCCGCCCGGCGACAGCACGATCTACAGCGACTGGGACCTGATCCTCACCGGCTGGATCATCGAGCGGATCACGGGCCAGCCACTGGATTCGTTTCTGGATGAGCGCGTGTGGCGCCCGCTCGGAATGCGCGATACCGGCTTCAATCCGCTGTCCCGGACGCGGGTGCCGGAGGGCCAGCACTGCACCGTCACGCTTCAGCCGGGCCACCCGCTGCTGCCGCGCATTGCCGCAACCGAGAACGATACGGTCTATCGCCGACGTCCCGTGCACGGCGTCGTGCACGACGAGAACGCGTGCGCGCTCGGCGGCGTGGCCGGTCATGCCGGACTCTTCTCGTCCGCCCGCGACCTTGCCGTCTTCGCGCAGATGATGATCGACGGCGGCCAGTACAACGGTGTGCGGATCCTCGATGCGAACGCCCTCGCGCGCTGGACGGCGCGCCAGAACCGCGGCTCGAGCCGCGCGCTCGGCTGGGACACTCCCTCCCCCGGCGCTACGGCCGGCCGGTATTTCTCACCCCGGTCGTTCGGTCACACCGGTTTCACGGGCACGAGCATCTGGGTCGATCCCGAGCGCGGCCTGTTCGTCGTGCTGCTCACGAATCGCGTGAATCCGACCCGCCGCAGCATGCGGCACGAGCCGCTCCGCCGCGCCATCGCAGACGCCGTGCAGGCGGCCGTGCTGGATGCTCCCGTGCGGGAGTGGCGGTAACGGGCGTCCGGCGGACCCGGTTCCGATCGCGACTGCAGTGGCGCGGATGAGGGAACGAGAGATCGCGCTGCTGCGCCTGAACAACCAGGGTCTCGCCACGTCACCGTTCGAGTCTGCGGGCGAGGCGGTGCGGTGGCTCGGTGCGGTGCAGTCGCAGGAGCCGATCCTGGCGCGGTGGTCGGTGGCGCAACGCTGTGCCCGCGCGGCACCGGAGCTGGTGAATCGTGCAATCGCCGACGGCACGATCCTGCGCACGCATGTGCTGCGGCCGACGTGGCATTTCGTCCATCGCGACGACATCCGCTGGCTGCTCGATCTCACGGCACCGCGTATCCTCGGCATGGCGGCACATCGGCTCCGCGAGCTCGCGCTGGATGCGCACACTCTGTCGCGCGGTGTCGACGCGATCGTCGCGGCACTGGCCGGCGGTGGCGAGCTGACACGCAGGCAGCTCGCTGCGGTGCTCGAGCAGGCAGGCATCGCGACGACGGGACAGCGTCTCGTCCACATCCTGATGCATGCCGAGCTGTCGGGTGTGATCTGCGGCGGAGCGCCGCAGGGCAGGCACAACACGTACGCGATGCTCGATGTCCGAGCACCGGACTCCACATGGCTGCCGCATGACGAGGCACTGGCCGAGCTGACGGTGCGCTACTTCGTCAGCCGCGGTCCTGCGACTGCTACGGACTTCCGATGGTGGTCGAGCCTGCCCATGTCGGATGTGAAGCGCGGCATCGCGATGGCCGGTACGGAGCTGGAGCGGCTGGAGCTCGACGGACGTGTCCATTACCATCGGCCAGCCGAAACGCACGTGCCGGACTCGAGCCCGGCACTGCTGATCCAGGAGTTCGATGAGTATCTGGTCGGCTACACCGAGAGCCGGGGAGTGTGTGACGTGGCCCGTGTTCTCGGGCCCGCCACGACGCTGACGCGCGCCATGCTCGTGAACGGCCAGGTTGCCGGCCGCTGGCGTCGTGGCCGCGACGGCCGCATCGAGATCGAGCGGCTGCGCGCACTGGACGAGCCGGCGGAGCGGGCCGTGCTCGAGGCGGCCGAGCGATGCGGCGAGTTTCTGGGGGCGCTACAGGCCCTGCCCGTGCCTGCCGACAGCGGCGCCACGGCCTGAGCGTCACTCTCTCCGAAGCGGGAAGCGCCGGCTGAGCCCGAGCCGCACGTCGTAGTCATCACCGAACGCGATGTGCGGCTCGACATCGAAGCCGCCGACCATGAACGTGCCACCGAGGAACGGCGCCTCCCCGCGCCAGATGCCCGCTCGAATCGCGGAGCCGCCGGGGAAACCGTAGCCGACGCCGGCGCGCATGGCATTCTCGGAATGACCGAGCGGCTCGAGGTCGTTGATGCCCGCGAACGCGTGCAGACCATCCTGCCGGCCGACCCGGATTCCGCCCGTACCGACGATCATGCTGCGCATCGTGTCGCCGGTGAAACGGCCGCCGCCGATCCCCACGGTCACGCCGACCCAGCGGAAATCGAGCGTCGCGGATGTCCCGATGCCGCCGAGCGTCGTGTTCTCCGTGTCCGTCGTCGCGCCCTGAGCCGTGCTGCGCTCGGTCCCGGCGAACCCGCGCAGCCGGATCGTCGAAGCGCGGTCGGGTGAGGTGCGCTTCGTGTGCGACAGCGATCCGCCACCCACGGTGCGCCGCACGGCATATTCCTCGGTGATGTTCATCTCATCGCCGCAGTCGTTGATGAACGTACCGATCACGCGATCCTCGAATTCGCGGTTCGCGGCAAAGCTCAGCCCGAGTCCCCATTCGGATCGCGGATACGAGACATCCCGCTCCGGCGCCGGTGCGTGCTGGAGCGCGATGACGAGTGCGGCACACGGTACGACGGCGGGAATCGCGAGTGCATGCTCGCGCAGCACCAGGCGGCGCAGCATCGGCATTCCACCCGCGATCACGGACGGCACGGCGACGAGCAGGAGCACGAGCCGCTCGAGCGGCGAGAAGAACGCACCGCCCGCGAGGAGCAGCGTCGGGGCCGCGCACGCGACGACGGCGAGCCGCAGCTGCGAGACCCGCTCCGCGTGGCGTACGCCGCCGTCGGCGCGGCGCTCGCGGAGGAGGAGCAGCAGCGCGGTCACGGCTACCGCAGCCGCGATCGTCCACTGCACCTGCGTCAGCCCAGAGACGACCAGCGCATCACGCGCGCGGAACGACTCGAGGATGAGTCGGCCGAGCGCGAGCAGGATGACGACGGCGAGCAGCGCACTGCCGGGTCGGCGCACGAGGCGCCGCACGCGCGGTACCGCTCCCGCAACGAGCAGCGCGAGACCGGCCTCGTACAGCTGCGTCGGATGCACGGGCAGAGATTCCGACGCGCCCGCAGCGATCAGTCCCGCCTCGAGCTGCGCGCGGAACGCGGCGCTCTGTGCGTCGTAAATCGCGCCCCACGGCAGATCCGTCGGGTGGCCGAAGCAGCAACCCGCGAGCAGGCACCCGATGCGGCCGACCGCGAAGCCGACGGGCAGCGCGATGGCGAGCGCATCGACGGATCGCGGATCGAGGCGAAGGAATCGCGCGCTCGCGAACAACGCCAGCGTGGCGAGCAGTACGGCGCCCAGAATGGTCTTCGCACCGGATACCGGTGCGCCGTCGAAGTGCAGCAGGCGGGCTCCCACGAGACCGGCAGTGATCGTGACCCCGAGCACCACGAGCCAGCCGCTGCCGGGGACTCCGAGCCCTCGACCCTGCCGCCACGCCATGACGCCCGCGATCGCGAGCGCAAGCAGGAAGAGGACGTTATACGGACCCGCGATCGCAATCTCGATGGGACGCATCGCTGCCTCCACTGGCGGGAAACGGCGTTGCCGGCGGCGGAATGCCTCCGGGCTGCGCCTACGATGCGCCGAATGGTCTGTGCGAGGGTTACGTGCGGTTACGTAGGAGGCGGCTCGCCACTACGTAGATCGGCGAGCCGGCGGCGAGGCGTGGAGCCGGCCCGCGCGAGCGCCGAGTTGCCGACCTCCGCCTGCCAAAGGCCTCGACGGCGCGTTGCTCCGACGAGAAGTCGTGCCGAACTGCACACTCGGAAGCTTTGCGACGAGGAGCTGGGAGATTCTGCGACGCAGGTGGGATGAGTCAGCTGCGTCGGAGCCGTTCTCCGTCGGGCCCATGGCAGATGGAGTCAGCATACGGCGCCTTCACGAACGATCGACGCGGCGTCGAGAGCGCTCACCTCGGCCGCTGCTCTGCGACCCCTCGGCCGCTCGGGCGGGACCAGATGCAGTCGCGGCAGCGATCCGCTCGTCTCGACGGGGTCCACCTCGATCAGCCCGAAGCGGCCGGAGCGGAAGTTGTAATCGCCGTTCGCGGTCGTGATCCGTCCTTCGATGATCGAGTCGCGCAGCAGCAGGATCGACAGCTCGCCCCGATTCGCCTCTCCGGTGTACGTCTCGGCGGTGCTCTCGCCGTTCTTCACGCGAGCGACGCGGAACTCGGTGGTGCCGATTCCCGGCACGTCGACCATGACACGGACCGAGCCGCCGTCGGCCGGCAGCACGTCCGGATGGAACACGGCCGTGAGTCCGCGGCACTCGCCCACGATGCGGTCCAGTCCGGGATCAGACACATCCCCCCAGATGCTGTCCTGGAGCCGGCTCAGATAGGAGCGCATCGCCGCCCGCGCGCTGTCCGGCACGACCTCGGAGTCGTGGAGCACGACGCGCTCCGGGTCGATGATGGTGAGCAGCGCAGGGGGCGGGTCCGCCGCGCATCCGGCCACGACGAGACAGAGAAGCCCCGCCCGGACCAGGCCCCTGCCCGGACTCGGTCCGACACCGCCCCTGCGTTTGCTCGACCTCATGTCCCCTCCCGACATCGGCTTGTGTGAAGCGCACGCCGAACGGTAACGCGGGTGCGTCAGACGGATCGCAGGAATGGAGGTGCCGTGACGGTCTCACCGTCAGACGGCGCGCATATGCTTGGGGTACGGCGTCATTCCGGGGTGGCGATGGCCCGCCGCGGCGGGTACCGTGTGCCTCGGAACCTCTCACAATCATCGGAGGCAACGTGGCTGAGGAAAGCGGAGCAGGCGGACGCGGGCGGACGACTCGCGTCGTGACGAAGGTGGAAGTGACCTACCGGCTCGAGACCGATCCGGAAGGCACGGAGCGGCGGCTGACGCTCACGAACGCGGCCGGCGAGGTGATCGACGGCCTGATACTGGACGAGGCCCTGGTCCGAAAGCTGGCATATCGGGAGAACGCAGGGTATCGCGAGCCGAGGAAGGAGGCGGGAAAGGGCCAGTGGAAGGTGTCATCGACGAATGCATCGTC
>DASUSS010000002.1:0-82293 GCA_036374995.1 Longimicrobiales bacterium | reverse complement strand
CGGCCTCTTCCAGGGGATCTGGCCGAGCATCGATGATTCGACCGGCTCGGCCGGTTCGACAGCATTGCACGTCCGGGTGGATGCCGGCGCGCCGATCACGCTGTCTGCCGCCGCGGGTTTCGACAACGATCGCGGCGGCCGCGTCTGGGCGTCACTCGACCACCACACCCACTATGGCGCGTTTCCCGGCGTGCGCACGTTCGCGGCATCGTTCACCTCGCTCGAGCAGTGGGCCGCGCTCTCGACGCGGATCTTCGCGCTGTCGCATCCCGGACTCGCGTTCAGTGTCGGTGCTCACGTCCAGGAGCGCGCGGTGCGCAGCTTCGGCGAGGACGTGATCGAATCACTCGAAGTGTGGCGCGCCGGCGGCTGGATCGGCGTCGAGCTGCCGATCGGGCTGCGGCGCGCGTTCGTGAGTGCCACTCTCCGGGTCGACGGCATCGATCCGGAGGATGCGCCGGGCGAGAGCGCGCTCGGGCCGCTCGTTCGGCTCGCGCAGGTGCCGGCGACTCTGCCGATCGTCGGCGAGCCGCTGCTCCTGGAAGGTGAGATGCGCTGGGGCAGCGTGTCCTACTCCCGCTTCGCCGCGCGCGCGTCGCTCCCGCTCGACAGCGACCGCCTGCGTGTCGCACTGCTCGCGGACGTGCGCGGCACGAGCCGCAACGCGCCGATCGACGAATGGCCTGCGCTCGGCGACCAGCATGCCGTGCCCGGCCTGCGCTGGGGCGAGCTGCGCGGCCGTCACCGCGCCGTCGTCGGCCTCGACGCCGCATATCCCGTCTTCTCCGGATACGCACGCGCGCGCATGCGCACCGGTGCGGTGGCCGCGGCACTGGACTCGTACGACGATGCGCGGTGGGTGACGGGCGGCGAGATCGGACTGACATGGCCGATTCCGCTCGGTGTCCTGCAGCTCGGCATCGGCGTGGCGTCGGAGGGAGACGGGCGGTTCGCGATCGGCCTCGGCCGGGACTTCTGATGGACATCGTCATCATCGGTGCCGGCGTCGCCGGCCTGGCGGCCGCACGCGAGCTGGCCTCGCACGGCGAGTCCAGCGTTCTCGTCGAGGCGCGCGACCGAATCGGCGGACGCATCCACACCGTTCACGATGCGGCAGCGCCGCTGCCGATCGAGCTCGGCGCGGAGTTCATCGACGTGCCGGGGCCGGCATCGGACGCGCTGCATCGCGCGGGCGGTGTCGTGTATCGAAGCACGGATGGCATGTGGGAAGTGGAGCGCGGACGCGCGCGCATGCTCGATGTGAACGAGACAGCGGAGCGCGTTCTCGGCAGGCTCGATCCGCCGCCCGCAACCGATCAGAGCTTCCGAGCCTGGCTCGCGGAGCAGCGCGGCGTCGGCGAACGCGATGCGGAGTGGCTGCTGCGTTACGTCGAGGGCTTCCACGCCGCCGAGCTGGACCGCGTCGGCGTGCACTGGCTGTCGCACACGATCCGTGACTCGGCCGGTGGCGGCGGCGAGCAGCGGCATCATGCAATGCACGGCTTCGACCGCACACCCGCCGGCCTGCGGATGCAGATCGGACCGTCGCACGACATCCGACTCGACACGGTCGCACTCGAGATCGTGTGGCGCCGCGGTGCGGTGGAGGTCCGGTGCCGGAGCCGCGCCGGCGCGCCGCTCGACAGTATTCACGCACGACGTGCGATCATCACGCTCCCGCTCGGCGTGCTGCAGGCGGGCAGTGTGCGGTTCGTGCCCGCGGTCGACGCGCTCACGGGCGCCGTGAGCGCCATCGCGCGCGCGAGTGTCATCAAGATCGTGTTCCGGTTCCGGGATCCGATCTGGAACGAGGTGCTCTCGTTCGAGGGCGATGACTCCCGCGAGCGGAAGTTCCTGATGAGCGGCGAGCCGTTTCCGACCTGGTGGACCACGGCGCCCGTCATCACGCCGATGATCACGGCGTGGGCCGGCGGCGATGCCGCACATCGCGCGCGCCGCATCGGCGATCCCATCGATGTCGCACTCGACTCCCTTGCCGCGATGCTCGCCGTGCCGCGCCGGGAGCTGGACGCGCGACTCGAGGCGACCTGGTTCCACGACTGGGACGCCGATCCGTTCGCCGGCTGCTCCTACAGCTACGCCCCCGCCGGCGCCATGCATGCGCTGCGGCAGCTGCGCCGCCCGATCGAGGACACGCTGTTCCTCGCCGGCGAGGCCGCGGCGGACGATGGCTGGAACGGTACCGTGGACGGCGCAATCCGGTCCGGCGAACGTGCCGCGCGGCAGGTGCTGGAGCATGCCGGTGCGGCGCGTCCGGCCTGAGTGCCGGCCGGCTTCCGCACCGGGAGCCCTACCGCCGCACGATCAGATCGGCGACGACTGCGCGGTGGTCCGATGCGCGAGTGTCGACGACGCGCGCGTCGAGCACGACGAAGTGATCGGACGTCAGGATGTAGTCGATGCGCCGCACGGGTTCGTCCGCGGGATACGTGAAGCCACCATTTTTCTGCCACGCATCGCCGAGCAGCGACCGGAGCGGCGCGATCTCCGGTGCGTCGGGTGGCGCGTTGAGGTCGCCCATGAGGATCGTGGGTGCGGCCGTCCCGCCAATGATGTTCAGCATGTCCGCGACCTGGCGGGCTCGAACGCGCGGGTCCGGGCGATAGTCGAGGTGCGTGTCGAATACGCGGACCGTTACGCCGCCGGCCTCGACGACGGCCTCGAGGAACCCCGGCATCAGCCGCGGCTCCGCGTTCTCCGCCTGCGTCGACAACCGCGTGATCGGGTGGTTCCGGAACTCCACGATCCGTCGACGCGTGAGGAATGCGAGCCCGAACTCGCGGTCGGGCGTGCCGGCGGCGCCGGGCAGCCGGTAGATCGGCCCGAACCGGACATTCATGTCCAGCATTTCCGCCAGACGTGCCGCCTGATCGGCGAACTCGCTGCGCTCGCTCCAGTGCACGTCGACCTCCTGCAACGCGACGATGTCCGCACCACTGGCGCGGATCACATCCGCGGTCCGCATCAGGTCGCCATGACCGGCCGCGATGTTCCACGTCATGACGCGCAGCAGATGCGGCGCAGGCTGCGGCGTGCAGGCGCCGATGAGAATGAGCACTGCTGCCGCCGCCGCCCGGACAACGCGCCGGATCCGTGCGCATCTGATCGACGTGTACTTCTGCCGGAAAGCGTATCGCATCATGCGGACATAGTAGGTCCGCTGCGCGTCGCCGGACAGCTCCGCTGCGCACCCGTCCGGAAGCGCCGCGGCGCCGCATCGATCCCCGTGGCCCGGGGACCGCGATGCGAGCGACGCACGGATCGCTGCCCCACCCGATCGGCCGGCCCGGGTGGAGCCGGGCAGTCGCTGGTTTTCAGCGCGTCCCCCGGCCCCGCGGCTGCGAGCATCGTCACAGGCGGCTATTATCCGTCGATGGTGGATTTCCCGCACGCTGAGCGCCGACCGTGAAAGCTCCCGCCCTGCTGCGCGCCATACTGGGTCGAGGCGTACAGACCGCCGAGGACCGCGAGGCCGTATACCACCTGCGAGTCACGATCATCGTCGCGATCGCGCTCATCACGGGCGCCGTGCTCGGGTGGATGGGCGGTCGTCTCGATCCGTGGCGCTGGCTGCCGTTCGGCATCGCCTATCTCGTCGGCGGCTGGCGCATCGCGCTCGACGGCTGGGCCGATCTGAAGCACGCTCGCCTGAACATCGACTTCCTGATGGGTGCCGCCGCGGTCGGTGCGGCGATCGTCGGCGCACCGCTCGAGGGAGTCATCCTCATCTTCCTGTTCAGCCTGTCGAAGGCGCTGGAGGCGTACGCGATGGGGCGCACTCGCCACGCGATCGCCCGACTCATGGACCTGCGGCCGGACGAGGCGACACTCGCGGACGCGGACGGCCGCGAGATCGGCAGGATCGCCGTCGACGACCTCGCGCCCGGTCAGCTGATCCTCGTCCGGCCGGGCGAACGCATTGCCGGTGATGGCCGCGTCCGCTCCGGTCGTACCGAGATCGACCAGTCCGCGATTACCGGCGAGGCGATGCCCGTGCGCAAGGCGGTCGGCGATGACGTCTATGCCGGCACCATCAATCAGGGCGGCGCGATCGTCGTCGAGGTCACGAAGGCGACGCTCGAAACGATGCTCGCCAAGATCATCCGCCTCGTGGAGGAAGCACGCGAGGAGCGCGCGCCGGCGCAGCATTTCATCGACCGCTTCGCGCATCCCTATACCGTCGGCGTCGTCGCCGCGACCGCGCTCGCGGCCATCGTGCCGCCGCTCGTGTGGAACGCGACGTGGAACGAGTCGTTCTACCGCGCGATGACGCTCCTCGTCGTGGCGAGCCCGTGCGCACTCGTCATCTCCACGCCTTCCGCGATCCTGTCCGGCATCGCGAATGGTGCGCGTCACGGCATCCTCTTCAAGGGCGGCGCGTTCCTCGATCTCGCCGGCACGATCGACACCATTGCGTTCGACAAGACCGGCACGCTCACGGTCGGCAAGCCCCGGCTCGTCGACGTCGTGAGCCGTGCCGAGCTGGGCGGCGATGTGACCGTCGCGGCGGCGAACGGCGATGAGCTGCTCCGCCTCGCCGCTGCCGTCGAACAGGTCTCCGAGCATCACCTCGCGCGCGCCGTCGTGGAGGAAGCCCGCGATCGCGAGCTGGTGGTGGCGCAGCCGGAGGAATTCGAGTCGTTCCCGGGCGAGGGTGTGAACGCGCTGGTGGAGGGCGCGCACGTCTGGGTCGGCAACGCGACCATGGCCGCGCGCCAGAGCGCGCGACTCGGGCCGCTCATCCTCGGCTGGACCGCCGAGCAGACCTCACGCGGCCGCTCCGTCGTCTACGTCGGCATCGAGGACGAGGTGCAGGGCGGAATGTCGTTCGGTGATGAGCTCAAGCCCGGCGTCGCCGCGAGCGTGCGTCACCTCAAGTACGAGGGCGTGCGCTGGATCACCGTCCTGTCCGGCGACCACCCCGATGCGGTGCGCGCGATCGCTGCCGAGATCGGTGCCGACGAGGTGAAGGCCGGACTGCTGCCGCACGAGAAGGTCGAGGCAGTGAAGCAACTCGTCCAGAGCTCCAACGGCGTCGCCATGGTCGGCGACGGCGTCAACGATGCACCCGCCATGGCAACGGCCACGATCGGCATCGCGATGGGCGCCGTCGGCACCGATGTCGCCATCGAGACCGCCGACGTCGTGCTCATGAGCGATGACGTCGAGAAGATCGACTACGTGATCCACCTCGGAAAGCGCGCGCGGCGTGTCGTGCGGCAGAACGTGTACTTCAGCATCGGCTGGATGGCGTTCCTCGTGATCCTCGCACTCACCGTCGGCATCCCGCTGCCCCTCGCCGTCGTCGGCCACGAGGGCAGCACGCTGCTCGTGGCGGCGAACGGACTGCGGCTCCTGGGCGGCAAGCCGCACCCGCCCGTCGTCCCGTCCCACCCCGGCGGCCGTCACCCCGGCGGACGCGGCACCAGAATTCCGAAACGGCTCGTTCGAACATAACGACGGCCCAGCGAATTCGGCCCGACCGTCGCCGGCGCGGCACGGGCAGGTATCGCCGCACGCGCCGATCCGTCCTCGGCCCACCTACAGTCGGACGGTCTCACCGTATTCGGGTACGGCGCACTCCCACCCGAACGTGTCCTCGATGCGAAGCTTCATGGCTTCTGCTGCGGCCGGCTCGCCGTGGGTGATGAACGTCCGCCGCGGCGGCTTCTCGAAGTTGCGCAGCCAGTCCAGGATCTCCGCGTAATCGGCATGCGCGGACAGATTGTCCAGGGACTCCACGTCGGCGTGCACGGCAACCTGCTGGCCGTGGATCCTGATCGTCTTCGCTCCAGCCAGAATCTGCGCACCGCGTGTTCCGACCGCCTGGTGTCCGACGAACACGATCGTGTTGCGCGGATCCGATGAGAGCGCCTTCAGGTGGTGCAGCACGCGGCCGCCGGTCGCCATGCCACTCGCGGATATGATCACGCGCGGATAGCGCATACGGTCGATCTCCTTCGATTCCTCGACCGACTCCGTCGCGCGTGCGACGCTGCACACTGCCTCGCATTCGTCCGCCGCGAGCTGGTGCTCGAGAGGATGCCGGCGGAAGATATCGATCGCCGAAGCCGCCATGGGGCTGTCCACGAAGATCGGCAGGTCCGGGATCCGCTGCTCCTGCTGCAGCCGATACAGCAGATAGAGCAGCGTCTGTGTGCGTCCGACAGCGAACGCGGGAATCAGCACCGCACCGCCGCGTGCGCTCGTGCGCTGGATCACCGCCTCGAGCTGATCCAGCGGATCCACCCGTTCGTGCCGACGATCGCCGTACGTCGACTCGATCACCAGGTAGTCTGCCGCGCGTATCGGCGCGGGCGGAGGCAGCAGCGGATCGACCGGCCGTCCCAGGTCACCGGAAAACAGGATCGACCGATCCCCCACCTGCATCGAAGCCATCGCGGCACCGAGAATGTGACCGGCCGGCAGGAACGCCACCGACATCCCGTCGCCTAGCTCGAGTCTGTGCTCGAACGATGTGGTGCTGAAGTACCGCAACGACTCCTGGGCGTCGCGCATCGTATACAGCGGCAGCGCGGGCCGGTGCTTCGAATAGCCCGTCCGATTCGCGTATTCCGCCTCCTCCTCCTGCAGGTAGCCGCTGTCCGGAAGCAGGATGCCGCACAGCTCGCGCGTCGCCGCAGTACAATGGATCTGACCGCGAAAGCCATCCCGCACGAGCAACGGGATGTAGCCGGAGTGGTCGAGGTGCGCGTGCGTCAGCACGACCGCATCGATCTCGCCCGGCGCGACCGGCAGCGGGTTCCAGTTGCGCAGTCGGAGCTCCTTCAATCCCTGGAACAGGCCACAGTCGACGAGCACCTCCTTCGAGGGAGTCAGGATGAGGTACTTCGAGCCTGTGACGGTGCGAGTGGCACCGAGGAAGCGAATCTCCATGGAGCCTTTCCGCGGACGCGGCACCAGATATCCGTTCTTGCTCATCGGGCCATGCTCCTGCCCCGATCCCGGCCCGGTTGCGGGACATCAGCATGGTCGGTGCGGTTAAAACGGATATCTGGTGCCGCGTCCGCCAGCCAGGGCCTGCCCGACCACGGCGGGGATGAGTGCGAGCGGCGCAATGATGAGCCAGTCACTCGCGGGGAGCGGCACGACACCGAGCACGCGAGCGAGCGGTGAGAAATACACGGCGAGCATCTGGAGCGCCACAGTGAGAACGGCGGCGCCGAGCGCCCAGCGGTTGCTGATGATGCGGCGCCAGTGGAGGGCGGGTCCTCCGCCGCGTGCATTGGCGAGGTGCAGCGTCTGGGCGAGGGCGAGTGTGACGAATGCGACGGTCACGGCGCGCGGCATGTCCACCGCGTCGTCCCGTAGTGCCCAGACGAACGCGCCGAGCGTGGCGGCCGTGATCAGGAGTGCGTAGAAGCCGATGCGCCGAACGAAAGCGCCGGACAGAATCGCCTCCTGCGGGTCGCGCGGCGGTCGCTCCATCACATCCGGCTCTGCGGGCTCGGCGGCGAGTGACAGTGCCGGGAACGTATCGGTGATCAGGTTGAGCCAGAGGATCTGCAGCGGCAGGAGCGGCTGAGGCAGGCCGGCGAGTCCGGCGCCGAGGATCACGAACACTTCGGCGACATTGCAGCTGAACAGGTAGAACACGAACTTGCGGATGTTGTCGAAGATGACGCGGCCTTCCTCGACGGCTGCGCCGATGGTCCGGAAGCGATCGTCCTGGAGCACGACGGCGGCGGCCTCCTTCGCGACATCGGCACCCCTGATCCCCATGGCTACGCCGATGTTCGCCTTCTTGAGCGCAGCGGCATCGTTCACGCCATCACCGAGCATCGCGACGATGTGGCCGCTCTGCTGAAATGCCTCGACAATGCGCAGCTTGTCTTCAGGGCTGACCCGCGCCAGTGCAGACACGCTCCGCAATCGCTCGCGCCGCTGACCGGCCTCGATGTGCTGCAGCTCGCGTCCCTCGATGACCTCCTCGCCCTCGCGGAGGATGCCGAGCTCGCGAGCCACGGCTTCCGCGGTGAGTCGCTGATCGCCCGTGATCATCACGGTCCGGATCCCGGCAGTCCTGAACGTGTCGATCGTTGCCTGGACGCCGGGAGCGGGCGGGTCGCTGATGCCGACGAAGCCGACGAAGGTGAGGCCGGCCAGCTCGTCGGTGCTCAGCCCGTGGCCCTCACGGAACGCGAGTGCGAGCACGCGCAGGCCGCGGGCAGCCATGGCACGATTCTGCTCCAGCACGCGCGCGCGCAGCCTCGCATCGAGCTCGATGACATCGTCATCGATGAGCATCCGGTCACACAAATCGACAATGCGCGCGGGCGCACCTTTCACGTGCGCGATGATCCGGTCGCCTTCGCGCTGGAACGTCGCCATCATCATGCGCTCGCTCGAGAACGGGACCTCGGCGACTTCGGGATGGGAGCTGCGCAGCTCACGGTAGTCCAGGCCGGCCTTGTAGGCGGCGACGAGCAGCGCGGCCTCGGTGGGATCACCACCGCTGCGCCACACGCCGCCCTCTTCGACGAGCGACGCGTGGTTGGCGAGAGCACCGATCCGGAGCGCGATCGCCAGCGCCGCATCCGTGCGGATGTCGACCGCGTCGCCATCGCGTGTGAACGCACCATCGGGATTGTACCCGGTTCCGCTGATCGCGTAGGTGTCGCCGCCGATCCACATCTCCGTCGCGGTCATCTCGCCCGCGGTGAGTGTGCCGGTTTTGTCCGTACAGACCATGGTGGCGGAGCCGAGCGCCTCGACGGCCGGCAGCCTGCGCACGAGTGCGTTGCGTCGTGCCATGCGGGCAACGCCGATGGCGAGTGCAATGGTCGAGACAGCCGGAAGCCCTTCGGGCACCGCGGCAATGGCGAGAGCGATACCCGTCTCGATCATCCGGCCAAGCGGCTCGCCTCGCCACACACCGACCGCCACCACGACTACGCCGACCGCGAGGGTAACCCACACCAGGCGACGGCCGAGAGCGTCGAGCCGGTGTTCCAGCGGCGTGCGTTCCTCGCGAATCCCGCCGACCAGCCCGCCGATCCGGCCGACCTCCGTGTGCATGCCGGTCGCGGCGACCACCGCTTTGCCGGAACCGGCAACCACCGCCGTCGACATGTAGAGTGCGTTGACCCGCTCCGCGAGTGGCGTGTCCTCGACGAGCGCCGCGTGGGCATCCTTGTCGACCGGGAGCGACTCACCCGTGAGCGCGGATTCGTTCGTGCGCAGCTCCGTCGCCGCGATGAGCCGCGCATCCGCCGGCACTGCCTGACCCGCTTCGACGAGAATGACGTCGCCGGGAACCAGCATCGTCGCATCCACTTCGCGCGCGTGGCCCGCGCGTCGGACCGTTGCCTTCGGCACCTCGAGCCGCAGCAGCGCCGCCATCGCAGTGCGTGCGCGCAGCTCGGTCGTGAAACCGAGTGTCGCGTTGATGACGAGAACACCCAGGATCGCCACCGCCTCGATGGTGTCGCCGAGCAACCACGCCACCGCGGCGGCCGCCAGCAGGAGCAGCACGACGACACTGCGGAACTGATCGAGCAGAATCCTCCATGCAGAGATCGGCCGGACGGCCTCCAGCGAGTTCGGCCCGAAGCGCTCGAGCCGCCTGAGCGCTTCGGCATCCGTCAGGCCGGCCGCGCCGGTATTCAGAGCGGCCAGAAGCGACTTCAGATCTCGAGCATGCCACTGCGCGGGAGCCGCGCCCGGGTCGCCGGCATCCGCCTGACTCCGCGGACCCGCTTCCTGCGGCGTTCGGCCGTGGCGGATTATGCCATGACTTCGTCCGGATTCACCCATTGACGCTACGGCCTTCCCTCACTCTCACCCGCAGCCGTCTGCTCGGCATGCCGATCCGTGACAGCCCCATGGGCCGTGCAGCCAACTCTGAATTCTGCAACCGGGTCCGCGAGACCGGTCCGTCGCCAGACCGGTCGGTCCGCCAGACCGGTCATGCAATGATTCGACCGGACCCGCAGCGGACATTACCTTCAGGGCAGCAGCGGCGCTATCGGGCTCGGAAGCGGCGGTCTCGCGATTCGCTCGCTTCGTACGGAGACTGCGCCGAAACGCCGCGGCGGCGTAATACGTAAGGCAGTACGAGCACGAGCGTACGACATTCGACACTCGCGACGGAGAGGGCACATGGGCAAGCACGTCAGGATCCTGGGATGGCTGCACGTCATCCTCGGTGTCATCGATCTGCTGATCGGGCTCGCAGCGTTCGGCATCCTGTCGGGGATCGGCGTGCTTTCCGGAGATCCTGCCGCGTTCGGCGTGATGTCGCTCATCGGCAGCTTTGCGGGCACGTTCATGCTGCTGATGGCGCTGCCGAACTTCATCTGCGGGATCGGACTGCTGCGGAACTGGGGCGGCTGGGTGATCGTGCTCGCGGTGATCCTCGGACTGCTGAACGTCTTCAACTTCCCGATCGGCACGGCGATCGGCTTCTACACGTTCTGGATCGCGTGGAAGCTGTACGACTCGGCCGGCGCGGACACCGTGTGACCGCCCGTACGTGATCGTACATCTGATCGACGGCACGTACGAGCTGTTCCGCCACTTCTACGGCCTGCGGCGCTTCGTCAAGGGTGCGGACCCGCCGTTCGGTGCGGTGATCGGAGTGCTGCGCACCGTACTGCAGATGGTCGAGTCCGGGGCGACGCACGTCGGCGTCGCGACCGACCACATCATCGAGTCGTTCCGCAACGAGCTGTGGGCCGGCTACAAGACCGGCGCCGGGATCGAGCCGGCGCTGCTCGCACAGTTCCATCCGCTGGAGGAGGCGCTGGACGCGATGGGCGTTGTGGTGTGGCCGATGGTCGAGCTCGAGGCCGACGACGGCCTCGCCTCCGCCGCCCACCTCGCGGCGGCGGACCCGCGCGTGGAGAAGGTCTGCATCTGGACGCCGGACAAGGACCTGGCCCAGTGCGTCCGCGGCGAGCGCGTCGTCCAGATGGACCGGCGTGGCAACCGGATCCGCGCAGAGCAGGATGTGATTCAGAAGTTCGGCGTCCGGCCGCAGCTGATCCCGGACTATCTGGCGCTGGTGGGTGACGCCGCGGACGGGTATCCGGGCATTCCTGGGATTGGTGCGATGTCGGCCGCGCGGCTGCTGAATCGCCATGGTCCGATCGAGGCGTTCCCCGCGGACCTGCTGCGCGACACCCGCGAGCTCGCGCTGCTGTTCAAGCAGCTCGCGACGCTCCGGACCGACGCCCCCCTGTTTCTCGATGTGGATGAGCTGCGCTGGAGCGGCCCGCGGGAGGCGTTCGCGGCCTGGACCGGGCAGGCCGGTGATACCCGGCTGCTCGAGCGAGCGCGCCGTGCTGCCGAGCGCACGAGCGCCTGAGCGACCGACGCCATCCGGACACGCTCCGCCGAGCTTCCGTGACCTTCGGGAGGCGGAACTTTCCAATCCGGCCCCGGCATCGTAATATCGCGTATCTCATGAAAAGGCACACCATGATCCGGCGGGCGATGCGGGTGGTTCCCGCCGCCCTTGCGGCCGCGCTCGCCGCGAGCGCGTGCAGCAGCGCGACGACAGCGCGGCGTGACATCGACCTGACGCCGGTGTCGAGGCTGCCGTACACGGAAGCCGACGTGCGTTTCATGTCCGGCATGATCCCGCACCATGCGCAGGCGCTGCTGATGGCGGGGTGGGCCGTATCGCACGGCGCGCGCACCGATGTCCGGATCCTGGCCGAGCGCATTGTCGTGGGCCAGCGCGATGAGATCGCGCTCATGCAGATGTGGTTACGCGACCGCGATCAGACGGTGCCGGATCCCGATCCGGATCACATGTTGCACGGTATGGATCACGCGCTGATGCCCGGGATGCTGACGGTCGAGGAGCTGGGCGAGCTGAATCGGGCACGAGGCGCGGAGTTCGACCGTCTCTTCCTGACGTACATGATCCGGCATCACGAGGGTGCCGTGACCATGGTCGACGAGCTGTTCGGCTCGTACGGCGCCGCCCAGGATGAGGATGTGTTCCGCCTCGCGTCCGACATCTACGCAGATCAGACGACCGAGATCGACCGCATGGAGCAGATGCTGGCCAGCCTGCCGTCCGGCGGCCGGCCGTGACTCGCTAGCCATTCGTTCGCGCCGTCTCCGCCACTTCCACCGGGGTTCATCATGAGACTACCGCTCCGCTACCGGTCCATCCGCTGGACGGCCGCTCCGCTGTTGCTCGGCGTGCTGCTGGTCGGCGCGTGCGCAACGACGGGATCAGCGCCGGCCGGGACGATCGACATGTCCACCACACCACCGGACCCCGACCCGCGCATCGGGCTCGCTGCCGGGCAGCTCGATGCCGGGCAGGCCGCGTGGAATCTGAGGCTGGTGTCGAACACCCCGCCCGCCGAGGGGTTCGTCGGCGTGACGAACTCAGACCTCGCGTTCAGGGGCGACTTCGTGATCCAGGGCAATTACAACGGCTATCAGGTGTGGGATGTGTCGAGCCCGGCGCGGCCCACGCTGAAGACCGCGTTCCTGTGCCCCGCGTCGCAGAGCGATGTCTCCGTCTACCAGAACCTGTTGTTCGTGTCGGGCGAGGGCCTGACGGGCCGGGTCGACTGCGGCACGCAGGGTGTGCAGGACACGGTGAGCGCGGATCGGCTGCGCGGCATCCGCGTCTTCGACGCGACCGACATCGCGAACCCGAAGTACGTCGCGAACGTGCAGACCTGCCGCGGCTCCCACACGCACACCGTCGTGACCGATCCACGCGATCGCAACCATGTCTATATCTACGTTTCCGGATCCGCGGGTGTGCGCTCGCCGAGCGAGCTGCCGGGCTGCTCGGCCCTCGCGCCGAGCGAGGATCCGAACTCGGCGCTGTTCCGCATCGAGGTCATTCGCGTGCCGCTGGCAGCGCCGCAGCAGGCCGCGATCGTGACGTCGCCGCGTATCTTCGAGGGACTCGCCGCAGCGCCGCGGCGGACGGAGCCCGCCCCGGCAGGCCGACCGGTGAACAGCAATCGGCCGCAGCGCGCGCGCACCGGGCCGACGCAGTGTCACGACATCACGGTCTACCCGGAAGTCGGGCTGGCCGGCGGCGCCTGCGGTGGGTACGGCCTGCTGCTCGACATCAGCGATGTCGCGAATCCGCGTCGCATCGATGCCGCCGCCGACACGAACATGTCGTTCTGGCATTCCGCTACGTTCAGCAACGACGGTGACAAAATCCTCTTCACCGATGAGTGGGGTGGCGGCCGCGCTGCACGCTGCCGGGTGACGGATCGCTACGAGTGGGGCGCGAATGCGCTGTTCACGATCGAGAACCGCCGCATGCGCTTCCACAGCTACTACAAGATGCCCGCCGCGCAGACGGAGCAGGAGAACTGCGTCGCGCACAACGGCTCGCTGATCCCGATTCCCGATCGCGAGGTGATGGTGCAGGGCTGGTATCAGGGCGGGATCTCCGTCTTCGACTGGACGGATGTCGCCAACCCGAAGGAGATCGCGTTCTTCGACCGCGGTCCGCTCGACGCGGCACGGCTCACGAGCGCCGGATCGTGGTCCGCGTACTGGTACAACGGCTACATCTACAGCTCCGAGATCGCACGCGGTCTCGACATCATCGAGCTGCTGCCGAGCGCCTTCATCACGCAGAACGAGATCGATGCGGCGAAGACCGTGCGATTCGATTTCCTGAACGCGCAGGAGCAGCGGAAACTGGTGTGGCCGCCGAGCTTCGCGCTGGCACGCGCGTATCTCGACCAGCTCGCGCGCGGCAATGGGCTCGCGGCCGACCGCATCGAGGCCGCGCGCAGCGACCTGGTCCGTGCGGAGCGGATGTCCGGGCAGGATCGCCGCGCCGCGCTGACGCAACTCGCCACGCGCCTCAATGCCGAGGCCGCGCGGGCACGGGATGCCGCGAAGGTGCGAAAGCTGGCTTCGGCCGTGGGTGAGCTGGCGGCCAACTAGGCGGACCTGGCACCAGATTTCTGTTATTGCCCAAAACGACATGGAAACGCCCCGCTGCCGGCTCGCAGCGGGGCGTTCTCATGGCGGATCCGGCCAACACAGAAATCTGGTGCCAGGTCCGCGGAACCGGCCATGATGCCAGGTCCGCGGAACCGGCTACCGCACCAGCGCCGTCGCCCGCTCGATCGTCTCCGCCATCCTCGCCAGCGCAGCCGCAATCGTCTCGATGCCGGCCCGCGCCTCCGCCCAGTCGCGCTCCTCGATGCCCTCACGCAGCGCGGGCAGCGTCTTGACGCCGTACCCGGTATAGAACCCGGGCGCGTAGATCTGATGTCGGTACCACGGGCGGCGCGGCAGTCCCTCCTCGCGCAGCAGGGTCCGCTCGGCGTCGCGCAGCACGCGGGTCAGCTCCGTCGACGCTCGCGCATCGAGCGAGCTGCGCGCGAGTCTCGTGTCCAGGGCCGCATCATACGCGGCTGCGGCGGCGGCCAGTCGCTCGTGCGCGCTGCGCAGCGGCGCGAAGTCGAACGGGGGAACGGCGTCCCGACGTGAGGGCGGTACGTACGGCAGCTCACGGTTGGCGGCGAGCGCATACGCGTCTTCCGCGACCAGTCGGTTGTGCCGCTCGGTATCCGCTCGCATCCGATCCGCCAGCGTGACGATCTCATCGATGTACGTCCCGACGGCGTGAGCGAAGCCGTCGAAGCGGAGCGGCGGCACGTCGGCCTGTGCGGTGCGCAGCAGCGCGCGACCCGCGATGCGCGCGAGCGCGACACCCCACTCGAAGTCCGCATCGACGAAGCGCGTGTAGAAGTCGAACGTGTCGTACTGCGAGTGATAGGAGCCGCCGCCGGCCTCGCCGCCGAAATTGAGCATGAGCGAAGGGATGCCGAGGTGCTGCTGGAACGCCGCCCAGTCGGACCCGGAGCCGAGGGCGGCGAGGCGGACATCGGCGCCGGAGAGGAGCGCGGTGTCGCCGCCGACGGCACCGGTCGCGCGCATCCGCTGAAGCACGTTCTCGCCGCGCGGATCCTCCACATCGCGTGCGATCTCGTTGACCATGCGCTCGAGCGTGTGCGACCCGCCGGCATTCAGCACGCCCCGGACGTTGCTGTCCGTGTTGATGTAGGCGATCGCTCTTCGGCGCAGCTCGTCCGCGTGGTGCTCGGCCCACTCGACGGAGCCGAGCAGGGCGGGCTCTTCCGCATCCCAGCCGGCGAACACGAGCGTGCGGCGCGGCCGCCAACCCTCTGCGGCGAGCCGGCCGACGGCGTGCGCCTCGGCCATCAGCGCGATGAGCCCGCTGATCGGATCGATCGCACCCATGGCCCAGCCATCGCGATGGTTGCCGCGCAGCACCCACTCGTCCGGCAGCTCTGCTCCCGTCATGCGCGCAATGACGTTGTAGGCGGGTGCGAGATCCCAGTCGAACTCGACGCGGAGGTGCACGCGCGCGGGGCCGGGTCCGAGCCGGTACGGCAGCGGCAGCGCGCCGCGCCATGCGGGCGGTGCCATGGTCCCGCCGAGCGCCTCGAGCAGCGGCAGCGCATCGGCGTACGAGATCGGCAGCACGGGGATCGGCATGATCGTGCCGGCCTCCGCGAGCGAGACGCGCGGCGCGTCCGCCGTCGCGCCGTAGCCCGGCGTGAGCGGATCGCCGGGCCGCTGGGGCAGGTCCATCACCGAGCCGCGCTGCACGCCCTGGTCGGGGCGATACGGGCCCTCCGGGTACGTGTCACCCTGGAAATAGCCGTCATCGCGAGGGTCGGAGTAGATGATCGCACCTATGGCCCCCTTCTCTGCCGCCACCTTCGGCTTGATCCCGCGCCACGAGCCGCCGTAGCGTGCCAGCACGATCCGGCCGCGCACGTCGATGCCGCGTCGCTCGAGCTCCTCGTAGTCCGCGGGGACGCCGTAGTTCACGTACACGAGCTCCGCCGTGACATCGCCGTCCGCTGAGTACGCGTTGTACGTCGGCAGCCGATCCTGCTCGACGGCGGACCCCGGATCGCCGGGGACGGGCGGCTCGGCGAGCCGCGCGCGAAACTGCGTCGGCTCGATCAAGGTCAGCTCGCGCAGGCGCGGCCTCGGGAACAGCACGCGGTACTCGGCGATCTCTGCATCGAAGCCCCACGCGCGGAATCGGTCACGCAGCCACACGGCCATCTCGCGATTGTAGGGCGAGCCGACGTAGAACGGCCGCGCCGTGAGCACGCGCATCCACTCGCGCAGCGAGTCCGCGTGCAGCGCCGCATCGAAGCGCGACTCCAGTTCGCGCTGCCTTTCTGCCGACGCCGCGGTGAATCCAGTCAACTGCGCCGCGACGCCGTCCGCGCCGGCGAGAAGCTGACACGCCGCCAGCAGCACCGGCCGCACCAGGCGCCAACGCATCGTCGTATTCCCTGTCATGGTTCCGGTTCCCTGAGGTGGATGCGGCCGGGAGTGTAGCGAACGCAGGCGCCATCGGCCAGTCGCGCGCGCCATGGTTACTTCATGCTATAGTGGGGTCATGAACCTGCGGACATGTACGCGCGGAGTGGCGTGAGCCGATCCGGACGCCCGCTCGGTGGGGCCCTGCTGCCGCTCCTCATCGCGACCGTGCTGGTCGCGGCCGTGTGGGCGGTATACGGCTCGCGCTCGCGCACGATATTCGATGCGAGCTCGGAATTCGGCCGCGTCCGGGTGCTGGAGCGGAGCGACGGTCTGCGCACGCTGGTCACCGGCGCGGGTCGGGCGCGGCAGAGCGCGATCCATCCCGGACGGCCGCTGGACCTCGAGCTCGCCTACACGCGCGTCGGCATGATCGGACTCGCCCTCGTGCCGCCGGACGGTCGCCTCCTGTTCGTCGGACTGGGTGGCGGCGCGATGCCGATGTATACGCGCCAGATCCTGCCTGCGGCGCGCATCGACGTCGTGGAGATCGATCCAGTGATCGTCGACGTCGCACAGCGCTTCTTCGGTTTCACGCCGGACGCGCGGATGACGGTGCACACGGGCGATGGCCGTGCGTTCATCGAGAACGTTCCGTCCGGTACGTACGATCTGGTCGTTCTGGACGCGTTCTCCGATGACGAGGTCCCGTTCACGCTCACCACTCGCGAGTTCCTGCACGCCGTGCGATCGAGTCTGTCGCCGCGCGGTGTCGTCGTGAGCAACCTGTGGAGCCGCAACGACGCATTCGCATCCATGCTCGTCACATACGACGATGTCTTCGAGCAGGTGCATCTCATCGGTGTGCCGCGGCACGCGCAGTACATCCTGGTGGCGGCGATGGGCGCCCGACCGCTCGACCGGGCACGCCTCGTCCGCGCCGCACAGGACCTTGCCGGCCGCGTCCAGCTCGGGTTCGATCTGCCGCGTCTCGTGTCCGCCGGCTACGAAGCCGCACCCCGGCCGGCTGCGCCGGTGCTGAGCGACTCGGCCGTCGGGCGGTAGACCCTCGTCGGCGGGCACGAGTCTGGCACACCCACGACCGCGCACGTGCACACCGGTGGAGCCGCACTCCAGGCGACGGGAGGGCAACATGGCACTCGAGATCACCTCACGGGCATTCGAGCACAACGGCACGATCCCGAAACAGCATACGTGCGACGGCGCAGACGAACCGCCTCCGCTCGAGTGGACCGGCGTGCCGGCCGGCACGACCAGCCTGGCGCTGATCGTGGACGATCCGGATGCGCCCGATCCGAACGCGCCGCAGCGCACGTTCGTGCACTGGGTGCTCTACAACATCCCGCCAGCCGAGACCGGGCTCGCTGCCGACGGCAGCCCTCCCGACGGCGCTCGGACCGGGAAGAACGACGGGAAGCGTACCGGCTACATGGGACCGTGCCCGCCAATCGGTCGGCACCGCTACTTCTTCAAGCTGTACGCGCTGGACACCGTGCTCGACGACGGGCTGACGACCAAGGCAGAACTGGAGCGGGCAATGGAGGGGCACGTCCTGGAGCGCGCAGAACTGATCGGAACGTACGAGCGACGGGCGAAATAGACGTCGTGGCGCCCTCTGTGCAGTACATCGCGGCATGCCGGAGTACAGTGAAGCGGGCGATCCCGCACTGGCACCGCGGGCACTGGACCGGCTCGCGCTCGAGCTCCAGGAGCTGAGGCAGGACCTCCTCGTAGGCGAGGCGGAATTCGAGGAGGAGCTCGGCGGCGTACACCCGGACAATCGTGCGAGTGCGCGCAACCTCGTGCATTACCTCGCCCTGCGACGCCACGACGTGCGCGCGCTCCAGCTTCGGCTCGCCCGCGTCGGGCTCTCCTCCCTCGGCAGGTCGGAATCGCACGTCCTCGTCACCGTCGACCGCGTACGCGCGCTGCTCGCACTCGCGCGCGGCGCAGCACCGGCGGACGTCGAGCCGCCTCCCGTCGGATTCCGTCAGGGCGAGCGGATCCTCGCCCGGAACGCGCGGCGGCTGCTCGGCGTGCGCAGGTCGCACCGCGCGGTCCGCATCATGGTCACGCTGCCGCGCGAGGCGGCCGATGAGCCCCGCTTCGCCCACGACCTGATCGCCGCCGGCATGGACTGCGCGCGCATCAACTGCGCGCGCGATGACGCCACCGCCTGGGCAGCCATGGCCGACAACGTGCGCGCGGCCGAGCGCACGCTCGGACGCGACTGCCGGATCCTCGCCGACCTCGGCGGCCGGAAGCTGCGAACCGGTCCCGTCGCAGGCGGTGCCAAACGCCTGATCGTCACGGTCGATGATCGATTCGAGCTGGTGTGCGGCAGTGAGAAGCCGCCCGCCCGCGAGGGCTCGCTGCCACGGATCGCGTGCTCCGCGCCCGCGCTCTTCGACGCCGCGCAGCCCGGCCAGCCGATCTGGTTCGACGACGGCGCCATCGGCGGCATCATCGAGCACCACACGGACGGCGGGCTCCTCATCCGCGTCACTCACGCGCGGACGGGAGGCAGCAAGCTCAGGCCGGACCGCGGGATCAACGTCCCCGAAACCATGCTGATCCTGCCGGCCGTCACGGCAAAGGACCTGCTCGATCTCGGCAGCGTCGTCGACTGGACGGATGCGATCGAGCTGTCCTACGTGCAGGAGCAGCAGGACGTGCTCGCTCTCCACGACGCGCTCGACCGCCACGGCGCACACCACGTCGACGTCGTGCTCAAGATCGAGACGCGCCTGGGCTTCTCCAACCTCCCGCGCCTGCTGCTCACCGCCATGCAGCGCCGAACCTGCGGCGTCATGATCGCGCGCGGCGATCTCGCCGTCGAAGCCGGCTTCGAGCGGATGGCCGAAATGCAGGAGGAGATCCTGTGGATCGCCGAAGCCGCGCATGTACCGACCATCTGGGCGACTCAGGTCATGGATGAGCTCGCGACGCACGGCACTCTGTCACGCGCCGAAGTGACCGACGCTGCCATGAGCGCACGCGCCGAAGCCGTCATGCTCAACAAGGGACCGTTCATCGTGGACGCCATCCGCGCACTCGATGGCATCCTCGCACGCATGAAGGAACACCAGTCGAAGAAGCGATCCCTCTATCGCGCGCTGCACGTGAGCGCCAGGCTCTGGCCGGAGGCTCAGCCCCCCAGCAGTCGCAGCTGACGCGGCGCCAGCGACCAGAGCAGTGTCGCACTGCCCGCCCGCACCCGATGACCCCCGCGCATCGGCACCTCCAGCATCACCGCTCCACCCTTCTTGATCTCGACGATCGGGTCCTTCCGGCCCACCAGCAGCCAGCCGACCAGCTCCTGCAACTGCGTCTCGTGACCGACGATCGCGATCGTCTCCTTCGACCCCGCATCGCGCAGCCACTCCGCGAAGTCCGCTGGCGCCGCCTGCGGCCGCAGCGCATCCACGTCCAGCACCTGGAGCCCGTCGTACGCCGTCCCGATGATCTCCGCCGTCTCACGCGCCCGCACCAGCGGACTCGTCGCCAGCACGTCGATTTCGTCCACCAGCCGGCGCAGACCCGCCGCTCCCTGGCGCATGCGCTCCCGGCCGTCATCCGTCAGCGGACGCGCGTCATCGTCCAGCCCCGTCTTCGCAAACTCCTTCACGCTCTCCGCACGTCCGTGCCGGATCACCAGCAGCTGCATGGCGTCACCTCCCGTCGATACACCGCCCCTGCGGACCCTGCATTGCGACGCGAGGATTGCGCCCGTATCCGCGACCGCGGCTGCCCGAGACCGCCGCCTGCCTGATGATCCCCGCGGCCGCGGCGTCCTTGACACCGGCGTTGTAACCACCGTACAGTACTTTACTGGTTATAGGAACGGGGCAGCCCGGGAGGGGATGTGAATCGTCCGATCGTGATCGTAGGGGCGCCATCGAGCATAGGGATCCGGCCGTACGAGGATGGTACGGCGCGGCGGCTCGACCTGGCGCCGGGCGCGTTGCGGAGTCAGGGTCTCGTGGAGCGGCTGTCCGCGCGGGATCTCGGCGATGTCGTGCCGGGCCCGTATCGGGATTACGAGCGGACGCCGGGTCGTGTCCGCAACGAGGCGGAGGTTGCCGCGTACTCGCGTGCGCTGGCGGCGCGGGTGTGTGCGGCGGCGGCGGATGGATCGTTCGTGGTGGTGCTGGGTGGTGACTGCAGCATCGTGCTCGGGTGTGTTCTGGGGCTGCGCCAGGCATCGGGCGGCCGCGTCGGCGTGGCCTACGTCGATGCGCATGCGGACTATGCGACGCCGGAGGAGTCGTACACGGGGTCTGCCGCGAGCATGTGCCTGGGACTCGCGGCGGGCCGCGGCGATACGGTCCTTGCCCGGCTGACCGGAGACGCGCCGCTCGTCGGCGCGTCGGACATCGTGCTGATCGGGCGCAGCGACCAGCACGAGGATGGGCATTACGGCGATGGTGGACCGGGCGCGCAGCCGCTGCTCGATCTGTCGCTGGCGGTGGTGCGGGAGCGCGGTCCGGCGGCAGTGGCGCGCACGGCGCTCGAGCGGCTCACCCGCCCCGAGGTGGATGGGTTCTGGATCCATGTGGATGCGGACGTGCTCGATCCGGCGATCATGCCGGCGGTCGATTCGCCGGAGGCCGGCGGTCTGCAACTCGATGAGCTGTCGGACCTGCTGGCCCCGCTCGTGAGCCATCCGCGCGCGCTGGGCGTGGAGCTGACGATCTACGACCCGGCGCTGGATCCGGAGGGTGCGTGTGCGGCGCGGCTGGCGGACCTGGCGGTGGGCGTGCTGCGGCAGGAGGTGCGGGCATGATCGCGCGCACGTGGCACGGCCGGGTGCCCTCGTCGCGGGCGGATGCGTACGAGGGATACCTCGCGCGAACGGGACTGGCGGACTATGCCGCGACGCCCGGCTATCGCGGCATGCTCGTGCTCCGCCGGACGGAGGAAGGCGTGACGCACTTCACGCTCACCACGTTGTGGGACTCGGTGGACGCGATCCGGCGCTTCGCGGGCGACGACTACGCGCGGGCACGGTACTACCCGGAAGATGACGAGTATCTGCTGGAGCGCGAGCCGTTCGTGGTGCACAGCGATGTCGTCGTCGCGGACGCGGCACCAGATTTCAGTTATGACCCGGTTCGGCAGGGTCCGGCTCGCGACGGGTAGCGAAACCGGGAGCGGGAGTGGCGCCGTCATCGCGGTCGGCAACGGTCCCGCGCGTCGCAGGAAATTCGTGTGAGGGCGCGGCTCCCGGTTTCGTTTCCTGCCGGGTCGGTCCCCTGCTCCGGGGAGTCATAACTGAAATCTGGTGCCGCGTCCGCGGGTCGGCGTCGTGAGTGCGCGGCGGTACGCGTCGAGATCGGACTCGCTGAACAGGACGAAGCGGACCTCGCGGATGCCCGAGCCGCGATGTTCGAGCAACCAGTCGCGCACAGTGGAGAGCGCGACCGCTGCGGCGCTCTCGACGGGATAGCCGTAGGCACCCGTGGCGATGGACGGGAACGCGATGCGGTGCAGCCTCTCGGCGGCGGCGACGTCGAGCGACGAGCGGTACGCCGAGGCGAGGACATCGGGCTCGCCGGACCGGCCGCCGTGCCAGATCGGTCCAACCGTGTGGATCACCCGCCGCGCCGGCAGTGCACCCGCCTTCGTGCTGACGGCATGACCGGCGGGCATGCCGTCCGGGTAGCGGGTCCGCCGGATCGCGCGACACTCGTCGAGGATCGCGGGGCCACCGCGGCGATGGATCGCCCCGTCCACCCCTCCCCCGCCGAGCAGCGACGAATTCGCGGCATTGACCACGGCGTCGACGTCCTGTTCCGTGATGTCGCCGCGGAGCAGGAGGAGGCGGGCGCCCGCGATCTCCGTCTCCGTCTCCGTCTGGTGCATGGCACAACATCGTCGCGAACCTGGCGCGCGGCAAGGCGGCGGACCTGGCACCAGATTTCTGTTGTGGCTCGTGCCGACCCGGCCCCTGTCCCGGTCACCAGCCGGGTATGGGGCGGAATCGTGGCCCCAGCGGCCACAACAGAAATCTGGTGCCAGGTCCGCGGGAAACACTGGGCGGCAGACCGCGTATGACGTACTATTCCCCGTTCCCGCGCCGCCGTGGGGCGCTGGAGCCGGACAGGCAGCCCGTTCATCGGAACCCCGGAGTCATGATACCAGGACGAATCCCACCCGTCGTACTCATGGCCGTGCTGGCCGCGGCCGCCTGCAGCAGCGCCACGACGCCGTCCCCCGCACCGCAGTCGACGAATTCGAGCGCAGACGAATTCGAGGCGATCTACCGCGCCCGGCAGGACAGCGCGCGCATGCACTACACGGATGCGGACGTGCGCTTCATGCGGGACATGATCCATCACCATGCGCAGGCGATCGAGATGTCGCAGCTCGTTCCCGCGCGCACGAACGACCCGGCGATGCGGACGCTCGCGGGTCGGATCATCAATGCGCAGAGGGCGGAGATCGCGACCATGCAGCGGTGGCTGCGGAATCGCGGCCTGGAGTCGCCGGAGGTGCACATCACCGACACGACGGTAATGGTGCACGGCACGGGTCACGAGGGTCACGGGCTGATGCCCGGCATGATCACGCCGGAGCAGATGCGCGAGCTGGCGGCCGCGCGCGGCACGGCGTTCCATCGGCTGTTCCTCACGTTCATGATCCAGCACCACAATGGCGCCGTGAAGATGGTCTATGATCTGTTCGATGCCGGTGCCGGTCAGGACGAGGACGCCTTTCGACTCGCGTCCGACGTTCAGGTGGATCAGATCACGGAGGTACGGCGCATGGAGCAGATGCTCGCAGCGCTGCCGGGCGATCGGATGCCCTGACTCGGACCACACACTGCAACCACCAGAGGAAGGATCATGAACTCAGAACTGCAGCATCCCTGCCGGGCAGCGACCCGCATGGCTCCGCTCGTGCTCGCCGCGCTGATCGGTGCGGGCGCGTGCGCACCGGCGGTAACCACGACGACGCCGGTTCCGTCGACCACGGCATCCGCCCGGCCGCCATCGCCCGATCCACGCATTGGCCTGCGGGCCGGTCTGCTGGACGCGGGAAAGGCGCTGTGGAACATGCGGCTGCTGTCGGAGACGCGGCCTCCGGCGGAGTTCATCGGCGTGACGAACTCGGATCTCGCGTTCAAGGACAACTACGCGATCCAGGGCAACTACAACGGCTTCATCGTGTGGGACGTCACGAACCCGAGCCAGCCTCAGCTGGTGAAGGGGTTCGTCTGTCCGGCATCGCAGAGCGACGTCTCGGTCTACCGGAACCTGCTGTTCGTGTCCGGCGAGGGGTACGGCGGCCGTCTCGACTGCGGCACGGAGCCGGCGGAGGGGCGGGTGAACCCGAACCGCCTGCGCGGCATCCGGATCTTCGACATCAGCGATATCCGGAACCCGAAGTACATCGGGAACGTGCAGACGTGCCGCGGCTCGCACACGCACTCGGTGCTCGTCGATCCGGATGATCCGGCGAACGTCTACATCTACGTATCGGGCTCGGCGGCGGTCCGTCCCGTCGAGGAGTTGCCGGGCTGCATCGGCGCGCCGCCGGGAGAGGACCCGAGCTCCGCGCTGTTCCGCATCGAAGTGATCCGCGTTCCGCTCGCGAACCCGGCGCAGGCGGCGATCGTGAGCTCGCCGCGCATCTTCGAGGACCTGGTCGCGCCGCCGGAGCACGGCGCTTCTCCGCTGGACATCGCCGCCGCGGAGCGGGCGCGGCGCGAGGGCAAGTACGTCGTCGAGATCCAGGGCAACCCGCAGATCGTGCCGGATGATTTCGTGAACGCGCGCCTCGACAGCATCGTGCGTGCACGTGGCGGCACGGGGGCGCCGACCGCTGCGGACAGCGCGACGCTCCGGCAGAACTTCCAGGCCATGATCGATCGCATGATGGCAGAGCGGATGGGCAACCGCGATGAGGGCGGGCCGCGTCCCGGTCCGGACCAGTGCCACGACATCACGGTCTATCCGGCGATCGGCCGTGCGGGCGGCGCGTGCGAAGGCTACGGCCTGCTGCTCGACATCACCGACCCCGTGAACCCGCGCCGGCTCGATGCCGTCGCCGATTCGAACTTCTCGTACTGGCACTCGGCGACGTTCAACAACGCCGGGACGACGATCCTGTTCTCGGACGAGTGGGGCGGTGGCGGGCAGGCGTACTGCCGCGAGGGCGACCCGAAGGAATGGGGCGCCGATGCGATCTTCACGATCGAGAACGACAGGATGCGCTTCCGCAGCTACTACAAGCTGCCAGCGCCGCAGACTGCACTCGAGAACTGTGTCGCGCACAACGGCTCAATGATCCCGATCCCCGGCCGCGACGTCATGGTGCAGGCATGGTATCAGGGCGGGATCTCGGTGTTCGACTTCACCGATCCGGACAACCCGCACGAGATCGCGTTCTTCGACCGCGGCCCGGTAGACTCCACGCGCGCGCAGGGCGGCGGCAGCTGGTCGGTCTACTGGTACAACGGCGCGCTCGTGAGCTCGGAGATCGCGCGCGGTCTCGACATCCTCGAGCTGGTGCCGAGTGCGCACATCTCGCAGAACGAGATCGACGCGGCGCGCACGGTCCGGCTCGACTACCTGAATGCGCAGGGCCAGCCGCAGTTCGTCTGGCCGGCGTCGTTCTCGCTAGCACGCGCGTACGTAGATCAGCTCGAGCGGGGGAACGCACTGGCCGCGGACCGCATCGCGGCGATCCGCACCGAGCTGTCGAATGCGGAGCGTGCATCCGGCTCGGCGCGCAGCAGCGCGCTGACGCGACTCGCCACGCAGCTCGACGGCGAAGCTGCCGGCTCGCGCGATGCCGCGCGCGTCCGCCTGCTCGCAGAGGCAGTCCGGGATCTCGCGCAGTAGTCGATACCAGTGACGCAGGAGAGGGGTCGGCGCGGTCACGCGCCGGCCCCTTCGTATTCCCGAGCGGCTGCAGCTAGTTCGGAGAAACGCCGGCGGACCGGATGCGCTCGTAGAGCGCGAGCGTCTCGTCTTCCGGCTCCAGCTCCAGCTCTTCGAGCAGTGCGGAAAAGCGCTCGATGTGGCGGAGCGCGTGTGCACGTCTGCCGGAGCGGGTGATCGCGAGCAGGAACGCGCGGTGCGCTTCCTCGTGGAGCGGTTCACTGGCCAGCACGGCCTCGTAGGCGGCAACGGCGCCGTCGAGGTCGCCGGCATCCTGGAGGAGCGCGCCCAGGCGCATCGCGACATCACAGAACATGCGGCGCAGCCTGTCCTGGACCTCGTCGCGCCAGGGTGCGGCGGTCTCGCCCGCGAGGAAGTGATCGCGATAAAGTCGCATGGCGTCGCGCAGCGCAGCCATCGCGGCCGCCGGCTCGAGCGCGAGCGCCGCCTGCGCCTGCTGCTGGAACTGCGTGACGTCGAGCGCGACCGTGATCTCCGGCGCGGCGCGGTATCGCTCGTTTGCGAGTACGATCCAGTCGGCGTGGCCGAGCGTCTTCCGCAGGTGGTGCATCGTGACGTGGAAGCTGTTGCGCACCTGCGCGGCTCCCGCTCCCGGCCACAACGCCTCCCCGATCTCCGCGCGCGTGCGGCCCTGCGGCTGGAGTAGCAGGAACACGAGCATCTCCTTCGGCTTCGTGTACGGCCACGTCCCGATCCGGTGCCCCTGCACGATGACCTCGAGCGGGCCGAGTGCGCGCACGTCGAGATCGGCCGGCGCGTGACCGGCCGGCAGCGCCGGCGCGAGGGCCGGGGTGGTCGGCGCGGGCGGCGGGATCGTGACGCGCTCGGGGAGCGCATCGTCGATGGCATCGACCGGCTGCACGCGAGTTCCCTCCGCAAAGCACCTCTCGTACTCCGCCGCGCCGAGCGTGTCGCGGAGTCCGACGATGAGCTGGCCGATCCGCTCCTCGTCGTGGGCGAAGCGGCCGGCGGCGATGTGCTGCCGGATCGCGGATGCAATGCCGAGCGTGCGCGCCGATCGCTCCGGCTCGCGCGACGCGCGACAGTACGCGAGGTACTCGAGAGCGCGCGCGAGGAAGAGGAATGCCGGGTCGCGGCGCAACGCCTCGACCGACTCGGCCGCGAGCTGCTCTGCGCGTGCGACATCGCCCATGCCGATCAGCACGGTTGCGAACGTCTGGAGAGCGATCGCCAGCTCGCGATCCTGGCCGAACGCGCGGGCGATGGCGACCGCCTCCTCCATCTTCGCGACCGCGATGGCCGTGTTGCCGGCAGCCTGTTGCCCCATGCCGCCGAGCAAAAGCGACAGCCGCAGCCCGTACGCATCCTGATGTGCGCGCATCCAGCGCTCCGCACGGCCGGCGTGCTCGATGGCCTGCGGCGAGAGCGATGACGCCCAGGTCATCGCGATGTAGTTGTGGGCGTACGCCTCGAGCCTGTCATCGCCCTGCGTCGCCGCGAGTGCAGCAGCCTCCTCGAGGTACGGACGTGCCTCGGCGCTCTGCGCGCGCAGTGCTGCCAGTGCGCCCGCGGCGAACAGGAGCGCCGCGCGCTCGCGCGACGGCGGCGCGGCCGCGGGCAGTGCGAGTGCGGCCGTGATCCAGCGGTGCGCTTCCACCCAGTGCCGCGTCGAGTACCAGAACCACCACAGCATGCCGACGAACCGCACGTGCTGCTGCGGGTCGTGCTCGTGCGTCCATGCCAGCACATCGCGGATGTTGTCCAGCTCCGGCTCGAGCTGCGCGAATGCCGCGCGCCGCGCCACGGTCGTGAAATCCGGCTCGACCGCAGCGACATAGGCGATCAGCGCGTCCGCATGACGGCGCCGGACGCGCTCCGTCTCGCCGGCCTCGTCGAGCCGCTGCAGCGCGTACTGCCGCATCGTCTCGAGCAGGTGGTAGCGTGCGCGGTCGCCGGATTCGCGCACGACGATGAGCGAGCGGTCGGCGAGCGTACCGACGATGTCGAGCACGGCTTCGCGCGCGATGCCATCGCCCGCCGCCACACTCTCGACCACATCCAGCGTGAAGCCGCCGCGGAACACACCCAGGCGACGCAGCACGATGCGGCCCGGTTCGGACAGCAGGTCGTGGCTCCAGTCGAGCGTCGCCCGCAATGTGCGGTGGCGCGGCAGTGCCGTGCGGGCACCGGTCGTGAGCAGGGCGAACGCATTGCCGAGCCGGTCACGGATCTGCTCGGGCGACATGTGCCGCACGCGCGCGGCCGCCAGCTCGATGGCGAGCGGGATGCCGTCCAGCCGCGTGCAGATCGCGGCGACCGCGGCGGCGTTTGCGGGAGTGAGCGAGAAACCGGGCAGGACGTCGCGCGCACGATCGACGAAGAGCCGTACGGCATCGGATTCCGCGAGCGCTGCGAGCTCCGCACCCGCTGCGGGTAGTGCGAGCGGCGGCACGAGCCACGCGCGCTCACCCGCGACACCGAGCGCCTCGCGGCTCGTCGTCACGATATGCAGGTTCGGGCACGCGCGCAGCAGGGCGGCGGCGAGGTCCGCGCACGCCTCGACCAGGTGCTCGCAGTTGTCGAGCACGATCAGCACGGCGCGGTCGTGCACGGCGCCGATGATCGTCTCCGCGGATACCTGGCCGCCCTCGTCCGGCGCGCCGAGCGCGCGCAGCACCGCACCCGGCAAGAGACGCGGCTCCATGAGCGGCGCCAGCTCGACCCAGGCGACGCCGTCCGGCGACAGCGCAGCGAGCTCGCGCACCAGTTCGAGTGCGAGCCGCGACTTGCCACTGCCGCCCGCACCCGTGAGCGTGAGCAGACGCGCCGTGCCCGCGAGCTGGCGCAGCGCGTGCAGCTCCCGCTCGCGGCCGACGAACTGTGTCAGCTCGACAGGCAGTTTACCTCGGGGTACGTCCGGACCGGACTGCGTCATGGATCTGCTCAAGGGGTACTGTCGGAATCTAGCGAGGGGAGCAGTCCGCGCGAGAGGGGTCACCGCGGCGCGGAACCTGTGTGCTGCACGCCGTGTGCGTCGTCGGGCGCGTGCATGTCGGCGTCATCGCACCCGCTCGCTGCTCGCACGTTGCACCCTGCGCACGCACAGGGGCGCCGTCCGTTCGCGGGCGCCGCCCCTGTGCGTCGTGAATCTACGATACTCCGTCCAGGTACCCGGCCAGCCAGGCCATCCCCGGGGAAAGGACGATCCGCGGCGTATCCAGGCCCAGACCATCTATGACTCCACGCAGCCAGGCGTCGAACGCTGCCGCATCGGCTTCGGGCAGTGCGTCGGGCACTGGTGCAATCACGCTGCAGCCGTCGGGTATCTCGCGCATGAGCCGGATCCGCTCCGATGCCTTCTCGGCGAGCACGACGACTGCGTTCTGACCGCGGCCGCAGCGCAGGTAGCGCGTTTCGCTCGTGCCGACCTGCACCACGGCCTCGATCATTCCTGCTTCGGTGCTCACTGGCTCTGCCGGAACAGGTACTCGTGCTCGGGCGCCGTGCCGATTGCGGCGCGCATTGTCACATGCCCCGGCTTGTATGCGCCCAGAAGCTTCCACTCGTAGCCTGGCGTCGTTTCCGAGATCATGCGGTACCCGGTCTCGCCGCCGATGATGATCGCCACGATGCCCTCATCGAGGAGGTCGCGGTCGATGACCTTCTGCCCGGTGCCGGCCGGCGGAAAGATCCAGCCCTCGACCGTGATCACGCGCTCGTACCGGCCATTCGACTTCATCACGAGGCTGCCGGCGACCGCGTAGAGCGAGACCTGGTGCTGTGCGCCGTTGGCATCCGTCCACGACTCGGAGCCCACCAGCGGCGCCAGCCGCACCTGGCCATCCCACCAGTCGTACGTCAGGTCGTACGCCTGGTCGCCGGACGGTAGCTCGAACACGGTGACGTACGTATACGCGTACACGCTGCCGCTGCTCGCGCGCACCCGCGTCCTGCCCGCGCTCAGCCCCGTCAGGTTACCCGCCGCGTCGATCGAAGCGATCGTCGAGTCCTCGACCTCCCACAGGACCGTGGGATTCGCAATCGGACCGTTCTGTCCGATGGCCGTCAGCAGACCGGCCATCCCGAGGGCGTGACCCTTCCACGCGGCCTGCTGGCCGGCCGGGAAGAACATGTACGAGGGCTGGCTCGACGGCGGCGGCAGCACGGCCGTCACCTGCACGGTCGCCTCGCCGGTGATGCCATCGATCGTCGCGCGCACCTTCGTCGTGCCCGGCTTCTTCGCGGTGAACGACGCGAACGTGGACGTCCCGATCGGTTCCACGGTCGCGACACTGTCCACCGTGAGCGTCCACGTGACGGTCCGGCCCGTGATGATCTCGCCGGTCGCGGTCTTCGCGATCGCCTGGAGCGATGCCTGGTGATTCACGGGGAGCGAGAAGCTCGACGGCGCGATGTCCACCGTCGCGACCGTCTGCGGCGGCGGCGCCGTGTCGACGACCTGCACATCCGCGTCCGCAGTGACACCGTCGATCGTCGCACGGATCACGGCCACTCCCAGATCATCGGCCGACACGAGCACGGCTCCATCGGCCTGCGGCACGATCGAGACCGCCACACCCGAGACGACGTTCCACGTGACCGCGCGACCGGTGATGACCTGGCCGCTCGCCGCCTTCGCGATCGCCTGGATCGAGCCCTGCTCGCCATTCTCCAGCACCAGCGTGGTCGGCTGCAGCTCGATCGACGCCACCTGCGACTGCGCCAGCACCGTGATCATCACCGAGCCCGTCCGCCCGCCCGACTCCGCCTCGATCCGCGCCGTGCCCGGCGCCGTGGCATTCACGACCGCCGTCCCGCCGCTCACGCGCAGCGTCGCGAGGTCCGGACGCAGGTTCCGCCACAGGATCTCCCCCACCACCACGTCGCCCTTCGAGGTCAGCGGCACCGCCGTGATCTCCACGGAATCTCCCACCACCAGCACCTGATCCGCCGGCCCCACCTCCACCCGATCGACCTCGACGATGCGCGTCGGGTCGTCACTGCACGCCGTGAGCGCCGCGATCGCCATGATCGCCGTCGCCCGCATCCATCTATTCATCAGAGCCTCCCGCTCCTCGGTTCGTTGTGGCGGGAGAAATCTGCCAGAGCCATATTACGGGACGATTAAACGCACGACGCCAGCCGCTTAAGTCCGTCAACACCATGGCTTTACCGTCGCACGCCCACGCGTGTGTGGTGCGGCCGCGTCCCTGGGAGGTCCCATGATTCCGACATTACACGGCCTGCGTCGTGCACGTCCCGGGGCGCCGCTGCTCGTGGCGGCGCTCGTTCTGCCGAGCCTCGCCGCCCACGCCCAGGAGCCCATGCACCCCGTGCCTGCCGACCGTCAGGTCATCCTCGTCACCGGCTCGACGGACGGTCTCGGCCGTGAAGTCGCGCGGCGTCTGGCGGCCGGCGGTGCACACGTGATCGTCCATGGCCGCAACCGCGATCGCGGCGAGGCATTGGTCCGGGAGATCGCCGGGAGCGGCCGGGGGAGCGCCGCGTTCCATGCTGCCGACTTCGGCTCGCTCGACGAGGTGCGTGCATTCGCCGCGCGGATCCGCGACGAGTACGATCGGATCGACGTGCTCGTGAACAATGCCGGGATCTGGCTGGCACGCGGGGCGCGACAGACCAGCGCGGATGGTCACGAGCTGCATTTCGCGGTGAACTACCTGGCGGGGTTCCTGCTCACACACCTTCTTCTGGACCGGATTCCCGAGGGCGGCCGTATCGTGAACGTCGCCTCCGCCGCGCAGCAGCCGATCGACTTCGACGACCTGACGATGCAGCGCGGGTACAGCGGATCGGGTGCGTACGCGCGGAGCAAGCTCGCGCAGGTCATGTTCACGATCGACCTCGCGCGTGAGCTCGAGGACCGGAACGTGACGGTCGTCGCGCTGCATCCCGCCTCGCTGATGGACACGCCGATGGTGCGTGCTGCAGGCGTGCGCCCGCGCGCGACCGTAGCCGAGGGCGCGGCCGCGGTGCTGCATCTGATCGCCGGTGAGGATGTGGTCAGCGGTGAATACTACGATGGCCTGGAGCGCTCGCGCGCGCACGCGAGCGCATACGATGACCGGACGCGCGCACGACTCCGCGAGCTGAGCGAGGAGCTGACCGGCCGCGACCGGAGCCGGTGAATCGGGCGGCGCAGGAACGGCCCTATTCCGCACGCAGCCGCCAGCCGGCGGCGGACAGCAGTGGGGCCTGCTCGTGCTCGCAGATACGGCCGGTCAGCGGCGCAGCGCGGCCTCGCGCGCCTGCCGCTCGATCCAGTACCGCGGCGGGATGAGCAGGACCGGGGAGCTCGCGCTGCGCGCAATGACGGCCGAGACGCTGCCGATCTCCGCGTCCGTCGCTGCGCCCGCGCCGCGCGTGCCCAGCACGAGGAGGTCGGCACCGCGCTCACGCGCCAGACGGAGGATCGCTTCGGGGACGGTGCCGTCGTCGACGACTTCCTCGAACACCGAGAGCGTGCCCGCGCAGCCGGTCGCATCGCAGGCCGCGCGAACCTGCTCGTGCAGCTGCGCCTCGGCCGCCGGCGCATCGCCGGTCCGCACGTGCACGACCTCGACTCGCGTCGTGGCACCCGACCTTGCCGGCATGCGGAGCGCCGCCGACCAGGTCAGACCCATGTCGAGTCCGCCGCGCGCCGCGTTCGAGAAGTCGGTGGGCAGCAGGACGCGGCGCAGCGGGAGCGCGATCGGCTCGTGCAGGATCAGGCAGGGCACGGCACTCGAGCGGACGAGCCGGTCCGCGGTCGCGCCCAGCCTCTCCCGCCGCTCCGCCACGCGGTGCGGTCCGATCACGATCAGGTCCGCGGCAATCTCTGCGGCGCGCTCCAGAATGACCGCATCCGCTGCACCGGGCGCTACGCGTGCGCTGATCACCTGTGCGGGGCGCGGCAGCACCGAATGGAACTGCTCGTGGAGCGCGCGCCGCGCCCGCTCCAGCTGCGCCTCCGTCTCCTTGCCGCTCGCATCGCCTGCCGGCGCCTCGACGGCGTGGACCACATGCAGGTCGGCGTCCGCAAGCGCCGCGAGCGCGGCAGCGCTCTGCAGCACCACCCCGGCCCGCGTCGACAGGTCACTCCCGGCGAGGATGCTCCTCACTCCGAACGGCATGGCACCTCTCCGGCTCGGGTACACACCACATCGAATGCGACCATCATTCAGCGGCTGCGCTTCGATCGCGCACGCCGCGCCACCGCATACGCGGACTCGACCCACGCGCGCAGCGCATCCACATCCTCCAGCAGATCCGCCGGCAGCTCGTAGTACTGCATTGCCCGCTCGTCGCCGAACGGGCGGAACGGACCGGAGCCGATCGCCTCGAAGTCGGCCCGGTTCGTGTCATCGACCTTCAGGTAGAGCGTGTCATCGTCCATCAGCGCGAACATCGTACCGGCGGAGTAGATGCCGACCCCGCCGAACATGTTGCGCGCACTGACCGGGCCCACGCGCGCGAGCTGCTCCAGCACGTACGTGCTGTATTCCGCCGAGACGCTCACGCCCTCAGACCTCCAGTGCCGAACGGACCGTATCCGGCTCCTCGCCCAGCCACTCCGGGTGCGCAGCCGTGCCATCGAACAGGCTGCTCGTCTTGAACAGCTCGAACTCCCCCTGCTCCGCGGACGGCGCGGTACGCGCGAGCAGTGCCGCCACTTGCGCGTCGGTCAGCGCACGGAACGTGCGCGCCGCCTCGATCGCCTGGTCGACATCCTCCATGCTCTCGCACCCGGTGATCACGACCGATGTCGGCAGGTTCAGCGCATAATGCAGGCACTCGATCGCCGTGACGGTGCCCGACTTCAGGATGTGACCGCTCGACATGCTCTTCATCCCGAGCACCGCAACGCTGCGCCGTACCAGCTCCGGCAGCACCAGCTTCTCGAAGCTGCGGTAGTGCGCGTCCATGACATTGAGCGGCATCTGGACCGCATCGAACGCGAACCCGTGCGCGTCCGCGACCTCGAGCATGTACAGGTGGATGCGCGGGTCCTTGTGTCCCGTGAAACCGATCCATCGCAGCTTGCCCGCCTGCCGCGCCTCCACCAGCGCCGCGTTCGCGCCATCCTCGTGAAATATACGATCCGGATCCTCGTACCGGATGATCTCGTGGTGCTGGACCAGATCGATACAGTCCGTCCGCAGCCGCCGCAGCGACTCGTCCAGCTGCCGCGCCGCCTCGCGCTTCGAGCGGCCGTCGATCTTCGTCATGAGGAACGCACGCTCGCGATAGCCGTCCCGCAGCGCCTTCCCCATCCGGCGCTCGCTCGCGCCGTCGTGATAGTCCCAGCAGTTGTCCATGAACGTGATGCCATGGTCGATCGCGTGCCGGATCATGCGCACGGCGAGCGTCTCGCCCACGTGCGGCAGCCCGAGGTGCGAGCCGCCGAGACCAATCGCGGACACCTGCTCGCCGGTGTTGCCGAACGGGCGCGTGGGTACGGCGGTGGCCTGTGTGCTGTCTGTCATCGTTCCCCCCTGCGGACCTGGCACCCCTTTTTCCAGAAGGCACATCCGGACATGCAGACGGCGCGCCGCGGAGCGCGGTAGCGTGCCCCACACCCGGATGGCGCATGGCCCGATGTGCCTTCTGGAAAAAGGGGTGCCAGGTCCGCCCCCCGCTTGCCGGCAGCCGGCCGAATGCCGTAATCTCGCTTCCATCCTGTTCCCGCAGCCCCGAAGTGACCATGAGACTGATGCTGACGTTCCTGCTCCTGACCGCCGCGCCGCTCGCCGCGCAGCAGCCGCCCCAGCTGACGGCAGAGGATTATGCCCGTGCCGAGCGGTTCCTCGGCGCGAACACGTTCCCGCTCGTCGCCGGGATGGCGGGCAGCCCGACCTGGCTGGAGGACGGGCGATTCTGGTACCGCACGACGACCGCGGCCGGCAGCGAGTTCGTGATGGTGGATCTGGCGGGTCGCACGCGTGCGGCGGCATTCGATCACACGCGGCTCGCGAGTGCGCTCGCATCGGTTTCGGGCGGACGGGTCGAGGCCGGCCAGCTGCCGGTGGTCGACTTCTCGAAGGACGCGCGTGAGATCACGGTGCGCGCGAACAACCGCCTCTGGGCGTGCAGCGTGCAGCAGTACACGTGCGCTCCGGTCGATACGGCGGGCGCGGCGGTGTCCGCGCCGCCCAACTCGGTCACCTCACCCGATGGCAGTTACGCCGCCTACATCCGGGATCACAATCTGTGGGTGAAGGATCTGCGCACGAACCAGGATCGTCAGTTGACGACGGATGGCATCGAGGATTTCGGCTACGCGACGAACAATGCCGGCTGGATCCGCAGCGACGAGCCGGTGCTGTTGTGGTCGCCGGACTCGCGGAAGATCGCGACGTTCCAGCACGACGCACGTGGCGTCGGGGAGATGTACCTGGTGCGGACGAACGTCGGTGCGCCGGCGCTGGAGCGGTGGCGGTATCCGCTGCCGGAGGACAGTGTGATCTTCCGCATCCATCGCGTGATCATCGAGGTGGAACCCGCGCGCGTCGTACGGCTGGACATGCCGCCGGACCAGCACCGCTCGACGATCAGCGATCACGTCGCGGACGGCTCGACGTTCCTGGACGTCGAATGGTATCCGGACGCGTCGCACCTCGCATTCGTGTCGTCGTCGCGCGATCACAGGGAGGCGGTGTTCCGCGTCGCGAATGCGGCGACCGGGGCGGTACGCACGGTGTTCGAGGAGCGCTCGCCGACGCAGTTCCAGTCGGGCTTCGCCGCGATCGGACACGGCAACTGGCGCGTGCTGCCGGAGTCGAACGAGGTGCTGTGGTGGTCGCAGCGGGATGATTGGGGCCACCTGTATCTGTACGACCTGCGCACCGGCGAGCTGAAGCGCCAGATCACGACCGGCAGCTGGAACGTCGCCGAGCTGCTCCACGTCGATGAGGACGACCGCACGCTCTACTTCACGGGCGTCGGCCGTGAGCAGGGACGCGATCCGTACTTCCAGCACTTCTACCGGCTCGGCATGAACGGGCGCGGGCTCACGCTGCTCACGCGGGAGAACGCGAACCACAGCATCAGCATGGCGCCGGACGGGCGGCACTTTATCGACACGTACTCGACGCCGACGGAGCCGCCCGTCACACAGCTGCGGCGGTCGAGCAACGGGCAGGTCGTGCTCGACCTCGAGCGCGCCGACATCTCGCGGCTGCTCGCGACCGGCTGGAAGCCGCCCGAGCCCGTCGTCGTCAAGGCGCGTGACGGGCAGACGGACCTGTACGGCCTGATGTTCACGCCGACCCGGCTCGACTCCACGCGCAGCTACCCGATCGTCAACTACATCTATCCGGGCCCGTGGGGCAGCAGCGTCGGCACGCGCAGCTTCTCGCCCGCGCGCGGCGACCACCAGGCGCTCGCCGAGCTCGGCTTCGTCGTCGTCGTCATCGATGGCATGGGCACGGAGTGGCGCTCGAAGTCGTTCCACGACGTCTACTACGGCAGCATGGGCGACAACACGATCCCGGATCAGATCGCCGGGATGCGCGAGCTCGCACGCCGCCACCGCTTCATCGACATCGAGCGCGCCGGCATCTGGGGCCATTCCGGCGGCGGGTTCGCCACCGCATCGGCCATGTTCCGCCACCCGGATTTCTTCAAGGTCGGTGTGTCCCAGGCCGGCAACCACGACAACCGCAACTACGAGGACGACTGGGGCGAGCGGTTCATGCCGCCGTACCGGGGCAACGAGCGGGACTGGGAGGCGCAGGCGAATCAGCTCGTCGCCGGGAACCTCCAGGGCAGGCTGCTGCTCGCACACGGTGCCATGGACAACAACGTCCCGCCCTACAACACGTACCTCGTCGTCGATGCGCTGATCAAGGCGAACAAGGACTTCGACCTGATCATCCTGCCGCACGCGCGTCACGGCTTCGGCGCCGACAACAACTACATGACGCGGCGCCGCTGGGACTACTTCGTGAAGTACCTCATGGGCGCCGAGCCGCCGAAGGAGTACCGGATCGGCAGACCGCGCGCCTGAGACCCTGAGCGCGGGGCCGGCGCCGTCACGCCTGCCCCGCGCTCGCTCCGCCGTGTCGCCACTGCGGATACGTTCCGCCGCGGGCATTCCCCTACAGCACCATGGAGGACCTCCTGATTCCGTTCGGGCGGAATCGGCCCGAACCTTCCCCTGTCCGGTCAGAGCGCGCAGTTCGATTCCCCATCTGATCGACCATCTCGCGGACGTCGTGTCCGCACCCCTCAGAGGTGATCGCCCTCCGGAGGCTCCATGGCCACGGACCGGGAAGCACGGGTAGAAACCGAGTCGGCGGAGACGGCTGCCGCCAGCGTCACCCTCGTGCGCGCTCTCCTCGTCGCATCCTGCGCCGTGATCGTACTCTTCGGCGCTTACGAGCTGGTCGTGCAGACGTGGCTGAGCGATGCCGGCTCCGACCTGCTCCTGCTCCTGCATCGCGTGCGCAGCGGCATCATGGCCGTGATCGTCGCGGGCGTGGCCGGCTGGCTGATCCTGAAGGAGGGGCCGCGACTCCTGACCGCAGGGCCGTTCCCGCTCGACGCCACTGCGGAGGGTCGCGTGGACCCGGTGCAGAAGCGGCTGCACTATGCCCGCTGGTTCATCCTGATGCGCTGGATCGCGATCATCGCCGCCACCGGCGTTGTCGTGATCGCCGTCGACATCGCGGAGATGCTGCCCGCGCGGGTGAGCCCATCGCTGCTCGGGCTGCTGGCCGTGCTGACCGTGTTGAACCTGGCGTACAGCGTGTACCTGCGCCTGGGTGAGGCAGGGAGTGTGGAATTCCTCGTCGTGCAGGTCTACGCCGATCTGGTCGTGCTGATCGGCCTGCTGCACTACTCCGGCGGCGTCGAGAACCCGCTCACTCCGCTGCTGCTCCTGCACGTGATCATCGCCGGTATCGTGCTGGGGCGCAGGCACGCCTACCGCGTGGCGGCCGTGGCGAGCCTGCTGTTCGGACTGCTGGCGTGGGCGGAGTGCACCGGCGCGGTTCCGCACTACATGCTGTCGCTCTTCCCGCACCTGCACGTGGATGGGATCATCACGCACGCGGCGCACGACCCGGCATATGCGGCCAGCCGTGCGGTGCTCCAGGCACTGGTGCTTCTGCTCGTCGCGTATTTCACGACCACGCTCGTCGATCGCATTCGTGCGGACGAGCGGCAGCTGGAGGCGCATGCGGATCGGATGCTGGCGCAGGCGCAGACGCTGGAGCGTGCGCTGGACACGACGGGCACGGCGCTGTGCCTGTGCGACCGCGACCTCGGCCCGTTCTGGGCGAACGCGCGGTGGACGGCCTGGGTGGAGCACACGCCCGAGCTGAGCTGCAGCATGCGGGCGTGCGGGTCACCCGCGATCTCGACGCTTCAGGACGGCGTCGTCCGCGAGGAGGAGATCAGCAGCACGACGTCCGATCCACCGCGTGTCTTCCACGTGACCACGGCGCCCGTGCGCGACCGCAGCGGTCAGATCAGCCAGGTGGTCACGCTGGCGCGCGATGTGACGGAACAGCACGCTGCGCAGGCCCGGGCCCTGCGGGCCGAGCGGCTCGCCGCCGTCGGCGAGCTGGCCGGCCAGGTCGCACACGAGGTGAACAACCCGATCGCCATCATCAGTGCGAAGACGCGCCTGCTGCTGGCCGACGAGCGCACGCCACTGCCGCCGCGTGCGGCGCAGGAGCTCGGGAAGATCGCCGAGCTGAGCGACCGGGTCGCGCGCATTGCCCAGGGCCTGCTCTCCTACTGCCGGCCCGCGCCGGGTGCGCGCAGTCCGCTCGACGTCGTGCTCCCGCTCCGGCGCGCGCTCGCGTACATCGAAACTCGTGCGGCGGAGGCGGGAATCGTGATTCGCGACGAGCTGCCGCAGGGCATGCCCTGGGTCGTGGCCAACGCCCCGGAGCTCGAGCAGGTCTTCCTCAACGTCCTTCTGAACGCGCTCGACGCGATGCCGGACGGCGGCATCCTCCAGATTCGCGCGGACACCGGTTCGGCGGCCTCGACTCCGTTCGTGGCGGTGCATGTCACCGATACGGGCACGGGCGTGCCGGCTGCGCTACAGGCCCGCGTGTTCGAGCCGTTCCTCACGACGAAGGGCCCGCACGGCTCGGGTCTAGGCCTTTCGATCTGTCAGGGGATCCTGCGCAGCCATGGCGGCTCGATCCAGCTGGTGAGCCAGGAGGGCCGCGGCACGTGTGTCACCGTCCGGCTACCCTCGCGCGCAGCGCCCGAGCCGCGCGACAGGATCACGTTCACGACGCATGCCGGGGCGCTGCGCGATGCCTGAAACCCGCATTCTCGTCGTGGACGATGAGCCGGGCATGCTCGAGGTCTGCGAGCAGATTCTGGGCGAGCTCCCGCGTGCGTGCATCGTGACGGAACAGGATTCCACGCGCGCCGCGAACCGGATCGCGGCCGAGAGCTGGGACCTGCTGATCACGGACCTGTGCATGCCGATCGTGGACGGGCTCGCGCTGCTGCGTCTCGTGCACGAGCACGACCCCGAGCTGCCCGTGCTGATGCTGACGGCATATCCGACGATCGAGACGGCGGTCGAGAGCATGAAGGTCGGCGCGGCCGACTACGTGACGAAGCCGTTCCTCCCGGCCGACCTGCTGCTCACCGTGCGACGGCTGCTCGAGGGCCGCCGCCTGCGCGAGGAGAACCGGCTGCTGCACCGGCAGGTCGACCGCGGCTATGCATTCGGTGACATGATCGGCCACAGCCGCGCGATGCACGCCGTATTCGATACGATCGAGCGCGTGGCGGCCACCAATGTCGATGTCGTGATCACGGGTGAGACGGGTACCGGCAAGGAGCTCGTGGCGCGGTCGATCCATCAGCGCAGCTCGCGCGCCCGGGCCCGCTTCGTGCCCGTCGACTGCGGCGCCATTCCCGAGGACCTGCTCGAGAGCGAACTGTTCGGCCACGAGCGCGGCGCATTCACCGGAGCCCACACCAAGAGCCTCGGCCTGCTCGAGTTCGCGCACGGCGGAACGTTCTTCATGGACGAGGTGGCGCAGCTGTCGCTCCGGCTCCAGGCGAAGCTGCTGCGGGCACTTCAGGAGCGCCGCATCCGCCGCGTCGGCGGGCGCGGCGAGATCGATGTGGACGTGCGCGTCCTCGCCGCCACTTCCGTGGACCTCCAGACGGAGGTCAACGCGCAGCGCTTCCGCATGGATCTCTTCTATCGGATCAACGTCGCACAGATCCAGCTGCCGCCGCTGCGCGAGCGGACCGAGGACATTCCGCTGCTCGCCGCGCACTTCGCGAGGCGATACGGCACCGAGATGGGTCACGACCCGATCGAGATCGAGCCCGCCGCCCTCGAGGTGCTGTGCGGCTATCGCTGGCCCGGCAACGTGCGCGAGCTCCAGAACACCATCAAGCGCGCGATCACCATGAGCCGCTCCGACACCATCTCGATCGAGGATCTGCCGGAGAGCATCGTCGCGAACGCCGTCGGCCATCAGGACGGCGCTGCGCCCGGCTTCTTCGATCTGCGCGAGCAGCACATGGCCGAGTTCGAGAAGCACTTCCTGGAGCGACTCCTCACCAGCTGCCGCGGCAACATCTCCCAGGCCGCCGCCGAAGCTCGCCTGCCACGCGGTACGTTCTACCGGCTCATTCACCGCCACGGCCTCGAGCCCGCCCTCTTCCGCTGACCGTTGCCGGGTGTTCCATCGGTGTGAATGTGACGGGAGGCGTGTCACGCAGATGGAACACTCGCCCTCCGATCATGTGCCCCACCGGTTTCTCACACCCTGAAGCGCGACTCCACATCCCGTTCCGGCCCGCACTGTCACGTCCGCGTGACATGCGCATGATCCGACGCCGAAAAGCACGTCCGGATCCGATACCGTAACGTCGGTCCCGCCACCGGGTTGCGGGATCGACTGCGCGCATGGCCGCTGTCGCTCCGCGCGGCACCGGCGTTGCCTTTACGGAAGCGGGCAGCACCGGTCTCACCACAGGAACGAGAGGACGCGATGGGTCGCACGCATGTCCTCATTGTCAGCTCGGTGCCCGCAGTGAGCGCATGGCTCGCCGGCCGGCTCGATCACACGCACTACCGGGTACACGCGGTCGAGCCGGGCCCGGCGCTGGTGGAAGCCGTGCGCCAGGGTCATCCGGACGTCGCCATCATCGATGGCATCGACACGCAGCCGCAGAGTGCACGGCTGGCCGTTGCGCTGCTCAAGGACAGCAATCCGGGCGTGCGCATCGTCGCCCTGAGCGGCGCGTCGTCGGAAGCGGATGGCGGTGTCATCGAGCAGGGAATCTTCTGCTACCTGGCGAACTGCTCGCGTGAGGAGCTGCTGCGTGTCGTCGAGGCCGCGGCCGCGGAGCGCGGTCGGCGGCCCGACGCCGAACCGCAGGGCGTGACGTTCCGGGGCCGGCGGAGGACACCATGATCGGCCGGCGCGCATCCCGGGTTGGCCGCGTCGTCCGGGGCGCCCTGCGTGCCGGACCCCTCGTCCGGACTCTCGCGTCGGCCGCGCTCGGAATCGGCGCTCTCGTGCTGCTCGCCGACACTGCCGTCGCCCAGCGCACGACGGCCCGATCCGTACCGGACGCCGCGACTGTACCCTCCCTCTTCGATCACTCCCGTCACGAGAGCATCGGCTGCTCGAGGTGCCACGGCACGGGTGCACGCCACCGGATGCTGCTGGTGCGTACCGCCCAGGATTGTCTCGCCTGTCATCACGCTCCAGAGCGCGTCGACGCGTGCGCCGCCTGCCACGATCGGGGCTCGCTCCCCGAGCCTGCAACGCTGCGCGTCGACCTCACGCTGAGCGTCTGGGACAGTGCGCGCACGCGTGAGCTGCGGTTCGGTCACGAGCTGCACGCCCGCGTCGAGTGCCGCACCTGTCACGCGCGGCCCGGCTCGCTGGCCATGGAAAGATCCTGCGCATCGTGTCACGAGGAGCATCACTCGCCCACGGCCGACTGCCGCTCGTGTCATGAGACGCCGGAATCCGGCGTGCACCCGGCCGCGGCGCACCTTTCCTGTGCCGGCGTCGGCTGCCACAGCGCGCAGGCCGCACCGTCGCCGGTACTCTCGCGCAATCTCTGTCTCGCGTGCCACGAATCCAGTCGCGCACACATGCCGGCGCGCGAGTGCGCGGGCTGTCACATCCCGCACCTGCCGCAACTGAGGCGCGGCGGTGCGTCTCCGGGGCGCCCACCAGCATGAGCGCGTTGGCCTGTGTGCAGCGCGTGTCACGTGGACGAACATGGCGGAGCGGACTGATGCAGGAAGGCGAAACCCGATCGGCAGGGCGATGATGAGCACAGTGGATCGCAGGACATTCCTGAAGGACATGGCGGCAGTCTCGGCCGCCGCTGCGGGCGTCGTGCTCGTGCCGGAGGCCGCCGCGGCGGGCACAGCCGCACGGGCGCGAGCGCAGGCCGTCACGTGGCGGAAGGCGCCGTGCTCGCTGTGCAGCGTCGGCTGCGGCCTGCTCGTCGGAACCCGCGACGGCCGCGCGATCGCCGTGAAGGGCGATGCGGAATCGCCCGTGAGCCGCGGCCTCGCCTGCGTGAAGGGCTACCACTCCGTGCAGGCGCTCTACGGCCGTGACCGGATCACGCGGGCGCGGATCCGCCGCGACGGCCGGCTCGTGGATGCGCCCGTGCGTGAGGCGCTCGACCTCGTGGCGCGGCGGCTGCGCGAAATACGCGAGCAGTACGGCCGCGACAGCGTCGCAGTGTACGGCTCGGCACAGTGGACGGTCGCGGACCGCTACATCGCCGGCAAGCTGTTCCGCGGCGCGCTCGGCACCGGCCACATCGAGAGTGACACGCGGCTGGAGTCGGGGAGCGGCGCGGCCGGCCTCCTCGCCACGTTCGGCATGGACGGCGCCGCCGGCTGCTACGACGACATCGAGCACGCCGACGTCTTCGTGCTGTGGAATCACAACATCGCGGAATCGGATCCGGTCCTGTTCTCGCGCATGCTGGAGCGCCGGCGGAGGAACCCGGGTGTGCGCATCGTGGATGTCGGCACGCGCACCACGCGCACCAGCTACGCCGCGGACCGCGCCCTGCTCTACATCCCGCGCACGGAGCTCGCGCTCGCGAACGCGATCGCCCGCGAGATCGTCAGCCACGACCGGGTGAACCGCGAATTTCTCCGGCGGTACGTCTCGTTCCGCAGGGGTAGCGAGGAGATCGGCTTCGGCACGGGCGACGCCGGCCTGGTCGCCGACACTGCCGAAGCGGTCGATTTCGACGACTACGCGCGCTTCCTCGAGGCGTATGCGGCGGAGCGTGTGGAACGCATCGCCGGGATGGCTGCCGCCGACATCCGCTGGCTCGCCTCCCTCTACAGTGACCCCGCACGCCGCGTCATGTCGCTCTGGGGTGCGGATGTGAGCCGGCACGCGCGCGGCACCTGGGTCAACAACGCGATCTCCAACATCCACCTGCTCGTCGGGAAGGTCGCCGCTCCCGGCAACGCCGCGCTCTGTACCTCGGCCGGCGCCGACGCCTGCACCGCCGTCGAGTGCGGCGGCCCGCTCGCCACCGCACCGGCCGCCGCCGCACCCATCACCTCCGCACAGCGGGACATGGCGGCTGCTCTCTGGCGGATGCCCGCCGCCACCATCAGCACGCGAGCCGCGCCCGGACCGCTGGCGATGTTCCGCGCGCTCGAGTCGGGCGATGTCCGCTTCCTCTGGATCCAGGGAGCGGATCCGCTGACGAGTCTGCCGAATCTGGAACGATACCGTGCCGCGGCCGCGCTGCCGGATCGCTTCCTCGTGGTGAGCGATGCGTACCCGACGCCGACGACGGACATCGCAGATGTCGTCCTGCCCGCCGCACTCTGGGTCGAGCGCGAGGGTGTGTGCGTCAACGCCGAGCGCCGCATGCAGCACTTCGAGCAGATGGTCGATCCGCCGGGCGAGGCGATGGATGCGGCGTGGCAGATGATCGAGGTCGCACGACGTCTCGGCCTCACGGCGCACTTCCCGTGGCCGCGCGGACCGCACATCGAGGCGGGCTGGGCCGAATATACACGATTCCACGCGGCCGCGAGCCGGCGCCTGCCGCCGCTCGCACGGCTGCGCACGGGCACCGGTGCACGGTGGCCGTACGTCGGCGGCGTCGAGGCGGACCGGCGTTATGCGGCGGGTGCAGATCCGAACGCCGACCCGCAGCGCGGCGAGTTCGATTTCTACGGCCACGACGACCACCGCGCATGGATCTGGCTGCGGCCGCACGAGCCGGCCGTGGAGACTCCGGACCGCGACTACCCGTTCTGGCTCGCAATCGGACGGGTTCTCGAGCACGGCGTGAGCGGCACGCTCACGCGCCGCATCGACACACTGCACCGCGCGATGCCGGGCGCGTTCGTCGAGCTCAATGCGCAGGATGCCGCCGCGCTCGGCATCCGTGACGGCGACCGCGTCCGGCTCAGCAGCCGGCGCGGCAGGCTGGAGCTCCAGGCACGCGTCGATCACCGGTCGCAGCCGGCGCGCGGCACCGTCTTCGTGCCCGACTTCGATGAGACCGTCCCGGTGAACGTGCTCACGGTCGATGCGAGTTGCCCTCTCTCCGGCCAGCCCGACGGCACGTGCGCCGTCCGCGTCGAGCGGGTCGCACCACGGAGCGCGACATGATGCGCGATGACGACCGCGCCGACCTGCCGCGCCGCTTCGCGTTCATCGGCCTCGCGGTCGCCGCCATGAGCGCGCTCATCCTCGCCGCAGACTCGTGGACGGCAGAACGCGCGCGATTGGCCGCGGCGAGTCCGGCGCCGGCCGTCGCGCTCGCGGCCACAGCACCGATCGATGCCGAGGCCGGCGTGTTCCGCACGCGTACCATCGAAGCCACGAGCACCGGCGATGCCGACCGCCGGCCCACCGCGCATCCGCGCACGCTGTCGACGTTCCGTGCCCTGCGCCCGTATCCCGGCGCGCCGCCGCGCGTCCCGCACGGCCTCAGCACGGAGGAGATCCGGGCGAGCCGGTGCAACACGTGTCACGAGCGCGGCGGCTATGTGCCGCGCTTCGCATCGTATGCTCCGCTCACGCCGCACCCCGAGCTCACGGCCTGCCTGCAATGTCACGCGCTCGACGACGCGCTCGTCGGTGTGGCGCTGCCCGATGGCTCGCCCGACGCCATCTGCCGCCAGTGCCACGATCCCGCCCGCGGCACCCGCTCCGCCGCTGCTGCCGCGGACCGCCCATGGTGGCCGGCCGCGCCCGCTGCCGCCAACGGTCTGCCGCCGGCGATACCGCACGACCTCGACCTGCGTGGCAACTGCCTGGCGTGTCACATGGGGCCGGGCGCGGTCGAGGAAATCCGCACGACGCATCCCGAACGCACCGACTGCCGCCAGTGCCACGTGTCCGCCGGACCGGTCTCGGAGCCGTTCGTGCGACCCGCCGCCGCGGCGGTCACGGGAGGAGGCGGACGATGACCGCGCACGCCGCCCATCGCATGTGGATCCGCGTATTGCCCGCACTGCTCGCGCTCGCCGCAACAGGCTGCACGTTCGCAGATGAGGAGCCCGCCGTGCACGTGGGCGCGGATGCGGCCGTTCCCACGGCCGGCCCCGACGCGGCCAGCGCCGACGTGCAGGTCACCGTGTCGGACGTCCGCTCATCGATCGAGCCGGGCACGCTGCCGACCGTGGCCGCACTCCCGGTGCACGGTCGCCGCGGACCGGACGGCCTGCCGTTCGAGGTCGCACAGCGCACGCGCGATGCCGGTGCCGCGCCCGCGCGGAAGTTCGGCGCGCGCACGCTCACGATCGGCATGCGCACGCGGGCCCCGGACCTGACGCAGTACCCGTGCACCGCGTGTCACAACCGCGCCGCAGTCGTCCGTGACGCGGACCGGCCGGCCGACGCACACCGGGACATTCCGACCGTTCATCCGTCGGCGGCCGGCGGCGGCTGCCGCACCTGTCACGCCCGCGCGGACGTCGGCATGCTCGGACTCCAGGATGGCGACCGTGTGACGATGGATCACGCGTACCGCCTGTGCGCGCAGTGCCACTTCCGCCAGGTCGACGAATGGGCGGCCGGCGGCCACGGCAAGCGGCTCGACGGCTGGCAGGGTCGCCGCGTCGTCATGGGCTGCACCGACTGCCACGATCCCCACGCGCCCGCGCTCCAGCCGCGCGTGCCGTTCCGCGCGCCGAGCCTCGAGCCGGCCGGGAGAAACCGATGAGCACCGAACGCGAGCTCCAGTTCGAGGACCTGCTGCGCAACGTCGCCGCACAGGAAATGCCTCCCGACCGGCGCGTGGACCGCCGCACTGCTCTGCGCGTGCTGTTCGGCGGACTCGCTGCGGGTACACAGGCGGCCGCCGCCTGCTCGCCGCTCAGCGCTGCGACCGAGGAGGAGCGGGAACGGAAGCAGCTCGAGTGGCGCGAGCTCATCAAGCGCCACTACCGCCTCATGACGGATGAGGAGCGTGCGGACACGATCGAGCGGCTCGAGCGGCTCGCGAAGCTGCGCACGGGCGTCGATGTCACGATCCAGACCACGCCGGCGCAGCCGGGCGTGCAGTTCGGCTACGCGTTCAACATCTCCCGGTGCAAGGGCTTCCGCAGCTGCGTCGAGGCGTGCATCAACGAGAACAACCTCGATCGCGCGAGTGACACGCAGTACATCCGCATCTTCGAGATGGAGGACGGCGTGATGGATCTCGATCACGCCGACGCGACGTTCCAGCACGATGTGCCCGCCGAGGGGCACTTCTATCTCGGCACGCAGTGCTTCCAGTGCGCGAACCCGCCGTGCGTGAAGGTCTGCCCGGTCGGCGCGACGTGGCAGGAACCGGACGGCATCACGGTCGTCGACTACGACTGGTGCATCGGCTGCCGCTACTGCATGGCCGCGTGCCCGTACTGGGCCCGCCGCTTCAACTGGCGCGCGCCGGAAGTGCCGACCGAAGAGGTGAACCCGAACCAGCACTATCTCGGCAATCGCGCGCGGAAGAAGGGCGTGGTCGAGAAGTGCACGTTCTGCGTGCACCGCACGCGCGAGGGCCGTCTGCCGGCATGTGCCGAAGCATGCCCGACCGGCGCCCGCGTATTCGGCAACCTGCTGGACCCGGATTCCGAGATCCGATGGGTGCTGGCGAACAAGCGTGTGTTCCGGCTCAAGGAAGACCTCCAGACCGAGCCGCGCTTCTGGTACTTCAGCGACTGAGCAGGCGATGCATCTGACCGCGTTCGCGCGCAGCGCACTGGACTCCGCCACCTCGGGCGGCCGCCGCTACCACCTGTGGATGGGCGGCCTCACGCTCGTCATGCTGTTCGGCGCGTACGCCTGGTCCGTCCAGCTGCGCGAGGGACTCGGCGTGACCGGCATGACCGACCACGTCAGCTGGGGCCTCTACATCTCCAACTTCACGTTCCTCGTCGGCCTCGCCGCCGCCGCGATGATGCTCGTTCTCCCCGCCTACATCCTGCACGACGTCGATTTCGGGCGCGCCGTGCTCCTGGCGGAAGCCGTCGCCGTCGCCGCGCTGCTCATGTGCCTGTCGTTCGTCATCGTCGATGTCGGCAATCCGCTCGGCACCTGGCACCTGCTGCCGATCATCGGCACGCTCAACTTCCCCAGCTCGCTGCTCGCCTGGGATGTCATCGTGCTCAACGGCTACCTCGCGATCAATCTCGCGATCCCGTTCTACATCCTGTACAGCCGCTTCACCGGCCGGTCGCCGGCGAAGCAGAAGTATCTGCCCTGGATGTACATCGCCGTGATGTGGGCGGTCAGCATCCACATGGTGACCGCGTTCCTGCTCGCGGGCCTGCCCGCTCGGCCGTACTGGAACACCGCCCTGCTCGGACCGCGTTTCCTCGCGTCCGCATTCACCGCCGGACCCGCGTTCATGATCCTCATGCTGTGGCTGATCCGCCGCGAGACGGAGTTCCCGATCGAGGATGCCGTATTCGCGAAGCTCGCGCTGATCACGACCGTCGCGGCGCAGGTGAATCTCGTGATGCTCGTGTCGGAGATCTTCTACAAGTTCTACTGGCCGACGCACCACGGGATCAATGCGCGCTATCTCTTCTTCGGCATCGACGGTCATCGCAGCCTCGTGCCGTGGGTGTGGTCCGCCGTACTGCTGAACGTCGCGGCTACGGCCGTGCTCGCGATCCATCCGCTGCGCCGCAACCCGCGCTGGCTGATGATCGCGTGCGCGGTCCTGTTCGTGAGCATCTGGGTCGAGAAGGGGCTGGGCCTGGTGATCCCCGGCTTCATCCCCTCGCCGCTCGGCGAGATCGTCGAGTACTCGCCGACGTGGGTCGAGATCGCGGTCACCGCCGGCATATGGGCGTTCGGCCTGTTCGCACTCACCGTGCTCGTGCGCGTCGCGCTGCCGATCGAGATGGGGCATGCACGCAGCACGGAGCTGGAGGAGCCGCCGGTGCGTGCGGTCGTGCGGCCGCTCGCCGGACGACTCTCGGTCCAGGAGCTGACCCGGACGCGCGCGGTGCGCACGCCGCGCAGGGATGGACCACCCGTGCGGATCCGTTGATGCAACCACGGCCGGCACGGGCCGGCCTTCATCCGTGGAGGACGTAATGAACAGGTACTCGCCGAACGACACGCGCTATCCGCTGGCGGCGTTCGTTGCCGGTCTGATCGCTGCGGGATTCGTCGGCGGCGCGCTCCTGCTGGCCGGAATCGGACGGCCGGTCGCCGGCGCCGCCGCCGTGCTGGTGGGCGGACTGATCGCGTGGTCGCTCAAGTACGCAGACCAGTGGGAACGGGCGGTGCTGCTCCGTCTCGGCCGCTACCGCGGTCTGCGCGGTCCGGGCTACTACGTGATCGTGCCACTGATCGAGCGCGTGAGCTACCACATCGATCAGCGCATCCGCACGACCGCGTTCGGTGCGGAGTCGTGCCTCACGCGCGACACGGTGCCGGTGAATGTCGATGCGATCGCGTTCTGGATCGTCTACGACCCGGAGCGCGCGGCGCTCGAGGTGCAGGACTACGATGAGGCCGTGATCGTGTCCGCACAGACCGCACTGCGCGATGCAATCGGCAAGCACGACCTGGCGGAGCTCATACAGTCGCGCGTCGAGCTCGGCCACGGCCTGAAGGAAGCCCTCGAGCGCAAGATGCAGAACTGGGGCATCCAGGTGCAGTCGGTCGAGATCCGCGATGTCATCATCCCGCCCGCGCTCGAGGATGCGATGTCACGGCAGGCGCAGGCCGAGCGGGAGCGCCAGGCGCGTATCATCCTGGGCACGGCGGAGACCGAGATCGCGTCGAAGTTCGTCGAGGCGGCCGAGGCCTACCGCGATCATCCGATGGCGATGAACCTGCGCGCGATGAACATGCTCTACGAGAGCATCGTCAAGCGCGGCTCGCTCATGGTCGTCCCCTCCGGCCTGGCCGATTCGCTCAACGTGCCCGGCATGATGGGCCTCGTCGGAGGGAACGGTCTCGTGCCGCATGACGGCGCGCCGCACGACGGCGCGGTCCTCGGCGTCGAGGCCGTCATCGAGCCATCCGCCGCCGCGGTTGTCGCGCGGTCAGGACAGCCACCGACACCGCCACCCGGGCCGTGACCTGAGATCCGAAACGGCGTCGGCGCCGCCCCGGCGGCCGACGCCGGGACTCACCGCACGCCCACCGCCCGAACGGAGGGCAACATGAGCACTGTGACGACACACCTCGCGGACTCCTCGGAGCTGGTGCTGCCGCGGTTCGGCTGGATGGCCACCATCACCGGGAGCTGGACCCTCGCCGGCGGGATCGCCGGCGGGTTGCTGACCGCCGTCCTCATCCTGACCGGCCGCATGCACCCCGATCCGCTGACGTCGGGTTTCCTCAGCGTCGGCGGCGCCATGCTCGGCGCACTGCACGGCGTGGTGCTCGGCTACATCGGACACTGCGATGACGAGACCGATCTGCCGCCCGGAGCCCGACACGTGCGATTCCCGCGTCTCATGACCGCACTCGCCGCCGCGGGCGCGTTTGCCGGCGCCGTCGTCATGACCACGTGGCTGGGACTCGCCTCCGTCGCCGCGCGCGCCGGCGACCCCGCCGGCTGGGGCGGACTCGCCCTCGCCTTCCCCGTTGTCGCGGCGACCATGGCCTGGGCGACACTGCTCGGCTGGTACGCACTCGAAAACGCCTATGCGCGCTGGCCCGACCACCGCGTCGGCAGCCTTCTCATTCTCGGCGCCTTCGCCGTGCTGATCACGCTCTTCGTCGTATTCGACCGGACCGTGCCCGGCACCCAGCTCCACCTGACGCGGCTGGCAGGCGCGCTGCTCGCCCTGCTGATCACGTTGTGGCTCGCCGCTCCGGCCATCTACTTCGGCCTGCGGCTCTGGCATCGCGGACCACAGACCGGCGCCACGCACGACGCCGAACCGGCCGAACGGCGCTCCGCTGGCGGCAGACCGATGTAGGGAAATCCACCAGCCGACGTCAGGCGCCGGCGGGCATCGCGGTGTGAGGAATCGAGAGCCTCGCGGTGCCCGCCGCACGTCGGGTTCCGGCATCCTTCTCAGGGAATCCCCCGTAGCGCCCGCCCCCTCCCGGGCGGACCTTCCATGAGTACCGAGATCGTTCCTCGAGAGGGTGCCGTGCGCTGCTCCAGCCGTGATCGTCCGATGAGCCGATCCGCTCCGTCCTCCCCCGCCGCGCGGGTGCGCGAAATCGCTCAGCCCACCGCGCGGAACCGCGCACTTCCTGTTCCCGCCGCACGTGCCAGCGCACGGCAACTGACCGCGCAACTCATTGCGAATACACGAATTACGATATTGGGCTCGCGCGTGGTCCCGGTCTTGTCCTATCAGACCGCGAACGGAGACTCCGTTCCTGGTGGATGGGCCCCGGAAAGGGCAGGACAAGATGAGCGCGACAATGATGATGGCCGGCGAGCGGGAGCAGGTGGAGCCTCGGGGAATCGGCCTGCATGGATGGGGAACGATCGCCTGGACGGCAGCGGGAGGGATCGCGCTGGGCGGGCTGCTCGTTGCCTCGATGACGTTGAGCGGCCGCCTGAGCGGCCTGGGACTGTTCGCGACGGCGTCCGCGCTGTTCATCGTGGGGGCGCTGCTGGGTCTGGTACACGCGCTGGTGCTCGGGTATTTCGGGCGGCCGGACGGGATGCCGGGCCGGGACGCGCGTCACGACCTGCTGCGAGCGACGGCCTACACGATCGTGGCACTGCCGTTCGCGTGGGTGATCACGATGTGGATCGCGCTGAGCATGCCCGCGATGTACATGGGGCGGGCGCCGGCGCTGGTCGGTGTCGGTGCCGGCTGGATCGCGGGCGTGGCGGTGGTCGCGGCGGCGGCGGTGGCGGGCTGGCGGCTGCTGCGGAACGCGTATGCGCGGTGGCCGGAGCGCAACATCGGAACGGTGCTCGTGGGCGCGACGTTCGCTGCGCTGCTCGTGCTGTTCCTGATGGACCGTCCGGAGATCTGGGGCCTGCGGCTGCGGGTCACGGAGCGTGGAGCGGTGGTGCTCGCGGCGTTCGCGGCGCTGTGGCTCGGCGGTCCGGTCATCACGCTCGCGCTGCGTCTGATCCAGCGGCTGCCGGGCCGGCATCCGGTGCCGGCACTGGTGCCGAGCTGGCGGGTGGCGGCCGACCTGGGCGTGGGGCTGCTGGCGGGTGTGGCGCTCGGGCTGATCGCGGTGCCGTTCGTGATGCCGGCGGTGGTTCCGGGTGTGGGTGCGGGTGGCGCACTGGTCGCCGCGCTCGGTCAGGCGCTGGTGGACGAGGTGCTGCTGCGGCTGTTCCTGGTGACCGGCGTCGCGTGGCTGGTGCTGCGGTGGGGCCGTGTGGGTGCGGGCGAGGCGGCGGTGATCAGCATTGCGGCCGCGGCGCTCGTGCAGGTGCTGCTGTACGCGCCCGGAGTGGTCGGGCTCGGCTTCCCCACTCCGCTCGCAGCGCTCGCGTTCACGGCCGTGACGGTGCTCGTGCCCGGACTCGTGTTCGGCATGCTGTACTGGACGCGCGGACTGGGCGCGGCGATCACCGCGAACGCGACGGCGCTGATCGTTCTCGCCATGCTCGCGCTGTGAGCGCCTGCGCGGGAGTCCCATCCACCGTGCGGGTCCCGGCTTCGGCCGGGGCCCGCTTCGCGCGCACTCCAGCATGACTGCCACGATGCTGAACCGGCTGCGCAGTCTGCCGCTCCGCAGCAAGCTCGGCCTGACGATGGTCGCAGGCGGCTTCGCGGTCCTCGCGATCGTCGCGTACGTCTCCTTCGGCTACTGGCACGACCAGCTCGTCTCGACGGCGCGCGAGCAGGCGCTCGTGTCCGCGACCACCGCACAGGCCACGGTCCGGTCTGCGCTCTCGCGCGGCGATGAGGACGCCGCGCGGCAGACGCTGCGGCAGCTCGCCGCCACGCAGTCCGTCGAGTTCGTCCGCGTCTATGCTGCCGATGGCCGCGTGATCCTGTCGTCGGACGAGGAGGAAGAAGGCAGCCGCCCGTCGCGCGGTACGTGGCTGCCCGCGGCGGGCGAGCTGCCGGCGGCGGGTGTCGCCCGCTCGATGGACGACGGCGAGTCCGTGCACGTGTTCATGCCGATCCGGATCGCGCAGCCGGCCGTCATGGAGCTCGAGTATTCGATGGCTCCACTGCGCGCCGCAGTGCGCCGCGGCATGTGGATGGGTATCGGCCTCGTGCTGCTCGGCCTGTTCGCGCTCGGCTTCGTCGTCATCACGATGCTCGAGCGCGAGGTCGTCGGCCCGCTCCAGCGCATGGGCCACCTGCTCACGGACGCCGGCGATGGCACGACGCCGCCGCGCCGCGCACGCGACGAGCTCCAGCAGATCGAGGCGTCGATGGTGCGGCTGATCCGGCATCGTCGCGAGGTCGAGGCCCGCGCCGCGGCTGCGAGCCAGCGCGAGGGCTTCGCCCAGGTCGGCGAGCTCGCGGCCGAGATGGCGCACGAGTTCAAGCGCCCGCTCGCCTCGATCCGCTCGGCAATGGACCTGCTCGAGCAGGAGTACGTGATGGATCCGGGCAGCCGCGACGTGCTCGATTCCATGCACCAGCAGCTCGAGCGGCTTTCCGACACGATGCGCGATCTGTTCTCGCTCGCTCGCCCGATGCCGCACGACCGGACGGCGATCGACGCACGCGAGGTCATCGATGATGCGCTGCTCGGACTCATGGGACACCCCGCACTTCAGAACGTCGTCATCCAGCGGAGCTACGCGAGTGATGTCCCCGCCATCGCCATGGAGCCGCGTCGCATCCAGCAGGCGATCCAGAACGTCGTCCTGAACGCCGCGGAGGCGATGCCGAATGGCGGCACGATCACCGTGACCACGCACGCCGACGATGGCCGACTCGCCATCGGCGTGCGCGACACCGGGCTCGGCATGTCGGAGGAGGCGATCCAGCAGGCACTGCGGCCGTTCCACTCGACGAAGGCGAACGGTACCGGGCTCGGTCTGCCGCTCGTCGTGCGCATCCTCACCGCGCATGGCGGCGAGCTCGCGATCGACAGCACGCCCGGCGCGGGCACGACCGTGTGGCTGATGCTGCCGGTACGGGATGCCCCAACGCGCGCCGCGCCAAGCGAGGAGGGAGCATGGGCGAACGTATCCTGATCCTCGAGGATGACAGGCTCATCCGTGAAGTCGTGGCGGAGCGGCTGTCACGGCGCGACTTCGAGCCGGTCGTCGCCGGCAACCTCGCCGAGGCGCGTCGCCTCATCGCAGCCGAGGTCCCGGATGCCGCCCTGCTCGATGTGAAGCTGCCGGACGGCGAGGGTACGGAGATCCTGCGCGAGCTGGTGACGACGGACGACGTGCCCTGCGTCATGATGACCGCCCACGGCACCATCGAGTCCGCTGTCGCTGCGCTGCACCTCGGCGCGGTCGACTACCTCGAGAAGCCGTTCTCGATGGAACGCGTCGAGGCGACCTTGCGCGCGGCTCTCGAGCGCACGCGGCTGCGGCGCGAGCTGCGCTCGCTGCGCGGCCCCGGCGCCGCCGGTCGGGTGATCGGCACCAGCCCGGCAATGCGCGCGGTGCTCGGCCTCGTCGAGAAGGTGGCGCCCGCCGATTCCGCCGGCGTCCTGATCCTGGGCGAGACCGGCACCGGCAAGGGCCTGCTCGCACGGACGATCCACGACCTGAGCCCGCGAGCGGATGGCCCGTTCGTCAACGTGACCTGCTCCGCGCTGACGGAGAGCCTGATGGAGTCGGAGCTGTTCGGCCACGAGAAGGGTGCGTTCACGGACGCGCGTTCCCTGAAGCGCGGGCTGGTCGAGGTCGCCGACCGCGGCACGCTCTTCCTCGACGAGATCGCGGAGCTGTCGCCCGGCGTGCAGGGCAAGCTGCTGCGCTTCATCGAGGAAAAGACGTTCCGTCGTGTGGGCGGCACGCGCGATCTCGTGGTCAACGCGCGTGTCATCGCGGCCACGAACCACGACCTCGAGGCAGACGTACGCGCCGGCCGGTTCCGCCAGGATCTGTTCTACCGGCTCAGTGTGCTGCCGATCGAGCTGCCGCCCCTGCGCTATCGCGCCTCCGACGTGCCGCTGCTTGTCGCGGCGTTCCTGAACAGCTACCGTCGCGAGCTGGGACGTCGTGTGCGACATGTGGAGCCCGAGGCGATGGCACGGCTGCGCGAGCATTCCTGGCCCGGCAACATCCGCGAGCTGCGAAACGTCATCGAGCGCGCCGTGCTGCTCGCCGAGGGCGACACGATACGCCTCGCCGACCTGCCGCGCGAGCTACAGGAGGCGAACCCGCCGCGCGACGAAGCGGCGGCTGCCATGCACGCAACGGACTTTGGACCGGAGGGCGTGGATCTCGGCACGCTCGAGCGCATGCTGCTGCGCGAAGCACTGCGCCGCGCGGAAGGCAATCGCAGCGAGGCGGGGCGCCTGCTCGGGCTCAGCCGCCACCAGGTCCGCAACCGGCTCGCGAAGTACGGGGGCGAGCCGTGAGCTCGACGCGCACACCGAACCTCGTCGTCGGACTCGCCATCATCCTGTGCACGGTGGCTGCACTGCCGGCCGTCGCACAACCCGCTCGCGATGCGCAGTGCACACTCTGCCATGGCGAGCTCGAGCTGATCCGGCGTCACACGACATCGCTCGACGAGGCGCGCGCGCTCGTCGTCTTCGACAGCACGCTCCGCCGCTCGGCGCACGACTCGCTCTCCTGCTCCAGCTGCCACACCGGATTCGATCGGTATCCGCACGAACCGAATGGCCAGCCGGGAACGCGCTCCTGCAGCGCATGCCACGAGGCCGCGGCGGACGTCTACGCACGCGGCGTGCATGCCGAGGCATCCGTGGCGCGCGATGCGGGACAACCCGCGCGCGCCGCGACGTGCGCCGACTGCCATGGCATCCACGACGCCGTCCCGATCGATACCGGCTCCGTCGACGCGCGCGCGCGCCTGAACCGCGACTGCGTCGCCTGTCACGCGTCCGCCGCGCTGCCACCCGATGATCCGCACGCCGGCGCCGTCACGTGCGCAAGCTGCCACGCCGCGCACGACACGCGGCGCGTCGACGATGTGGCCGCCTCGGTCGCCCCGCTCGCTCAGCCAGCCACATGCGGCGCCTGTCACGCTGCCGCTGCCGACTCCGTCCCGCACGACGTGCACGGCCGCGCACTCGCCGCACTCGATCCGGCACCCGGCCTGTCGCGGCTGAACGCCCGCGACGATGCACCGCCGACCTGCTCCAGCTGCCACAGCGCCCACGGCATGCGGGCCCCGTCACGCGAGGCGTTCGAGCAGCAGATGGTCGAGGCGTGCGGAACCTGCCACGTGGACTACAGCAGCACGTACTTCGGCACGTACCACGGCAAGGCGACCGCGCTCGGATCCGAGATCGTCGCGACCTGTAACGCCTGTCACGGCGCACACTCGATCCTGCCCGCGGACGAGCCCGCGTCATCGGTGTCCGACGCGCAGCTGATCGAGACCTGTGGCGCGTGTCACCCCCACGCGGATGCGCACTTCGTGCTCTACGATTCGCACCCCGACCCGTGGAACCGCGAGCGCAACCCGCCGCTGTTCTACTCGTTCATATTCATGAACGTGCTGCTGTTCGGCGTGGTCGGCGTCTTCACGCTGCACACGGCGCTGTGGTGGCTGCGGCTATGGCTGGATCGCCGCAAGGGTGCGCCCGCGCACGGTAGAGAGACCCGTGACTGAGCACGATCGCACGCCCGCACAGGGGCCGGGCATGGCCTATCCGGCGCTCCAGCCGCTCGACACCGCACAGCGCGGCGCCGGACCGTACGTCTGGCGGTTCACGCTCTTCAACCGCCTGGTCCACGGGCTCGCGCTGTCCACGTTCTACATCCTCGTGCTCACCGGGCTGCCGCTGCGCTATGCCTGCGCACCGTTCGCGAGCGAGCTGATGCGGCTCTGGGGCGGCGTGCACATGGCCGGGATCATCCACCGCGTCGCGGCGGTCGTGATGGTCGCCTACAGCCTCGTGTTCGCCGTCTACCTGATCGTGCGCGTCGTGCGCTCGCCGAACCCGAAGCGCATGCTGTGGGGCAGCGACAGCCTCGTGCCGCACCCCCAGGACGCGAAGGACTTCCTGAAGCAGTGGAAGTGGTACTTCACCGGCCGCGACCGGCCGCGCTTCGGGCGCTACGGCTACCTGGAGAAGCTGGACTTCTTCGGTGAGGTGTGGGGCCTGGTGATCATCGGCGGGAGCGGCATCGTCCTGTGGTTCCCCGAGCTGTTCTCGCGCTGGCTGCCCGGCTGGTGGTTCAACGTCGCCACCGTCTTCCACGGCTTCGAGGCGCTCATTGCCGCCTGTTTCATCTTCATCGTGCACTTCTTCAATGTGCACCTGAGACCGGACAAGTTCCCGCTCGACGCGGTGATGTTCCACGGTCGCGCGACCATGCAGTACATGGAGGAGGAGCATCCGGAGCTGGCGGAGGAGCTCGCGCTCCGGCCGGCGCCGTCGCGCGAGGCCGTCGTCGATGCGCCCGCGCCGCCGCCGTCGCGCGAGGCCGTCGTCGATGCGCCCGCACCGCCGCCGTCGCGCACCGCGAGCATCGTCTCCGCCGTGCTCGGCTTCATCGCGCTGGGCGTGGGTATCATGTGCATAGGGATGATCCTGTGGGCCGTCGCCTTCTGCTGACCGGACTCGCCGCACTGGCGCTCGCACTCGGCGGCTGCGCCGGGCAGTCGGACGAACATCCGGCCGCAGTCGCGTCGGGCGCAGCCGGCGCGGACACCGCGTCCGATCAGGGCGCGCCGATGTCGGACGGCGCCCACGCCGGCCTCGCCTGCGCCCGCTGCCACGACGGTGCCGCGATCGCACGCGACATCCCCGCCGCGAGCGACGACGCCTGCATGGACTGCCACGAGTCCGGCGCGGCCCGCACCGTGTCGCTCGGCGCGATCCCGCTCGAGCACGAGAATCACGCCGGCGACAGCGCCACCGCGGCCGGCTGTGCATCCTGTCATACGCACGCGCGCGGCGACCTCGAGCTCGACGTCACGACCACCGGCTGCGCGCTCTGTCACGCCGCGAGCCTCGATGGCAGCGGTGCGGACGACTGCCGTCTCTGTCACACGGACCCCGCCCACGTCGCGCTCACGAGCCAGAGCGTACCGCTCATGCATTCGGATCTGCCGTGGATCGGCGGCGAGTGCGTCCGCTGTCACTATGACGTCGGCCGTCCCGAAACGCGCGTGCACGGCGCAGTCTGCGTCGCATGTCACGCCGCCGCGGAGGATGTGATGGAACGGGGCGCGGGGCGCGATCTGCACCCGTCGCACACGGGCGTTGCGTGCAGCAGCTGCCACGAGGACGTGTCGCACCGCATCGTGTCGATGAGCACCGGTGTCCGGCTGAGCTGCACGCAGTGCCACGCAACCGTCCACGACGTGCCTGCGGGCATGGATTTCGAACCGGCGACGTGCAACGCCTGCCACACGGACGTGCACGCCGCCGAACAGCGCCTCATGCTCGGCGCCGCTCCCGCCGGCCTCGCGGCCGCACCGAGCGACAAGTTCCTGCTCGGCTTGACGTGCCGTTCCTGTCACGTCCAGACCGCCGACGGTGCGGCCACGCGCACCAGCTGCGTCAGCTGTCACTCCCCCGAGTATGCGACGGTGCTCGGCTGGTGGGAGCGCGGCACCGCGGAACGTACCGCGCAGATCGCGGAGTACATCGCCACCGCATTCGCGTTCGCGCGTTCCGCATCCGGCGACAGCGCGCGAGCCCATGCCGCAGCCGCCGACTCACTGCTCCGCTTCGTCCGCGACGGCGACGCCGCGCACAACCTGCCGCTCTCACACCGCGCGCTGAACGAAGCACTCACTCACGCGGCCGCCGCCTGGACCGCCGCGGGACGAACGGCTCCCGCCCGCCCCGACATCGGCCGCATGCCGCGCATGGGTCAGTGCACCTACTGCCATTACACATGGCGCGAGCCGCTCTTCCAGCAGGACATGCCGGACGCGTTCCATCGCCGAGTCATGCGTCGAGGTGAGGGTGCGGCTGCACGAATCGGGACGCAGTGAACGCGGACGGGCACGCGGACGCGGCACCAGAATTCCGTTTTGGCTGATCCGGACATTGCCTCCCCCGGGCACAACCGTTGGTGACAAGGAGCAGGTGGACGGGACCAGGTGCTCCCGCGGAGTGCGGAGGTCCGACACACCGCGCCGCTCCGCTCGCGCTCTCCTCCGTTCGATCACCAGGCGCCTGGGGCGGGAATCTGCCCGGCTGCGCCATAATGGAATTCTGGTGCCGCGTCCGCGGGCCGCGCCCGCGGGCCGCGCCCGCGCTCCCGCCTACCGGCCGTAACGGAAATCCACGGCCGTATCTCCATGGCTGAACCCGTGCTCCATGCGCAGCACGCCGTCGGTGCCGAACGATCCCGTCATCGTGTGGTTCTGCAGCCAGTGCGAGACGAAGCCGAGTGAGGTGCCGGAGCGATTCCACTCGCCGAAGTCGCCGTGGTAGAAACGCAGCGTGGGATGGAGCGGCGGACCGCCCGGGTCGCCGACCCACTGGGTCACCCACACCCGGTGCACGTAGCGTCCGGTCGGATGGAGGGCGATGCGCGCGGAATCCACCACCCAGTGCACACTGACCGGCTCGCCACCGATCGAGTCGACGGGCCAGGTGTACATCGCGTCCGGGACGGGCTGCCCCCGCACGTGAGTCGCACGCCACTCTGCCGTGAGCAGTGGCGGCGGCGCGGTACGGCGCAGCGTCGCCTGGCGCATGGCGGCGGATCCCTCCACCCGGAGCGTCAGGGCCATGGAGTCCATTGCCGGGTTTCGCACGAGGCGCCTCGACCCGTGCACGTCCGAGATGAGCAGGTACCCGGTATCCGTCGGGATCCAGGGGCCGCCGTCGCTCTCCGTGAAGCCATTGATCGGGCCGTCATCCTCCCACGTCTCGAGGAACAGCTGCTGGTCCCAGTGCCCGTCCATCGTGATGCGGAGCGTCGCGGAATCCAGGAACGTCCGCCGCACGCGGCCGTCGACGTTCTCCTGTGCCACCAGAACCGGGGGCGGCCCGCCATCGGCCTGGTGAAGGTGCCAGACGCCGCTGTGGAGCGGCGGTTGCGGCCGCGGCTCCGCAGGCCCCGCGCTGTCGCACGCTGCCACGGACGCCGCCAGCAGCGCCGCAGCCGTGGTGATCCGACGAAACATATATGACTCCAGTAGGTCCGGTTGTTCGCGAAGACCGCGCTGCGCGCGGATCGGCAGCCTCGCCGCCGGAAGGAGGTTAGTCGGGCGCGCTTAGCGCCCGCTTAAATCGCCGACCGCACCGCGCCCGGTATCCTCGGCCACCGCTCCGATCTGCGCCTCGGTCCGAAACACCCGCCGGATTCGCCCGCTGGGCCCCCGGACCCGACCCGAACCATGCGACCCCGAGCCCGATCCCGCCCCCGACGTGCGCGCAGGGATGCTCGCGCCCGACACGCTCCGCGCCACACCCCGTATCACTGCTTCACATAGTATCCGTCGAACACCACCTGCCATGTGCCGCCCCCGTCGGACGAGACCTCCCACAGCTGGCGGACGCGGCCGTCCTCGAGGAGCGTCCACGTGATGCGGTTCACTGGCGCACCGTCGCGCGGCCGGCTCTCGAGCCGCATGCCGCCGTCGATCGGCGATCCTGCGAGCCGAAGGACGAGGCCCGAGCTGTCGATCCAGAGCTGGTGCCACTGCCCGTCCGCAGGGTCGTAATGGTTCAGGCTCTCGCCGACGGTGCCGGACGCGCCGCGCCAGCTCTCGGCCAGACCGCATCCGCCCGCCATCGCGCGGATCGTGTTGCGGCCTGCGACCGACCCGTTCTCGAGCCGGACCTCCCACTCGCCGATCCAGAAATCGAACGCCCGATGGATCGGCTCCGTGCAGCCGCGGCCGTTCTGTGCGGCGAGTGGCCCGGCCGCTGCGAACAGTGCGAAGGCGAGGGCAGCTGTGCAGACGATGCGGGATCTGTGCATGCGGCCTCCTTTCAGGACCATGGTACCGTTCCTCGTCGCGCCGGATCGGGTACAGGCGATGCCGGAACGACGACGAGTCGCCGCAGGGCACTTGCTGACACCCGGGCAAGACGGGATCTTCCTGGGAAACGCACAAAAACTCCTGCCGGAGCACTGCCATGCGATCCAACCGTCGACTTCGTTACGTCACCATCGCGGCACTGTTCGCGACGAGTCTCGCACCTGCCGCCGTCCGGGCGCAGGCGCATCCATCCGCGCATCACGGCGCCCGGCCCGCTGCCATTGACGCGCTGCTGCGCGATCTGGCCGCGGTCGAGGAGAAGCTGACCGGTCTGGCCGAGGCGATGCCCGACGCGGCGTACGCCTGGCGGCCGGGCGCGGGCGTTCGCTCGACGGGCGAGGTCGTGATGCACATCGCGGCCGACAACTATTTCCTGCCGACCGCGAAGGGCGTCGCCGCACCTGAAGCGACGGGCATCCGTGCCGGCGAGTACCCGACGGTCCAGGCATTCGAGACGCGCAGCGCGACGAAGGCCGAAGCGCTGCAGGAAATGCGGGCGTCGTTCGCGCACCTGCGCACCGCGGTCGAGCAGTCGGACGAAGCGTTCCTCGCGCGCGAGCTCGACCTGTTCGGCAGCCGCATGAGTGGGCTCGACCTCTGGGTCATGACCACAACGCATCTGCACGAGCATCTCGGACAGCTGATCGCCTATGCGCGCACGAACGGCGTCGTGCCGCCGTGGAGTCGCTGACCGGGTGATGCATGGGGGTCGTCGTCGTCCTGACGCTGCTGGCCGCGCAGGCCGGGCCGCCGCCGCCGCAGGCTGAGCCGCCGCGCGACGCGCGGATCGAGCTCGCCGCTCCACCGTTCGAGCTGCCGCCGAGCCTGCGCGACAGCATCCGGTTCGGCTACATCGAGGTACCGCAGGATCACGACGACCCCGCTTCGCGAACCCTCCGGCTCGCGTTCAGCGTGCTGCCGGCGCGCGCCGCCGAGCCTGCGCCCGATCCGATCATCTTCATCCCGGGCGGGCCCGGCATGTCCGCGGTCGGGCCATGGACGGCGGATGCCGCGCGCTCGGCGCGCATTGCGCTGCTGCGCGAGCGCCGCGACTTCATCATTCTCGATCCGCGCGGCCATGGCCTCTCCGAGCCACGCACCTGCCCCGAGCTCGACGGTGCCGCGCCGCTCACATCCGATTCGCCCGCGGCCGAAACCATCCTGGTGTCGAAGCTGTCCGCGTGCCGCGCACGGCTTCTCGCCGACGGCGCCCGCCCGGAGCTGCTCGATGCGGTCCAGGCCGCGCGCGACATCGACGTACTGCGCCGGGGCCTCGGCGTCGAGCGCGTCAACCTGCTCGGCGCGTCCTACGGATCGCGCATCGCAGCCGAGGCGATGCGACGGATCCCTTCCGCCATCCGTGCCGTCGTCATGATCGGCCCCGTGCCGCCGGGTCTGCCTCACCTCGGCGACGACGCCGATGTCGCTGGAGCGCTGTTCACCGCGCTGTTCCGACGCTGTGCTCAGCTCGACGCGTGCAGTGCGACGTATCCGCGACTCGCCGAGGACTACGATTCCGTCATGGCACGTGCGCGCCGCTCACCCGTGCGCGTGCCGGTCCCGACTTCCGACCGAGCGCCCGAGGGCTGGATCCTTCTGGATGATCGGGCACTGAACGAAGGGCTCGCACAGCTGCTCACCGCACGCAGCCTCGCCGCCGGCGCACCGCTGATGATCCAGACGATCGCGCGTCACGGCTTCGATCCCGTGGTCGGTATGGCGCCGCAGCTCCTGACACTGTTCGCCGATGATGACATCGCGTTCGGTACGAACCTCGCCTTTCACTGCAACGACAGCCCCGTCTCGCTCGAAACGGCGCCCTGGCTCCGCACCCGATGCCCCGCCTGGGTCGGCGAGTCGTACGGTGATGCGGCGGGCGAGCCGCTGCGCGCCGACATTCCCTCCTTGATCATGGTCGGCGAGCTGGATCCGCGCACGCCGCCGCGCTACGCGCGCTTCCTCGCGAGCGGACTCACGCGGGCGCGTGTGCTCGAGATCCCGTGGCACGGTCACGAGTACCAGAGTCCCTGCATGTCCCGTATTCAGCGGGATTTTTTCGACTCACCGCACCTGGCCCCGGATGCTGCTTGTCTCGACTCGATCGCGCCCATTCCGTTCGCGCGGCGAGTCGTGCTGAGCCGGTGGATCGGCCGCGCCGTCATGCGAGCGAACGCTGCACCGTTCCGTGCGGCAGCTCCGGCCGCAGCCGCCGTCCTCCTGCTCCTGCTGCCCGTAACGTTGCTGCCCATCCGGGAGCTGCGCGGGCAGCGCACGGAGCACCGCCGCGCGCCTCTCGGTGCGATCGCGATCTGGCTGGCCGCCGCGACCGCGCTGATCTTCCTGGTCGGCGTCATGGCTGCGATCGTCATCGGAGCGCGCACGAACGTGCTCGTGCCCGCGCTGGGCGTGCCCGCGGGCTGGGCGTGGGTCGTCGTGCTGCCGTGGGTCCTGTGCGTGCTCACGATCGCGGCCGCCGCGCTCGCGTCCCGGGGCAACCGGCAAGGCGATCGGTTCTCCGCATATCTTCGCTACAGCGGTCTCATCGGCTCAGTCCTCGTTCTGGGTCTCTGGGCATATCACTCTCTCGTCTGAGCATGAACGTTTCTCGCAGGCGCCATCGGCACACCGGCTTCGCCGGGACATTCGCATGATCGCCGCAGGCCGTCGCACCGGGCGCACGCGCGCACGCCCGCGGGTCGGCCGGGCGTGCATGCTGCTGTCCGTTCTCGGGGCCGCATGCGCGACGCGGGCGCCCGCGCCGGCCCGGCCGGTGCCGACGGGTGAGCTGACGTATGACGAGGGCGGCATCATCCGCGGCTCCCGCGACCGTCCGCACATCGCACTGATCTTCACCGGCGGCGAGTTTGCCGAGGGCGCGGGCAGCATCCTCGACGTGCTGCGCGAGCGTCAGGTCAGCGCATCGTTCTTCGTCACCGGCCAGTTCATCCGCACGCCGGAGTTCCAGGTGCACCTGCGCCGGATCGTGAAGGACGGGCATTATCTGGGACCGCACTCCGACGAGCACCTCCTTTACGCGTCCTGGGCCGATCGCGCCGAGACACTCATCGGCGAGGCTCGGTTCCGTGACGATCTCGAGCGCAACCTCGCCGATCTCGCGCAGTACGGCCGCACGCGCAGCGAGATGCGCTTCTTCATTCCGCCGTACGAGTGGTACAACCGTCAAATCGTCGACTGGGCGGACCGCATGGGTCTCGTGCTGTTCAACTATACGCCCGGCACCCGCTCGAACGCCGACTACATGCCGGACGCCCACCCGCGCTTCATATCGTCGCTGGACATCTACGAGAGTATCCTCGAGTACGAGACGACGGACCCGGACGGGCTGAATGGCTTCCTGCTGCTCCTGCACGTCGGGGCGGGCCCGGGCCGCACCGACAAGATGCATCCGCTCCTCGGACCGCTCATCGGCGAGCTGAAGCGGCGCGGCTATTCGTTCGTGCGCGTCGACGAGATGCTGGCGTCGGCGGTCGGCAGCGGCCGGGCTACCAGCCGGTGAGCGGCAGGCGGAGAATGACGGGCGGGCGGCGCGCGGTCGCCATCGTATCCGGACCGAACTTCGACCACTGGCTGTTCGCAACGAAGTAGAACGCATCGCCGACGACCGTGCCGAGGGTCGGCTCGTCGAACCACGCGCTCTCCGACAACAGCACCGCCGCACTCCGGATCGCATTGCCGTCCGCATCCGGCGCGAGGCGCAGCACGCGATGCGGGCGCGGATAGTTCTGCACGGCGATGAGCGCGTCGCCGTGCAGGGCGAGACCGTCGATGCCGAGCATGCTCACACCCGTTGGCCCACGCAGCCGTATGCAGCGCCCGGTGCGGAGGTCCAGCCGCCAGATCCCGGTACCGTAATCCGCCACGTACAGCCGCATTCCCGCACCCGCAACGACGATCCCCTGCGGCGAGTCGAACGATCCCGCCGGCAGCAGGACTGCGAGCGTGTCCGCTCTCGGCTCGATCGTGTACAGGGCGCCGGTTCGCGCGTCGCTCACGTAGACCGTGCCGGTCGAGGAATCCACGGCAAGGTCACCGAACCCATGTGCGGCATCATCCCGCGGCCGGTACGTGCGCTCGTGCTCACCGCTGTCGAGGTCGTAGCGCCTCACTTCCGCCAGGCCGGTGTGCTCCGCAGGATCGTAGCCCTGCATCTGCGCCATGGCCGCGGTCGCAACCCACAGCCGACGCCGGCGCGCATCGACCTGCAGCCCCAGCACGCCGAGCAGGCCGCGGTCCTCGTACGACGACGTGAACGGTGTCACGCCGCCGCTGCCGTCGATCTCGACGATCGCGCGGCGGTGCACGCCGCCGACGAAGAACCGCTCCGTCATCGGATCGTACGCAATGCCCTCGGCGAGGAACGACGTGTCCGCGATCCCGAATGCCGCATCGGCGGCGCCCACCGGTGACGCGTTGAGAGCGAAGCGATACCCGATTGCCGTGAACGCCGAATCGCGTGCGAGCGAGCTGAATGCGGGATCCCGCTCCGGCTCCGCGAGCATGCCGAGCCGTGCGACCCGTTCGAGCAGTCGCCGGGCGGCGCTATCCGCGCCGAGCCGCGCGCGCACGGCCGCGAGACTGTACAGCAGCGGGCCGTGGTCGGGCCTGAGCTCCACGGCGCGTTCGAGCAGCGCCGCGGCCTCCCGGAGCTCGCCCGAGCGGGCGCGTTCCGCGGCGGCGGCCGCAAGTGCGCGTGCTTCCTGCACCCGGGCCGCAACGCGGGCGGCGGCCGCCGCGTCCCCCTCGATGGCCGCGTGCACGGCCGCGCGCACCAGGTCCAGCAGCGCCGGTGGCACGGCGTCATCGAGCGCCGGAGTCGTCAGCGGATCCGCATCGAAGAGCACGGCATGAATCGTATGCGCGGCGACGAGGGCACCGAGGTAGCTCGGGTGAACGCCGTCGAAGCCATACAGCTGTGCGGACTCATCGCGCGCCCATACCTCGAGCCACGCGCTGCCCGCCGGAATGAATCGGCCGTCGACCGCATCGGCCGCCGCCCGGTAGGAATCATGGACCGCCTCGAACGCGAACGTGCGGCTGACATCCGGCCACACCATGTACAGCGCCGGCTCACCGCCCGCGGCGCGGATCGCCTCCGCGATCGTCTGCGTCCAGTGCACGAGATGGACGCGGCTCTCCGGTAGCGACGACGGGCCCTGCTGCATCACGACGACGTCCGGCCGGAGCCGCTCGATCTCGCGCGCGAGGCCCGCGTTCCAGTGGTCCTCCAGCGAAAAATCGGGGTGCGCGATGGTGCCGTGACTCATGGACCGCCCCGTGCGGTCCGCCAGCGTCTGGACGAGGCCGGGAATGTCGTGCGTGTACGTGAGCGAGTTCCCCACGAACAGCACGCGCATGTCCGCTGGCGGAATCTCCGCCGGCGGCGCGACCGGCGGATCGGTGGAGCACCCCGGACTCAGCCAGAGAAGTCCGGCGAACAGGATTGCGCTGCGCATCGTCCCTCCGCGTGCTGCGGTCCTCGCGTGGACCTCGCTGCACTCTACGGAAACGCCGCGCCCGGAGAACGGGTACCGCCCCGGGATGAGCAGACGGCAGGGCGGACAGGGCGTGCGCCCGCGTGACGATCGCTGCCGGGCGCCGCCGCGCCCGCCGCGCCCGCCGCTGCCTTCCCCCGCGACCGCGCACTCCGCGGCCCCGGACAGCGGCCGCTGCCGATTCGTCCCGCGCGCGCACGCCCCGACACGTCACGATCGCCGGTCGCCCCCGCGTTCCTTGTTGGGGGTCCCGCCGCCCGCGTAACGTGGAGCGGCGTGTCACTCACGGAAGGACCGCATGCGCCCACGCGTCATCATCGTCGACGACGAGCACCACGCCCGCCGGAAGATACGCCGCTTCCTGGACGGGTTCGACGTGGAGGTCATCGGCGAATACTCGGACCGCGACAGCGCAGTCGAAGGAATTCGCACGCTGGCACCCGATCTCGTCCTGCTCGACGTGCAGCTTCGTGCGGCCACGGGCTTCGACGTGCTCGCCGCACTCGGCGTCGATGCGATGCCCGCGACGATCTTCGTCACCGCCTACGACGAGTATGCCGTGCGAGCGTTCGATGTCCACGCCGTCGACTATCTGCTCAAACCGTTCGACCGCGACCGGTTCGCCGTGGCCATGGAACGCGCGCTGGAACGGCTCGAGCGCAGAGAGCTGCCGGAATCGCTGCGCTCGCTGATGGACGACCTCCGCGCGGCGATACCCGCACGCCCGCAGTCGCTCAAGTGGATCATGGCGAAGCGGGCGGATCACACCAGCGTGATCATCGAGACGCGTGACATCCAATGGGTCGAGGCCGCGGGCAACTACGTCTACCTGCACACGAGCGACGCCCGCTACCTGCACCGTCAGCCGCTGGGCTCGCTCGGCGACCAGCTCGATCCCACGCTGTTCGCGCGCGTGCACCGATCGGCCATCGTCAACCTGTCGTACATCCGCCACATCTCACCATGGGTCGGCGGCGACTATCACATCCGGATGAAGTCCGGCGCCGAGCTGCGACTGAGCCGCAACTACCGGGACGCGTTCGACCGTGCGCTCCAGCGGGGCTGACGGCGCGGCTGTGGGCGCGAGTCACACCGCGCGCCTCGGGGCTCGCTCGCTCATCCCGCTGATCTTCCTCGGCTGGTCGCTGTACGGCTTCGTGCTGCTCTCCCAGTCCGTGCTGTGGTGGGTTGCCGTAGACCGCCGGCCTGCGCTCTGGTTCGCGCCCGTGATCTATGCGTTCGTCATCGTGTGGACATGGGCATCGCTCACACCGGCCATCATGTGGATGGCGCGGCGGTTCCCGCTCTGGCCGCGCTCGCTGCGCGCGTGGACGACGCACGCCGCAGCCGCTCTCGCCGTCACCGTGATCACCGCACTCGTCGAGATCGGCATCGGCAACGCCCTGCCCGGCGGCACGAATGCGCGGCTCGTGCTGACGTATGTCGACCGCTTCGATGTCAGCTTCTTCTTCTATGCGGGCACGGTCGCGTTCACGCTGGCGATCGATCACGCGCGGGTCGCCCGCGAACGGCAGCTCGCGTCCGCACGCCTCGAGGCGGAGCTCACGAACGCGCAGCTGCGCACCCTGCGCATGCAGATCCAGCCGCACTTCCTGTTCAATGCACTCAACACCATCTCGTCATTGATGCAGCGCGACACCGAGGCGGCGGACCGCATGATCAGCCGGCTCGGCGAGCTGCTTCGCCTCACGCTCGAGGAGCGGGATTCCGCGGAGTCGACGCTCCGCCGCGAGCTGGAGGTGGTGCGCCGGTATGCCGAGATCGAGCAGGTGCGCTTCGACGAATGGCTGACGCTGGAGCTCGCGATCGACGACGATGTGCTCGATGCGCGCGTACCCGGCATGCTGCTCCAGCCGCTCATCGAGAACGCGATCCGCCATGGCATCGCGCCGCTCGGCCGCCCCGGTCGCGTCGCTCTGCGTGCCGCCCGGGACCGGGACGAGCTGGTGATCACCGTGCAGGATGATGGCGTCGGCGTACCGGCCCACGGCGTGCGCTTCGGCATCGGTCTCGGCACGACGGCCGAGCGGCTCGAGGCGCTGTACGGCGACCGGCAGAAGCTCGTCATCGAGCCCGTCGACCCCACGGGCACGCGCGTCACACTGCGCATCCCGCTCGTCACGGCGCCATCCCGGCCGACGCACACGCCGACCCCGCCGCCATTCGCCGATGCCCACGTCGTGAGCTGAGCGCTGCGCCTGTTCGCGCCCGCACGCTGCGACGGGCTCGACGGCATGCCGGTCCCCGGTCCGGGGTCCGGCTTCCGCACGAAGAGGGACCTGGCCGACCATCTCGAGCCGCAAAGCCCGTCCGGAAAGCGGAACAGGCGCTGTTCCCGTCAGGTGACGCTTCCGCGCCCTGCTCCGCAGCCTGCCCCTCTGCCCCAACGCTTCCCGCACTGGTACGCACCGTGTATCAGCACCCGGCAGGACTCTCATCTCTGCAGCTGAGGAGATCTCGATGTCGTTTCTTCGGTCGACCGCGGTACTCACCGTGCTGCTCGCACTCGGCGCCGGCGCCGCCGCTGCCCAGTCCCGCGCGCCCGCGCCCGTATGGTCCATACCGCTGCCCGACCGCGATGCACGCTGGGAGTCGCGCAACGGCGACAGCGATTCCGATTCGGACTCCGACCGCGACTCGGACTCGGACCTGCGCTCGCGACGCGGCAGCATCTTCGACAGGATCGACCCGCGCGGTCGCGCGTCGGACCGGCGCACGAGGGATACGCGGCTGGACCGCGAGATCGCGCGCGCGCACGACGAGTGGCACCGCCGGAACGACCGCGCCCGCCGCGACCGCGACTGGCAGCGGCGCCATGCGGCGCTCCACACGGAGCTGGAGCGCGTGCGCAGGCAGCAGGAGCGCTCGCGGCGCACGGGCAGCGTGATCTGGTGACATGAGCGATGCGACGTCGACGGCCGCACTCCGGCCGTCGCGTTCCACTACTTCTGCAACGATGCATGCGTCGCGGCCCCCGCCGGCTGCGGCGCATGCGCTGTTTGCCCTCTGGATCGCGGGGCTGCTGCTCGCCGGCACGCTCGCGCCCGCGCGCTACGAGACCTGGCTCCAGGAAGACCGCTTCATCGAGTGGTGGACGGTCATCCTCTTCGGCGCGGCCGCACTCTTCGCGTTCCGTCGCGCCTGGCACGGTCGACGCGTCTTCGACGCGCTCGTCGGTGCATTCTGCTTCTTCGTCGCCGGCGAGGAGTTCAGCTGGGGCCAGCGGCTGCTCGGCATCACGCCGCCCGCACCGTTCCTCGAGCACAACTTCCAGCAGGAGCTGACGCTCCACAACTTCGCCGACATCTTCGGCCAGCCGAAGTGGATCCTCGTGCTCGCGCTGATCGGCTTCGGCCTCCTGCTGCCTGCCGCTGCGCGCATTCGTGCCGCACGCCCCCTGCTCGATCGCAGCGGCGCAACCGTCCCCGCGATCGCAACCGTGCCCTGGTTCGCCACCGCCATCGCACTGCTCGTGTGGTACCCGCTCTCGTACACGGGCGAGTGGGTGGAGGCGCTCGCGGGCGGCCTCTTCCTGACCACGTTCGCGCCCGCCCCGCGAGCTGGCGGGATCGCCGCTGCGCTGGGTGCGCTGCTTGCACTTGCGCTCACCGCCTGGAGCGCCCGCGGTAGCGCGAGCGCCGGAGAGCTGGCCTGTGCCCGTGCGGAGACCGCCGCGCTCGTCGAAGACCTCGCCTATGGCACCGGTGCGACCGGCCGGCTCGCTGGCGCGTCGGCCGTGCACAAGCGCGTGTTCACGGCCGGCCGCGAGGAGTACATCGACATGGCAGCGCTCGCGCACTTCACGGCGGCCGACTGTCCGGCCGACGCGGCGGCGCGAGAACGGCGACAGCACGCGGTCGACCCGTGGGGCACGGCCTACTGGGTCGCCGTGGCGCGCGGGGCGGACAGTATCGCGCTCCGCGTGTATTCGTTCGGACCGAACCGCCGGCGTGACGGCGGATCACTGGCGGGTGGCGGTGACGATGTCGGCACCCTGATCGTCCTGAGGCCATGACGCCCGCGGCCGGCGTACGGCCGCAACCATAGCAGGAGCAGGAGATGACTGGAATCACTCGGTTCGGCAGCACGGTGCTCGTCCTCGCAGCTCTGACGGCGGCATGCGAGGGCGGCACGGGTCCCACGGAGCGCGCACCGCTGGCGCTGTCGTTCGCGGTCCAGAGCCAGGCCGGACTGGCGGGATCGCTCGTGCCGTTCTCGGACGTGCAGATCACGGACGGCACGCACACGCTCGATATCGAGCAGGCGTTCGTGCAGTTCTCGTCGATCGAGATCGAGCGCGCGGATGGCGGGTCGGACGTCGATTCGGATGGCGATACGGACAGTGACAGCGACAGCGATGGCAGTCACGACGAGTTCATCCGGCTGAATGGCGGGACGATCGAGCTGCCGCTGGAGGGCGGCGTGATCACGCCCATCAGCGAGCCGCTGCCGGCCGGCTTCTACGACGAGCTCGAGCTGGATGTCACGACGCTGCGGCTGGTCGGCACGTTCGACGGCGAGGCGTTCGATGTGACGCTGCCGGTGCTGCTGGACCTGGAGCTGGAGTTCGAGCCGCCGATCCAGCTGGTCGAGGGCGAGCCGTTCAACGTGACCGTGAACATCGATGCAGCGAGCTGGTTCCGCGCATCGGACGGCACGATCATCGACCCGCGTCTGGTCAACATCGACAGCACCGCGCGGGCGGCGTTCCGCCACCGTCTCGCGCTCGCATTCAAGGCATTCGAGGACTCCGACCGCGACGGGGACGACCGCGACTCGGACTCGGACAGCCACTGAGCACGGCCCGGCGGGGGCGGCCGACGTTCCGGCCGTCCCCCGCTCGGTACCGCGGGATCTTCATCGCACGACACGTTATATTCGGGAACCGGCACCCTGCCGCCATACTACCGATCCCGAGATCCTGATCCCGCGATGCACATCGTCACCCGTGTCGTGATCACAGCCGCCTGTCTCGCGGCCGCACCCGCCGCCGGACAGGACCCGCGGCTCAACGTCCGGGTCGTCACGGACGAGGCCGATGCCGTCCTGCACATCCTCGAGCTGCGCGCGGCCGGCCGGGCTCCGCAGGACGAGGACTGGCAGCGGCTCTTCGCGACCGAGGGATATCGCCGGCTCCAGCAGCGCGAGCACTCCCTGCAGCGGCCGTTCGAGGACTCGACGTTCCGTTCCTTCGTCATGTCCGACTCGCTGCTCGCACACGCAACCGCGCTGCGCACCACGCTCGAGCAGTGGCGCACCATCGATGCGAATGCGGCGGCACGGCGCGCGTTCGCCTACCTGCCGCAGCACGCCGTCATCCGCGCCCGCGTCTATCCCGTGATCAAGCCGCGCGACAACTCGTTCGTGTTCGAGCCGCGCACCAATCCGGCCATCTTCCTGTATCTCGACCCGTCGCTCGGCAGCGCGAAATTCGAGAACACGCTCGCCCATGAGCTCCATCACATCGGCATGGCAAACGCGTGCAGTGCCGTCCGGAAGGATCCCGCAACGCCGGCCGGCGTGCAGGACGCACTCGACTGGATGGGCGCCTTCGCCGAGGGGCTCGCCATGCTCGCCGCCGCCGGCTCCGCCGATGTGCACCCGCACGCCGCGAGCGACGCCCGCGAGCGCGCGATCTGGGAGCGCGACATCGCAAACGTCACGGAGGACATGCGGCGCATGGAGCAGTTCTACCTCCAGCTGATCGATGGCGCGCTCACGGAGGAGGAGGCGACACAGCGCGGGTTCGGCTTCATCAATACCGACTCCGTGCCGCAGGGGCCGTTCTACACGCTCGGCTGGCTCATGGCCTCGACGATCGAGCAGGTCCACGGGCGCGCCGCTCTCGTCGCGTCCACATGCGATCCGCGCACGTTGCTCAGCGACTACCAGCGCGCCGCGCGGCAGATCGCGCGGCGCTCCGGCCGCTCTTTGCCGCTCTGGTCGGACGTGCTGCTCCGCCGGATCGGCGCGGGCGGATTCTGAGGGCGGACGGAAGTCGCGACTGCGGGCGGGCGCGCGCGCCGCCCGCATCACGATGGCTACAGGAAACGATGGAGCTCGACGCGCGCCGTGCCCGTCTGCGTCGCCTCGAGCCGCACCGTGTTGCCGTTGCGCAGGCTGTGGAAGTAGTTCAGCGTCGCCTGCGGCGGGTTGTACGGCAGCGTAACCGTCACGCTGCCACCCTGCGTGAGCAGCACGAACGTGCCCCGGTTGTGATCGATCTGCGATACCGTCCCGCTCAGCTGCACCAGGTTTCCGGATCCGCCTCCGGCCCGCTCCTGTACACTCTGCTGTACATCGATCCGCGACACGTACAGCGCCCCGCCCACATCCTGGAGCTGCATGACCGCGATGTCACCACGCTCCAGCGCCGTCACCGGATACTGCTGCTGGCGGTAGACCACGACGGTGTTCTGATCATATCGCACACTGCCGACCTGGCCGTCCTCCGTCGCGACCTGGATCACCTGCTGGCTCGTGTTCACACTCTGGATCTGCACGGCGAGCTGCCCCTGATTCCCGCTGCTCGGTGAGCCGATCCCGCCCAGCACATCGCCCAGCCCCCCCAGCGTGCTGCCGCATCCCGCGAGCAGCGCGGCCGCGCCCAAGGCGAGGAGTTGTCGTCCTGTCGAGTTCTGCATGGCTCCTCCTGAAATCACCCAAGTCAAAGTCAGTGTGTGAGATAGGGCAAGACCGGTGCCGGCTCCTGCGCCGGGTTGTCCCTGATACCTTGACATTCGACAACAAGCCGCGCCTTCTTCCTGTCGAGCGACACGCACACGCGCTGGACGAGGGTGAGCCATGAGCACGTTGAACCGGTGGGTGCACCGTCTCGGCCGTCTGCTGCGCAGGCGTCAGATCGAGAAGGCGATCGACGAGGAGATGCGGATCCATGTCGAGATGGAGACGGAGCATCTGATGCGCGCGGAGTCGCTGGATGCGGTGGAAGCGCGGCGGCGCGCGCTTGTTGCGTTCGGCGGTGCGGATCGCGCGAAGGAGCAGGCGCGCGATGCGCGGCGCACGCGCTGGCTGGAGGATCTGGGGCAGGACGCGCGCCAGGGGCTGCGCGGCATGGGGCGGGCGCCGGGCTTCACGCTCGTGGCGGTCGCCACGCTGGCACTGGGCATCGGCGCGACGACGGCGATGTTCAGTGTGGTGAGCGGGGTGATGCTGACGCCGCTGCCGTATCCGGAGTCGGATCGGCTGGTGGCGGTATGGAGCCGTTTCCTGCCGGAGAGCGGCTTCGATTTTCCGGAGTTTCCGGTGTCACCACCGGAGTATTTCGATTATCGCGCGCAGAGCACTTCCCTCGAGGACGCTGCGGCGCATCACGCTTACCGCGCGACGCTGCTCGCCGACGATGGCACGGCGCTCTCGATTCGGGGCGCAGCGGCCACCGCGAATCTGTTCGATGTCCTGCGCGCCCGCCCGGCCCTGGGCCGGGCGTTTACGGCCGTCGAGGACGTCGCGGCAGGTCCGAGCGTGGCGATGCTGGGCCACGCGCTGTGGCGCCGCGCGTTCGGCGGCGACTCGGCCGTGATCGGTCGCACGATCCGCGTGAACGGGCGCACGGCGGAGGTGATCGGCGTGATGCCGGCCGGCTTCGGCTACCCTTCGGAGGACACCGAGCTGTGGACGCCGATCGGTCTGGACCCGGCGGAGCGCACGGGCCGCGGGAATCATTTCCTGACCGTGATCGCGCGTCTGTCGGCCGGCGCGGACCTCGATCGTGCGCACGCGGAGATGACGACGCTCATGGCGGCGTGGCGTGCGGAGTATCCGGATGTGCACACGGGTCATTTCCTGTTTCTGCGTCCTCTGATGGAGCAGGTCGTCGGCAGCGCGGGTCCTGCGCTGCTGGCGCTGCTCGGTGCGGTCGGCTTCGTGCTGCTGATCGTGTGTGCCAACGTCGCGAACCTGCTGCTGGCGCGCGGCGAGGTGCGCCAGCGGGAGCTCGCCGTGCGGAGCGCGCTGGGTGCCGGCCGTGCGCGCCTCGTGCGTCAGTTCCTGGCGGAGGGCGCACTGCTCTCGCTCACCGGCGGCCTGGCCGGTCTCGTGCTCGCCTACGTTCTCGTGGACATCACTCTGGCACTCGGCGCGGAATCGATCCCGCGCGCGGGCAGCATTGCGCTCGATACGCGCGTGCTGCTCTTCGCGGGCGGCATCGCGTTGTTCACCACGATCATCTTCGCGATCGCGCCCTCGCTGCGGCTCCCGGTGGCCGTCCCGCGACTCGCGCTGGGCGAGGATGGCCGGACCACGACGAGCAGTGGCCACGGTCTTCGGCTGCGGCAGGCGCTCGTCACCGCACAGATCGCATTCGCCGTCGTCGTCGTGATCGGGGCGGGCCTGATGATGCGCAGCTACGGCGCGCTCACGAGTGTGGACCCCGGTTTCGAGGTCGGGAACGTGCTCGTCGCGGACCTGTCCGTACCGTCCGGCGACTACCCGGATGCGGACGATGTGATCGGGTTCTACCAGGACGTCGCGGAGCGCCTGGCGCGTCTGCCCGGTGCACTCGCCGCGGGCGCGGTCTCGGCGCTGCCGCTCACCGACGGCGCCCCGAACATCGATTTCGATGTGGAGGGCATGGCCGAGCCCGCGCCGGGCGAGCCGGCGCAGAGCGGCGACATGATCATTGCCGACCATGGATATGCCCGCACGCTGGGCGTATCCGTGGTCGAAGGCCGTTTCTTCGAGGCGAACGACCGCGCCGGCAGCATGCCGGTCACCGTAGTGAATCGGCGTCTCGCGCGTATGTTCTGGCCGGGCGAGAGTGCCCTGGGCGGGCGCATCCGCAGTGCTGGCGATGCCGATGCGCCGTGGCTGACCATCGTCGGCGTAATCGATGACGTGCAGTTCCGCACGCTGGCCGATGAAGTGCGTCCGGCGTGGTACCTGCCCCTCGCGCAGATGGCGGTGACCCCCGGCAATACGGCACGATCCTTCAGCGTCGCGCTGCGGACGGAGCGCGATCCGATGTTGCTCGCGCGCTCCATGCGCGAGGTGCTGCGCGACGTCGATCCGATGCTGCCGCTGATCCGGCTCCGGGCGCTCGATCGCGTTGCCGAAGAGTCCGTCGCCGGTCCGCGCTTCACCACGACCATGCTCGCGCTGTTCGCGGCGCTCGCCCTCGTCATCGGCGCGATCGGCATCTACGGCGTGCTGGCATATGCGGTCGCGCGGCGGACGCGTGAGTTCGGTATTCGCATGGCACTGGGCGCTGACCCGCGTCGGCTCACCGGACTCGTCGTCGCTCAGGGACTGAGACTCGTGCTCGCCGGCCTCGCCATCGGCATCCTTGCTGCCCTTGCCGCCACCCGGCTCATCGAGGAGCTGCTCTTCGGCGTGAGCCCCACCGACCCGATGACGTTCGCTGCGGTCGCGGCGGCGGTGTGCCTGATCGCGTTCGCGGCCTCGGTCATGCCCGTCAGACGGGCGCTGCGGGCGGATCCGCTCCGATCGCTCCGCGCCGACTAGAGTTGTCCGCGACGGATCGACGCGAGCGTCACTCCGCCCGCAGCGCGATCGTCGGATCCACCCGCGTCGCGCGCAGCGCCGGCCGGATCGTGGCGACGAGTGCGACCAGCACCAGGATCGCGGCGACGCCTCCATACACGACCGGGTCGCGCGCGGATGCGGAGAAGAGTAGCGGCTCGAGCGGTCTCGCCGCGAGGAGCGCGAGTGCGCCACCGATCGCAATGCCGGTGACCGCGAAGAGCGCACCCTGGCGCACCACGAGTCTGACCACGGCTGCGGTGCTTGCGCCGAGCGCAATGCGAACCCCGAGCTCCCGCGTACGCTGCGCGACGCCGTAGGCGCACACGCTGTACAGTCCGACGGCGGCGAGGACAAGGGCGAGCGTGGCGAAGGCAACGAACATCGTCGCACCGAACTCCCACGCGCGCTGCCGTGGCGCCACGAGCGCGTGGAACGGTACGGCCGTGACGTATGCCGCACCCGGCATCTCGCGCTGGAGCCGCTGCCGGACGCGCTCTACGTACTCGTCCGCCCTGCCATCCACACGCACGAACATCTCCAGCGAGCCGGAGCCGTACATGGCCGCGTACTGGTCGTACGGCAGATAGTACCAGAACTCGGGTCCGCCCGTGAGGTTCAATCCGCGCATGTCCTCGGCCACGCCGATCACCGTGAGAAACGGCATCGTGTCGGCGCCGAACCGGAGCTGTTTGCCCAGCGCTTCGTCATCCGGCCAGAGCGCACGCGCCATCGCCTCGTTCACCACCACGACCGGTCGGGTCCCGGCGCGGTCGTGCTCCGTGAAGCCGCGGCCGCGCAGAATGCGCGTGCCGAGCGTCTCGAAGTAATCCGGCGTGCCGGCCTGGAGCGTGAAGCGGCCGAGTCGTGCCACGGAGTCGACGCCCGGAACGAACGGCGTGCCGCGCCCTTCATTGGACCAGAACGGCACGGATGCAGCGAGTGTCGCACTCTGCACGCCCGGGACGGTCACCGCTGCCGCGAGCAGCCGGTCGGCCAGCGCTGCGCCCTGTGCCGCACTCAAATTCTCGCCACGCAGATTGACTGCAAGCGCGATGTTCGGCTCGACGTCGTAGCCGAGACGGAACCCGCGCACGTTCGCCAGACTGCGCACGAACAGGCCCGCGCCGACGAGCAGAATGACGGAAAGCGCGGCCTGGAACAGCAGGAGCGAAGTACGGAGTCGGGAGGATCGGTAGCCCGTGTCGCGCGCTCCCGCCTTGAGCGTCTCGCCGACATCGGCGCGCACGGCCTGAAGCGCAGGCGCCAGCCCGGTGAGCAGAGCGAGTGCGAGCGTGATGGTCATCACGAACAGCAGTGTGCGCGCGTCCGTCGCGACCGCCACGGTCGCGCCGCCAGGCAGAAACTGCGCGTGCAGCACGCGTCCGCCCCATTGCGCGATCGCCACGCCGACCGCTCCGCCCAGCAGTGCGAGCAGCATCGTCTCCGTCGTGAGCTGCCGGAGCAGTCCACCACGCGACACGCCCAGCGCGAGCCGCAATGCTATCTCGCGACGTCGGTGCACGGCCCGCGCGAGCAGCAGGTTGATCACGTTCGCGCACGCGATCAGCAGCACGATGATCGCCACACCCATCACCCACGCGGCAACCTTCGATTCCGGCCCCGCGTCCGGACCGCGCTGGAGCTGAATCGGTGCCACCTCCCCGCGCACGGCCGCGTCCGCGGCCGGCGGCGCGCGTCCCAGCCGGTGCTCGATCTCCCAGCCACGCAGGAATGCGGCATTCACGTCCGCCGATGCAACCTCCAGACTCACGTCCGGCCGGCGCCGCACGAGCACGCCGAGCCAGGACCAGTTGTAGTTCTCCGTGTAGTCCGGTGAGCGCGAGTACGCGTATGCGGTGAGCGGGACGAACATCGCCGGCCGCACGAAGTCGTCGGTCCCGACGAACTCGGGCGGCGCCACACCGATGATCGTGTAGACCGCGGTACCGATCTGCAGCGATGCGCCGAGCACTTCCGCACTGCCGCCGTACTCCGCCTGCCAGAAGCCGTGCGACAGCACGGCCACCCGCGTCCCCGTCGGCGGAACATCCTCTGCGCTCGTGAAGAACCGGCCGAGCACCGGCCGTGCAGCGAAATGATCGAACAGGGATGCGCCCGCCGCCATCACCGTCATCTCACGTGCCGCCTCGCCCGTACCCACCGCGAGCGTCGGATACGCGAACGGCGTGACCGCGTCGAACGATGTCGTGGACTCCTCCAGCTGACGATAGTGCAGGTACGCGAACGCACGGTCCACCCGCGGCCGGCCGTTCAGCACGTAGTGCAGGTACAGACGATGCACGCGCTCCGCAGATTCCAGGAATGGAGGCGGCCGGAACAGCAGCCGATCGATGATCCCGAACATCGCCGCGTTCGCACCGATTCCCAACCCGAGCGTCAGCACCACTGCCGCTGCAAATCCCGGTCGCGCCCTCATGCCACGCCACGCGTAGCGCACGTCCCGGAGCAGTCCGTCCAGCAGCGCGACGCCGCGTACCTCGCGCGTGTCCTCCTTGATCTGGTCCACACCCCCGAACTCGAGCCGCGCACGACGCTCCGCTTCCGCCCGCGGCACGCCCGCACGAACGTGCTTCTCGATCTCGTGCTCCAGGTGGAAACGCAGCTCCTCGTCCAGCTCGCGATCCATCGCGTCGCGCCGGAACAGCGCCCGCAGCCGGTACCTCAGGTCGGAGAGCATCAGGCCTCCCTCAGAACGAGTGACACCGCCTTCGTCAGCTTCTCCCAGGCGGCCGTCTCCGCCGCCAGCTGCTTCCGCCCCGCCCGCGTCAGCTCGTAGTACTTCGCGCGACGGTTGTTCTCCGATGCGCCCCACTCCGACCGGATCCAGCCCCGCCGCTCCAGTCGGTGCAGCGCCGGATACAGTGAGCCCTGCGGTACCTGGAGCACCTCCCGCGACACCTCGTGGATCCGCTCCGAGATCGACCAGCCGTGACGCCGCCCCGGCGATAGCGCCTTCAGGATGAGCAGATCCAGCGTGCCCTGTGGCAGGTCCAGTCGTCCCGTCATGTGACGCTCGCGGCTCGAGTCGCGCCCCCACTCCCCTCCGACTTCTACAGGTACATCGCGGACTTGTAGAAGTGCAAGGGGTCAGGGACGGGTACCGGCCGCACGGGACTGGTGCGTGGCGCCACGGGACTGGTGCGTGGCGCCACGGGACCTCGTATGTTCCGGAGACGGCGTCGCAGGGCGCCACCGGTCCGCGGAAAGGGCTGCGCCCACCTGCTGGACGTACACGCGATCACGACCTCTTTCGGGCCGAACGTGCGGACACCGGCCATGGACGAAGGAGGCTCGTCATGCCCGCATCATCGGAACGGTCCCTCCCCTCCGACGCATCGCTCGAGCAACAGAGGAAGCAGGCGAAGGAGCTGCTGCGTGCACTGCGTCGCGGCGACGCGGCGGCACACGAGCGTCTGCGACGCTGGCTGCCCGACAAGCGCCGGCTGACGCTGGCGGACGCGCAGCTCGTGCTGGCGCGCGAGTACGGGTTCGAGAGCTGGGTGGCTCTGAAGCAGCACATCGAGGGGGTGGTCGGCGACCGGCTGACGCCGGACATCGAGAGCGAGCTCCGGCGGGCGCTGGCGGCGCGCGATGCGAAGGCGATCCGGTCGTTGTTGACGCGGCATCCCGCCGCGCGCTCGAGCATCGATGCTCCGCTGTTTCCGTTCGACAGCACGGCGCTCGGACACGCCGCCGGCGCCGGCGATCTCGCGCTGGTCGAGGTGCTGCTGGAGTTCGGTGCTGACCCGAACCGGCGCAGCAGCTGGTGGGCCGGCGGGTTCCATCCGCTGCACAGCGCGACGGGCGCGGTAGCGGAGCGGCTCATCGAGGCGGGCGCTGTGCCGGACGCGTGTGCGGCCGCGAACCTCGACCGGCCGGATCTGCTCCGCGCTTTGCTGGATGAGGACCCCGCACGTGTGCACGAGCGAGGGGGTGACGGCCAGACTCCGCTGCACTTCGCGCGGTCGCGCGCGGTGGTGGACCTGCTGCTCGAGCGCGGTGCCGACATCGATGCCCGCGATGTGGACCATCGCGCGACACCGGCTCAGTGGATGCTGCAGCGCAGGCGCGGTGCGGGACGATACGAGCTCGCACGGTATCTCGTGGAGCGCGGTGCCGGCGTCGACATCTTCCTCGCAGCGGCGCTCGGCCTGACGGATGAGGTGCATGCGATGCTGCAGCGCGACCGTTCGCTGCTCGATCTGAGGACGGGCCAGGGCGAGTACGGCGAGCGGCCGCCGAGCAGCTTTCACATCTATTTCTGGACGATCGGACCGAATCTCTCACCACTCGATGTCGCGGCGCAGTTCGACCAGATCGGGGCGGTGTCGGTGCTGGCGGATCATGCGAGCGTCACGCAACGGTTCCTCGCCGCATGCGCCGCCGCACGAACCGGCGAAGCGAAGCAGTTGCTCGCGCGGTCGCCGGAGCTGCTCGCGCAGCTCACGCCGCAGGACCGACGTGCGCTGCCGGATGCCGCATGGTCTGCCCATGCGGCCGCGGTCGAGCTGATGCTCGAGCTCGGCTTCGATCCGCGCACGCCCGGCTGGGAGGGCGGGACCGCACTGCACTGCGCAGCATGGCAGGGATCTGTCGCCTGTGTCGAGGCGCTCCTGAGACACCCGGCCGCACCGCACCTCGTCGACGCACGTGATCCGAAGTATGGCACCACGGCGCTCGGCTGGTGCTGTCATGGTGCGCAGCATTGCGGTGATCCGCGGGCCGACCACGCCCGGGTCGCCCGCCTGCTGCTCGGTGCCGGCGCGCGCCCGCCGGACGGCTGGGAGGAGGCTCCGGAATCGGTCCGCGCAGCGATCGCCGCGTATCTGCAGTGACCCGGTTACGACGGGAAAGACGCGTGTTTCGCCGAGGGAGATGCGCGCGCCGGGGACCGTGCCGCTCCCACTGCACGGCAGGCGGTGCTGCCGCACGGCACCGCTGCGGCGGGAGCCGGGCTTGCTCGTGCGCCGCCGCACAGCGTAGCGTCAGGACATGAGCCGCGAACCGTCCCGGTCCTCACGCCGGCGCTATCAGCGCTTCGTCGAGGACTACCGGAACCGCCGGCTGGATGATGCCGACGATGCGGCTCACGGCCGCAAGCCCGCCGACGGCGATGAGTCCGCCGCCCCGGCGCCGACATCGAAGCGGCTGCTGGGCGGTGCGCGCCGGCAGTATCTGCGCGAGTACATCCGCTGGCTGAAGCCGCACCGCTACGCCGTCGGCTTCGTCTTCCTGCTCGCGCTCGTCGGCGCCGGACTCCAGATGGTCGAGCCGCTGTTCATGCGGTTCATCATCGATCGCGTGCTGCTCAATGAAGCACTCGACGTCGCCGGCCGACTGAGCCGCCTGAACCTCGCCGGTACCATCTTCCTCGTCGTCATCATCGCATCGAACCTCATCGGCACACTGCGCGACTACCGCCAGCGACTGCTCAACGTGCAGGTCATGCTGTCGCTCCGGCGCTCGCTGTTCGACCGCATGCTGCACCTGCCGCTGCCGAAGCTGTACGAAATGAAGACCGGCGGCATCCTGTCCCGTCTGACCGGCGACATCGATACCACGACCGGGCTGCTCCAGCTCGCCGTCATCTCCCCGTCCATCTCGGTGATCCGACTCGTCATCGCCGGCGTGGTACTGTTCACGCTGAACTGGCGGCTCGCGCTCACGGCACTTGCGATCGTGCCGGGCATCATGCTGCTGAGCTTCACGTTTGCCCGGCGTGTCCGCCCGATCTACCGCGCGGTCCGCCGGGACATAGAGCAGATCGATGGCCGCGTCGGTGAGACGTTCTCGGGCATCCGTGTCGTGCGCGCCTTCCGGCGCGAGATACTCGAGCTGCTCGACTACATGCGCGGCCGACACACGGTGCTGCGCAAGGAGATGTTCGCGCAGCGACGCGAGCTCGTGCTCTGGACATCGTGGAGCCTGCTGCTCGGCGCCGTCAATGTCGTCATCATCTGGTACGGTGGCTGGCTGAACATCCAGGGCGGCGCATCGATCGGCGACATCATGGCGTTCCAGTGGTATACGTTTCTCCTGTTGAACCCGGTGTGGAACATCGTCAACTCGTTCTCCGAGCTGCAGCGCTCGCTCGCGGCGATGGAGCGCGTCTTCGCGGTGCTCGCGCTCGAGAACGACAAGCCGGACCGACCGGATGCCGTCGATGCACCGCGGGTGGTACGCGAGATCCGCTTCGACAATGTCGAGTTCGAGTACCGGGAGGGGCGGCCCGTCGTGCGCGACTTCGATGTGACCGTACAGGGCGGGTCGGTCGTGGCGCTGGTCGGCCGCAGCGGCGCCGGCAAGACGACGGTGACCGACCTCGTCGCGCGGTTCCACGATCCGACGCGCGGCACGATACGCCTCAACGGCACGGACATCCGCGAGTTCCGCCTGAGCACGTACCGTGATCTGCTGGCGATCGTGCAGCAGGACGTCTTCCTGTTCGACGGTTCCGTGCGCGAGAACATCGCCTACGGCCGACACGACGCGACGGAGGCGGAAGTCGAGGACGCTGCGCGCCGCGCGAACGCGCACGAGTTCATCGAGAAGCTGCCGGAGGGCTACGCCACGTTAGTCGGCGAGCGCGGCGTGAAGCTGTCCGGCGGTCAGCAGCAGCGGCTCGCGATCGCACGCGCAATTCTCGCCGCACCGCAGATCCTGATCCTCGATGAGGCGACGAGCAACCTGGATACGGAGAGCGAGCAGCTCATCCAGGCGTCGATGGCGACGCTGCTCGCCGGACGTACCACGTTCGTCATCGCGCACCGCCTCTCCACCGTCCGACGCGCCGATGTGATCCTGCTGATGGAGGACGGACGGATCATCGAGCGCGGTACGCATCACGAGCTGATGCGCGCCCGCGGCGTCTATCACGAGATGGTGCTGCGGCAGATGGAGTCCGCGAGCCACGAGGGGCAGCCCGTGCTGCGCTGAGCGGCGGACCCGGCACGGCGGACCCGGCACGGCGGACCCGGCACCAGATTTCTGTTATGACCCGCCTGGACATGAAAGCTGCCACGGTGCAGGCCCGCAACCGGGCGTTCCCGTGCAGCGTTGCGCCATAACAGAAATCTGGTGCCGGGTCCGCAACTTGCACGTCGTTGCCGCTGCATCACTTCCCGCGCCGGGACGTCGCCGGAGCGGGCTTTTTTTCATTCAGCAGGAGCTTCACCATGGCCGACACGAACCGCACCCGTACCGACTGGTCGACGGAAGAGTCATTCTGGCGCGAGAACTACCGCACGCGCCCGTACGCCGACGCGAACCGGAACTTCGACTACTACAGGCCCGGCTACAAGTACGGCTTCGAGTCACGCAGCCGGCTCGGCGATCGCCCGTGGAACGAGGCGGAGCCGGAGCTGCGCAGCGGCTGGGATCGCTACGAGGGACGCGGTGAGTCGAAGTGGGAGGAGATCAAGGACACGGTGAAGGACGCCTGGGAACGCGTCACCGGACGGGACGAGGACCGCACGCGCCGGTAACCGGGCGGACCCGGCGGTAACCGCCAGGCGGACCCGGCACCAGATTTCCATTATGGCCGATCCGCGCACGAGAACGCCCCGGTTCC
>DASUSS010000001.1:0-38390 GCA_036374995.1 Longimicrobiales bacterium | reverse complement strand
TGGACGGGTGCCTGAAGCCCGCTCGCCACCGGCACTGCCCGAATGCCATCGATCGGCTCGAGCGGCGGGCCGGTCCCATCGCTCGAGCACCCGGAAACGACCACGGCCACCGACAGGAAGCACAGCACGTATCCCTGCATCATCCCACCTCGCCAGTCGCGTCGACGCACACCGCGTGAGCCGCCCGCGCGGCGGCCGGTCACGCCACCGCACCGATCGGGCCGCACGGGTCCGGCCGCCGCGCGCATCGGCCCGGATGCGCCGGCGCGCGCTGGCCGCGATATTGCCACGGCTCCGGTTCGAGATCCACCGCAAGAACAGTAATGAACGAAGCAGCATTGCGTGACCTGGTCCGCCAGATAGCGGAAGACGCGGGAGCGAGCGCCTTCGCCGTCGCCGCCTACGATTTCGAGCATCGAACCGCCTGGGGCATCAACAGCGATCGCTGGTTCCACGCCGCCAGCACCATCAAGGTGCCGGTCCTGCTCGGTGTCTTCGACGCCATCGAGCAGGGCCGCTTCGAGCCATACTCCCGCGTCCACGTCCGCAACCGCTTCCTCAGCGTCGTCGACAGCGCACCGTACCGCGTCCAGTCGAGTCGCGATGCCAACGCGGACGTCCATGCCGCCATCGGCAAGACCATGATGATCCGCGAGCTCGCCGAGCACATGATCGTCACGAGCAGCAACCTCGCGACCAACCTCCTGCTCGACATTGTCGGCCTCGACCACATCAAGGAAACGCTCGCCAGGCTCCACCTGCACGGCATCGATCTGCAACGCGGCGTCGAGGACGAGGCCGCATGGGAAGCCGGCATCAACAACCGGATCACCGCCGACGGCCTCTGCGCCGCCCTCCGCCTCATCGAGGAGCGGAACGCCATCTCCGAGCACGTCTCGGAGCTGATGCTGGAGATCCTGCACAAGCAGAAGTTCCGCAGTGGCATACCCGCCGGCCTGCCCGACGATGCACGGGTCGCGAACAAGACCGGCGAGATGTCGACGGTCGCACACGACGGCGGGATCGTCTACCTCGAGGGCCGGGACCCGTACGTCGTCGTGATTCTGACCGAGTGGGCCGACGGCGGGAATGCGCGGCAGGCGACCATCGCGCGCGTCTCGCGCGCCATCTACCAGTACATGTGCGGAGAAACGCCGTGAACGAGCTGCCGCTTCCGCTCGTCACCGCGGACGAGCTGCCGGAGGAATACCGGCACGTACTCCGGCCGGGCACCCAGATCCGTGACGGCTACGGCCAGAGGCGCACGCTGCCGTCGACGTTCCTGCGCATCGACAGCTGGCAGCAGGCGCGCGAGCTGGCTCTGGCGCCGCATTTCATGCTGTGGGAGCTGATTGGTGTGGATGTCCGCGAGGCGCAGCCGCTCCGCGGGTTTCCGCGGTACGTTCCGTGCGCTCTGCTGCATCTGGCGACCGCGCTGGAGGTGTTCCGGGTCGAGGTCGGGACGTATGTACACGTCGCGGCGAATGGCGGATACCGCTCGCCGGGGCATGAGCTGAGCCGGCACGCGTCGCGGCACTGCTGGGGAACGGCCGCGAACATCTATCGCATCGGCGATGTGTACCTGGACAACCGCGCCGATATCGAGCGGTTCGCGGCCGTGGCGCGGCACGTTCTGCCGGGCGCGTGGATCCGGCCGTATGGTCCGGGGGACGGCGAGGCGGACGACCATCTGCATCTGGATCTGGGTTATACGGTGTTCGATCCGCTCGACGAGAAGGTCATGACGTAGGCGCGAGGTTATGGAGGACCTGAAGAAGCTCGAGCATCCTCCCGCGTTGTCGCGGCCGCGCCTCGCCGCCATGGGCATGGAAGCCGAGTTCGCACTGGTCGTGGACGAGGAACCGAAGCGGCCGGAGGACCTGTTCCGTTCGCCCCGCACGTTCATCCGCGGCGAGCTGATGCACCGCCAGGGCACGTCCTACCACCTGCCGACCGGCGGTGCCGTGTATTTCGACACGGGTGTGATCGAGCTGGCGACACCGGTGATCGAGATCGAGCGCGGCTGCGCCGCCCGTGCGGGCCGCTCGTTGTGGGAGTCGATCCACTTCGTCCGGGACGAGCTGGACGAATGGGACCGCACTCACGGCACCGACTCGCGACTCGTCGGCTTCAGCGCCCACTACAACGTGTCGTTCGACGAGCCGCCCAACGGTCGGGTGAACGGGCACGGCACGGATGCGCTGGCGCGCCTGCTCACATTCGTGCTGCCGGCACCCGTGATGCTGCTCGCGACGAACCGTCGCTCGACGGGTGTCGGTGTGCGCCCGCGCCGCGAGCGCGTGGAGGTCACGCTCGACTTCACTCCGAGTCCGGCCCTGATGATCGCTACGGGTACACTGATCGTCGGCATCGTGCGCGAGGCCATGACCTGGGCGCGGTTCGACCTGCGTCAGCTCGACGAGCTGGACCTGCCGGTGATCCGCGGCTTCCGGCCCGTGCCGCACACCTCTCGCAAGGGCTGGCTCGCGCGCTTCAGCTGCTATCCCGAGAACCCGTTCATGTCGGATGTGGACGCGCCGATCTGGGAAACGCGGCAGCACGGCATGCTCAGTCTGCGCGAGATCGCCGGCCGCACCGTCCGCCACTTCTGGCGCTCGATCCGCCGAATCTCCGATCCGTTCACGTTCCGGCTCATCGGATCCGTGATTCGCGGCCGCAGCCCCTCTCTGCTCGAGCTGGAGGACCGGCCCGAGGAGTACGAGGACGTCGGCCGCTTGTGCACCTGGGACGAGCTGTTCCCGCCCGCACAGATGGAGCGCTCGCGCTACGAGCGCGTCCTGATCCGCGCTATCTCCGGCCAGCGACTCCACCTCGGCGGCCGCTCGCTCCGACCCGTCGGCATGAAGGGCTGGTCCGCCGTGGTCTTCGAGTCCGATGGCGACGGCCGGCGCCAGACGGTCCCGATCGATGAGCTCGTCGGTCACCTCGACGCCTGGGAGCGGAACGGCGGCTGAGTCCCGGACTCTCTACCGCCGAATGTCCTCCCCCCTGCACCACCCGCAGTGCGATCACCCGCCGGGCACATTGACCCGCCGTTCATCACCCGCCGTTCACCACCCGCCGTTCATCACCGCCGTTCGTCACCCGCCGTTCACCACCCGCCGTTCATCACCCGCCGTTCATCACCCGCCGTCCACCACCCGCATCCAGCACACAAGGAGCGACGCTGTACCCTCCCCGGCGCCCACGTTATCTTTCGCCGTACCCTGGAGGGGTGTCCGAGCGGTTTAAGGAGCTGGTCTTGAAAACCAGTGAGGGCGCGAGCCCCCGTGGGTTCGAATCCCACCCCCTCCGTCGGACGCGGCACCAGATTTCTGTTTCGGCTCATCCCGCCATGTTTCCACCCCGCACCGCGCGCGGCCGCCGCTCGTGCTCGGTCGGCGGTAGCGGGCGTGCGGCCGTCGCGACCGCGCCGGACCGGTAAGCGTACCGCGCGCCCCGTGGGCGCCCGCATGTTCGAGCCGGCCAGAACAGAAATCTGGTGCCGCGTCCGCCAGCTAGTGCCGGAAGACCCGCCTGCCCGTAAACACCATCGCAACCCCGTGCTCGTCGGCCGCTGCGATGACCTCATCATCGCGCACGCTGCCGCCCGGCTGGATGATGCACGCGACGCCGGCCTGGGCGGCGGCATCGATACCGTCGCGGAACGGGAAGAACGCGTCGGAGGCGAGGGCGCTGCCGTTCGTGTCGGCGTTCTGGTCGCGGGCCTTCATGACGGCCAGGCGGGACGCGTCGACCCGGCTCATCTGGCCAGCGCCGATCCCGAGCGTGCGGCCACGCGCGGCGATCACGATCGCGTTCGACTTGACGGACGCGGCGACCCTCCAGGCGAAACGCAGATCATCCATCTCGCGCGCTTCCGGCCGGCGCTGTGAGACGACGCGCCAGCCCGCCTCGTCGAACCGCATGCTCATGCGCTGCTGGAGCAGGAATCCGCCGCGCACGCGCTTGTAGTCGAGCTCGGCGGCGTCGGCCGGCGCGACGGGCAGCTCGATCAGCCGCAGGTTCTTCTTCCCGGTCAGCACTGCGACCGCCGCGGGCTCGAAGCCGGGCGCGACGACGATCTCCAGGAACATCGATGACAGCTCGCGCGCGAGCTCGACATCGACCGTGCCGTTGAGCGCGACGATGCCGCCGAACGCGGACACGGGATCGCCGGCGAGCGCGTTGCGGTACGCCTCGAGGGCGGAGTCGGCGAGCGCGACCCCGCACGGTGTGGTGTGCTTCACGATGACGCACGCGGGGCCGCCATCGGCGAACGCGGACACCGCGGTCACGGCCGCTTCGACATCCAGCAGATTGTTGAACGACAGCTCCTTGCCGTGCAGCTGGCGCAGGTATGGCAGCGAACCGGCGGGAGCATCCGCTTCGGCGTAGAAAGCCGCTGCCTGATCGGGGTTCTCGCCGTAGCGCAGGGACTGAACGCGCGACAGCTCGAGCCATATCGCCGGAGGCCACGCACCGTCGGCCGCCGCCGTGAAGCGGCGGAAGTAGGCGGCGATCGCGGCGTCGTAGGCGGCGGTGTGCGCGAACACCTTCGCTGCGAGCTCGCGCCGCAGGGCGGCCGCATCCACACCGCTGCGCAGCGCATCGATGACGCGCTCGTAATCCGCGGGATCGACCACCGCGAGCAGCGCGGCGTGGTTCTTCGCGGCCGCGCGCAGCATGGTCGGGCCGCCGATGTCGACCTTCTCCATGGCACCCACCAGCTCGGTGCCGGCGGCGACGGCCTCGTGGAACGGGTACAGGTTCACGGCCACCAGGTCGATCGTGCCGTAGCCGTGCTGCTCGAGCGCCTGCATGTCGGCGCCACGATCGCGCCGCGCCAGGATGCCGGCGTGAACCGCGGGGTGCAGCGTCTTCACGCGCCCATCCATCATCTCGGGATGCGCCGTGACCTCGCTCACGTCGCGCACCGCCAGTCCGGCCTCGCGCAGCAACCGCGCCGTGCCGCCGGTCGAGAGCAGCTCCCAACCGATGCCGTGCAGGGCACGTGCGAATGCCACGATTCCCGTCTTGTCCGAAACACTGAGCAGAGCCCGGGGCATGATCTCTCCTTCAGATCCGCGCCAGCGTGATCATTTCATCGGCCATGCCGGCGTCGGCTGCGCCGAGCCGGAACACTTCGAGGCGTGTCGTCGTGTCATCCGCGGCGGGGCCGTCGGCAATGCGCCGCGCGAGCATGTCGACGACCGCCGGATAGAGACGGTGCTCGATGCGCAGCACGCGCGCCGCGAGCGTCTCCGCGGTATCCTCGCGCAGCACCGGTACCGGCCACTGCGCGATGATGCTTCCTTCATCGTAACGCTCGTCGACGTAATGCACGGTCGCGCCGGTGATGCGGCAGCCGGCGGCGATCACCGCCTCGTGCACGCGCCGCCCGTACATGCCGGCGCCGCCGAACGCCGGCAGCAGTGCGGGATGGATGTTGAGGATCCTGCCGCGGTACGGCTCCACGACTCGCGGCGGCACGAGCCGCAGGTATCCGGCAAGCGCGATCAGCTCGATATCGCAGTCACGCAGGGCGGACAGCATGTCGTCGCCGACCATGTGCTCCGGACGCCCGGCGACGGGAATGTGCAGCGCCTTCACCCCTGCGACGGTTGCGCGCCGGAGCGCGCCCGCATCGGCGCGATCACTCACGACCAGTGCCGGCGTGACGTGCGACGTGCCGGCGAAGCGGTCGAGCAGTGCCTGGAGGTTGGATCCGCCGCCGGAGGCGAACACGGCGAGCCGTACGCTCACGCGAGTCCGCCGCCGTACTGCGGGATGAGGAACGGGTTCGTGAGGCGCTCGTGACCGACCGTGGTGACGGGTCCGTGGCCGGCATAGAGCGTGGTGTCGTCGGGCAGCGTGAGCACGTGCTCGCGGATCGATTCGATCAGCTGCATGAAGTCGCCGCCGGGCAGGTCGGTCCTCCCGATGGAGCCCTGGAAGACCACATCGCCGACGAATGCGCAGCCCGCGTCGGGGAGGTAGAAGATGACGTGGCCGGGTGAGTGGCCGGGCACGTGACGGACGCGAAACGACATGTCACCGATCGTCAGCGTCTGATCGTGCTCGAGCGGCCGGCTCACTTCCGGCGGCGGATCGACGCGCATCCCGAACTGCTGCGCCTGCTGCGCCACGTGGTCGTAGAGAAAACGATCTTCGGGATGCAGGTATACCGGTGCGTTCGTCGCCTCCACGAGCCGCGCAACGCCCTCGATGTGATCGAGGTGAGCGTGCGTGAGCAGGACGGCGCCGAGCTCGAGCTGCTCGGCAGACAGCAGGTCGAGCATGGGCTGAACCGCATTGCCCGGATCGATCGCAGCGGCCGTCGTCGCACCGTCGCGCCATACGACGTAGCCGTTCTCGCCGAAGCCGGGCGCGAGGAATGGCTCGATGTTCAGGGTCATGGCGCGGAAAGTAGGCCGCCGCCGCGCCATCGGCAAACGCCGGCGGAGCGCCGGCGCGGGGTGCAGGGATCGATCAGGCGCAGCCGCAGCCGCTGCGCGCCAGGCCGTCCGCCTCGAGCCGCTCTTCCTGTTCCGTCGGACCGCGCCAGCCGCCGGACAGGTCGAGCATGCGCCGGAGCGCCAGCTCCGCGCGGCTGCGCACATCCTCGTCCAGCACGATCGGGTATTGCTCCCGGTCGAGACTCCACGCCAGCCTGGCGAGCGTGTTGACCTTCATGTTGCCGCAGATCGCCGCGCGCGAGAGCGGCACGATCGTCTTGTCGGGATAGAGCTGATGCAAGCGGTCGATGAGGCCGCGCTCCGTGCCGATGATCAGCTCATCGTGCTGCTCGGCGAGCGCGGCCATGCCGGACGTCGAGACGACGTAGTCCGCGCGCTCCAGCAGATCGCGCCGCGCCTCCGGGTGAATGACGACGCGCGCGTTCGGATGCGCCCGCTTCGCCGCATCGAGCTCATCGAGGACGAGATCATCGTGCACGTAGCAGTACCCGTCCCATGCGACGATCTCGCCCTCGTCGCCCGTCGGCTCCGCTGCCGACGCGCTGCGCAGCGCACGCCCCGTCCGCTCGGCGACGTACTTCGCAAGGTTGCGGTCGGGCACGAACAGGATCGGGCGGTCGCGCGGAATCGATTCGACGACGAGCACGGCGTTCGAGCTCGTGCAGCAGATGTCCGACTCCGCCTTGACCTCGGCCGTCGAGTTGACGTAGGCGACGACGACCGCATCCGGCATCGTCTGCTTCATCCGGCGCAGCGACTCACCCGTCACGAAATCCGCCATCGGGCAGCCCGCCCGCAGATCGGGCATGAGCACCGTCTTCGACGGCGACAGGATCTTCGCGGTCTCGGCCATGAAATGGACGCCGCAGAACACGATGACATCCGCCTCGGTCGATGCCGCCTCCTGCGACAGGCCCAGAGAATCGCCGACGTAGTCGCTGACATCCTGGATCTCGTTGCGCTGGTAGTTGTGGCCCAGGATCACCGCGTTCAGCTCGCGCTTGCGGTACAGGATGCGCTCCGCCAGCTCGTCGCGCGTGAGCTTCGAGTAATGCAGCGGAGTCGACAGTCGTGCCGTGCCAGCCGTCATTCGTGGTGCTCCATCGTCAACCGGATACGGATCGGGCCCGCAGGAAATACCCGCGGGCCCGGCCGGATGCTCCTGGCCGTCTCGGACTCAGGCCGTAAACGAGCTGCCGCAGCCGCAGCCGCCCGACGCATTCGGGTTCTTGAACGTGAAGCCCGAGCCCATCATCGTCGTCACGTAATCGATTTCCACGCCATCGAGATACTGGCCGCTGAACGGATCCACGAACAGGCGGATGCCGTTGGACTCCAGGATCTCGTCATCATCCTGGGCATCGTCCTCGATGTTCAGGCCGTACTGGAAACCGGAACAGCCGCCGGGCAGCACCGCCACGCGGAGTCCGGCATCCTGTGCGGCGCCCTGCTCCACCATGAACTTCTGGACCTCGGCGACGGCGGTCGGCGTGACCGTAATGGTCATTGCATCCTCCTGAAGGGTCGACCCTCGTGTCGTTCATGGAGTACCCCATGACGACGGTCGGGTTTCCTGACGCAAGTCGTATCGTCGTCGAAGGTTACCCAGCGCTGCCGGGCGTGTCAACGGCCCGTGAGTGCGCGCGCGAGCCCGGCGAGGTCGTCGACGACGCCCACGCCGGGTGGCGCATCCCGGCTCTCCGCAGCACCATAGCCGGTCCGAACGAGGTAGCCACGACCGCCGGTGGCGAGTGCCGGCAGCACATCCTTCACGCGATCGCCGACATAGACCGAGGCGGCCAGGTCGACGCCCAGCGCGGCGGCGGCCGTGTGGTACATGCCGAGGCCCGGTTTCCGGCACTCGCACGGCCCGGTGAAGTCCGGGTGGTGCGGGCAGTACAGCACGAGGTCGAGCTTCACGCCGCGCTCCGCGAGGAGCGTGTCGAGCCGCTCCTGTACCGCGCGAAAATCGGCGTCGGTATAGAGTCCGCGCGCGATGCCGGACTGGTTCGTGACGACCACGAGCGCAAAGCCCGCCTCGTGCAGTGCGGCCAGCGCTTCGGCCGCGCCGGGGATCAGCCGCACGCGCTCGGGATCCGCCAGATAGTGGGCCTCGTCGATGATCGTGCCGTCGCGATCCAGGAACACCGCGCGCTTCACGACGCGGCGACCTCGAGCGCCCGCAGCAGCAGCGGCTCTTCCTCCACGTGCACGGTTCGGAGATCCAGCGCGACTCTCTCGTCGACGATGCGGGCGACGACGGCGGGTGCGCCGGTGCGCAGCCTGCGGTCCAGCTCGAGCGCGCTCACGCCAGCACGCGCGATCGTCACGAGCGCGGTCGGGATCGCCACGGCCGTCGCGGCCCCGCCGCCCACCGCGGATGTCCCCGCTACGACGCGGGCATCCAGACCGAGCCCACCGCAGGCCGCGGCCAGTTCCGCGGCTCGTGCCTCGATCTGTGACAGTCCGGCCGTGAGCATGCGCAGCACGGGGATCTCGCGGATCGCGCGCTCGGGGTCGAGCTGCAGTCGCAGCGTGGCGGAGAGCGCGGCGAGCGTGAGCTTGTCGACGCGCAGCGCACGACACAGCGGATTGCGGCGCATGCGATCGACGACGTGGGCGGCACCGAGAACGATCCCGCACTGCGGTCCACCGAGCAGCTTGTCGCCCGACATGGTCACGACCGCCGCGCCGTCGGCCAGCGACGCGCGCGGAGTCGGCTCGTCGGGCGGCAGTCCGACGAGCTCGGGATCGAGCAGCAGGCCGGAGCCCATGTCGTGGATCAGCGGGACGTGTGCGGCTTCCGCGAGCGAGGCCAGCTCCCGCACGCCGACTTCCGCCGTGTATCCCTGGATCGTGAAATTCGACGGGTGGACCTTGAGCAGCGCACCGGTCCGATCGCCAATGGCTGCGGCGTAATCCTCGAGATGCGTGCGGTTCGTGGTGCCGACTTCGTGCAGCACTGCACCACTGCGGGCCATGATTTCCGGGACGCGGAACGCGCCGCCGATCTCGACCAGCTCGCCCCGGCTCACGATCGCCTCGCCGCCGCGCGACAACGTGTTCAGCGCGAGCACGAGCGCGGCCGCGTTGTTGTTGACGACGAGCGCGTCCTCCGCGCCCGTCAGCGTGCACAGCAGGGCGCGGCAGTGTACGTAGCGGCTGCCGCGACTGCCGGTCTGCGCGTCATACTCGAGGTTCGAGTAGCCGCGCGCGACCGTGACGATCGCCTCCAGAGCCGCACCGGCCAGCGGTGCGCGGCCCAGATTCGTGTGCAGAATCACACCCGTCGCATTGATCGCCGGGCGGAGCGACCCGCGCGTCAGATCGGCCAGCGCGTGTCGCGCGCGGTCCGCGATCATCTCCGTATCCGGCGCCGCACCGCCACCCTGCTCGAGCTCGGCGCGCACGCGGCGCACTTCGTCCTGGATCGCGCGGACGACCAGATCGCGCGGCCACTCGTGCAGCAGCGGCGCGACCGGATCGCTCGCGAGGAGCCGATCCACGGAGGGGATGCCGCGACGGGGATCACTCATGGTCAGTGTCGATCGCGCGCCGGGATGGTGTCCGGCCGTACGACGGTCGTATCCGGCGGTGGCGGCGGAACGACATCGAAGCGCGCCGTTCCGCCACCGGTCAGGCCGTGCAGGTTCACGATGCCGGTCAGCGTGACGGTGTAGCTGCCGGCGGCCAGTGCACGGTCCAGGCGCACGACCAGTTCCCGCACCGGCAGCAGGACGGGCTCGACCGGTCCGGCGGCGACCGTGTCCGTGACCGCGCGCTGCTCGGCGGCGAACACGCTCGCCGCCACGATGCGGACCCCCTGCGCATACGCCGTGCTGTCCGGCAGCACGTGCACCTGCGCGCGGATGAGGGGGATCGCCTGCTGCGGGTCGATCGCATCATCCAGCTCGACGGCGACGTGGAGCGAGTCGACCGATTGCGCGCCGGCCACCCGCGGCGCGGACGAATCCGGCGCGAGCACGTGGAAGATGAGCGCAACGGTGTCCGTGTCGGCGGCGAACAGCGCTGTATATCCGCTGTCCACCGGCTCGAGGCCATCGCGCCGCCGGTTCCGGTTCTGATCGTCGTAGGCGGACACGTCGTACTCGCCGAGCGGCAGGTAGCGGAGCGAGTAGAATCCGGTGCTGTCGCCGATGGCCGTGTAGCGCGCACCCTCACCGCGATGAACGGCTTCGACGACGCCCTGCGCCGCGGCCGCTCCGGTGATCCGGTCGAGGACCATGCCGGCCAGCGCGGTGTTGCCGACGGGCGCGCCGGTCGAGAAGACGAGCTCGACGGGGTCGTTGCGCCTGTTGCCGAACCGGTCCGCCGCGCCGGGCAGCAGCACGACGCGGTAGACGCGGTTGCTGCGCCAGCCGCCGTCCATTCGCACGCGCACCTCGGACCCGGAGCGTTCGACGCGCACGGCACTGTCGCGCGGCGACACCGTGACGAGCGTCTCGGAGAAGTTGCGTTCGCTCAGGGTCTCGTCGAAGCGAAGCACCACGGGAACGTCGCCGGGCGCGACAATGGCGAGGGGTTCGGGAACAGTGGACAGCAGCCGCGGCGGCGTGAGATCGCGATCGCCACCCGGGGGAGCCAGCGGCCGGGCACAGGCGACCGCCGCGGCAACGGTCAGTGCGCCCAGCAGCGCCCGGCGCATGCTCAACCGAGGCCGCTCAGCTTTGCCGACAGGCGCCGCTGCTGGTCCCGCAGGCTCGCCGCTTTCTCGCGTTCCCTGGCGACGATCTCCGCCGGAGCCCGGGCAGTGAACTGCTCGCTCGCCAGGCGCGACTCCGTCGCGCGCAGCTGGTTCCCGATCCGCTCCAGCTCCTTCGCCAGACGCTGCCGTTCCTGCGCAACGTCGATGATGCCGGCGAGCGGCACGAACAGATCCGCGCCGCTGCGCAGTACGGCGTGTGCACCCATCCCCTCCGCCCCGCCGTTCACCATGACGGCCTCGACGCGGGCCAGCCGCCGCACCGCACGCTCCTCGGCGGTCAGCGCATCGCGCAGCGAGGGCCCCGGCCCCGTCAGATGGATCCGCACCTGCGATGCGGCCGGAACGTTGTACTCAGAGCGCAGCGTCCGCACCGCACCGATCAGCTCCATCAGCGCGTCGAGCTGTGCTTCCGCGTCCTCATCGCGCACGCCCGGCTCCGGCCAGCGCGCGACGACGAGCGATGCCGACTGCGCCCGATCCGGAAGCGGGAGCCGGCGCCACAGCGCATCGGTGATGTAAGGCATGATCGGGTGCAGCAGGCGCAGCACGCCGTCCAGGACGTGCACGAGAGTCGCCCGCGCCGCGCGCCGACTCGCCACCGCACCCTCCTCCTGCATGCGCGGCTTGATCAGCTCGAGGTACCAGTCCGCGAGCTCGCCCCAGAAGAAGTGGTACGCGCTCTCGGCCGCCTCGTGGAAGCGGAACGACTCCAGGTGCCGCGTCACATCGCTCGTCGCCGCGGCCAGCCGGGAGAGGATCCAGCGGTCGGCAACCTCCAGATCGCTGCGCACATCGTCGATCGCTGCCACGACGTCATCGCCGAGATTCATCAGCGCGAAGCGCACCGCGTTCCAGATCTTGTTCGAGAAGTTGCGCCCGACGCTGAACGTGGCATCGAGGTTGCCCGGATCCATGTAGACGTCCGTCCCGAACCCGACGCTCGAGATCACCGTGTAGCGGAGCGCGTCGGCACCGTAGCGGCGCACGACCTCGAGCGGATCGATGCCGTTACCCAGCGACTTCGACATCTTGCGTCCCTGCATGTCGCGTACGGTGCCGGTCAGATAGACATCGGTGAACGGCGCCTCGCCGCGGAACTCGTAACCGGCCATGATCATGCGCGCGACCCAGAAGAACAGGATCTCGGGCGCGGTCACGAGCGTGTGCGTGGGATAGAACGCGCGCAGGTCGTCCGTCTCGTCCGGCCAGCCGAGCGTGGACAGCGGCCACAGCCACGACGAGAACCAGGTGTCGAGCACGTCGGGGTCCTGCTCGAGTTGCGCACTGCCGCACCGCGGGCAGGCCACGGGGTCCTCGCGGGCGGCAATGACGTGCCCACACTCCTCGTTCCGGCAGTACCACACCGGAATGCGGTGACCCCACCAGAGCTGGCGCGAGATCGTCCAGTCGCGAATGTTCTCGAGCCAGTGCTCGTAGACTTTCGTCCAGCGCTCGGGCGTGAAGCGGACGCGCCCCGAGCGCGCCGCCGCGAGCGCCGGCCCGGCCAGCGGCTTCATGCGCACGAACCACTGCTCCGACAGGCGCGGCTCGACGATCGTGTCGCACCGGTAGCAGTGCGGCACCGAATGCGTGTGCTCCTCCACGCGCTCTACCAGACCCTGTTCCTCGAGCGCAGCGACCACGCGCCGCCGCGCCTCGAAGCGGTCCAGTCCGCGGAACGGCCCGGGCACGGCATCGCTCATGCGTGCATCAGGCGTCATCACGTCCAGCGCGGGGATATCGTGACGACGCGCGAGCTCGAAGTCGTTCGGGTCGTGAGCCGGCGTGATCTTCACCACACCGGTGCCGAACTCCGGATCGACATACGCGTCCGCCACGACGGGGAGCTCGCGATCGACGAGCGGGAGCAGCACGGTGCCGCCGACGAGCGCCCTGTAGCGGTCGTCGTCCGGGTTCACGGCAACGGCCGTGTCACCGAGCATCGTCTCCGGACGCGTGGTCGCCACGACGACATAGGCGCGGCCGTCCGGCAGCGTGGGCGCGCCGGGCGGCGCACCGGCGAGGACGGGGTAGCGGATGTGGTACAGCCTGCCCTGCGTCTCCTCCGGCTCCGCCTCCTCGTCGGAGAGCGCGGTGAGGCAGCGCGGGCACCAGTTGATGATGTAGTTGCCGCGATAGATGAGGCCCTTCTCGTAGAGCCGCACGAACGCCTCGCGCACGGCCCGCGAGAGGTCCGGCTCGAGCGTGAAGCGCGTGCGCGTCCAGTCGCACGAGCACCCGATCGCGCGCAGCTGCTCCAGAATCGTCGAACCGGTGCGATCGACGAAGTCCCACACGCGCTCGACGAACGCCTCCCGACCCACGTCGTCACGGGTCTTCCCTTCCGCGGCCAGCTGACGCTCGACCACGTTCTGGGTGGCGATACCGGCGTGGTCGGTACCGGGCAGGTACAGCGCCTCGCGGCCCTGCATGCGACGCCAGCGCGTGAGCACGTCCTGGATCGTGTTGTTCAGACCATGCCCCATGTGGAGCACGGACGTGACGTTCGGGGGTGGTATCACGATGACGTACGGCGCCGCAGCTTCCGTCAGGACGCGGTCCGCGCGCGCATGGAAGTAGCCGCGCTCCTCCCACTCGGAATAGAGCGCGGCCTCGATGTCTGCCGGGTCGTACTGTGCCGGAAGCGGCTCCGCCATGCACCAGCTCACGCAAGGGTATCCGCTTAGGTTAGCAGACGCCGAACGCGCCCGTCAACCGCGCGCGTGCGTGAGCGGGACCGGCTACGCCGTCGAGTCCGGCCCCTCCGCCGGCGTCTCCGGCGTGGTTGCGTCGGCAATGTCCGTCGCGCTCACCTCCAGCTCGCGAGTACGGCGCTTGACGGTGTCATCGTTTCGGCCCGGATCCGTTTCGATCGACTGCCGGCGACGGCCCGTGCCGACCCTCACGCCGTACCATTGACGCTCGCGGGTCCACGGCTCGCCCCGCGCCCGCATGTCCCGGTTCTCCGCGAGGTGCTGCTCGAGCGCCCGCGTCTCCAGACGATTGACGACCGTGCGCACACCCGGCAGCGCATGGAGCAGGCGCGCCGCACGCTGGCCGATCTCCTGTGTCGGCACGATTCCCGTCAGCTCGACGATGCCCGGCGCGATCGCGGCGACATCGATCGCGCAGCCGCCGGTCACGGCGTCGCGTCGCAGTGCGGCGACGGCCGAATCCTCCAGGTGATCGAGCACCGTTGTGCTCGGCGTCCGACGCCGCCGGCGCCGCACGATGCGGAGCACCGCGTAGGACAGGGCGGTCGCGCCCGCAACCGCGGCCGCGGCCAGCACCCAGGGTGTGACCCGGTCCGGCTCCCGACGGAACATAAATCCTCCCGCTTGAATCATTTTTATCGGTTGAACAGCACTTTTTGCGGGTGCAAATCGCAGACCATACGCACTCGCACATCTTGCGTGCGCGCGCTGCGGAACCCTAGATTTGCTACACTCCCCGGAAAACTCGAGTTCATCTCCCGACGAGGGCGGCCGCTATCAGCGTGTTCATCTCGTTCGACGGCGGACTTGCGTCGGCGCTCATGTCCGACGGCACGCTCGCGACGCTCGCCGCAGCCATGATTGCAATTCTGGTGCGGCCGCGGCTGCGTGCATGGGTGCGTCCGGATCCGAAGGCGGAGCTGCGGGCGATGCAGGAGACGAGCAGCACCGTGTTCTGCTTCGTTGCGGGCGATGGCACCGTGGCGTCGATCACGCCGAGCGCGCGGCACGTGCTGGGTGAGGCGTGCGACCGCGCCGCCGATCTGCACCTCTCCTTCGCCGATCTCGTACAACCGGAGGACCCCTACCGCCTCGACGACTGGATGGGGCGCGCGTGGCTGCCCGAGCCGCCGCCGCCGATCGTGCTGCCGACGCGCGGCCCGACGGGGCGACGGCGCTGGCTCGAGCTGCTGACGCCCGGCCGGACGGCGCTCGGCACTACGGAGACGGTCATCGTCGAGGTGCGTGAGGTCAGCGATCAGGCGGAGCGTCACAACCACGCGCGCCTCCTGGCATACGCACTGGACGCCGGCAGCGATGCCGCGTTCCTGACGGACCGGGATGGCCGCATCGAGTACGTGAACCGCGCGTTCGAGACGCTGTTCGGTTACCGGGCGGCCGAGGTGACGGGGCGCCCCGCGTCCCTGCTGGCCTCGGGGCGGCATCGCGCGGATTTCTTCACGCGGATGTGGGATACGATCCGGGCCGGCCGGCCATTCACGGGCGAGGTGCTGAACCGGCGGTCGGACGGCTCGCTGTGCACCGTGGATCTGACGATCACGCCGCTGCCGGGCGACGATACGATTCCGTCCGGCTACATCGCCGTTGCGCGCGACATCACGGGCCGGAAGCGGATCGAGCAGGCGATCGAGGATCACGCGTATTACGACGCGCTGACCGGACTGGCGAACCACCGGCTGCTGCGGGAGCGGGCGCGACAGACGCTCGCCCTCGCGCGCCGTCACGGCAGCCTGGCGGCACTGCTGCACATCGATCTGGACGGCCTGGCCGGGATCAATGCACAGCATGGCCGGGCGTCGGGCGATGCCGTGCTGCGCACGGTGGCGGAACGCCTGCGCCAGGGCCTGCGCGAGAGCGACACGCTCGCGCGCCTCGGTGGTGACGAGTTCCTCGTGCTGCTGACCGACGTCGTCGACGCGCACGCGATCGCTCGCATCGTGCGCCGCCTGCACGAGTCGATCTCGCAGCCGTTCGCGTTCCACGACCGTGCCATCACGCTGACGAGTCGCATCGGCGTGTCGCTCTATCCGCAGGACGCGACCACGTACGATGATCTGGCCGCCGCCGCCGAGGCCGCGCTCCGGCGCGCGGAGCAGACGACTTCCTCGTTCGAGTTCTTCGAGCGAGGGCAGAGCGCCGCGAGCCACGACCGGCTGCTGCTCGAGGACGACCTGCACTGGGCGTGGGAGCACGATCAGTTCGTGCTCCACTACCAGCCGATCATCGGCACGGATGGCGAGATCGTCGGCGCCGAGGCGCTCGCTCGCAACGATGTCATCGGCGTCGAGGCGCTCGCGCGCTGGCCGCACATCGAGCGCGGGCTGCTCGAGCCGGCGCACTTCATTCCGCTCGCGGAACGCACGGGTCGCATCCTGTCGCTCGATCGCTGGGCGATCACGACGGCGATGAGACAGGCGGTGAAGTGGCTGGAGAACGGGTGGAGCGGCTGGGTATCGGTGAACCTGTCGGCGCGCTCGCTCCAGGATCCCGAGCTGCCGGCCTACATCGAGCGCACGCTCCGGTCCCACGATCTCGACGGCCGCCACTTCGCGGTCGAGATCACGGAGAGCGCGGCGATGCGCGATCCGTCACAGACCGCGCGCGTGCTCGATGCGCTGCGCGAGCTCGGCGTCAGGATCGCGCTCGACGACTTCGGCGTCGGCCACTCCTCGCTCGCGTATCTCAAGCTGTTCCCGGTCGATCTGCTCAAGCTCGACCGCTGCTTCATCCGCGGAATCGGCCGCGTACCGCGTGAGGAGCAGCTCATCGAGATCATGATCTCGCTCGCGCACCGGATCGGTGCGCAGGTCGTGGCGGAAGGTGTGGAGGAGGAGCAGCAGCTGGAGTGGCTGAGGCGGGTCGGCTGCGACTTCGTGCAGGGTTATCTCATCGGGAGGCCGGCGCCTCCGGAGTGCGTGCCGCGGCCGGCGCCGTCCCGCGTCGCCTGACGGCACCCGGAGGTCAGCGATTGCCGCCTGGAGGCTTGCCGCTGCTGCCGCTCCGGTTCGGCTCACTGCTCGTCACGACGCCTTCCTTCTTCTTCTGCTCGGCGCGTTCCTGCGCCTTCCGCTCCTCGATCGCCTTGACCCGCGACTTGAACGACTCGTTCGCGTCCACGCGCGCGGCCTGGATCTGAATCTCGTCCCACGTCCGCACGCGGCCGGCAAACTCCTCGCGCCGTCCGGGCGCGGCGGCGAGATACGAGTCGCCGACCGGGATGCTGATGCTGCCGAGGTGGATGAAGCCCGGTGACACGCCCCAGCGGTTGCCGTCGGCATCCTTCACGGTCCAGTCGCTCGCGCGCTCGCGCATCGCGGCCTCGGCCGCCACGGAGTCGTTGTACTCGGCGAGCTGCGCTGCAATCCGCTGATGCACCCGCTCCTCGTCCGACATCTCGACGGCCAGGTCCTCCGACGGCGCGCGCCACACCTGGGGCGTCGTCATCCGGTAGCGCAGCCGGTCGCGTACCGAGAGCGGGTCCACGGTCTCGACCGGCTCCGCCGCCTCCGGCCGGATCGGGATCGCCGCGGTCCGCGGAGGTGGGCGCACCTCTGCGCGCTCGCGGATCTGCACCTCGATCGGTTCGACCTCGCCGGCGACCTCCCTCAGGTCGTACGCCTGCATCGCGGGCGTGATGCGGACCAGCGGCAGTGGCGGAAGCGATGCCGTGCGCGGCTCGAGCTCGATGCTGAAGCTGAACGCGAAGAACAGGATGGCGTGCACGAACGCCGACACCAGGAGAGCCGGAAGCAGACGCCCGTGGTAGTCGCGCCGGTCGCGGCGCTGCGGATCACTGTGGGGCCGCTCCGGGGCATCGTGCATGAGCCTACTAACCCCCTGTGAGGGACCGGTTCCCGTCAGAGCAGTGCGGTGATCCGGCGGGCAGCCTCGCGCAGACGTTCCGCCGGTTGCGTCAGAGCCGCGCGGAAATAGCCCTCGCCTCCGCCACCCAGTGCCGCGCCGGGCATGATGACCACGCCCTGCTCCATCAACGCGCGACGCGCAAACGGCTCGGACGCTCCGCCCGGCACCGGAACCCAGAGATACATCGTCGCACGCGGCACCACCGCCTCGAGTCCCGCCTGCTGCAAGGCGTCGACCAGCGCATCGCGACGCGCACGGAACGCTGCCACATTCGACGGTACCCACTCGTCGTAGGATGCCAGCGCTGCCGCCGCTGCCGCCTGAACGGGAAGGAACTGACCGGTGTCCACGAACGACTTGATCCGCGACAGAGCCGCGATCGCGTCCGCTCCGCCCGCCGCCCAGCCGATCCGCCAGCCGGTCATGTTGTACGTCTTCGAGAAGGAGTGGAATTCCACGGCGACCTCCATCGCACCTTCGACCTCGAAGATGCTCGGCGGGCGGTAGCCGTCGAACGCGATCTCGCTGTACGCGTTGTCGTACACGAGGACCGCGCCCCGCTCGAGGCAGAAGCGGACGGCCTCGCGGAGATACTCCCGCGATGCGATCGCCGCAGTCGGGTTGTTGGGATAGTTCAGGTACACGACGCGTGTGCGGCGCGCGACATCCTCCGGAATGTCCTCGAACGGGATCAGAAACGCGTTTTCCTGGCGGAGCGGAACGGCGTGGGGCTCGCCGCCGGCCAGGAGCGTGCCGCCGAGGTAGGGGAGGTAGCCGGGATCGGGAAAGACGGTGACATCGCCGGGGCCGACGTAGGCGAACGCGATGTGGGCGATACCCTCTTTCGATCCGATGAGAGGCAGAAGCTCGCGATAGGGGTCGAGCGCGACGCCGAAGCGCTTCTGCATCCACGCACTGACGGCCTCGCGGAACGCCGGTAGCCCGAGCTGGAACGGATACCGGCTCATCTGCGGCTGACCCGCGGCCTCGCGAAGCGCGGCGACGGCTGCGGGAGGGGGTGCCAGATCGGCGTCGCCGGCGCCCAGGTCGATGACATCGACCCCGCGGGCGATGAGATCGCGCTTGATCTGCGGCACATCCGCGAGCGGATAGGTCGGGAAGCCGGAGAACCGTCCGGCGAGCTGGATCATTCTGCGTTCGAGGATCGTCATGATGCAGCAGTCACGGGATTGCGGATCGAGCCGATGCCGGGAATCTCGACCTCGACGATGTCGCCGGGCCGGAGCGGACCGACGCCCTCGGGCGTCCCGGTCGCGATGATGTCGCCCGGCTCCAGCGTCATGATGCGGCTCACGTATTCGATGATCTCCGGTACGCCGAAGATCATGTCCACTGCCCTCCCATGCTGCCGGACCGCGCCATTCACGCGACCGATGACCTCGAGCTCGCGCCAGTCCGGATGGTCCACCGCAGCGCCGGCCGGGCAGAACGTGTCGTACCCCTTCGCCCGCGTGAACTGCACGTCCAGCTTCTGGAGATCGCGCGCGGTGACATCGTTCAGCGGCAGGTAGCCCGCGACCGTCGACAGCGCCTGCGCCGCCGTCACGCTGCGCGCTCGCCGTCCGATCAGCACACCGATCTCCGCCTCGTGCTCCACGCGGCTCGAGTCCGGCGGCAGCACGATCGCGTCACCGTCCCCGATCAGCGACGATGGCGGCTTCAGGAACAGCAGCGGCCGCTCCGGTATCTCGTTGCCCAGCTCGCGCGCATGAGCGGCATAGTTTCGGCCGACGCACACGATCTTCGTCGGCCGCAACGGCTTCGTGGCACTCATCCCTGGAGTCTACGCCCGCGCGAATGGCCCCGCCAGCGAGCGACATCGCGCTGGTCGCACCTGTCGGCTCCTCGAGGCCGCCGGACCGCCGGTCGCGATGGCGGAGCCGGCTGGTCGCACAAGGCGGAGCCGGGCCGGATGTACGAAGCCCCCAGGAGCCGCACATGGCTGCCTGGGGGCTTGCGTTCCGCTGGCGGGATTGAATCGTCCGTTCGGTCAGCACCACGTGCGGTGCCGGATTCACTTCCCTTCCGCCGCATTCGCGCGGTCTGCGTGCGACGGGTCCCGGAGCTCGGGGACTACAGCCGAGGCCAGCGACCTCTCGGCCGACCTGACGGAGCCGAACTTCCGCCAGGCTGTCACGTGATCCTTCGATCACGCGACCGACGCTCGAGCAACGACCGCTCGTCTCAAGCGTCTACCTGCAAGCTAACGGGCGCTTCCAGGGGCGTCAACCCCCCTCGCGTGCCGCTCGCATCGGCAGCGTAGAACGCACGCAGCTGCTCTCTCAGCTCCGACCACATCCCGGTCACGAGCGGCGCCGGCGGCAACGACGCGAGGAAGAAGCGGCCGTAACCCTTCGAGAGCAGGCGCGGGTCGAGTATGACGACCGCGCCGCGATCCCGGCGTGTCCTGACGAGGCGCCCGAAGCCCTGCTTCAGCCGCAGTGCCGCGTGCGGCAGCATGTAGTCCTGAAAGCTGTTGCCGCCGCTGCCGTCGATCGCCTCGATGCGCGCGGCGGTGAGCGGCTCGGTCGGGACCTTGAACGGCAGCTTCGTGATGATGAGTCCGCGCAGCGGGTCACCGGGCACATCGACGCCTTCCCAGAACGACGCGACGCCGAGCAGGATGCCGCGGTGAGCATCGGTGAAGCGCTGGAGCAGCGCTGCGCGGGGCGCCTCACCCTGCACGAAGAGTGGCCAGCGCGCGGCCGTGCCGCGGCGCTGCAGCTCGCCCGCGACCGCGCGCATGGCGCTGTAGGACGTGAACAGGACGAACAGCCCGCCATCGGTCAGGCGGGCGTGGTCCTCGGTGATGGCGGCGACGGCCGTGGCGAAGCGAGCGGGCTGTCCGCGCGCGTCGGGCGCATCCGTGGGCACGGCGAGTATGGTCTGCCGCTCGAAGTCGAAGGGCGAGGGATGGACGGACTCCATGGCGCGCACGCCGCTCTCGATGCCGAGACGCCGGCGCAGGAACCGGAAGCCGTCGCGAGTGGTGAGCGTTGCGGACGTGAGGACGGTGGTGTGCACGCGGTCGAAGAGGGCGTCGCGCATGAGGTCGGCGAGGTCGATCGGCGCAGCGTTCGCGGCGATGTTGCGCAGTCGTGTACCGTCGTCCCTGCCGCGGCGCTCGAGCCAGCGGACGAGGGGCACGGATTCGTGCGAGGGGACCAGCGCAGTGCGGAGCGATGCCGCGGCCATGTCGATGCGGTTCTGAAGCCCGGCGAGCTCGACGAGCAGCTCGGAGAGCGAATCGGCCCAGCGCTGGTCGGTGTCGACGATGGCGCGGACGCGCGCGATGCCGCGGCCGATCGCATCGAGCACGACGAGCAGGTCATCGAGGACCGGCGCGATCGCATCGATCCAGCCGGGATCGCCGGTGAAATCCTCGCGCAGCCGAAGCACGCCGTCGGGAGTCGAGTCGAGGATCGAATCGAGTCGCGCGAACAGTTCGCTGGTGAGCTCGCGGGCGCGGTCCGTGTCGGGGCGCAGCGAGCCGCTGACCACGCGCAGCGCGTCCTGCTGGAGGAGATCATCGGCACGCGTGCGCAGCCGCAGCTCGAGCAGCGGCAGCACGCCGCGGCCGCGCCGCTCGAGCCGGGCCAGGACGCGGTGCAGTCCCCGGCGCGTGACGCGCACGCCGAGATGGCTCGTGGCCGCGTCCTCCACGTTGTGGGCCTCGTCGAGCACCACCCGGCGATACGGCGGGAGTACCGCAGTACCGCCGAAGTTGCTCTGCGCGCGGCGAACGGCGATGTCGCTGAACAGCAGGTGGTGATTGACGACGAGGACCTCCGCGGCGACTGCTTCCCGGCGCGCCTTCTGGTAGAAGCATTTCTCGAAATGGGGGCAGCGCGCGCGGAGGCATACGTCCGATTCGCTGGCCACTTCGTCCCACACCTCCGGAGCCGGATCGAACGCCAGATCCTGGAGTGAGCCATCCCGGGTCGTGTCGAGCCACTCGACGATCGCCTCGAGATCGCGCTTCTGACCTTCGTCGAACAGCGTGTCACCCGCCGCGCGTGCGAGGAGCGCGCGCCGGATCGACACGTAGTTGTTCCGCCCCTTGACCAGTGCGTAGCGGAACGCGCGGCCCAGCGTTCGCCGCAGGAACGGCAGGTCCTTCTCGACCAGCTGCTCCTGGAGGTTGATCGTGTTCGTCGACACGACGGTGCGCTCGCGGTTGCGCACGGCCCATTCGATCGCCGGGATCAGGTACGCGACCGACTTGCCCGTGCCGGTCCCCGCCTCGGCCAGCGCGATCCCGCCCTCGTTGTACGCGCGCGCGACGACCCGTGCGAGGTCGCGCTGCGTCGGTCGGTCCTCATACAGGGGATGCGATCGTGCGACGGGACCGTCCGGGCCGAGCAGCTCGCCGATCTCGTCCTCATCGAGCAGCTCCAGCTCCGTGAGCTTCGGCGGCGCGACGACGACGTACAGCGATGCCGCATCATTGTCGATGATGGCCAGGCCGAGACCGTTCGCGTACAACTCTGCCGCGACGGCCATGTCGGCGTCCGATGGCGTGAGGTCGCCGGACGGATGATTGTGGAGGATCAGGCTGCCGGGCGCCGCGTCGCGCGCGGCGGCGAGCACCGCGCGCTGGTTGCCGCGCGCGAGCACGCGCGGCGCCGAGACGACGCCGGACACCTCGACATCGGCAACGAAGCACACCTCGTTGCCGCCCGCGCGTGCGATCTCCGCGCGGATCCGCGCCGCCGAGCGCGTCTCCAGCCTGAGGTCCGACGTCACGTCTTGAGCGTCTTCTTCTTCGCGGCCGGGAACAGGACGTTGTTCAGGATCAGCCGGTAGCCGGGCGAATGCGGATGCATCGACAGGTCGGTGTGCGTATCGCCGATCTGGTGCTGCGGGTCCTCCGGGTCGTGACCGCCGAGGAACGTCCACGTGCCCTCACCGAACGTGCCGTGAATGTACTTCGTCCAGTCCGCCCCCTCCTCCTCCGCGAGCACGATCACGCCCGGCTTCAGCCGCTCGCGACGGAAGCTCGTGGTGAGGCCGTAGAAGTCCGCCAGCACGCGCTCGTGGTTCTGCACGAGCATCGACGGGACCGGGTCGAACTTCGGACTGAAATCGAACAGCGTGAACGCACCGAGCGGCTGGCGCCACGACGTGTTCACCTGATGGCCGTCGATGTCGCTGAAGGCGTTCACCCCCGGGTTGATCTGCACTTCGGCATCACGGAATGCCAGCGTGCCATCCCACCGGAGCTTCTGCGTCGCCTGCGGGTCCGCCGGCGTGCCGTCGGCGAACGCGGCTGCGATGTCCACGCCCATCGCCGCGAGCGCGAGCTCCAGCGTCTCCGTGGCGGTGCACATCGCGAACAGGAACCCGCCCTGTGCGACGTAGCGCTGGATCTCGCCGGCCACGGACTGCTTCAGCTCCGGCACGTGCGCCTTGCTGAAGCGCTCGGCCATCGCCTCGTTCACGCGCACGGCCTCCAGCAGCCATGGCGCACCGGCGTAGTTGATGTAGAACTTCGAGTACTGGCCGGTGAAGTCCTCGTGGTGCAGGTGCAGCCAGTCGTACTCGGAGAGTCTGCCCTGGAGCACTTCCGCGTCCCACACCTTGTCATACGGGATGTCGGCGTAGGTGAGCGCGAGCGTTACGGCGTCATCCCAGGGGTTGACGTTGTCCGGTGTGTAGACGGCGATGCGGGGCGCCTTCTCGAGGATGACGCGCTCCATGTTCGACTGCTCGACCGTCGCGTGGAGCTCGGCGACCTGTGCGGCGGTCACGGGCCGGGTGAAGACGCCGCGGAGAGCGGCCTCGCGCCGGACCTCGGGCCGGTCGGGCAGCAGGAACGAGCCGTAGCGGTAGTTGAGCAGCCACTCGGCGGAGAGGCGATGGTCGAGCACCCAGAACGTGAGGCCGTAGGCTTTCAGGTGATCCGTCTGCTCCTGATCCATGGGGACGAGCAGCTGCTGCGCGGCGAGGGGGCCCGCGAAGAGGGCGAGGGCGAGGGTCGTGATGATGGTGCGTCGCATGATCCCGGCTTCCTTCCTGCTCAGTGCTGCTGAATCCGCTGGAGCTCGGTGCGCGCCTGCGGTGCGAGCGTGCTGCGCGGATACTCGACGATCAGTTTCTCGAGCAATACTCTTGCCTCTTCTTCGCTCTCGGGATCCTCGCCGGCGCGGCGCGCGAGCGCGAGGAGTGCGGCCGGCGCCTCGTGCGTGCGCGGCAGCGTGTCGATGATCTCGCGGCGCAGCGCATCGGCGTCTTCTCCCGCACCCACGGCTTCGGCCGTCTCCGCCAGGAAATCGAGCACGGCGGCGCGCTCATCGGCGGGCAGCAGGCGCGCGGACTCTGCGGCATCGCGGATCTGCGCGGGCCGATCGGCGTCGGGCGCCGCCACGACAGCGGCGACGATCTCGCCGCCGCGCGCGGAGACACGCGACAGCAGCGTCGCGAGCGCAATGGTGGACGTCGCGGCCGGTCCCCGCAGGAGCGGTGCGGCACTGAGCAGCTCGTGGCGGGCCTGCTCGATATCGCCGTTGCGGAGATGGATCAGGCCGCGGAGCTGCGCGGCGCGTGCGCCCGTGACGCCCGTGAGGACGCGTCCGGCCAGCGGGAGTCTGCCGCGGTCGAGCAGCGCCTCCGCGAGCGCCGCCGCGGTCGCATCCAGCTCGGGCCCCTGCGGGTACTCCGTCCTGAACGCGTCGAAGTCGGCGGCGGCGGCATCGAGATCGCCCTCGCGGGCGGTGAGCTGGATGCGCAACGCGATGGCCTGCCGCCGCTGCGGTGAGCCTGCGGCGGCGGCGAGCTCGAGCTCGCGGTACGTCGCGGCGGCCAGCGCGGTGTCGCCGGCGAGGAGCGCGAGCTCCGCCATTCTCGTGCGCAGCGCGAGCGTGGCGGCAGGCTCGGCGGCGTCGATCAGGTCCCGGTAGAGCCGCAACGCCACCGCGTGCAGCCCGGCGCCATCGGCACGGCGCGCGAGCTCGACCGCGAGCTGCTCGTGCTCCGCAGCCGGCGTGCTGCGCTCGAGAGCAGCGATGATGCGGAGTGCCTGCGGCTCGAGGCCGGCGTCGATCGCCAGCAGCGCGGCCGCACGCAGGCGCGGGAACGTCGACGGCTCGGCGCCCAGGCGGTCGACGAGCGACGGAATCACGTGTGCGCCGCCGTCCGGCTGTCCCTGAAGGCGGCGCTGCACGAGCAGGAAACCCCGTCCCTCGGGCCCGATCGCGCGTGCCCAGTGCTCGGCCGCGCGCTCGGCGTTCTGCGAGCTCGCGAACGCGTCGCCGAGCTCGAGCGCGAGTGCGTCGGGTCGGTCGATGCGTGTGCGGCCCTGCTCCAGCAGTGCGATCGCGCGAGCCGTCTCGCCGCGGCGACGCCAGATCAGGGCGGCCTCACGGTACGGCGTCTCGATGTCCGGCGTGACGCGGATCCACTCGGCGATCGCCGACTCGAGACGGGTCACGTCGTTCAGGTCGGACGCGACGCGCAGCCGCGTCTGATGACCGACGACGGAGGTCGGGTCCGCCGCGAGCAGCCGATCGACCAGGGGCAGGATCTCCACGAGACGTGACTGCTGCGTCAGCAGGCGTTCCATCGCGAGCAGTCCGCTGAGCGACGCCGGGTTCGCCCGCAGCACCTCGCCGACGATCCGCTCCGCCTCGGCGTAGTTGCCCGCGGCCTCGGCCGATGCGGCCTGCCGGAGCCGACCCAGCTCCGACATGAGCTGCGCCTGCGCGGCCTGGCCGCGGGCCGTGCGCTGCGCGTGCGCCGATGGCGCAACCGCGGCGACGGCAACGGCGCAGAGCAGCACTGCCGTTCGGCGGTGGACCTGCATCATCGCGTCGGCGGCCTTTCCGGCTGCCGCGTATCCGGACGGTTGAGCCGCTCGAAGTAGTCGAGGATCAGGCGCCGGTACGCCGGCGGCAATGCCTGGAGCTCTTCCGGTGTCGGTGCACGGAAGCGCGTCGGGTCGCGGAACAGCGCGGCGTCCAGCTCCTGCACGCTGCGGCCCTCGACAGCCGTCGGACGCTCCGCCGTCCGTTCGTCCTCGTACTCGTCCTTCTCGAGGGACCGACCCGCGTCGAGCATGCGATGGAACAGGCGCTCCTGCCGAGCGAGTGTCTCGGGCGGCATGCGGCCGCTCTCCAGCTGCCGCGCGATCTGCTCCGCCTCCCGTGCGAGCGCATCGATGTCGCCGGTCAGGCCCTCGCGCCCTCCGCGGTTCAGCTCGCCGAGCCTGCGTGCGATCTCCATCTGCTCCGTCGCCAGGCGATCGAGCTGCTGATTCATCGCACTCTGCGTCACGTTCATCGGCGACAACGCATTCGACCGGCCGTTCAGGTTGCCCTGCTGCTTCGCAATATCCGCCAGCTGCTGCAGCGCCTCCGACCCCTCGCCGCCCTCGCCGTTGTTCATGCTCTGCGCGTTGTTCAGCAGTGCCAGCGCCAGCCGATTCAGCGCATCCACCGTCTGCTGCGCCTGCTCCGTCGGCGTCTCACCACGCTGCATCTGATCGAGCGTCTGCTGCATGCTCAGGTTCGCACGGCCGAGCGCCGAGCCGACCTCGCGATTGACCGCGGAATTCCGCTCGCCCTTCTCCTGCAGGTTGCGGCCGAGCTGCTGGAGTCCCTGCTGCAGCGCGGACTGTTCCGTCTGCATCGACTGCATGTCACCGCCGCCACCACCACCCGCCTGCTGACCCGGCGTCCGGCCGCCCGGCTGACCCTGCTGCTGGCCCTGCTGTCCCTGCTGCTGCCCCTGCTGACCCTGCTGCTGCTGCCCCTGCTGGCCTTGCTGGCCCTGCTGCTGGCCGGACTGCGGCTGCTGCGCACCCTGCTGCTGACCGCTCTGCTGCTGCTGACCACTCTGCTGCTGACCCGCCTGCGGCGGCTTCGGCGGCTGCTGCCCCTGCGCGCCCTGCGACTCGGCCGACTGCTTCATCCGCTCCGTCAGCTGCTGCTGCCGCTCCGCGAGATCGAGCGCGTCGCGCGTGGCCTGCTCCATCGACTGCTGCGCATCCCGCTTCCACTCCTCCGCCATCGCCTTGCGCGCCTGATCCAGCGTTTCGGCCGCCTGCTCGAGACGCTCGGCCGCCTGCTCGCCCTTCTCGGCCGCCTGCTGCCCGTCGCGGCGCGCCGCATCCTGAGCGGCCTGCTCCATCTGCTGGCCGGCCTGTGCAGCGTCGCGCTGTGCGTCCTGCGTGCTTTCCGCGGTCTGCGGCTCGCCCTGTTCGCGCAACTGCTCCTGCATCTGCTCGAGGGACCGTGCGAGCTCCCCGGTGCGTTCCGCCAGCTCCTGCTGCGTCTTCGCCTGCTCGGGCGTGGGCTCCTGCTGCGACATCGACTCGGCGAGCGCCTGCTGCTGCGTCGCAAGCTCGCGCGCTTCCTGCGCGAGGTTGTTCATCTGCTGCTCGGCGGCGGCGCGGCGCATCAGCTCGAGCGTCCGATCGAGCTGCTCCTTCATCTCTTCCTGCTGCTCCGCCATCTGCTCCAGCGCCTTCTGCACCGCTTCGGGATCCAGCTGCTCGAGCGCACTGCGCAGCTGCTCCAGCTGCTCGCGCAGCTCCGGCGTCAGCATCTGGTCGTAGAGCTTCCGCATCTCCTCGAGCCGCTGTTGCAGCTCGGCATCGCGCAGGCCCGCGCGCTCCATGGCGCGCTCGAACGCCTCGAGCTGCTCGCGCATCGCTTCCATCTGCGCGACGAGCTCCTCCTGCTGCTCGAGGAGCTGTCGCGGCGCTGCGGCCTCCTCGTACTCCATGCGCTGACCGGCGTCGGCGCCGCGCGTGCCGCGCTGGCGCTCGGCCTGCCTGCGTGCATTCGCCGCGCTCGTGCGTCGCTCCAGCTCGCGCGTCGCCCTCTGGATGTCGGCGGCACGTGCCGCGAGCTGCTCGGCGTCATCGACCAGCGCGTCCGCGCGGTCGCTCGACTGCTCGCGCAGCTCGACCATCCCGGGCAGCCGCAGCGACAGCGTACGCGAGACCGCGGTCTGCCGCCGGGGCGAGGTGTCCGTCACACGGACGTAGAACTTGAGCGTGTCACCCGGCACGAGGTTGCGCGTCGATGCGTCGAGCAGCGTGCGGATGAGCGCACGGTCATCCCCGCTCATCTCCAGCGGGTGCTCGATCTCGGCGTCGCGCTCGCCCGACCGGCTCACCCGCCAGCTCACGAGCGCGGCGCGGGCAAGGCCGAAGTCGTCGCGCGCGTCCGCAACGACGGCCTGCCGGAGCGACGCGTCGAGTACCGTGTCCGTCGCCGGGAACGTGATCTCGACCTGCGGCGCGGCGTCGGGGACGACGGTGATGTCGAGCGGTGCCGGCTGAACGGCGACATCGCCGCCGGCGTCATCGCGCAGCTGCCATCCGAACACTCCGCTCGCCGCAGGCGTGAACGTGCCGCGGAACTCATCGTCCTCGATGACGAAGTCGATGCGCTCGTTCACGTTCACCGGCAGCAGTGCGGCCCGGGCCAGCATGCGCGTGGCCCGGCCGCGAATGACGAGCTGCGTGCCCTCCGGAATCTCCAGCGGCGGGAGCTCTCCCTGGAAGTGCTCGCTCGCGCGGCCGACGTGCGTCGGGTAGACGACGTCGACGGCGAGGTCAGCGAGCAGCAGCGGGTCGGTCGGCGTGATGCGGAAGCGCGCACTCGCAGCGCCATCCGGCGCCTGGACCCAGTACTCGGCCGCCGCGTCGATGTCGGGGATGGTGATCACGGCGCTGTCCGCGATGACGGCGCCCACTTCCCTCCGCGGGACATCGCCCTGCATCCGCCAGTGCAGTGTGACCGCCTCCCGGCCGGGCGCCTCGATCCGGACCGGCAGGTCACCGCCGCGCTGCACCTCGACATCGCCCGGCAGCACGACGAGCGGCGGCAGCGGCGGTGGCACGAGATGGCGCACCGGCCGCGCCATCGGCGACCACGCCGCGCGCGAATGGTCCGGCGCCGCGAACGCGACGAGCACGGTCATCGCGGAGAGCGCGAAGAACGCACCGGTCGCGAGACGCCGCCGGTGACGCGCACGGCCGCGCAGCACGGGCGCCACGGCCTCGGGCGCGATCGCGGAGATCCGGCGCGTGACGTCCGCCTCGGCACGGCGCGCGAGCGCCGCGGAGGTGCCGTCCGGCACACGGCGCGCGAGCTCGAGCGCGCCGCGCACCGTTCCGTCCGGCACGCCCGCCGCACGCTCCGCGTCCGCGGCGACGGCATGCTCATCCAGCGAACCGATCCAGCGCCGCACACCGAAATAGACGAGCGCACCGGCGGCGGCCACGGCCAGGACATCGAGGAGCAGCGGGCCGAACCCGGTGCCGCCCCAGGGTCGCAGCAGTCCGATGATCCACGCCGCGAGCAGCACACCCGGCAGCGCGCAGAGCGCACCGAGGACGAGCGCGAGGGCGGTCTCGCGCCGCAGTGTGCGACGCACATCGTCGAGCAGCCTGCCGAGCGGAATCATCGATGGGGTCACGGCGCCACCTGGGATAATGCGTACATGAAGAGGTTCACGCCCATTCGGAACGCAGCCTCGCGCGCCTGCGGCGGGTCGTCGTAGCGTTCGACGTCCTCCCAACCGTTGCCGAGGTCGGACTCGTAGCTGTAGAACAGCACGAGACGGCCGGCGTCGAAGATGCCGAACGCCTGCGCCGGCCGACCGCTGTGCCGGTGGATCTTCGGCAGGCCGTCCGGCAGGTTGTAGAACGTGTTGAACACCGGATGCGTCGGCGGCAGCTCCTCCAGCTCGCGGTCCGGGAACACGCGCCGGACCTCGCGCCGGAAGCTGTCGTCCAGACCGAAGTTGTCATCGACGTGCACGAATCCGCCGCCGAGCAGATAGCGACGCAGCAGTCGCACCTCCTCCTCCGACAGCCGGATGTTGCCGTGGCCGGTGAGGTAGAGATACGGGTAGGACCAGAGCGACGGATCCGTCAGGCGCGTGCGGCCCGGCGTGATCGAGATGGCGAGGCCCGTCCGATCCCGTATTTCCCGCAGCAGGTTCGGCAGACCCGACGGGTTCGCGTACCAATCCCCGCCACCGTCGTACTGGAGTTGTGCGATCGTCAGTGGCGGCGGCGCGGCCGCGTCGCGCGCGTCGTGGGCCGATGTGGCGAGCACGGCTCCGGAAAGAACCAGGACCTGCAAAAGCCGCACGTTCATTCCTTGTCTCGACCGCCCTCGCGTGCCGCGAGGACGAGCGAATAGGCATCATTGCGCGACATGCGCAAACGCTGTGCGAGCTCGCGCGCCGCGCTCCGCGGTGTCGCACCGCCCGCGAGCAGCTCCGCCGCCAGCACGGCCGCATCCGTCACGGCTGGCCTCTCCGCAGCCGGCGCGCCGCCGAGCACCACGACCACTTCGCCGCGGACCGTGCCTCCCTCGTACGTACGCAGCGCATCCGCGAGCGTTCCGCGCACCAGGGATTCATGGAGCTTCGTCAGCTCTCGCGCCACGGCTGCGGGACGATCCGCCCCGCACGCGTCGATGAGATCGCGCAGCAGCGAGGTCAGCCGCGCCGGCGATTCATACAGGACCGCGGTGTGACGCAGTCCCGAGAGCTCGGCCAGCAGCTCCCGCCGCGCACGGCCGGAGCGAGGCACGAAGCCATAGAAAGTGAACGGCTCCGCAGGGAGCCCGGAGATCACGAGTGCAGACAGCAGCGCCGATGCGCCCGGAACCGGCACGACACCGTGGCCGGCCTCGAGCACGGCGCGCACCAGCCGCGCCCCCGGATCCGACAGCAGCGGCGTGCCGGCATCCGAGACGAGAGCCACGTCCTCGCCCCCATCGAGCCAGCCGACCAGCTGCTGCGCTCGCGCCGCTTCGTTGTGCTCGTGCGCCGAAACGAGGGGCGTCGCGATGTCATAGCGGCGGAACAGGATCGACGTTCGCCGCGTGTCCTCCGCCAGGACGCGGTCCACGTCCTTCAGCACGGCGAGCGCACGCAGCGTGATATCGTCGAGATTTCCGATGGGCGTGCTTACAACGTAAAGCGTGGCCATGGTTTAGGAAAGGCCTCGAGAGTGGGCGCCGGGCCCGTTGCCGGAGCATGATCCGGCGTCCGTGCGGCGGGACGGGCCCGCACACCGAAAAAGGTAACGGCGGGGCTGGAGCCCCGCCGTTTGTTCCCGATCGCGATCCTGAACCCGCCCGGTCCCGCGTCCGCTCAGCTGATGTGCTCCTGGACCTTCCGCTCGAGCAGCGCCTTCGGGACGGCGCCGACGACGGTGTCGACGTGCTTGCCGTCCTTGAAGAACAGGATCGTCGGAATCGAGCGGATATTGTACTTCGTCGAGACCTGCTGATTCGCATCGACGTCGAGCTTGGCAACCTTCATCCTGCCCGAGTACTCGCCGGCGAGCTGCTCTATGATCGGAGCGACCATCCGACATGGACCGCACCAGGCCGCCCAGAAGTCCACGATCGAGAGCCCGGGGGCCTTCTCGATCTCGGTCGCGAAGTTCGCATCGGTGACCTGAACCGGTCCGCCGTTTCCAGCCATCCCCATCTCCTTGTCGGTGCGCTCCGCCGTGACCTGCGGCGCAGCGAGGTGTTAAACTGCGGAGGTGTACACGTGCAAGAACCCCGCCGGAGCGGACCCGTGCAACTTCCTCTCGACCACGTGGCGATCGCCGTCGAATCGATCGCCGCATTCCAACCGCTATTCGAATCCCTGCTGGGCGCGACCGGTTCCCCGGTGGAGCGCGTCGGTGCGCAGGGCGTCGCGGTTTCCTTCATCGGTACGGGTCCGGGCCGGCTCGAGCTGCTCGAGCCGACCGGTGCGGACACGCCCGTCGGCCGGTTCCTCGCCCGGCGTGGTCCGGGGCTGCACCACATTGCGTACCGGGTGCCGGATCTGGAAGCCGCGCTCGAGCGGCTGGCCGCCGACGGCATCGAGCTCATCGACCGGACACCACGCACGGGAGCGCACGGTCATCGGGTCGCGTTCCTGCATCCGCGCAGTACGGGTGGCGTGCTGATCGAGCTCGTTTCCGGGTAGGCGGCGGGCCTCAGAAGCCGCCGGTGCGGAACCCGCTGCCGCGAGTAACGGCATCAATGCCGATCTTCTCGATGAGCCAGTTCTGCGCGTCCGTGCGGACGAGCGTGAACGGGACCACGAGGGTATCGCCGCTGATCACCATCTGCACGTTGAGCTGCGTCGCCTCGTCCCGGCGACCGGCGACGAGCTGCTCACCCGCGATCGTGTAGTCGGAGTGGCGCAGGACGTTCGCGATGACGAGCATCCGCTCGTCGACTTCCTTCTTCGACCAGCTGCGCGTGATGGAGCCGTCCCGCGTGCCGAACAGCGCCGCCATCGTGTCGAGGTCGTTCTGGTTGGCCGCACGCAGGAACCGCTCGATCGTCATGGCCGGCGCGAGCGAGGCGTCGACCGCGGCCCGCGTGGTGGCGCCGCCGCCTGCACAGGCGGACGACACGGCGATGGAGAGCAGGAGGCCGGCGGAGCGGACAGCGCTTAACCGCATGGTATTCATTCCTTTGTGTTGTGCCGGGGAGCAACAGGAAGGTGGCTTCTCCGGGTATCCCCTGTCAAGCGCGACGGGCGTTGAAGGGCCGTGTCGTCAGTCTCGCGCGACAGCCGGCTCGGTGCCCGGTCAGCGGAACAACAACAGATTCATTCGCGGAGAACGGCTGGAGTGACTTCGAGGTTCGGGAGGCTCATGCGCACGCTTCGGCCGACACGGCTATGGCACCCCTGTATTGAAAACAAAGACTCCAAACCCGCGTCGCGACGCGCGGCGCCACCGGACCATGACTCCCGGGCTCGCCTCACCCTCCGGCCGTTCTCCGCGAGTGAATCCGTTGAAGTTGTCCGCACTCGCCGATAGGCTGAGGAGTGCGGACACGAACGGCTCGTTGGCGGCGACCCGGCCCGCACGCGGGTCTATGCCACTGCCGCGCCTGCCGGCGTGCCGGAGTCCGCCGCGACCTTCTCGAAGCGCAGCTCCCGCGCGCCATCGGCGGTCGTGACGAGCACGGTATCGCCCTCGTCGAACCGTCCCTCGAGCAGCATGACGGCCAGGGGGTTCTGTACGAGGCGCTGGATCGCGCGCTTGAGCGGCCGCGCACCGAACGCGGGGTCGTAGCCGTCCTGCGCGATGACGCGCTCGGCCTCCGGCGTGAGCCGCAGCGTGATGCCGCGCTCGGCGAGCATCCCGCGCACGCGGTCGAGCTGGAGCTCGACGATGCGCTGGAGTTGCTCCTGCGCGAGCGGACGGAACACGATGATGTCGTCGATACGGTTCAGGAACTCGGGCCGGAACGAACGGCGCAGCTCCGCGAGCACGTGCGCCTCGACCTCGCCCCACTCCGTCGTGCCGGTGCGCTCGAGAATGAACTGGCTGCCGACGTTGGACGTCATGATGATGACCGCATTGCGGAAATCGACCAGGCGCCCCTGTGAGTCGGTGAGCCGCCCGTCGTCGAGGATCTGGAGGAACAGGTTGAACACCTCCGGATGCGCCTTCTCGATCTCGTCGAACAGCACGACGGAGTAGGGCCGGCGACGCACGGCCTCCGTGAGCTGGCCGCCCTCCTCGTAGCCGACGTATCCGGGCGGAGCGCCGATCAGGCGCGCGACCGCATGCTTCTCCATGTACTCGGACATGTCGATGCGGACCATGGCGTGCTCGTCGTCGAACAGGAACTCGGCGAGCGCGCGAGCCGTCTCCGTCTTCCCGACGCCGGTCGGGCCGAGAAAGATGAAGCTGCCGATCGGCCGGTTCGGGTCCTGAAGCCCGGCACGGCTGCGGCGGACTGCGTTCGATACGGCCACGAGCGCCTCGTGCTGCCCGACGACGCGCGAACCGAGCTCGTCCTCGAGGTGCGTGAGCCGCTCCCGTTCCGTCTCGAGCATGCGTGTCACCGGGATGCCGGTCCACCGCGCGACCACATTGGCGACGTCCTCCGCCTCCACGACCTCCTTCAGGAACTTGCCGCGCGACTGCAGCTCGGCGAGCCGCGCTTCCGCCTGCTCGAGCTCGTGCTCCGTCTTCGGGATCTCGCCGTACTGGATCTCGGCTGCGCGCGCGAGGTCCGCCGTGCGGGTCGCGCGCTCCGCCTCTACGCGCAGCTGATCGATCCGCTCCTTGAGCGTGCGGATCGTCGCGATCTGGTCCTTCTCCGCCTGCCACGTCGCCTTCATCGCGTTCGACTTCTCACGCAGCTGCGCCAGCTCCTCCTCGATGCGCTGACGGCGCTCGACCGCGCCCTTCTCCTGATCGTTCGCGAGCGCCGTGCGCTCGATGTCGAGCTGCATGATCCGCCGCTCGACCTCGTCGATCTCCTGCGGCATCGAGTCGATCTCGATGCGCAGCCGCGACGCCGCCTCGTCGATCAGATCGATCGCCTTGTCCGGCAGGAAGCGCCCGCCGATGTAGCGATCCGACAGCTTCGCCGCCGCGACCAGCGCACTGTCGGTGATCTTCACGCCATGATGCACCTCGTAGCGCTCCTTGAGGCCGCGCAGGATCGCGATCGCGTCCTCGACGCTCGGTTCGCCCACATACACGGGCTGGAACCTCCGCTCGAGTGCCGCGTCCTTCTCGATGTGCTTGCGGTACTCATCCAGCGTCGTGGCACCCACCACCCGCAGCTCGCCGCGCGCAAGCGCCGGCTTCAGCATGTTGCCCGCGTCCATCGCGCCTTCCGCCGCGCCGGCGCCCACGATAGTGTGCATCTCGTCGATGAAGACGACGTACCGGCCTTCGGCTTCCGTGATCTCCTTCAGCACCGCCTTCAGCCGCTCCTCGAACTCGCCGCGGTACTTCGCTCCCGCTACCATCGCCGCGATGTCGAGCTGCACCAGCCGCTTGTTCTTCAGCGACTCCGGCACATCGCCGCTCACGATCCGCTGCGCGAGACCCTCCACGATCGCCGTCTTGCCCACGCCCGGCTCGCCGATCAGCACCGGGTTGTTCTTCGTGCGCCGACTCAGCACCTGGACCACACGCCGGATTTCCTCGTCGCGACCGATCACCGGATCCAGCTTACCGCGCCTCGCGATGTCCGTCAGATCCCGCGTGAACCGCTCGAGCGCGCGGTACTTCTGCTCCGGGCTCTGGTCCGTCACCCGATGCGAGCCCCGCACCGACTCGAGCGCGTCGCGCACCGCCGCCTCCGTCGCTCCCTGATGCTGCAGCAGCTCCTTCGCCGTCGAGCCCTTCTGCGCCGCCACGCCCAGCAGCAGATGCTCCGTCGAGGTGTATTCGTCCTCCAGCTCCCGCGCGATCCGCTCCGCGTGGTCGAAGATCTGATTCAGCTCCCGGCTGACCGCCGGCGTCGCACCGCCCGTCTGCTTCGGCAGGCGGTCCAGCACCGCTCCCAGCGCCTCCCGCAGTCGCGTGATGTTCACGCCGACCTTCTGCAGCACCGGCACGACGACCGTCTCTTCCTGGCCCAGCAGCGCCAGCAGCAGATGCACGTCCTCCAGCGCGGGATTGCCCCGCCGCGTCGCCTCCTGCAGCGCGCCCTGGATCGATTCCGCCGCCTTGATCGTCAGCCGTTCGTGGTTCAGCACCGTTCCCTCGCCTTCCTCTCGGTCCTCCGTCCGGCGGGGCAACGCTCGTGCCCGTCTCCCCTGCCGAATCGGCAGTGAGCGCCCGCACCCATGCGCGCCCTGTCGGCGCGCGCGAGGACGTGCGAGAATCCGTGGATGAAATGGACGATCGCGATCGCGCTGCTGCTGTGTGCGTGTGGTGCGGAGAGCCGCGGGCGCGGTCTGACGGAGGAGCAGTTCATCGCGACGATGGTGGAGCTGCGTCGTGCGGCGCAGGAAGCGGGACCGGACACGGTGCGGTTCGAGGCGCTGCGGCAGGAGGTGCTGGCCCGGCGCGGTGTGAGCGAAGCGGAGCTGCGCGCGTTCGTGGAGTCGCCGGAGCGTGATCTGCGCGAGCTGGCGGAGGTGTGGGATTCGGTGGGTGCCCGGCTGACGCCGACGGCGGAGGAAGGCGGCCGCTAGGAGGGTCCTGGTGGCTGGCGTGGAGATTGCACGACAGGCAGAAGCCGGCCGCAGCGAGCGGCCGCGATCGGGAGCAGCACGGATGCTGGAGCTCACACATACGCACGATGATTGTGTCGGCAACTGGCGCCTGGTAGGAGCGAGCGAGCGACGCCGGATCCGGTGCGACCGGTGCGGCGCGGAGCACGAGGCGACGCCGGAACATCGTCTGGCGGCAATCGACGAGAACTACGCGGGCATCTACCTGCGGCGCCTGGCCGCGGAAGGTGCGGCGCACCTCGGCAGCGAGAACGACTAGACGGGCCTGCCGACCCCGGGGCCCGTTCTCACTCCCACTCGATGGTCGCGGGCGGTTTCGAGCTGACGTCGTAGCAGACGCGGTTCACGCCATCCACCTCATTGATGATGCGCGAGGAAATCCGCCCGAGCACATCGTGCGGGAACGGGTACCAGTCTGCGGTCATGCCGTCGCGGCTGGTCACGGCTCGCAGTGCGACGACGTTGTCGTAGGTGCGCGCATCGCCCATGACGCCGACACTGCGCACGGGCAGGAGCACGGCGAAGGCCTGCCAGATGTCATCGTACAGCTCGGCGGCGCGGATCTCCTCGAGGTAGATGGCGTCCGCCTCGCGCAGGATGTGGAGGCGCTCCTCGCTGACTGCACCGAGCACGCGGATGGCAAGGCCGGGACCGGGGAACGGGTGCCGGCCGACGAGCTCCTCGGGCAGACCGAGCTCCCGGCCGACCTGACGCACCTCATCCTTGAACAGCTCGCGCAGCGGCTCGACGAGCTCGAAGTCGAGGTCCTCGGGCAGGCCGCCCACGTTGTGATGCGTCTTGATGACGGCCGACGGTCCGCGCACGGAACGCGACTCGATGACATCGGGATACAACGTCCCCTGAACGAGGAACTTCGCATCGCGCCCCGCGTCCAGGGCGGCGCTCTCGAACACGCGGATGAAGACCTCGCCGATGCGGCGGCGCTTTTCCTCCGGTTCCTCGATGCCGGCCAGCCGGTCGAGGAACTGGCTGCGCGCGTCGACCACGACGAGGTGCGCACCGAGGTGGCGGCGGAACGCTCGCTCCACGCTCTCCCGCTCGCCTTTCCGCAGCAGGCCGTTGTCGACGAAGATGCACGTGAGCTGCTCGCCGATGGCGCGCAGCACGAGCGCGGCGGCAACGGAGGAGTCGACGCCACCGGACAGTCCGCAGATCACGTGGGCATCGCCGACCTGCTCGCGGATGCGTGCGATCGCGTCGTCGATGAAGGAGCCGGCCGTCCACGTCGGCTCGCAGCCACAGATGCGGAACACGAAGTTGGAGAGCACCTCATCGCCGCGCGGCGTGTGCGCCACTTCGGGATGGAACTGCACGCCGAAGCGGGGTGCATCGACCTGGCGGAACGCGGCTACGGGAAGATCCTGCGTTGAGGCGAGGACCTCGAACCCGGCCGGGGCCTCGTTGACGTGATCGCCATGGCTCGCCCACACGGTAACGGGGTCCGCGGTCTCGAAGCCGTAGAACAGCTCATCACTGCGCTGGACCCGCACCTCGGCGCGGCCGTACTCGCGCCGGCCGGGAATCACCCGCGCGCCGTTCGCCTGCGCAATCAGCTGCATGCCGTAGCAGATGCCGAGCACCGGCACATCGAGCGAGAGGATTGCCGGATCGAACGGCGGTGCGTCGGCGCCGTACACCGACGAGGGCCCGCCGGACAGGACGATGCCGCGCGGCGCGAACTCGCGGATCCATTCGAGTGATACGGTCGGCGCGTGGATCTCGCAGTAGACACGGACCTCGCGGATGCGACGTGCGATGAGCTGGGTGAACTGCGAGCCGTAGTCGAGAATCAGGATTCTGTTTTCCATGTGCTCAATCGGGAAGGTCCACCTCGCCGTGGACGAGGTCCTCGTACGTTTCGCGGCGGCGCACGAGGCGGTGCTGCGTGCCGGCGACCATGACCTCGGCGGGCCGCGGCCGCGCGTTGTAGGTCGAGGCCATGGAGAAGCCGTAGGCGCCGGTGGTACCGATGGCGAGCAGCTCGCCCGGCTCGACACGCGGAATCGGGCGGTCGAGCGCGAGGAAGTCGCCGCTCTCGCAGATCGGTCCCACGACATCGACCGGTACGGTCTGCCGGCCGGCAATGCGGGCGGCGGGCTCGACGCGGTGGTAACTGGAGTAATGGCTGGGCCGCAGCAGATCGTTCATGCCGGCATCCGTGATGACGAACGTCTTGCCGCCCATCTCCTTCAGGAAGAGGACACGCGTGAGCAGGATGCCGGCCGGCCCGACAATGAAGCGGCCGGGCTCGAAGAGCGTGCGCAGACCCGCGGACGCGAGCAGCGGGACGAGTCCGGCCGCGAAATCCGCCGGCTCCGGTCCCGGCCCGCCGTCGTAGCTCACGCCGAAGCCGCCGCCGACATCGATGAACTCGAGCGCGATACCGCTGCGGCGCAACCGGTCCACGAGCTCGAGGACGCGCGCGACCGCGAGGTGATACGGCTCGACATCGAGGATCTGGCTGCCGATGTGCACATCGACACCGCGCACGATGATGCCCGGCATCTGCGCCGCGGCGTGGTACAGGCGCTCCGCCTCGTCGTACGGGATCCCGAACTTCGTCTGCTTGTGGCC